>NZ_JBJORY010000002.1:0-643889 GCF_046562815.1 Neobacillus sp. 204
AGGTTCACAGTGCCCGTGGATGAAGAAAAAAAGACAAAAGGGTCACTCTGAAAGGTTCACAGTGCCCGTGGACGAAGAAAAAATGCAAAAAGATCACTCTGGAATGTTCACAACCATCGTTTAATGAGTTAAGGATAAATGGATCCACATTAGAAAATGTGTTTGGTATGCAGATTTTCTAGATACTTCTCATTAGAATGTGGCATGGTTCTTGAAGGAAGAGACTAATCAGACTAGCTGCTTCAACGCCTGTCAGTAGGCTAAAGAAGTAAGTGAAATGAATACTACTGACTACACTCGTAGATGTATAAGTGCCAATATCTTTGCACACGGGTTCAACTCCCGTCATTTCCACTAAAACCAAAAAACATAGCTGGCACTTGAGTTTTTTGCAATAGCAAAATAACTTACCATTTTTCCGCAGTAGCTCAGTGGTAGAGTTATCGGCTGTTAACCGATCGGTCGTAGGTTCGAGTCCTACCAACGGAGTTATAGTCCAACAAGGACACTAGGAATCTGGTCAGGGCGGGAACGCAGCAGCCATAACTAGTGAAATTGTGTAGGCTATTACATAGGACAAAAAAAACGATAAACTCTTTCAAAATACCTTTCGCCATTTATTATCTAACACACTAGACACCATCCATAATTGTGAATGGTGTCTTCATTTTATACCACGAAAGAATGCATGAATCTTCTTCGTTCTAAGCGGTAACCCATCTGAAGTAGACGTATATAAATATCAAAAAAGCATGATAAAATAAATATAAAAAAACTGAGGAATTAGCCAGCCTCTGTTTTTTGTGCTAAATATCGTTCTAATTTTGGTAGGAATTATAATATTAATTCACTTGTTAATTAACATTGTTAACTTGCAATTAAGTAAAATTAATATTTCTATTAAATTTTCAAACTAAGGTTGGGTATAAATATTACTTAGCCCCAAGTCCGCCATCAATTCCCAATATATTTCCATTACAATAATCAGAAGATGCCGAAGCAAAGTAAATGACAGCTCCAGCTATATCATTATCTCCGCCTAATCTCCTTGAAGGAGTCTTAGTACCTTCCCCGCCCAATTTATTTGCAAGTGTACCTTCTACTTGCGGATCATTCATTCCAGTAGTCATGATTCCAGGTGCGATAGCATTCACAGTCAGTCCATGACGAGCCCACTTGACTGCAAGATCCTTCGTTAACGTGTTAACGGCACCTTTACTTGCTGCATATCCTACGGAGTCTACTACTTCTGGGTCCGTACCTCTAGTTGCAACTGTTGAAGAAACATTAATGATTTTTCCGTATTTGTTTTCAATCATATGTCTTCCAACAGCCTGACACATTAAGAATGTACCAGTCAAATTTGTATCGATCATAACTTGCCATTCTTTAATAGGCATCTCCGTCGCAGGGATTTCATAAGCTACTCCGCTAGCGTTGACTAAAATTTCGATCTTGCCAAATTGAGAAATCACTTTCTCTACAGCTTGTCCAACAGATTCAGGATCTGTTACATCCAATGCCAGGGCAAATGCTTGTCCGCCTAACGTTTCAATTTCTTTTACAACGTTCTCGCAAACTTCTAAACGACGTGAACCTACTACAACGTTAGCACCAGCTTCTGCAAGTGCAATTGCCATTTGACGGCCTAACCCGCTGCCGCCTCCAGTAACGATTGCTGTCTTTCCACTTAAATCAAAAAATTGGTTCAATGACATGCTGTTTTCCCCCTGTATTGGAAATATTCTAAGATTTTGAAATCTTGATAATATTCATTATACTCATGAATTATAATGAAATAAAATTAACGATTTTAATGTGTAAGTAAGTATTACTAATATTAAAAAAAGGGGTATCACCATACTCGACGCTAATTGGGTAGAACCAGAAGCTCCCCCATCTATGGTCCAAACCTACGTGTATTGATATAAACAGTCGATTAAGTAGGTCGGAGAAGGTTCGATGGTACATATGGTGGGGCAAGTTTTTCTTGTTAAAAGGTAAACTTCATCAACAGAACATCATTATAAAAGAGAGTGCGGATGCACTCTCTTTTATTTATAGGAAGAGTAAATGAATTATCCGGCACAGCAGTATTTAAAAAAGATAAGCTGCGTGGTTTTCTAGATGGGAACGATACTAAATATTTTCTTTTTGCTTTAAACCAAAGTAAGGGGAGGATTGCTCATTCAAAAAGAAAAATTAGAAGGCTCTGATGTTAAAGCATCTTTAGAGATATTTTCAGATATGACCTCTACCAAAATTAAACCTGTTTATTCCAACGGAAAGTTGACAATGTCCCTTAATTGTAATCTACATTCAGAGTAAAGCAGCATTCATAGACAGTTAGTTCTATTAATCACGAATGGTGTTTTTGGTACAAATGTCCTAGTTAAACTTCTATTCCTCGATACGAGTCCCTAGTACTATCTATCGATTTGATTCTATTAAAATCGTAAGAATTGATAGAATGGTTTTAATTTTCAGTCTTTTCCCCAAGGTTAAAATGTATTGCATTCATAACTTGATAATTTATTACAAAATTTCACCCATCCACCTTTGAAAATATGCTATTTTCCACAGGTTTTCGTGCTTTATTGACACGTACTTAAAATATTTTTTAGTTGAATGGGTCAATGGAATCACATGGAAATCCCCCAATTTACACTGTTCTAAGGAGTAGGTATAATGCGAATTGTAATAATTTTCAGACAGAAGGGAAGGGGATGTGATTTAGAAGAAATAATATTCTCGGGCAAGATGGCTCTAATGCCAAATTGAAAAATGTAGGAGCATTTTGTTGAAATCAAAATTGTTAAAGCGCACATTCTCAGTTCTATCGCTTTTTACGCTTATGCTTCAATAATTTCGTTACGATCTTTACAAATTCTTAGCAAGAAAGAGGGAGCCTATGAAAGAGAGAAAATATCGTTGGTATTGCAAAACATCGAAAACTTCAACTGCCATTGCTTTATCATTGGGTTTACTTTTCACCTCCGTCCAGTTTGGGATCAGACCTGTTTCGGGTGCAACTGGTAAATCAGCAGAACAAATCTTAGCATCGCTCACCCCAGAACAACAAGCGGCCTTAAACCAACTCGAGATGACAGAAAACTATGGCTTACAGGGATTTTCAGATGAAGATCTGAAATCAGACAAAGACATTTCTGTTATCGTACAATTTAAGTCTAAGCCAGGAAAAGTAGCTGTATTAGAGGCCGCTCTGAAAGGCAAAAAAGTAACCAAACAAGAAGCCAACGAACAGGTAGATCAAGAACATTCCACATTCCAAAGTGATCTGGAAAAAATCTTACCTGCTGCCACTTCTTCTTCAGAAGTCAAAAGTGCAGAACCTTCTTATAAAATCACCCGTTCCTACAAAACTTCTTATAACGGGGTGGCTCTTACCCTTGCTGCGAACCAAGTAGAGACGTTGATGAAATCGGAAGTGGTCCAATCCGTACACAAAAATATCACCTTTACGGTAGAGCCCCCTTCCATCGCACAGGAAGAATCTAATAACGCTTCGACGCAAGCGGCTAGTGTTCCCCTTGTAGGAGTAGACAAGCTTCATGCGGAAGGAATCACAGGGAAAGGCGTAAAAGTAGGGGTCATCGATACAGGGGTCGACTACAATCATCCTGATCTAAAAGATGCCTTCAAAGGTGGCTATGACTTTGTCGATAATGACAACGATCCGATGGAAACCACATACGCAGATTGGAAAAAGTCAGGTAGCTCGGAATTCAATAGCGGAATCTCCTACTACACGGAGCATGGGACTCACGTATCTGGAATCATCGTCGGTCAAGCTAAAAACGATAGTGAAGTCTCTGTCAAAGGAGTCGCTCCAGATGCTGACCTCTATGTGTACCGTGTCCTTGGACCATATGGTAGCGGTACTTCGGAAGCCGTAATGGCGGGGATCGACCGAGCCGTTGCCGATGGCATGGATGTCATTAACATGTCCTTGGGATCAGGAATTAACGATCCATACGAACCAACGAGTACAGCCGTGAACTATGCGGTATTAAGTGGTGTCACTGCCGTGGTGGCTGCGGGTAACACAGGACCTAACTCTTACACTCTCGGCTCTCCTGGAGCTGCTGCACTCGCTCTCACCGTTGGAGCCAGTGATGTATCCATTTCTCAATCGTCCATGAAAGGGGCGATCGGAACACTCAGTGGGCTGGAACTGCGTAACATGGCAAAATCCTTCACTGATAACCTATCTACTCTAGAAGGGAAAAGTTTAGATCTAGTAAACGTAGGTCTTGGTGGTGACGCGAATTACACGGGCAAAGATGTGAATGGCAAAATCGCTTTCGTTGCTCGAGGTACATATGCATTTGCAGATAAAGTGAAGTTTGCGAAACAACATGGCGCGGCGGCTGTCTTAATGTATAACAACGAACCTGGCCATATTCCTGCTTACTTGGGAGAAGATCAAAACTTTATTCCTACTTTCTCTCTTACTCAAGAGGATGGACTCAAGGTGAAGGAGCAACTAACTGCAGGAAATAAATCCTTCACATTTAGTAATTTAACTGTAACCAAAACACAAGGGGACACCCTAGCTGACTTCAGTTCTCGTGGACCAGCCAAAAGAACCTATGACATCAAGCCAGAAGTCACCGCTCCTGGAGTCAGTGTGTTGTCTTCTGTACCCGCTTACATCGGGAACCATGACGCACCAACCGATTACAAATATGCGTATGCTCGTCTCTCAGGTACTTCCATGGCAACGCCAAATGCGGCTGGTGTTGCAGCACTCTTATTACAAGTCAATCCAACGTTACAGCCTGAAGATGTAAAAACAATCATGATGAACACCGCTGATCCACTGAATGGTTCCTACAGTGTATTTGAAGTGGGAGCAGGACGCGTGGATCCTTATCAAGCCGTACATACGGGGATGAAGATTCAAGTACAGGATACGACCCTAGTTCCTAACGCTGATGTAATCACTACTATCAAAGAAAAAACAGGTGGCATTGCGTTTGGCACTCATTATGCAGGTGAAGATCTTAGCGTTACCAAAAAGTTGAAATTTCAAAACCTAACTGATAAAGTAAAGAATTTCAATTTGAACGTTCAGTTCCAAGCGGTGAAAGGTAGCCTAGATGCCGTAGCCAACCAGGTACAAGTGAAATTCCACCCAACCTTAACAGTGGATCCAGCTTCTACCGAAAGTCTACATGTTACCATCGAAGTACCTAAAGCTGCTGCTGAAGGAATTTACGAAGGTTACCTCTTAGTGACCAACCAAGAGGATCAAACCGAGCAATATCGGATTCCATTTAGTGTTCGTACAGCGGAAGACAACTTCAAAACACTGGATATCGGAGGTAGTAATATATTTAGACCAGCCTACTATCGCTATGATCACTATGGCGAATTTAATAGAAATTCTTTGGTATCTGCGCAAATGAACTTGAAAACACCGATGAAAACCATGGACATGATCTTAGTAGACCGGAAATCGGGGCAAGAGCTTGGTTTCGTTGGACGACACAATCTGGTTGGAAAAAACGTCGATACAAACTATTATCTAGTTATGTTTAATGGAAACTACTATCCGTTTACAGCCGATGGAATCTCTACAGAAACAGCACAAGCAAAACCGGGGCAATACCAACTGAAAACGATTACGACTACTGAGGCTGACAAAGTTCTTACCAAATCCTTCGATCTAATAGTAGATATTGATCTACCTACTTTTACAAGCTCATTGGATCAAGAGTCTCCGATCCTTGAGTACAATCCAGGTCAAACTACTTATCCATTTGAAGTGCAAATCTATGACAAAGAAATTGAAGCGGCAAAACAAGCAGGGATGGCAGTCGACCAATCCAAAAACTGGCTCAGGTGGTACTTCAACAGTCCAGTACCTAGATCTGTCCGTATGGACACAGCGGGAAAATGGAAAGAAGAAATACCGATGGATGAAAAAACTCCGGTCCTAAGCTTTAAGATGGATGGATTTGATGGAGCTGGGAACATAGGTGGAAGGAAAGCCTACTACTTTGTTAAAGAAGGTACTCCATTTGCTTATGGAACCAGTAAACAAAAATCGATCGCATTAGGGGAAACGATTACCACTACCCTCACACTGGACAATGTACAAAAATTAAAGTCAGCCACTTGGAATTTGTTAGACTATGACTATTATGGTCCTAAATTTGGCACTCAACTAGAAGTGGTTGAGGCAAAACCCAATGCAGCATTAAGTGAGTTTGGTGAAGGAACAGTAACCGTTACCTATACGAATGGAAAACCATCGATCAAACTAGATGTAGCGTCTACGAAAGAAGTTTCTGGCAAAATCCCTGCTGTAGACGTAACTATTAAGGTGAAAGATACTGCTTACACTACATTCGCAGGATTTAATGCAAAGGTTTCTTATGTGAATGAAGCGGGCACATCAACCAATCTCTTCTTTGCACCATTTTCTTGGAACGTCACCCCTACGTTCTCTGAAGCATTTGGCTACCTTACAGCAGAAGGTTTTAGAAAGTATGCATCTGGTCAAGTTATTGTCTGGAATAAAAAAGATTGGGTTCAAGCTGGGGCTAAAGTAATCTTTTCCGATGCTATGGGTAAAGTCTACGATGCAACTATAAATAGCAGATACGACCCAGAGTTCCTTGTGACTAAGCTTCCGTTAACCGATCAACTATTTACCAAAGAAGTACACCTACCCGGGCACTTTATTACGATACAAAAAAATCAAAAAGTTGGCTTCTTACGCAACGGTGTGTGGTATGGGCAATATATGTACATTGACAACAAAGAAGCAGTAGCAGGTGATGTAAACCAAGACCAAGTAATCGACATTTACGATGCACTGGCGATTCAAGAAGCTTGGGGCACAAATAAACGCGAAGCAGATATTAACTTTGATGGTATTGTTAATGCAACAGACATCGGATTTGTCAAAACCAACTACTTAAAAGTAAATCCAGATGTAGAAAACACGCCAAAACCTGCAGATAATGTGAAGAGTAAAAGATTAGATGATATTTTAAGAGAACTTGGAGTTACACCTTAATTCAAATTGCTTTGGGAGTCCTGATCAGATCAGGACTCTTTTTTTTATCATTTTAGCTCTTATTTGGACTGATAGCATGGTCCACAATAAATTCTGCCATAGGCTTCAAACGTTTCATTAGACTCTAAACGTTGACCGCAATCTGAACAAATCTCCCTATACACATTTGGGTCATATGTATAGGCAGAAATATAACGCATGAGCATTTCTTCTAATCCACGCTCCATACTGTTATGTCTGGCAATCATAAACGGAGTCGTATCTCCATTTTGTCGTTGGCGATCCATCCACCATCTTACTTGCTCATGAATGAATTGTGGCTCTGCACCTACATCCGACATCACTATATAGTCATATTTTTCAATATTCCCCCGGAAGTGGTCCTCAAGTAAATGAGAGTTCTAACGCGAACCATTTATTGGTACAGCTGCTTTCGACCCTTCATGATGCAAACGGAAAAGTAAATGTGGACCATTTTTATGATGATGTTGTGGAACTATCAGAATTTGAAAAGGAACAAATTAAAGCGTTAGGATTTGACGAAAAAAAATTGAAAAAATCATTAGGGTTAACCGATTTAACCGGAGGGGAAAACAACAATTTTCCTTATCCTGAGAGAATCAGTTCACGCCCAACCTTAGAAATAAACGGATTATGGGGCGGATTTCAGGGAGAAGGGACAAAAACGGTCATCCCGAACGAGGCACATGCCAAAATCACTTGCCGTCTCGTCCACAATCAAAACCCTAAAAAGATTCAGCAATTAATCAAAAAACATCTAGAAGAACAAGCGCCAAAAGGCTGTACCGTAAAAGTGTCTCTTCAAGATACGGGGAATCCATTCTTAACGCCGATCGACAGTCCGATGATACAAAAAGCGGCCGAGGCGTATGAAATCGTTTATGGGAAATCGCCTGTTTACAAAAGAGAAGGCGGTTCGATTCCGATTGTATCGGATTTCAACCAATCCCTACATGCTCCTGTTGTCTTAATGGGATTCGGTTTGCCAGATGAAAATCTTCATGCTCCAAACGAACACTTTAACTTGGAAAACTTTGATAAAGGGATCTTAACCATTTGTTCCTTTTTAGAACTTCTTAAGAAGTAAAGAAGTGCCTGACACCACCTTCAGCTACCTTATGCAGGTGGTGACAGGCACTTTTATTAGATTCAGGTGTTTGAATTTAAAGCTGAGTGTGTAGTATCGTATACACGAGGAGTGATAGAATGAACGCAACCATTCAATTATTAAGAAATCATCGCTCAGTTAGGGAATTCGACAGTGAAAAAGATGTGAGCGAAGCCCAGATACAAACGATTATTGAGGCGGCTTTGGCAGGCCCGAATTAGATTAATGGTCAGCAAGTGAGCGTGATCGAAGTCAGGGAGCCTGAAAGGAAATCCGCATTGGCGAAAGCGGCAGGCAACCAAAGGTGGATTGAGGAGGCTCCAGTATTTCTAGTGTTTTGCATGGATTTTTATCGGGCGAAACTGGCTGCTGAAAAAAATGGTACGGAGTTTAAAATTGTTGAGGACTTAGAAGCAATTATTATCGGTTCAACCGATGTAGGGATCGCTCTGGGAAGCGCAGTTATAGTGGCTGAATCGATGGGACTCGGAATCGTTCCAATCGGAGGAATACGGAGAAATCCCCAAACCTTTGTTGATCAATTGAATCTTCCGGAATATGTTTTCCCAATCTCAGGTCTGGTCGTCGGATATCCACGATCCGTTCCCGCTCAAAAACCAAGGCTGCCAATTAAGGCAACCCTTCTAAAAGAACATTATGATGCGAAAATTCAAAAGGAAATCATTGACCAATATGATCAAACGATATCATCCTATATGTCTGAACGGACGAACGGAAAAGATACCAGTAACTGGTCGAGTAAAGTGGCTCAATTTTATGATAACGGATTTGAACATTACGGAAAAAATTCCAGTCCTACAGTAAAAAGTCAGAAGTTCCGATATAAGTGAAAAAATGGATCTTATATATCTTAAATGCAATTTACTTTTATGGTGGATGCCTGACCCCCAGTGGAGTAAATCGTTCCTTCAATGGGGGTCAGGCACTTTTTTTGAATTCATAGAGCCAATCTTGACAGCCCATATTTTATTTACGAAATTTATCACAAAGTAGCTTAATTACCGTATGGCTGGTACTCGACTTCAACCTTATCTTTTTCTTGATAAGGGGCTAGCATAAAAGCTGCTTTAAAGACTGTATCACCCTTATTTATTAAATAGTGGACTTTCTTTGGTTCAACGTGAACAAAATCCCCTTGTTTACATTGGAAAATCTCATTGTCAATATGAATTTCTAGGTCGCCCTCTAAAATAAAGAAGTTTTCTTCCATAACGTTATGGTAATGGGCTGTAAAATCTTGACCCGGTTGTAACATAACGATACCAAAGTTCATTCTAGGTCCTTTCAAAAGATACTTAGGACCACTATCACCAAACCGGTAGTCTCTCTCATTCTCGTTAATAACAGTCATTTTGTTTGCCTCCTCTGTATATTTTATAAGCCTGGTGCGATCCACATATGGTCTGTCACTCCGAGATCGGCTAAATCTAATTGTACTTTGTATATGGCTACCCACTTTTTATATAATTCTTCATAAATGAAGTGATTTGATACGTTTGGTTCGAAGGTTTTTTCAAATTTCACCACTTGATTAATGGCTTCATTAAAACTATCATAAACGCCAGCTCCTACACCTGCACAAATAGCAGCACCAAGCGCTGTCGATTCCTTAACAACTGGAATTTTTACCTTCATATTCAGAACGTCAGCGACAATTTGGCACCATAAGTCACTTTTTGATGCTCCTCCTCCAAAAACAATGGATTCTGGCGACGTGTTAGTAATGTTGGAAACAGCTTCAATATTCCCCTTTGTTACATAAGCGGCATTTTCCATAATAGCTCGATAAAAGGTTGCTTTATTAAACGAACTAGTAAATTTAAAATCTACGAAACTTGGTGCCGCATGTTTCCATGAAAAGTAATTCATTTTATCGGAAAAAGTGCAGATCATTCCATTGCTGCCAGCCGGTACACTTTGGGCTCTTTGCTCCATTTGGGCATAAATGCTTTCTCCACTTTCTTTTTGAAGGAAGGCTTCCAGCTCACAAAACGTATCTCTGAACCATCTCATGATTAATCCAGGAAAGAAGGCGATCGCTTCATATTGCCAAGTATTTGGGAGTGCATGGCAATTCACTCTTACTTTACAATGATCATTGATTTCGACCTGGTTGGTTGTAAATTCATATTGCCAAAAACTACCGCCTAATACAGCCGCATCTCCTTCATTGATGACCCCCATACCAATGCAGCCTAATTGAGCATCGCCACCCCCTGCAACAACTAAAGTTTGCGTGCTTAATCCAGTAAGTGCAGAGAACTCATCGGTAACATGGCCAATTATGGATCCGCTTTCATTTACAATCGGAAGAATATCATTCCTCAGACCAACCTTCTCTGGAATACTTGAATCCCAAACTCTTTTCTTAATATCGAAAAGACCAGTCGTACAGCCATTAGAAGGTTCGACAGAAATCACATCAGTCATGCGATATGTAATCCAGTCGTTCAGCATCGTCACATATTTGACTTGGTTGTATGTTTCGGGGATATTATTTTTCACCCAAAGGATTCTAGGAATAGCCCCTAATGAAAAGGTCTGTCCTGAAACATGATGAATATCTGTTTCAATCTTATCGCTTATTTTGTAAAGGTTCGCGACTTCATCGTTTGATCTTGAATCCACGTTGGCACAGGCCCATAACTCCTTCCCGTTTTCATCGTATAGGACAATGGCTTCACGCATACTGGTGGTTGAAATAGATACAATGTTTTCTGGGTTAACCTTGCTCTTTGCAAGGATTTCTATAATTAGATTGATAATAATTTCAATGTTTTTATTGATATCAAAGTCCATGGAACCTGGATATCTTTTATCTTCATTATGGGTCCATTCTGATTGTGTAACATAGTGTTCATTGCCTAATGTGTCAAACAAAATGACTCTGACGCTGCCCGTTCCGGCATCAATCGCCATTAAGTACTTTTCCATGCTATCAATCTTCCTTTCTAGCATTATTAGGGATTAATGATCAGGTGCATTTCATTCAATTAGACTTTTTGCAACGACTTCATCTGTAATTAATACATCGATATATCCCCCTTTTAATGCACCGATAATAGCCTCTCTTTTTTCATTCCCTCCAGCCACTGCAACAACATGGTTAAGTGATTTTAATAAATGGATATCGGTACTAACCAGTTGTCTATGCAATGGAAGATCTAAGACATTGCCATCTCTATCATAAAATTGGCTTAATAAATCCCCCGCAGCCCCCATTGATTTGAAGATTTCCATTTCACTCGTGTTCAAATATCCTTCCTTCACGATGGTGGCCTGTTCATTTACTGCTCCAATGCCAATGATCGTGATCGTAGAGTAAGGGATCATTTCAAAGATTTTCTTGATTGGTCTTTCTTGAATCAATAATTTGGCGAGATGTTCTGTGGATGCTAATAAAGGGGCCGGCATAATGTAATGGTTGTAATTGGGATTTGTGTAATAATCGGATGACGAATCGATAACTGTCGGAATGTAGAATTTTACCCCGCCGGATAAAGAGACGAATGTGACTTTATACTTAGTTGAGATCGTTAAATGTCCTAAGGTTCTTGAAACGGCTTGCCCATAACCAACATTAATCATGGTGTCACTAGTAATTCTGTCTTCAATATATTGGGCGGCGGCTTTTGTAAGACTATCTAACGGATTTTCGATAGAGGCAGGAACAATATAAATATCTTGTAAATGATATTGCTGCTTGATTTTATTTTGCAGATCGATGTCAACAAATTTATCTAGGTTGATTTTAAATTGAATAATGTTGTTTGCTTTCGCAATATCTAGGTATTTAATCACTTTCATTCTGGATAGGTTTAAAGACTCTGCTATTTCATTTTGAGTCATTCCTTCAATGTAATATTTCCAGGCGATTTTTATGATAAGGCTATTTTCATATGTCATCTTCTTCACTCTCTACAGTTTATTTTTAATACAAAAATTTTATGTTAAAACAATTGTGTTACGTTTGCTTTGCCGTAAAACATAAGTAACAATAAATTTCTCTTTGATTGTCATTCCATAACCCTTATACATTGTAATAAGACTGTAATGAAAATTATGCCTAGTTCATATAATCTACGAGGGAATAACTAATAAGGTGTTTTGGGTTATTTTCACATTTGTAATCATTTAAAAAAAATATATAGTTTAGTAGCTAATAAAATGTTTGTTTGTAAATAAAAAGTATGAATCAGTAATAGACTGATAAAAAAGTAAGCGGTTGCATGGAAAGGTGCCCAGGTAGGGGGGATTATGGAAATGCCAAAGAACTTAGTGAAATTGGAAAATATCCGAAAGTCCTTTAACCGAAACACAGTTTTGGAAGGGATCTCATTAGAACTTAATGAGTCGGAGGTTATCTCTATTATTGGCGGTAATGGAGCAGGGAAGAGTACCTTAATGAAAATCCTCACTGGAATTTACAAAGCGGATGAAGGGATTATTGAAATAAATGGTGAAAAAGCAAATCATTTGAATCCTTTTGCAGCTCATGAAAGAGGCATTTATTTAGTGCCGCAGGAGCCGCTGTTATTTCCGAATATGACGGTTGAACAAAACCTAACGATTGGATTTAGTAAGGATAAAAGTGAAGTGAGGGAAGAGTCAGTCAAGCTCATTAATGAATTGGGCTGGACTATTGATTTGAATCGGTTCGCTGCTACATTAAGTATCGCTGAACAACAACAACTTGAGATTATTAAAGGACTCTTAAGAAAATCCAAAGTGTTAATTCTGGATGAACCAACATCTACATTAACGTTTTCAGAAACAAAGTCTTTATTCAAAGTGATTGAGCAGTTAAAGAATTCCGGAGTTGGTATCTTCTATATTACCCACCGTCTTGATGAAGTCTTTCAGATTTCCACGCATGCAGTCATCCTGCGGGACGGAAAAGTAACGCTAAAAGGCAAAATAAATGAGTTTACGAAAGAAATTTTGATTCAAGGGCTGCTCCCAGCAGGAAACGAAAATCATTACGAAGCTACGTTTGAAAGACGAAGATCCAATCATGAGGGAGAAGAACCAATCCTAAAAGTAGAAAAAATCGTTGGTGATGGATTTAAGCATATTAGTTTTGACGTTTATAAGGGGGAAGTTGTGGGACTTGCCGGACTTGTCGGGGCTGGCAGAACAGAGATCGCCGAGGCGATTTACGGAATAAATCCTATCCAGAGCGGAAAAGTCTATCTTGATGGAAAAGACATTACAAAGTTGTCCATCAATGAAACGGTGGACAGCGGGCTGGCTTATATACCTGAAGATCGATTTTTGAACGGTATTTTTTCTATCAGTTCGGTAAGAAATAATATCACCTCACAAATGATTAAACGGCACGGTTTTTTTACAAAGAAGAAGATAGAAGAACAAGTGGCCAATGAATATATCGATCGATTAAGAATTAAGGTAAATTCCCAGGAGGATGAAATCAAATCACTATCAGGCGGGAATCAACAGAAGGCAGTTATTGCAAGGGCTCTATCCATGAACCCTAAATTGATTATTATGGATGAACCAACAAGGGGAATTGATGCCGCAGCAAGGGGAGACATCTATTCCATCATCACAGAACTAAAAAACCAAGGATTTTCTATTCTGCTCATTTCCTCTGACCTAGAGGAAATCGAAAGAATCAGCGACCGGATCTATGCTGTCTATCAGGGCACGTGCAATGTTTGCCTAACGTTAGACGAAATTAATGCAGTCAATGTGATGAGGGCAGCTTTTGGAACATTTGAAGGAAGTGATAAAGTACATGGCTAGGGTTTCAAAAATAATCAAACAAGGGGAATTTAGAACTTTTCTATTTTTAATCCTTCTTTTTGTGGTTGTAGGTTTCATAAACACTGACTATTTATCTTTACAGAATATTGATAAATCCCTAAAAAGCAGCTTGGTTTATATTGTTCTTGCGGTAGGGATGACCTTTGTTCTATTGACGGGGAATTTAGATATTTCAGTAGGCGGAACGCTGGGCTTAAGTGCCGCTGTGTGCGGAACCATTCTAAGAGACGGGGGAAATATTTTTCTAGCTGTAATCGTTGCCATATTAATAGGAGCATGCATTGGAGTCATTAATGGTTTTGGAGTGATAAAATTAAAAATTTCTTCGTTTATTATGACGTTAGCCTTACTCTCCATTACGAGAGTAGTCCAAGTTATTTATACTGACGGAAAATGGGTAGAAAATATCCCTGCAAATGTTAAAGAACTTTCGAAAATAGACATCTTCGGAATTAATTTATTGTCTTTCATCGTTATTGTAGTGGTCATATTCGTTCAGGTGTATCTATCTAAGAGCAGCAAGGGAAGATATTACACCGCTATTGGTGACAATGTAGACGGAGCCATTTCATTAGGGATTCCTGTGAATAGATATATTGCTTATTCATTTGTCATTTCTGGTATCTGTGCTTCTTTAGCAGGCTTAATCTTTGTGAGTCAAATTGGCTTTGTCTCCACAAATGCAGGAGCAGGAATTGAGTTAACTGTCATCGCAGCATGCGTTCTAGGAGGGGTGTCATTGATAGGCGGAATCGGAACGGTTGTTGGGGCAGCTTTAGGAGCCATTATTTTAACGTCGATCAATTCTGCTCTTGTCTTTATGAAAGTACCAGCCTTTTGGAATGATACGATATCGGGTTCTCTCTTAATCATCATTGTCGTTATCGATGCCCTGCTTGCGTTTAATGCTAATAAAAAGGCAAAGAAAGTAAGATTAAATGCAAGAGTTCTACAAAAGGAGGCTTAGAAATGACATGTTAACTAAAATCCCGAAATGGAACCTTACTTTATTCCTCTTAATTGTTACTGAAATTATCGTGTTTGGGATGATAAATCCGAGATTCTGGAATGTCACCATTTTGTTAAATAGTTTTAACGATTTTATTCCCATTGCTATTATTGGCTTTTTTGTCACATTGGTCGTTATTACAGGGGGAATCGATATTTCTGGAGTGTCGATTATCGGGTTAACCTCTGTTGTTACGGGCCTTTTATCACAAGTGGTTGGTATAAATATCTGGGTTTCCATCATTTGTGCAGTTTTAATTGGTGGATTATGCGGCCTTCTCAATGGAGTCCTTATTGCTTATGGAAGAGTTCAAGCGATGGTTATTACCCTTGGCGGCATGCTTTTATACAGTGGGATTGCCATTGTGTTGGTGGGATTGTCTGATGTTAGTACTTATGAAGGGATTTCCGGATTTTCTGAAGGATTTAGCCAAATTGCCAATGGGAAGGTCATGGGAATCCCAAATGCTGTTATCTTATTTATTATTATGTTTTTAATCGCATATATCCTTCTGCACCGCACGAGGTATGGCAGATATATATACCTAACAGGAATTAATCAAAACACAGCCGAGTACTCAGGGATTAATACTAAAAAAATCATTGCGAGTACATACGTCCTGTCAGGGTTAAGTGCTGGTATTGCAGGGGTGGTATTAACTTCCTATTTAGGTAGTGCAAGATCTGATTATGGTGCTGAATATCTTATGCCCATTCTAACTGTCGTTGTATTGGGAGGTACAATCATTACAGGAGGTAAAGGGGGTGTCGTAGGGACAGCATTAGCCAGCATTATATTAGGATTTTTGCAGATAGGCTTGCAAATGGCTGGAGTTTCGACCCAGTATATCGGATTGGCTACGGGGGTTTTGCTTATTGTGTCTGTCGCATTCCTGGGAATAAATCCAGAGTTCAGATTTAACCTGAAAGGAATCTTAACACAAAAACAAAATATTGGAGGTTAACTTTCAATGAGTAAAATAAAGTCTATGAAACTATTGATTGTTGTGGCCATTGTGATGTTATTTGTTGCTGCGTGCGGATCCAATAATGGTGATTCTGGTGACGGGGGCAAAAAGAAAGATGATAAAGATATTCAGGTTGTTTTCATTCCAAAAATGACTGGGAATGCCTTCTTTGAATCTGGTAATGATGGTGCGCAGGAAATGGCCAAGAAAGTTGGCTTTAAAGTAAAATACGATGGTGCTCCAGAAGGTACGGTTGCTAATCAAGTGCAAATTATTAATAGTGCGGTAAATAGCGGTGCTGATGCGATTGCCATCTCTTCTGTCTCTTCAGACGGTTTAAATCAGGCATTGAAAAAGGCATTAGATGCTGGCGTTAAAGTTGTTACATGGGATTCGGATGTTGATCCTAAATATCGTTCTGTTTATGTAAACCAAGGCACACCAGAAATCTTAGGTAAAATGCTTGTCGATATGGCTGCACAGCAAATGGATAACCCCAATGATGCTAAAAAAGTTGGCTGGTTCTATTCAAGCCCAACCGTTCCAGACCAAAACTCATGGGTTAATTATGCAAACAAATACATTAAAGAAAAATATCCAAAATGGGAAGTTGTCACGACTCAATTTGGAGATGCAAATGAACAAAAATCATTACAAGTTGGCGGAAGTATTTTAGATTCTTATCCTAATATTGATGCCGTTCTTTGCCCAGACTCAACTGCTCTTCCAGCAATGGCCCAAGCAGCTGAAAATAAAGGGTTAAAAGCAGATGATGTCATTATTACAGGATTTGCTTCTCCAAATTCAATGAGACAATTTATTGAAAACGGTACCATTAACAACCATGGTTTATGGGATGTAAAAGATCAAGGCGCCCTTGCCGTATATGTCGCTTATTGGTTAGCGCAAGGAAAGGAACTAAAAGTGGGGGACTTTTTGGATGTTCCTGATATGGGTTCCGTTAAAGTAGAGCCGAACACCATCCAAGGCTACGATTATACAGCAGATAATTCAGGAATTATTGTGTTGCCTGAACGGATTGTATTTACGAAAGACAATACGAAAGACTACGATTTTTAAGAGTTTATCGTTTATTTCGTGGTTGTTAATTTAGGAATTAAGGAGAGAGATAGAGATGGCAGATATTATTGGTAACAAAAATGCAAAAGATTTTTCTGAAAGTGTTCCTTTCGCGAACAATGGGAATTACCATGTTAAAGGTGCGAACAATTATGATTGGGGGATGAAAGACCGCTTATCCAGAATCTTTAACCCTAACTCTGGTAAAACTGTCATGTTAGCGTTTGACCATGGTTATTTCATGGGTCCTACTTCGGGATTAGAAAGATTAGATTTGCTTATTCCTAGATTGGCAAATTATGCGGATTGTTTAATGGGGACTAGAGGGGCCATTCGAAGCAGTGTTCCGCCAACCTATAATAAGGCTATTGCATTAAGAGCTTCATCTGGATCGAGTGTTCTCCAAGATGACCTAAGCCATGAATCGATGGTGGTTGACATTGAAGATGCTATAAAGATGAATGCGAGTGCTATCGCGATTCAAACATTTATTGGGGCAGATGGACAAAAAGAAACAATTGAAGAGTTAAACCGAGCGGTTAACGTTGGCTCAAGGTACTCAATTCCAACAATGGGTGTAGTAGCTGTAGGTAAAAAAATGGAGCGAACCCATCAATTCTTCTTGTTAGCCACAAGAATGCTAGCTGAATTTGGTGCTCAAATTGTTAAAACCTATTACTGTGAGAATTTTGAAAAGGTTGCTGCAGCATGCCCAGTCCCATTAGTAGTGGCAGGAGGTAAGAAATTACCAGAAAAAAATGCCCTAACTCTAGCCTACAACTCTATTCAAGGAGGAGCAGCTGGTGTAGATATGGGAAGGAATATTTTCCAATCCCAAAACCCTGAAGAAATGATTCAAGCCGTGGGTAAGGTGGTACATGAAGGGTATACGGATATAGAGGCTTATGAGTTTTTCCAACATCTCACAAACTAATTTTATTACACAAATGTGTTCATAGTAAGCTTCTACTTTAGGGGGAATCGGGGTCAGACCCCCAACGTGCTTGACTCCATTTTCCTCGTTTTCACCAATTTTCTTGGTATTCATGTTTAGGCATAACATGCATATGAAGGTGGTGTAGTGTATCACCGTTAGCCTCATAAATTGATTTTATTCGGTTCAAAGGCATTGTCTAATGCTTTTACCCCTCCGTTTTATATCATTGAGCCTAGGAGCTAAGATTAGTAATAAGCGAGTTATTTCGCATCCAGTGCTACATACAAAATTTAATTGTCTTCCGGACAGCAGAAAGCATGAACAAACAATGTTCATGCTTTTTTATTAACATAAAAATGCTGGGAACATAAAATAAACAAAAGATTGCGAACTTTTTTCTCCAGTTTTATTCTCTAAAGTTGACTAGTTTTTTAAGTTTTTTCATACTTCATGCTTATTTACCGAAATATCCATGATATGTAACTTATAGGGGGGATTGAGATGAGTATTAAGGATAGCATTTTCGAAAAGGAAGGGCGGAAGTTTCCTGGGGCGACCTATTCAGAGGTAGTATTGGCACCTGCTTATGAGCATGCCAAGCAATCTTTACTAGAGCCGATGCTGGCAATCCATAAAGCTCACTTGATCATGCTGGTGGAACAAGGTTTGTTACAGGAGAGTGCGGCTTCCAAAATTCTGGCAGGTATTTGCGCGATTGACAAAGAGACAATTCTTCAATCCACATATGATGGGCAGTATGAGGACCTCTTTTTTCTTGTAGAAAGTCAAATTATGAATGTTGCCGGCGAAACGGGTGGGAGTTTGCACCTTGCTCGTAGCCGAAACGATATGGGTGTTGCCATTTACAGAATGGTTCTTCGGGAAAAGATTCTACTCGCCATCGAGGCGCTGCTTACCTTTCAAGAAACACTTTTGAAGGTGATTGACACCTATAAGGAAACCATTTTCCTTGGGCATACTCATACGCAGCAGGCCCAGCCTATGACGTTTTCTCATTATCTCTTAGGAATGTATGATGTCGTTGACCGTGACTTAAAAAGATTGAAGGCTGCCTATGATACATGCAATGCCAGTCCCCTCGGAGCGGCGGCCCTAACTACAACCGGTTTTCCGATTGACCGTAATAGAGTCGCAGAGCTATTAGGATTCCCGAAAATCATCAAGAGTGCCTATGATTCTATTGGCGGTGCCGATTATTTAGGGGAAATTGCAACAGCGATCCAATTAACCTTTATTAATCTCGGCCGGTTTTCACAAGATCTTCTTTTATGGTCAAGCCAGGAATTTTCAGCGATTCGTGTGGCAGACCCCTATGTTCAAACGAGTTCCATTATGCCGCAAAAAAGAAATCCTGTATCACTAGAGCATATTCGTGCATTAAGCTCAAGCGGTATTGGAAATGCCCAAACCGTACTTCAAATGTTACATAATACACCATACGGTGATATTAACGATACCGAGGATGACCTACAGCCGTATTTATGGAAGGGCTTACATCTTATTGATCAAGTCTTTCGGTTAACAAAAGTGGTGGTGGGAACAATTGAAGTAAATGAAGCACTGTTAAAAAGAAGGGCCCAAGAAAGTTTTGCGACGATAACGGAATTAGCAGACACACTGTTTAGGGAAGCAAACATCCCGTTCCGAACCTCTCATTCCATAGCCAGCCAGGTGGTGAAAATTGCCTTGGTAAGAGGATTGAATGCTACCCATGTCACATCTGTACTCGTTGATGAAGCGGCAAATGCAGTTATTGGATATCCATTGAATTTACCTGAGGAGATCATTCGCACATCAATGGACCCAGAACACTTTGTTAAAATTTGATCGCTTCCTGGCGGACCAGCACCGGAGGAAATGAAGCGGGCGATTGTGGAAAGAGAAGCAAGTCTACACCAACATATTTCTTTACTCCATACTGAGGGTAATCGAATTAAGGTTTGTATGGAAAAACTAGATCAACATACAAGCCATTGGGACAAAACGGATGAAGACACGATCAATACTGGACATTAACAGAAGCGATAATTAATGGCTAGAGACACTATGTGATGATTGGGCAGGATTAATAGTAATTGCGGATTTAAGGACGATTCTATTGGCTTTTCCCTAATATGAGATAGTAACAGGGCCTCTTGCATCATTTGCAAGAGGCCCTCATATTCAAACAGTTATTTTCCTTAGCGCTTTCACTCTACCTCATTAAATATATATTGATTCAAATAGGTATTGCGAAATTTGCCATTCGGATCATACTTCCTAAGCAGTTGCTGAAAGGCAGGCATCTTTTCATAAAGTGACTGTATTTTTGCAGGGGAAGTAGTAAACAATTTGCCCCAATGTGGCTTTGCTTGAAAAGGTTCAAGCTGAGCTTCGATGAGTGGCAGCACCTTCTGAACTTCCGCCCATCTATCTTGCCAAGTAAAGTGAATAGCAACGGAATCCTGCTTATAGGATGGACTTAACCAAAGCTCGTCCTGTGCAATGGTCCGTACTTCGCATATCAATAGATGTGGTGCGATTTGTTCACGGATTTCACTAATCGCATAAAGAGCGTCATAGGCATGCTTGCGGACCATAATATATTCACTTTGCAGCTCTTGACCTTTACTTGGAGTGAAATCCATTCGGAAGTGTGGCATCCGATCAAGCCAATCCCCTGGTACCCCTAGCTGTGCCGTACAATTCTCTGCTCCAACCCCCGGTACAGGATGGAGATTTTCTTTGGCCGCTTTTGCTCCATAAAATTCCTCTCCTAATGAGACAGTCTGATCATCCGTCAGTTTGCTCTTCAGCCATACCTGGTTAAACCTTTCATCCTGCCAATCGGTAAACAAACTAACGCTATAGGCACTAGAAAAAATGGGTTCAAAATGTTGATCTAATTGTGCTAACGGAAGGTTCTCGTAAACATCCTGCCTCATTTGATGACTTGGATGGACATCTAGTGTTAGCTTTGTGACTACACCTAATCCGCCTAACCCAACAACCGCGCCATGGAATTCATCTTCCGATTTTTCTTTTGAAAAAGTAACAATACTTCCATCCCAAGTAACAACTTCCATCGCACGTACCGCTGCAGCTAAATTTTGATTACCATTCCCTGAACCATGTGTTGCCGTTGCACAAGCCCCAGCAACCGAAATGTGCGGCAGGGAAGCAAGGTTATGTAAGGCATAGCCATGTTGCTGAAGCACAGAACAAAGGTCCCCAAACTTGATTCCTGCTTCCACGGTTACAGTTTCCTTTTCTCGATCAATCGATAATACCTTGTTAAGCTTCTTTAATGAAACCATATTCTCATTAGAATCTGCGATACTATTAAATGAGTGACGCGTTCCGATCACACGCAGCTTTTTTAACCTTGAAACCAATTGTTGAACTTCTTCAACAGAATCAGGTTCATGCCAATTACTCGTACTATATTGAAAATTACCTGCCCAATTTCTTTTCCTATCCATGAGTCCAACTCCATTTTTACTGTTTTACTTTTCTTAACTATATACATAAAAAGAGAGAATTTTCAAATATTTTAGCAAGACGGAGTACTTTCTCAAGGATACCGTGATTCAACCTGAACAGCTGGAAGGTACACCGCATAGAGAAAAATGAGAAAGGAGTGTTTGCTTCAACAGCTTACTTACTATTTAAATTAAGTTTTTATCTATTGGGGCTAGTGGGTTTAAAGCAATTAAAATATCCAACAGTAATTGACAAAAGTATATAATGCCCTTACAATTGAAAACGATTATCAATATCAATTGGAGGAAGTTAAATGTCTTACGTAATTAATGGTCGGAATATTTTATTAACATCGATTTTTATTTTTTTATTATCATCAGTATTACTTGGTTGTACAAATGCTAGTGATAAGGATACAACGTCAGAGAACGTAAATGATAATATGCTTACGATCGCTTGGGCGAGGGATGTGGGCGAAATGAATCCCCATGTGTATAATCCTTCACAATTATTTGCTCAGTCAATGGTATATGAACCGTTAGTAAGTTACGGAGCTGGGGGAGAGCTAAAACCGCATCTTGCAGAGTCATGGGAAATTTCTGAGGACGGAAAAATATATACATTTCATCTGCGAAAAGATGTGAAATTCTCAGATGGTACTAGCTTTAATGCAGAAATTGTGAAAAAGAATTTTGATACAATTCTGAACCACATGGAATTACATAGTTGGTTGGGTTTCCTTTCGAAAATTGAAAATATGGAAGTGATCGACGAAAATACGTTTAAAATGACATTAACCGAACCATATTATCCAACGATTCAGGAGCTAGCTGTTGTTCGTCCTGTTCGTTTCTTAGGTGAAGCTGGATTCCCTGATAATGGTGATACCTCAAAAGGAATTGTGAAACCAGTTGGTACAGGTCCATGGATTTTGGAAGAGTATAAAGCGGATGAATATGCGATTTTCAAACGGAACGAAAACTATTGGGGTGAGCTTCCAAAAGTAGAAAAAATTCAAGTGAAAGTCATTCCTGATGCAGAAACGAGAGTACTAGCGTTTGAAAAAGGTGAGTTAGATTTAATTTACGGAGAAGGTGTGATCAGTTTAGACGCTTTCAAACAATTAGAATCAACTGATAAATATGAAACTAGCATTTCTCAGCCGGTAGCGACAAGACAGCTTGTTATGAATACTAATAAAGAACAGCTTTCCGATCAACGTGTTCGCCAAGCGTTACATTATGGGTTTAATAAAGAGGCAATGGTGAAAGGAATCACTTCAGGACTAGAAGAAGCAGCAGATTTTATTTTACCGACAAACTTGCCTTATACTTCCGAAATTGATGTTACGAAGATTGGATATGATGTTGAGAAAGCAGAAGCGTTATTAGACGAAGCAGGATGGAAACTTCCTAAGGGGAAAACGGTTCGGGAAAAAAATGGACAGCCACTTGAAATGGAAATGATGTACGATTCAGCAGAATCTATTCAAAAAGCAATGGCAGAAACGCTGCAATCAGAATGGGCTGCCATTGGGGTGAAATTAAATATTGTTGGGGTAGAGCTTGCGGATCAAGTTCAAAGATTTAAAGATAATAAGTTTGATATTAATTTCTTTAGTAACTACGGTGCTCCTTATGATCCGCATACATTTATTAACATTGTGGCAAAAGAAGGATTTGGATTTAATGAAGCCATTTCAGCCTATCCAAACAAAGCGGAATTACTCCAACAAATCGCCCGGGTTCCTCAGACAACTGACGAGAATGAACGACAACAGCTGTACACATCTATATTAACATCACTGCAGGATCAAGGGGCAATTCTTCCTATCTCTTATATTAAGAAAACAGCGATCTATCAAAAAGATGTTACTAACTTCAATTTCTCTGCGAATCGTGACGAAAATCCATTCACAGGAATTACCATCAAGTAGTTAGCAGTAGGAGGCTATTATGGGCAATTATATTATTAAACGAATAATGTCCATTATCCCAGTATTCCTTTTGGCCGCACTTCTAACAACTGGAATGATTCACTTTTCACCGGTGGATCCGGCCGAGGCTTATTTAACAGCAGCACATATCGAACCGACCGATGAGATTTTGGCCCAGAAAAGACATGAGTTTGGTTTAGATCAACCATTCTATATTCAATATGTAAACTCTATTATGAAGATATGCCAACTTGATTTTGGCATATCTTATGTTTCGAATAAGCCCGTTTGGGACGAGGTAATCTACCGAATTCCAGCAACCCTCCAGCTTGCGCTCGGGAGTTTATTCATCGCGGTGCTTGTCAGTGTCCCTCTTGGCTTTCTGGCAGGAGTAAAGAAAAACAGGTTAATTGATCATTTCAGTCGCATGCTCTCCTTTTTCGGGGCTTCCATTCCTTCTTTTTGGCTGGGTTATCTATTGATTTTTTTCTTTTCTGTAAAACTTGATCTTTTCCCCGTTGAGGGTTTTGGAACATGGCAACATCTTGTATTGCCTTCGATTACGCTGGCACTTCCTTTAATTGCAATGTACACAAGATTGCTGCGTGCTAGCATTCTTGAAAATTTACAAGAGCCCTATGTGCTATTCGCAAGGACAAGGGGAATAAAAGAAAAAACCATTATGGCCAAGCATGTCTTAAGGATTGCCATTTCTCCGATGATTACTGGTCTGGGGATGAATCTTGGGAAATTGCTGACTGGAACAATTATCGTGGAAACCGTTTTTTCTTGGCCTGGGTTTGGCCGTTATTTTATAGAAGCAATTTTTAATCGTGACATCCCTATCATTCAATGCTATGTACTTATAGCGGCTAGTTTATTTATCTTTAGCAACCTATTGGTGGATTTGATTCAAATGTTTATTGACCCGCGCATATCCAGGAAAGAAGGGCAACAACGATGATAACCAGTGTACGCAGTATATTTTTAAATCAAAAAGTGATTCCGATATGTACCATTGTATTAGGGATTCTTTTTATCATCACGTTATTGGCTCCCTGGATTGCACCAAATGATCCGATTGCGGTCAATTTAGCTTATAAACTACAGCCTCCATCCTGGGAATTCCCATTTGGAACGGATCATTTAGGAAGATGTAACTTATCGCGCCTTTTATATGGGGGACGAATATCTTTAGGCTTTGCCATGCTCATTTTCATTTCATCTTTAACGATTGGTTTATTGATTGGAACCTTTTCTGGATATAAAGGCGGCTGGGTGGATCAGGTTTTAATGAGATTTTGTGATGGTGTGATGGCTTTTCCTAGTCTTATCCTTATCCTTGGATTGGTTGGTATTTTCGGTCCCGGACTTCAGCAGGTCATTCTAGCGCTGATGCTTGTGCAATGGGTTTATTACGCGAGAATGTTCCGAGGAATGGTTCTAAGTCTGAAGGAACAAAACTTTATTGCAGCGGCGAAAATAAGCGGCTCATCGCAATGGAAAATCATAAAAAATCATATTGTCCCAAATGTGCTCCCGCCACTAGTGGTTATGGGTACATTAGAAATGGGTTGGGCGATCATGGATATATCCGCCATGTCATTTCTTGGTTTAGGAGTACAACCGCCTACACCTGAATGGGGAGCGATGATTCACGAAGGAAAGTCATATATTCGGTCGAATCCAGAATTAATGCTTTATCCAGGTTTGATGATTATGCTTGTGATTGTGACCTTCAATTTATTGGGCGAAGCGTTATCCGAACGTTACGGTGTCAAACGTCAATCATAAAAAGGAATGAGAATGTTGGGTACAGAACAGTCGAATGTGCTACAAGTGAGAGATTTACATGTACAGGTCAAAACAAAAACTGGTACTGCAACGCTTGTTGAGGATATCAATTTTGAACTGAAGCGTGGGGAGGTACTGGGTCTTGTTGGGGAAAGTGGCTGCGGTAAAACCGTTACGAGTATGTCCATTCTTCAGCTTCTCAATCAGAAAACGACAACGATTGAAGGCAATATTGTATTACAAGGACGCGAATTGAACGGTTTAGGTGAGAAAGAAATGCGTGAGATCCGCGGCAAGGATATCGCCTTTATTATGCAAAATCCGATGAATGCTTTTACGCCTGTTTTTACGATTGGACATCAATTTATTGAAACCATTCGTTCGCATACACAATGGAATAAAAAACAAGCAACAGAGCTGGTCATTGAGGCGATGCAACATGTGAATTTACCAGATCCCGTTAAACTATTAAAACAGTATCCTTTTCAATTGAGTGGTGGTATGCTTCAACGGGTGATGATTGCTATTGCAGCATGTTTACATCCTGCAGTAATTATTGCCGACGAACCGACAACGGCACTTGATGTAAATAATCAAAAGAAAGTACTGTACCACTTAGATAAAATACGCTCTGATTATGGTTCAGCCATATTATTAATATCCCATGATCTTGGTGTCATTTCTGAAATGGCTGATGAAGTTGTAGTTATGCAGAATGGTCGAATAGTAGAAAAAGCGGGTGTATTCCAACTATTCGATGAGCCGCAGCATGAGTATACGAAAAAGCTTTTAAATGCACGCACAAGATTAAATTTAGATGAACCTGCCATCCATTTAGCTTGACTTAAGCCTATATAAGGGGTGAAAAAATGAGTTTATTACAATTAAATGAAGTAACCCATAGCTATGGATCTCGAACGTTTTTCAACTGGAAAGATCGTTCTAAAAAAATACTTTGCGGCATATCTCTATCTATTGAGGAAGGAACCTGTTTAGGTTTGCTTGGTACGAGCGGAGCTGGTAAAAGTACCTTAGGACGAGTGATTCTTGGTCTGGAACGACCGCAGTATGGACAGGTTCTCTTTCAAGGGCATGATATTTATACCCTAGATAAGCATAGTCGTCAAAAGATTCGTCGTGATCTTCAAGCTGTATTTCAGGACTCCTACTCATCGGTTAACCCTCGTATGACGGCCGAACGGATTATTGCAGAGCCGCTAGAAAATTATGAAAAGCTAACAATTGCTGAGCAAAAACGAACGGTTATTGAATTATTAGAAAGGGTAGGGCTAAGTGAAGAGGACTTAAAAAAATACCCTAATCAATTTAGCGGTGGGCAATTGCAAAGAATCAATATTGCAAGAGCCATCTCACTCAAGCCAAAGCTGATAGTCTTAGACGAGTCTGTCAGTAGTCTAGATATGGTGAATCAAACCCTTATTTTAGAATTACTAAAGGAGTTAAAAGCAGACTACGGGTTATCCTATCTCTTTATTACACATGATATTAAAGCTGCCTATACGATTAGTGATAGATTAGGTGTACTAGAAAAAGGAGAATTGGTTCAGCTTTATGATGAAAAAAAACAGTTTTTTACTTCAGAATATCCTGTAGTAACTGAGTTGAGAGATTCAATGCTGGCCGAACACCCACGTTTCCGTTCGGTTAGACGTGCTTAATTTAAACAGTATATACACTTTTCGAATGCCTCGATTTCATTTGCATAATCGGGGCTATTGTTCTATTTGAATGGATAGGAGGAGGAAATTCCTAATGAATCATCGTGCGTACCTCACTTTGGCGATTCCCCTAACGATCTCGACCATGACAACGCCCTTGTTAGGTGCTGTAGACACAGCCGTTGTGGGGCAGCTTCCTGATCCGGCCTATATTGGAGGAGTTGCAGTCGGGACGCTTATTTTTAATACTTTGTATTGGGTATTCGGTTTTTTACGGGTTAGCACATCTGCTTTTGCCGCACAAGCGAATGGGGCCAGCGATCAAGCACAAGGAATCCTTGCTTTATCGCGTCCATTTTTATTAGCTGTTGTGGTTGGGGTGTGTTTTATTCTCTTACAATGGCCGATTGAATATCTAGCTTTGATATTGTTTTCAAACGATTCTGATGTCAGTGGGTTTGCAGCTGAATATTTTCGAATTAGAATTTGGGGAGCACCGTTTACATTGCTGAACTATGTGATCCTAGGCTGGCTAATGGGGATGGCAAAGATTAAAGAATCTTTATGTTTACAGGTGTTAATGAATGTTTTGAATATGATCTTAGCCATTCTTTTTGTTCATGTCCTTTCTTTTGCGGTAAAAGGAGTCGCTGCTGCTGCATTGATTGCTGAAGTGACAGCTTTTATAGTAGGGCTGTTCATTGTGATGAAGGCATCACCGTTTGATTGGAGGTTACCATCGTTTCAAGAACTGATAGATACACAGTCTATGAAAAAGATGTTTAACGTTAACAAGGATTTGTTTATACGAACCATTTGTTTATTAGTCGTTTTTAATATGTTTACAGCAAAAGGTGATTCGTTTGGAACGGACTTTTTAGCAGCCAATGCTGTTCTATTTCAAATTCATTACATAATGGCTTATTTCTTCGAAGGGTTTGCCAATGCAACCAGTATTCTGGTCGGCAAAGCGGTAGGATCTAAGGACAAGGAATTATATAAACAAACACTTACTTTATCAAAGCAATGGTCGGTGATTACGGCTATTGTTATAGCTTGTATATATGGATTATTTCAAGAACAAATTATTGCGCTTTTTACCAATCTACCAAGTGTAATCGAACTTTCAACTACATATGGAAAATGGCTAATCCTTTACCCGTTTGCCGCGTGTTTTGGCCTTGTCATTTATGGAGTCTTCACAGGTGCAACTGAAATTGCTCCCGTTCGAAACTCTATGATTTACGCAATGATCTTATATATCGTTATACAAATTATGGCAACGCCTATCTGGCATAATCATGGCCTATGGCTGGCTTTCATTCTATACACGTTTGGGCGTTCTGGATTCTTGGTCATGTATACTCCTAAATTAAATAAGAGATTATTATCATAAAGAAAGGAATAAGAAAATTACAGCTTCTTCTGAAAAAAACTATAAAATCATGCGAAATTGCAAAAAAACGCCACCAAAAATCATTTTTGGTGGCGTTTTTTTACCGTTTCTCACTAAAAATGCCCTAAAAAATGAAAATTGGAAGTTCGCTTTACCTCGTAAATCTCGATATGGTAGAGGTGCTCAAAGACGGAGGCTTTTACATAAAGCCCTAGCTAAGGACAAGGTGATGAAAAGGTGTCATAAAAATTCACAACCTATTGAAATACATATGACCATTTCTTCATTTATTTCTATATCAAATATGAAGGGATTTTATTAGAAGAAAGGCAGTGGTTGAAGATGGCAAAGCATCGAATGATTCGTACAGATTTTTGGAAGAATCCAATGGTTTCAGAAGAGATGACCCCGGAGGATAAGTATTTTTACCTTTATCTGCTTACGAATCCAAATATGACTCAAATTGGTATCTATAAAATTACAAAAAAGCAAATGGGTTTTGATTTGGGCTATTCGATTGAGAGTGTGCATTCCTTAATGGAACGATTCATCCATCATCACAAAGAGATACGTTACAATCCTGTAACGAGAGAGCTGGCGATTAAAAACTGGGGGAAATACAACCTGCATAAAGGCGGGAAACCGGTCATGGATTGTATTTATTCTGAATTAAAAGATGTCGAGGATCTCTCGCTTATCCTTTATGTTTCGGAATCCATTGTTAAACAGGAAATTCTCAGCTTATTTGAATCCTTTTGTGGACAAGAAGAAAGGTTTAACAGCAATGATATGAGTGAAGAAGATGAAAATGATACATATATTGCTACTGAATGCGAAGAATTAAATGAACCGTTCATGCATCGTGATACGATTCGGGGGCAAAAAGAAAAAGAAAAAGAAAATAAAAAACAACAACAAGAAGCTCTCCAAACTAATCTAGATAAATATCCAGACATTGAGACCGCACTACAGATTAAACAAAAAGACATAAAAGAAATTGTTGAGTTTTGGGACAACAATGGATTTGGTTTTTCGAACGTGAATGCCAAGCAACAGTTATTATCCTGGTTAGATGATTCTAGCTTTTTACAGCCGAAAGATGTCATTTTAAAAGCGATGAATATTACGTGTGCCAATAACAAGCGAAGACTGAGCTATATGGTTGGGATTCTGAAAAACTGGGAAAATGAATCTTTACTAACCGTAGAAGAAATTGATTCGTATCATGAAAACCAAAAGTCCGTACCCAAGCATAGGCAATCAACCGAATCGTTTCCTACCGGAAGAGCTATTCCAAGTGGTTTTGAACTTGACCTTACGGCAGGTGAAGATTGATGAGTATTGCGGAAAAAGCGTTCATAGGAAGCTTGATGAAGGCGGAGTACTTACTCAAGGACACCGTGATCCAACCTGAACAGCTGGAGAGTACACGGCATAAAGAATTAATGCGCTCACTGAAACCCATATGCAAATTTTTGATGGGGCGGGACAAACCATTGCCGAAATGAGAGCGAAAACGCGAAAAATGATGAATCAATTTCCATACAAGAAACCGATCCTTTTTATCGATTACTTAACACTGATCCAATCAGGTCAATCTTACGGAGGGAATTCCCATTTACAAGTAACGGAAATATCCAAATCCCTTAAAGCGATGGCGAAGGAATTTGATTGCCCCGTCATTTGTTTGGCACAGTTAAATCGCTCGGTGGAATCAAGAGCCATTAAACGGCCGATGATGTCTGATATTCGGGAATCGGGCAGTGTTGAACAGGACGCCGATGTCATTTTGTTCTTATATCGTGAGTCGTATTATGACAAGGACATGGACAATCATTCCCTTGAAATCATTGTCTCGAAAAACCGAAATGGTCCCGTTGGAAGTATCGCTGTGAATTACAACAAGCATACAGGTAGGATTGAGGACCAGAAGGAATCGAGTCCTACCCTTGTATAACCTCTATTTAGCCGAAAAAAATCTTATTACGAGGTGTTATCACATGATTGTGAAAGATCTTTACATGGATTGTTTCTCTAGGATTCTTTGATTCCGGTGTATCTACTAATAAATAGCGGATTGTAATCATTGGAAGATAAAAGGGAGGAACGATAATGGCAGCATAATCAGATATTGGCAAAAGGTTTTTGGATTATTTATCGAGTTTCAAACGTAAAAACAACTATTTGCATGTTAGAACCACACAGCGGTTTATTGCTCGACTTGATGATATAAGTAGTAAATATATAAAACAAACGTTGGCAACCAAATAGCCTTGATCATATCCAAACAACATGGCAGAACGGCTAAAAGTAACTTAACCACTGCCAAAACCTGTTTATTATTCATAGTACAAAACCAATCGCATCAATATCAGTAGGAAAAGATATATTTAAAAAAGCAATTTGTTTATAATTTTGGGTAGTTTTACAAATGATATAAATGATATCCCTAGAGGATATCCGTTTCAAGTATCCTATGATGAGGTGATTTTGGATGAGCTACAAAGATCATTTAGATTCTCGCTCAGAGCGAATTTGCCACAATAACACGAGACCAAAGTTTGCCAGATCGCAGGTAAACGGAGAGACTCAATTGACGCAAAGTGCTATCATCTTAAGGAGCAATGCGAAGGCACACCGCTGGTAGGAGCCAGGCATTAGAAACGAATCGGAGCAGGAAATTTAGTGTACTGCACCACAATAAAGCCTTTTTTCGGTTTATGTAAATCGAGAAAAGGCTTTTCTTTTGTTACCTAATCAATTGTGTAAAAATGCAGTCTTTTTCCCATAGGCTGGAGTGGCTTTGTGTAGACGATGATTGCAACACGTGCATTAGAAGAAATTAAAAGGCTTTAGCATTATATTGATTTAGCACGATTCTATGAGTTTGACACGTTTAATCGCAAGGCTCTAACAATATTGGGTCGGGTGTCTTTAATTATGAACGTCGTTGTATCAAAGTGTTATAACTTAAGCGGTTTGGAATGATTTCTTCAACTAACGAAGCACGAAGTTGATACAAGTATTGAATTACCTTCTATATAAAAGATAAGAATCAGGTTTACCTTATTAAACTGACACAATTCTTACAATCCAGTCAGAAAACATTCACCAAATGGTAAGTGGTGACTATGTGCCTAGCTACAGCCGAGAAGGAGAACATATTTGCTTTCAAGGAACTTTGCGTATAGAGGATAGCGAGTATACAGATAAAACATTGCTGTATCCCCTTAGGAAAAGCGAAATGTTTGATTTACTGGAAACAGCGGGATTTTCAAATATTTTGGGATTTGGAAGTTTTAAAAATGACCTATTTATTGACAATGAATCACCCGCGTTGGTAATAACAGCACAAAAAGCATCTTACAATCAAAAAACAGAGAAAAGAAAAAATAACTTGGTTATTTGAGCTAGAACCTGTCCTGTTAAATTGATAGGGTAGAAGTCATTGATCCTTTTGTGAGTGGATATCCTTTAATGGTATCCACTTATTTTTTAAAATAGATCAAATGCTATACCCAATTCATACTGTAAATGTTAAACATAACCTTTGTTATTTAGCTTTTTGGGTAACTAAAACATGCATTAAAGGAAATATTTTATGAGTTCTTTGAATGGATATACTAATGGATGAAAAAACTATAGTCATTAAATTTAATCTGTGAAGTAGTAAAAGGAGACACACTGTATTATGCATAAATGGAAAAATCGGGAGGCTATCGAATGAGAAGGATAAATCCAGGCTCCATCATGTCTCACATTAAGTATGGGAATCTAAAAATACCAAAGAGTATTCAATGTGAGTGCCCGGGATGCAGAAATACAACTGAATTTATGCTTAATGCAAACTACCAGAGCAGTAAGAATGGCATGGTAATTGAGTGTAGTTGTCCATCATGTAAAAAATCAGCAGTTTTTATCATTATGACTAAGGAAGTTCTAGATGAACAAGGCGAATTTGCTGATACTTATATTTATGACCTTCAAGCTTCCAAACATCCGATTAATCAATTAGAAACTCTACCCAATATACCCAAGGACCTGATCAGGGCATACCGTTCAGCAATAAATGTTTATCAATCTAGAGAAAATTCAGCTACTGCCGTTATGTCAAAAAGAGTGATTGAAAGTATCCTAAAGCATTTTCTCGGTGAAAAAAGTAAGGCACAGCCATTGTCTCAACAGCTTGAAATCCTACCGAATCATGTTGAATTGGCAAAGCCTATTCAATCCCTTAGCAATTTATTGGTAACTGATAATTCCCTACATCGGATGCTTGAATTGGAAACTGAAATGGATTACGAGACGACCTCGTTATTAATGGACTTATTAGAAAGCTTAATTGAGTATCTTTTTGTCCTGCCGGGGAAAATCGAAGTCACCACTAATAAAATAGCAAAGAAATTCAATTAGCGGGCAATTTAATTCAAAAAATGGCATGCCAACCTGTTGTCAGTTTGCACGCCATTTTCTCTTCCCATTTATTTACTTTGCACCTCAAAATGGAACCCTATATTAAGCCATAGGCATGCTTTTAAATTTAGTAACATTCTTTACAAACTCTTCTTTACCGTCAATAAGCTTAAACACTCTAGCTTCATCAAAATGTACAATCTTACCCAACCGTAATTCACCATCTCTATAACTTTTAGCCAATGAATTAATTAAAGTCTTCTTAGTAGCTCCTTGGTGGTAGGACCTTCCAATAAACACACCTTTAAAATACTTGTAAACCATATAAGTATCAAACATTATTTCAGCCCCCAAATCTCAAAGTATTTACTCACTCTATATGAAGGGCTATTAAGCCCAGCCATTACATTTCATATTCAACAATTACAGGACCTGATTCTATTGATAAACATCTATAGCGGTAACACCAAAAGTATTTTCAACTGCGCTAAGATGAAATGGCCTTTGCCACATGAGGTATACTAACATGGTTTCTTGCAGGTGTCTGTGAATGTTTTGTGAACTTTTTTACAAGGATTCAAACAAACATTATCCTGCTCAATAAAACAACATGTTACTTTTAAAAATTAAAAAGTGAAGGAGTCAAACAAGAACAGATGGAGCAGGTTCATTCTCCAATCGGATTGGAAATGGGCGCAGTAACAACAGAAGAAATTGCCCCAGTATTATTGGGGAAATCATCAAAGTAAGCAAGGAAAAAAAGCCTATGAAAGTAAAACAAATAAATAAATAAATAAGCAGAATAGAAGAAGCTGGGAAACAGTTCCTTTTATATAACCTAAGAAGGATAAACGCATTCACACAAAAAAGGCTATAAAATCACCGAAATTGCAAAAAACACCTCCAAAAATCATTTTTGGTGGCGTTTTTTTATCGTTTCGCACTAATAATGCCCTCAAAAATGAAAATTGGAAGGTCGCTTCACCTCGTAAATCTCGATATGGTAGAGGTGCTGAAGACGTAGGCTTTTACATAAAGCCCTTGCTAAGGACAAGGTGATGAAAAGGTGTCATAAAAGATTCACATTTTATTGAAAAACATATGACCATTTGCATCATTTATTTCTATATCAAGTATGAAGGAATTCTATTAGGAGAAAGGCAGTGGTTGAAGATGGCAAAATATCGAATGGTACGTACTGATTTTTGGAAGAATCCGATTGTTTCAGAAGAGATGACCCCGGAGGATAAATATTTCTATCTTTATCTTCTTACGAATCCCCATACGACTCAAATTGGAATCTATAAGATTACCAAAAAACAAATGGCTTTTGATTTGGGCTATTCGATTGAGAGTGTTCATTCATTAATGGAAAGATTCATCGTGCATCACAAGGTGATTCGTTATAATCCTGAAACGAGAGAACTTGCGCTTAAAAACTGGGGGAAATATAACCTACATAAAGGCGGGAAACCGGTGATGGATTGTATTTTTTCCGAGTTAAAGGATGTAGAGGATCTCTCGCTGATTCAATATGTTTTGGAATCCATTCAAAAACAGGAAATTCGCAGCCTATTTGTATCTTTTTGTGAACGAGATGAGATGTTCAACTGTAATGATAATAGTGAAGAAGATGAAAATGATACATATATTGCTACTGAATGCGAAGAGTTAGACGATCCGTTCTTGCAACGTTATACGATACGGGGACAAAAAGAAAAAGAAAAGAAAAATAAAAAAGAAAATAAAAAACAACAACAAGAGGCTTTTAATCCAAATCTTGAGAAAAATCCAGACATAGTGAATCCATTACAGAGTAGTCAAAAAACAGATGATGTTAAAGAAATTGTTGAGTTTTGGGACAACAATGGATTTGGTTATACGAACGTGAATGCGAAAATGCAGCTTTTATCTTGGTTAGAGGATTCTAGCTTTTTACAGCAGAAAGATATGATTTTAAAAGCGATGAATATTGCGTGTGCCAATAACAAGCGAAGGCTAAGCTATGTGGTTGGGATTCTGAAAAACTGGGAAAATGAGTCTTTGCTCACTGTAGAAGAAATAGATTCCTATCATGAGAACCAAAAGCCTATACCAAAGCATAGGCCATCAACCGAATCGTTTCCTGCCGGAAGAGCTATTCCAGGTGGATTTAAACTCGACCTTACGGCAGGTGAAGATTGATGAGTATCGCTGAAAAAGCGTTTTTAGGAAGCTTGATGAAGGCGGAGTACTTACTCCAAGATACCGTCATTCAATCAGAACAGCTAGAAAGTACACGGCATAAAGAATTAATGCGAAGAATGGTGGAGTTAAACCGGGCGGGTAAGAATGTTGATTTGATCACATTAACCACCTTACCAGACCTCGATTCCTTAGGTGGAATGTCTTACCTATCGGAGCTGTTATCATACGCAGATCTGGAGAAATTCGACGGAATGGAGAAGCTCATTCTTGATCAATGGAAAGAACGGAAAAAGAGAAATATCTTGACGGTTGCAGCCCTGAATGATTGGGAGATTGCTAAAGTCATTGCCGAATTGGATAAAATTAACCAAATGAAAATGGAGGATCACACGTCCTTACAACAAGCATTGGTAGATATTTATGAGGCACCCTGGGAAGATCGAATAAGCCAGAAAAGTTCAACAACGGGAATCAAAAAGCTCGACGAAGTGACGGGAGGCTTTCAGGGAGGGGAAGTGACGATTTTAGCAGCAAGACCATCGATGGGAAAAACCGACGTGATGCTCCATTTTGCCAAAATGTCGGGTTGGGCAGGGTTTCTGCCACTCGTATTTTCCTTAGAAATGCCTGAAAAGCTGATAACTTCCCGATTAATGGCTTCGACTGGGGGTTTTAACCGTGCAAAAATGCGGGATCCAAAAAGAATGCTAACTGAAAATCAAAAGAATAAATGGTCGGATGTGATTGGTAATCTCACGGAAACCCATATGCAAATTTTTGATGGGGCGGGACAAACCATTGCCGAAATGAGAGCGAAAACGCGAAAAATGATCAATCAATTTCCATACAAGAAACCAATCCTTTTTATCGACTATTTAACATTGATCCATTCCAGTCAATTTTACGGAGGGAATTCCCATTTACAAGTAACGGAAATATCCAAATCCCTTAAAACGATGGCGAAGGATTTTGATTGCCCCGTCATTTGTTTGGCGCAGCTCAATCGATCGGTGGAATCAAGAGCCAATAAACGGCCGATGATGTCTGATATTCGGGAATCGGGCAGTGTGGAACAAGACGCCGATGTCATTTTGTTCTTATATCGTGAGTCGTATTATGACAAGGACACAGATAATCATTCCCTTGAAATCATCGTCTCGAAAAACAGAAATGGTCCAGTTGGAAGCATCGCTGTCAATTACAATGAGCACACAGGAAGGATTGAGGACCAGAAGGAATAGGGTCCTACCATTTTATAACCTATATTTAGCCGAAAAAAATATTATATCGAGGTGTGATCACATGATTGTGAAAGATCTTTACATGGATTGTTTCCGTTATGAAGAATCCTCATTGGCCCATTGCATCTACCATTTACTAGCAGAGCAGAAAATTTCTTTAGATGACGACATTTCTAAAATAGACTTAGAACAAGCAGACCATCATAAAGTAAAGGAATTGGTTCAAAATAATTTTTTAGGTTTTCATAAAGTTGGCATCTACTCACTGAAGATGAACCAGAAGGATTTTGTCTTTATCTTTGCAGCCAGCAAGCAAGAAGCAATCCAATTCTATACCAAAACATTTCATCAAAACCCATTGAACTGTCACGTTTATTCGCTAGATTACCAGCTCACTAGAGGAAATAATGTGATTTCGTTTCGGGACATGAGGAAGGAATTCATGAGTTTTCCAGCTATAGCGGGGTATTTTAAGAGGGGGAATGAAGATAAGAGAGTTGGAACAAACTCATATCTAGTTTAAACACTCCTTGGACTAAATTATCCTAGGGAAGGTGAATAAAGAAATGGTGTTACCCGACCATTAGTATCGGAAGAAAAATTTGAGTCCATTTTAGAGAAGTAAAATGCCTACGATTGGTTGTTAAATTAACATTTTTAGGCATATGGTTTTGTGTGAAGGTCATTAATAAACCTCAACGAAAAAACATAAGCCGACTAAAAACCAAGTATACATAAAAACAGCATGTGATCGAGCAAGAACTAGAGAATTCCTAAATATGTATAATTCTTGAATTTTGAACAATTAGTTAACAATAAAGGATATCTTTAAAAAATATAGATCTTATATTTAAACAATCAAATTATCTTAATAAAATTTAAATTTTATTAAAAAAACACTCGGAAAAAGTATTCAATATTCTCAGAGTTATATATTATACTTAAATAATTAAAGATTGTAAAGATTCTGCTAGAATTGAGAAATCCGTCAATAAATTGGGATAGAATTAAATTAATGGAACTCTAAAATAACAATTTACTTTTATGTGTCGAATTACCTATAATATTGTCGAGTGGGATTTTGTGGAACTTTCGAATAAAGGTTTTTAACATTAAATAGTGGAAACGGGGGTTACAAAATATGAACTCTATTTCAATTTGATGTTAAAAGACTAGTATAATAGGTGCGTAGAAAGGAGGTTTGGAAAATGTGAAACATAAGATAAAAACCCTCGGGCAGTAGTCCGGCAAGACAGTTCCCGAGGATTAATTCCGTTGGGTATACCAACTTTGTTAGTATACCCTTTTTCTGAAAAAAATCAATATTTAACCTTAGAAAGAGGGATTACATATGAAAATAAGAGAAGATTATTTGATTAATGAAAAGACAGTCTTGTTGACAGGAGAGTATGATTGTAATGGTAAACTTATAACTAGGGTGATAGATGGGGAAGAAACTTTTCTGGTAGATTTGACTCCATCGCAGGTAATTGATGCAAATTTATTACTAGTAGGCTCAAATCTACGTGGGTCATTACATAGTTCTAAAAATCTTCTGGGACAATTGTATATGTATCCACTTACCATTAATTCACCACTAGGTATTTATCTACTTCCAACAAAATCTATGAAAAAGAGAAATTGTGTCTGGTTTTCCCTTATACATATAAAAAATATACAATCTCTTGGAATTCGAAAAACAAAAGTGTTTACAAGCTACGGACATATAGTAGAGTTAGATATGAGGAAAAGTGCATTTATCAATAGGTTTCAAATAGCGAAGGATTTAAGAGAATTGATTATAAAGAACAGCAGTAGCCCTTTAATGTATTACTTTGAATCTAAAAAAGGGTTTTATATTAGTGAGGATTCTAGTACTAATAAATATACATTTATTAAATAAAATAATTTATTACCATTTGGAGGACTCATTTTGAAGTGTTATTTATTCAAACTGGAGAATCTGAGTAAAACGAATCAAGTTATTTTAGGATCAATATAACAAAGAAACCATTGTAAAATCGTTCCAGGAAGGTTGATTTTACAATGGTTTTACTAATTCACAGAGAGTAATACAATACCCCTGACCAATAGTTTAGGAAACTATCCGATATGTCATCGATATGTCAACGTATTGTCATTACGGGATTGAGGCGGTATTTATGACCGACAGTGTAACCGTACGTCCTACGGCTTTAAAAATATTAACCTACAATTACAATTTATCCGAATATTAGTAATGTTGTCAATAATTTTCTTAATAAGTATTAAATGGTAGACCATATTCGTTAAGTCACTTGGTGCGAAATTCTATATTCTTAACGTTGGTGATCAGATTATCCTGTATAGAAATTTGGGCCATTAGAATCACCAAAGCAAAAACTCTCCGCCTAATTAGGTATATAATTAAGGACCAATTACGTCACTTTAACGAGTGGCGTTTTTTTTATTGGCATAATTTCTTTGATCTCGGAATAGTATTTACGGAATGAAAAGACAACGAGAGGGGAACTTCATATGAGCGATTATAATACGGGGAATTCTGCTTCAGTTTACGATTACGATGGACGTGATTCATACGAATGTTACGACTGCCGTCAAAAACTAAGAGATGCCGAGACATATGAAGCAGGCGGTAGAATATATTGCGGTACTTGTTACCAAGGCAAATAATTTACGCCTAATCAGGCGTTTTTCTTTTGACTAACAAAGGAACATTTGTTTGTATTTTATATAGAGAGCAGGAGGAGTACCAGATGGCAATTCGAAAATCGCAATAAAATAGAGGAAAGCCAACATATTCATAGACAAACTTACGATCTAATCTAATTACTTAACTATCGGTGTGTTTCATTTAGTTTACGAAGAATACTTAGTCAGACATGTATAAATATAGTGTTTTGGTGCGTTCAAATTTCGAGCATTGATGTGCAGACTCAAATAGCTGATTTCCCGTTGAATTACTTATATAAATAGACGAGAAATTTACGTGGATACACAGGTTTTTTTTATTAAAATAGTTTTAATTTGTCGAAGGGATTTTATGGAAATGTTACTAGTGAATTGTTACTATTTAGGTAGGAAGAGGGTGGGACGCTCATGACACTAAAAAAGATAATTGGGCTACTATTGTTAAGTGGTTTGTTAATTTTATCGGTTACTCCAACTTATGCATCCGTTCACGTTAATGGCTATTTTAGAAAAGACGGAACGTATGTACAACCACATTATCGGAGCAATCCAGACGGGAATTTCAACAATAACTGGTCAACAAAAGGAAATATTAATCCTTATACCGGTCAGGAAGGAACAAAGACGGAACCAGATTATTCAAGTGGCAACAATTACGATGTGGAAGTTCCAGATTTTACAACAATCCCCGATACAAATAAGAAACTTGAAGAAGAATTAAGAAAACAAACGGAAGAGTTAAATAAACAACGGGAGGAATCTGACAAAGAGCTTGATAATCTATTAAAACAGCTTGATGACGTAGGTAAAGACTATACTCCTCCTAATTTTGAAACTAGTACAAATACAGATGCAGATACATACACAGATACAGACACTGACACACAAAATTTAACGAACAGTATTCAAACAGATAAGGAAGAGAAACTAGAAAATAAGAAAAATGTTTCTAAGGATCACAAAAAATCGTTCCATTCTAAACTATCATTGTGGGATAAGTTTATCAAATCTTTAAAAGGTCTATTTAGTTAACCCTGCTTATATAGAATAATTAAGTATAGAACGTCTAAGGTGAATAGGAGACGTTTTTCTTTTTGTTTACATATAGAACGTTTGTTCGTGTGTAATAAGAACGAAGTAGATGTTCGAAATGACGATAAGAGATCGCGGTAAAATTAAATGGAATGCAGCTTCCTTTATACCGCAAGTCTTCGAAATGCAGCGCGATATGTTTAAGGATCAAGAGCGCCAGCCAAAGACGTTACTTAGCGAATTCGATACTGAGGAGTTTGACATGCGCATAGCTTACGCGATGGAATATAACCTAGCGGTGAAGCTGACGGTTTGGACCGATGGATTTAAGGAGGAACTTAAGGGACGAGTACATAACGTTGACTCGATTACTCATCAACTACGAGTTGAAGTAAAGCCTGGCGAAATTGAGCGGATTGCATTCAATGATGTTATCGGAGTGTATGTAATAGATTAACTTAATAGGGTTGAGATTTGGGCTGCAAATACAAAAAAGAGCCTCAGTTGATTAGCCGAGGCAGTCTTAGTTAGAAGAAATTTGATAAAAAGGGTCCATATGACATATAAAAGTCAATAGTAATGTCACCATCTTCGGTTCTACCGTCAATTTTAAATATAAAATCGGACCGGAGTTGTTTTTTATATTGTTTATAATAACTAGAATTCAAAATGTCATCTTTGACGTTATGGAAATCGAAATCAACAAGAATATAAGGTCCTTCTTCATCGTTCATCAATTCGATGTACTTCGTTTCGTCTACTTTTTCTAAGCTTGATCGAAGTTTGTAACGTAAACTGAAGGTAGGTAAATAATCCTTTTTAACTGATGCTTTAATAGTAGTTTTAATATCTTGAGGTAGATAAACTGTGAAGAAACTCTTTATAACTTGATCTCTTATTAAGCTTCGCTTCCTGTTCCTTTCGTTTTCTTTTCTTAAGTAAAATTTTTCTATGTTTTTATAAACCATTTGGATCGCCTCCTATTAATTTTTATGCGATCCCCATCGTTTACATTCTAATAACTTCCTTCTAAAAGAGGTCATGATCGGTTAAGAACGAGATATCAAATTGAGGTAATCGTTAACTAGTTGAGGAAAAGCTTTCGATAGGAACGAATTTTAATTCTTCATTTTGCCTGGAAATAAAAACTGCAGCTTACGCTATGAGCTAAAACACCTATTCAATGTCAAATGTTCGAAACACACAAAAACACGAAAAACGAATTTAATACACCAAAACTTGCCAAATGGAAAAGCCAATTATATAATTCTCTTATAATTAAATAAGTTCTTTAAGTGCCGCGAGACAATAAATTAAAATAATCTACGGCTTAATAGGGAATTCGGTTAAAATCCGAATCTGTTTACGCAACTGTAAGTGCTGATGAATCTTTGCCACTGCGCAATCCATTGTATGGGAAGGTGTATGCCACTGTGCAAATCGCTGTGTGGGAAGGCTGGGGTAGGTAGACGCACAAGTCAGGAGACCTGCTTAAAACTTTGATTTTTAAAGTAAAAGCGAGGTGAGCGTAATATTTATGGGTTTTTTTACTAATTTTTTAGACGTTTCGTTCGTTAAAGGCGTAGGAACGATTATTGTTGCAAATATTATCTGGCATTTTATTACTCATTACAAACTAACAAAACGATAATGAATAAAGCCCTTAGCAAATTTGCTGGGGCTTTACGTATGTAGATCGCTAACCTTCACGTCATACTCATCGATATATTCTACAATTTTTAGCAATCGTTGGATTGCGTAATCCTTATCTGATAAATCGTCTGCAATCAGCTCGCCAGTAAGGTCGAGAAGCTGCACCTTAATACGTGCGATCGTTAATTTTGCCACTAATAGGTCGTTCACTTTACAGCCACCCCTAATTTCGTTTGATGTTAGTTCACCACACTTATAATTTACATTTTCGACAGTGAGTTTCGGACTATTAATCTATCCCCATTAATATTCTGAGCGTAATTTTTCGACTTATACCATCGAAAGCCATGGATTAAACCACATGCTTATCAGATATTTTCACTAAATACTAATGTAGGTCTTGTTCAATAATCATATATATATGTCGTTAATTTCAAATACGCAGCCATTGAGGTTGCGTATTTTTTTTCGTTATAAAAGTATTTGGAAAAACCAATTCACAGCTGCTCAGGGTTCAGATTATTCAACGGTTACAACTGTAATAAAAAAATTTTGTCTAAGTGCGTTACAAACCTCGAAATGGGCCGGACTGTCTATATGAGAACAGTTAAGGAGGTGATTTGAAAATGGTTACATCAGCAATAATAGATCAATGTGTTTACAGAGCGTGTTTCTAATTAACTTAGCAACCACTTTATAAACCTTTCCAGTCGCTTAAGAAATGTAGCAAATAACCAAATATATCTAATATGGAGGAATTACAAATGAACACATTTAACCAAGAAAAATTTACTAAAGAGGACTTAAAAGGATTAGAGAGTTTATGGTGTACGCTTGATTGTTACTGTGATCTAGAAGTGGAACGTGAAATGTATGAGAATTTAATTTGGAGTTTAGCTAGATGTAGTGATCTAGTAACTGCTCAAAACAAATTGGACCTTGTAAATTTCTTAATAGAATCATATGGAGAATTACATAATTATAAAAAAGAAATAATGATAGGTATTGATTTTATGGGGATTATAGAAGAGATCGACACTAAACTACTTGAGATAATAGTACCCATAATAAAAGAAAAATTACGTGGGCACCGTGACAGGAGCTAGAACTAGAGGGTAAAAAATCTAAATTTGGAATATAAGTTAACAAATGAATTTGCTAACGCAAAAATGGAGGAATTCAGTTGGAAGAACTTGATAGTATAATTCGGCGAATTGAGTCAATTAAGGATGAATTGAAAATAAACGAAACGGACGAGAAGAGTATTAATAACGCTATAGAAAATTGGGTAATTGAAAAGCTTCAAAATAAACTAAAGGAGAAAGGTTTAAGTCCAGATGAAAAATAAATATAAGCACAACGGAGATGGCACTACAACAATTTATGTTGAAAGTCTTGACCGATTACTAGAGGTTCGGATTAGTACAGAGGATATTAATATTCTAGAAAGTCGTGGTTATAACATTTGTGTTACATGGGACAAAACTAGCCGTACTTTTTATGTTAAGAGCAGAGGGAAGTATGTCCATCGTCTACTAATGGATCCACCTAAGGGAATGCAAGTCCACCATATAGATGGCAACGGATTAAATAATACCAGGCAAAATCTTGAGGTACTAACACTAAGTGAACATGCTCGTAAAAAACGCTCAAAAGAGCCAATTGTCGGTGATCCAAGCAAAGGTGTTCAAGTCCATATTTTGAGCAAAGCTGAGCCTAGTAAAAAACAGTCAGACAAACGACATTGGTTTCGACTAGAAGTTAATGGATTGCATTACGGTACATTTGATTGTGACATCAATTTAAGTTTACATGCGAATATTACAGATATGGTAGTAAATCGTAAGTTAAATGATGAACAGATTTATGCTCAGTTTTTAAGTAAGGGACATAATGAAGAACATGTTGGAGCCGTAATCAAGGAGGACGCAGATTTTTCCGCACGCCTGATCCTGGAAAACAAAAAGAACATAAAAAAATTATTAATCGTAGGGTTGTATCTTAGTAATCACAATAAATGAACAACGAACCGTCTTTTTTACCAAAATTACTAAAGTACAAGAATAGGAGAATTTAATATGGATAACATAGTGGGTCATACGAAATATAAAATGACAGAAAGCGGAATTGAATATTGGTTAAACAACGAAACAGGTGAAGTCAAGCAATTAGTTGATCCCAATAAATTCACAGTTACTTCCAACGAACAAAGAGAAGCGTATAAGAGAAAACTTAAACGTGATTATGCGATTATTAACGGGCGATCAAAAAATTGGGTTGCTTGTTACCATGATGCGATAAAATCATTATCTAGTAAATTGACGCTTGAAGAAATGGGAGCAGTATTTCTGCTGCTTCCGTATATGAACCTAAAACGAAAAGGTGAACTAACGATTCGAGGCTGCAGAATGAATGCTAATAGCATCTCGAAGGCTATTGGTAAAAGTGTTCCATAGACGAAAAGGTTACTACCCAAGCTAGTTGAAGCGGGCGTTCTGTACAAGGAAAGAGAAGGTAAGAGCTTCGTTTATGGCGTATCTTCCGAGTACCACACAATCGGTGTAGTAAACGATGGATATTTTACCAAGTTATATCAGCAGTTTACAACGAAACTCAAGGAGGAATATGATTTGACGATTCAGCTCGCAGGATTACTGTATGCAATTCTACCGTACTTTCATTATAAGACGTTCCTGCTGTGTACAAATCCAAATGAAGAGGACGACAAGGCTCTTGATCCAATGTCTGAAAGCGAACTAGCGGAATTACTAGGCATAGATCGATAAACCATCAATAGGTTGATGAATCAGTTATCTAAACGAGGTGTTGTTGCAAAAATCGGCTCTCATGGCGTTTCGATATACCGTGTTAATCCGGATTTAATGTACCGCATGAATAAAGAAACGGAATATACAGAAACGGTTCGGGCCGATTTCCAGGAAACCATGAAATTGTACCAAAAGGAAAAGGAATTACAAACACTAAAGGAAGCAAAATGAAAAAATGGCATTTGTGAAAATATGATACTCCAATGCCCAGTTTTTGTGCAAATATGATACATTAAAAAACACGGTAAATCCATTGAGACTGTGAGGCGCAGGGCTCTTTTTACGTGTGTTTAACTCTTATTCTTATAGATAACGTTTAACGTTTAGTATTCTAACAAATCAGGATAAGATTAAATAAAAGTAGTAACGTAATAACCTTCGCCTAACGGCTCGGTGATGCAACTAAAGCTTATAAGCTTCAGTAACATCTAAAAAATTATAAACGGTATATTTTATTAGAAGACTGCATAAGTAGGATTCAACTGAGCGTTAGTGAGGTTTATTACGTCATGACGATTAAACGATTATACGTTAACATAACCATACTAAAGTAAAAGTCGTTATTTTTACAAAATGAGGATAACCGATGAATACGCTAAAACAAAGGAGTTAACTGAGTTATTCGACGTTACCGTTAATGTAACTTTAAACGTCTATGTAACTGTCTAGGATATATGATTAACGTCTGAATAGCATTTAATTTCGTCAAATGGATTTATTATGTGGACGGATTAGATCCGTATTTCACTTGATGCAGCTTGACCGAAAATGGCGTTTCTTGAAACCTCGGGGTCTACGGATCAGCAGTTGCACAACCTAGATGTACCAAGCGTTTGGAAGGTATTTTTAATCGATTAGTAAAGTGAATTTGCTTGACAATATGACATTGAAGCCGTCACTTTTCGGAAAACTTCGAGGGGGATAATCATATATCCTTTGATACGTTAAATTGTTGTTACAAAGCCATTCAGCGTGCTAAAACGTTATTTTATTCCGAAATACGTGTGACATTCCAGTGTTAGGGAAATTAAAAAGACGATGTTCAACGTTATTCATCGCCCTAATCTACCGCTCAATTATTAGAAACGCTAGAATCATCTAAAGTTCTGAAAAGAAAAGAAGCAAATCCAAGTAATTCTAATGTCCGTTGGTAATCTTCATTCATCCCAGTGCTAAGTCTATGTGCCTTAGGATTACGAATTCCCATAACAGCTCCACTAAAAAGCCACATAAAACCCATTCTTTCGTCTGCGTCCTCACCAATTACAATCTTAGGATTTTTAGGTGAGAGTACCTGCTGTATTAGTTGGGTCCCATCTAAATCATAACGACCAGATTTTGCTTTAACTTGTTCAATCAATGCGATATAGGTATCCAGTAGTGCTTGACGATAATACCCATCTTTGAAAAGTTTTCCTGCAACATTTATTACCCGAGGATGTAATCCACTAAGAGCAAATTCACTTTCCGATTGACCATCATTATTAATTATACTTAATTTCGCTTTAATTTTTTGTGTCCGTTCTAGGATTTGAGTTCGAATAGCGGATAGAACCCCTATAACGGTAGTCGGTGTGAATAGAAACTGATGAACATTTACTTTTAAATGGTCTCTTAGTAATTTAAGAGCATGCTGGTCAACAATAGCTAGCGATTTGTCTTTATTAATCAAATTCTCAAGTTCAGGAAGGGGCTGTCTAAGTGGATACTGTGTAATAAAGTGTAAATCAGGATTATCAAATATAAGTGGACTACCATAAACGTCATAATACTGCCCTGCAATAAATCTGTATTTTGGAATTTCATCTTGTTCTTGGAAAACAGGATTAGAATCAAAATAGCCATTTAGTTCTAACTTAGCCCAACGTTCTGTGTCAAAATCTTCTGCTTCATGCGCAAGTAAAATTAATTGATTCATTAAATTTGTTACAGTATCAGATGAAATATTCAAGATAATATTTTTAATTAATGTTTGCGGATTACTATTCAAATACAGAACCCCATTTCTCTTATAATTTTTAATAATCATTATAAAGCTATTGTGGGTTTTTTGCTTTACAAACCAACTAAGACACAACTTCCAAGGATAAAAGCCGCCTATTACTATTTTATCTCTCTTACCTTATGTCCTTCTCATGCTTCTTTTTAGCACGGATCAACGTACTCTTTGATATACCGGTCATCGCTTCAACTTCTTTATAAGAATTTGTCTCAAGTAAATGTAAAGCGTGTTTTATCTGCTTTTTTTCGAACTTAGGTGGTCTACCTTCACGAAAGTCTTCACGTTGTTTAGCGATTGCCTTGCCTTCTTGCGTCCGTTCAACGATCATATCACGTTCAAACTCTACGAAACCGCTCATAATCGTTAGTATTAACCTTCCAGTAGGGGTGTCTTCGACTAATCCCATATTTAGGACATGTACTTTGACGCCTCTTTGGAATAGTGTTTTTACTGTATTGATTGCATCGACTGTAGAACGTGCGAAGCGATCTAATTTCGTTATTACAAGGGTGTCGCCTTGTGCTAGGCTCGCTAATACCTCTTTAAACTTCGGGCGGTCTGCCTTCGTACCTGTGAACTTTTCAGAATAGATAACTTCGCATCCTTCGTTCTTTAACGCATTGAGTTGTGCTTCCAGGTCCTGATTTATAGTACTTACCCTAGCATAGCCATATTTCATCGTTTTCCCTCCTTGGTTTATGAATCTAAGTTATGACACCGTTAGATACCTTGATAATACTGCCCCTGGAAATCGGTGTCAATACTTAAAAGTTATGACACTTCAAGGAGATATCGATGCATTAATACTGTCGTTTTAATAGTCTCTTTGGGTTAAGGGAGGAGGGCTATCCCATCACGAACAAAGGGGGCATTTCATATCGATGTTTGCCTGGTGTTATGCATACATAAACGCTTAATCTCGGAATCTAAGATGATCCGATCGCCCCCGTTTCTTTAAAAATAATGGTTCGGTATACAATTATTTTTTATTCTTTTTTCATCTGAAAGACATAACATTGTATGAGGTGTTAGCAGAACAGTAACTCGAGTTTTAAGTTACTAAAAAAGGAGGAAATCTTAATGTCCGTACTTTCCATCGTTCTTCAAAGTTTGCTGATCTTATACTATGTCTTTTCAGGATTCGCAAAGATCATAGGAGCCAAATATTGGGTCGGAATTTTCATGCATCTTAAACTACCTCAATGGTTTCGTGTCGTTACGGGCTTAGTCCAATTAGTCGGAGCTATAGCACTCATCATTGGCTACTGGTTTGTGGGGATGGTCGCATGGGCAGGCATCTGGCTAGGAATTACGATGCTACTGGCGTGCCTCGCGCATTTCAGGGTCAAAGATCCGATTAGCAAAACGGCACCGGCCTTCGTGTTTGCTGTGATAAACATTATTCTAATAATCATAAATGCAGGCGATATGCTACATCCCTTTTCATAAGAAAATATCATCTCGTTTGTGACGACCTTGCTGAATAAATACTTAAGAATCTAAATCGAAAGCAGTTGCTAACATTGAATAGACATGGAAAGATCGTTTCTTACTTATAGAGCGGTCTTTCTTTTTGGATAAAGGGGCTACCATATCACGAACAATGCCCTGATGCCATATCGAACTTTGCCTGTTGTAACGTACATATGGACATCAAATATCGAATCCTTGACGAGTTGGAAAGGAGAGGTGCGTTTTAATAAAATCAGTCGGCTGAATAGCCAAATCGATCAAAAAAATTTTTTTCGAAATCAGAAATATCGGGGGCTTTGTTAAACTCACGAAGCACGTTAGTGGAATAAGACATTATTTTTAAAACCACGAGCTATATGATATGAGTCTATATTTTTGAAGCTAAAAAGGACACAAGGATTTCCTCGTGCCTTTGCACTCCATTGTTTTTGAACTTCATTTCTATCTAGAGATATTCAGCCCTAGAATCGCGCAATCACTGTGGTGTGGTTTCTACTTTTTGTTTCTTTTTCTTCTTTCGATATAAAATGAAAGAAGGCACCGCACTCACTCCTACGGCAGTAGTGGCCCACCAATATTTTTGAAATGCAAGGTAGATGGTATAATCCAGCGGATTACCTGCACCGCCGTCCATATAGCCTGTATGGTATCCCTTTTTGTAATAGCCCAGCTGGCTGCTGTCGATTTTCTCTTCGTAATCATCGTAGGTGTAACCTTCCTGCGCCGCTTCGTATCCCTCGTCGTATCCCATTTCATAGATTAGTTTGTCCGAATACATATTCCAATCTTCTGTTTCACTCGTACTTGCTGGTTCAATCGCAACCGCTTCTTCTTCCTCTTCAGATGGAGCTTCCGCTCCGGCCCCGTCCCATCCTTCTTGATAGCCCTCTTCATAGGAGGCGGGGGCGTAATCCTCTGAGTTGCCGGAATCGAAGTCTACTCCATCCTGGTAATCAGCGTAGCCTTGATCATATCCTTCCTGTTTGCTCGTTTCATAGCAAACTTCCAACCCAGCGTCCTGCCCCTCTTTAATTCCTTTTTCAAATCCATCTCCGTAAGCCTGTGACCCCTCCCACCACCATTTGTAATCTTCCTTGCATTGAGACGTATAACTATACGCTACCTCGTAGCCCTTGGTGTAACCTTTAGTATAGTCGTCCGTTCCATTTGAATTTCCGTTGTGATAGTGATATTCTCCATACCTCAGCCCCCAGTCGTCGCAATTGGTCCGGCACGTATGACCGCCATTTGAGTCGGTATTCCCGGGATGCGCTAATACGAGATTAGTAGAATGTAGAAACAGAAAAATCATCAACACAAGCCAAACGCTTACCCTTTTCCCCATCTCATTTCCCTCCATCGAACCGACCGTTTTTTTCTCTCTGGCAGGTACATTATAGCACTATCTTCCTATTCATCGATGTTCCCCTAGTAATTTGTATATATAATAGCCACTCGTATGAATTGCTTTTTCGCATCTATAATTCTGGATATCTCCAAAATTCCGGAGACCCTAGTTATAGACTATGAATTTTCTCGATAAAGGAAGAAGGATTTTCTCTTACTGCTGTTTGAATCTTCTTTTTTGCCCTGCTACTGGGATGGTCAACACCAATAATTTTAGATCTTTACATAAGGGAATTAAGATTTTATAGGCGTCTGCAGACGCGGCCAACAAAACCCAATCATCAGATATCTCGTTTAATTGTTGTTTAAAATAATGACTGCTGAAGGCAATCGTCTGCATAGTAGGGGAATGCTTCGAACTTTTGTGGTTCAACAAACTCCATATCTGAAGTTAGAACCATATCTCGCAAATTACTTATCCTAGGTATCGGAATTACGTAAATATTGGTAAAATTAAACTAACAATAAAAGGATATTGCTATTTAATGCTAGGAAAGTAATAGCAGAAGGGGAAACAGTATGGGCTACTTTAAGGTTTATTTAACAAAACTCCTATTATTAAGACATAAGCCATTACTAAAAAAAGCACTAAAACGAATGCGCGGAATGGTCCGTGAAATAGAGAGGGAAATAAAGAGTATTCAAGAATCCATCACCTTAATACCGGATGCAAGAGGCGAAGAAATCAAAAAAAGATACAAGGACTCAATCCTAACAGCTCAACAAAAAAATATATTCGGTAATGCTGAGAAGGTGAAACAGAATGTATACCGATACCCGCTTGAATGGAGACCTAAGAGCATTGTTCAACTTGAATCGAAGTACCGTAAACGTTGTGCTGTATATTTAGAAAAGTTCGATTCGATTGAAGCTGAAATAATAGCTATCAATAAAAAGCTCGAGTTTTACTACAATGGAGTGGATGAATTCAATGCGTTGATGGAAAACCAAACTTATTACATATCTCATTCTTTGTTTAATCAAATCAAAGCGGAGAAATCCGTTATATATGCATTTTTTAGCTCCAACAATCCCAATATGGCCAATGTCGATTGGTTCTTAGAATACTTCTCTAAATTTGATCAAGAGTCGGTAAAGGAAATGAATAGAACCTTCGTCGATAAAGAGTTGAAGGAAATGAGTGAGTTTTTTGATGTTATTGATGGAAAATCCCTAGACGAGCAGCAGAGAAGAGCGGTCATTACCGACGAAGATGGAAATCTCATTGTGGCCGGTGCTGGTTCAGGGAAGACACTGACGATTTCCGGAAAGGTGAAATACCTCGTAGAAAAAAAGGGGGTAAAACCGGAACAAATTCTTCTTGTATCGTTTACAAGAAAAGCTGCAGAAGAGATGCGGGAAAGGATCAAGAACAGATTGAACATCGATGTGGATGTCAATACCTTTCACAGCTTAGGGATGAAAGTCATTGCAAAAGAAAAGAAAAAGATGCCCGGCGTGGAAGATAATGTTGCTCAAATCATAAAGGGTTATTTCAAAGATGAAATGTATGATGATCCAATGCAGTTAAAAAGAATGATTGAATACTTCGGCTATTATTTAAACATCCCGATTGATATTGAAGAGTTTGAGAATTTGGGGCAAGCCTTCCATTATCAGAAGAACTTGGATTTGCAAACCCTTCGAAGTAAATATGAAGAACAGGTGATGGCGGAAGAAATAGAAGGGAAATATGTACAAAACAAAGCCGAACAGTTAAAACACAAAAAGACCACATTAGCAGGGGAAACGGTAAAAAGTCTAGAAGAAGTGATGCTCGCGAACTTCTTATTCTTGAATGGCGTCGATTACGAGTATGAACAGGATTACCCGATCCAAACAGCTACCGAACAGTATCGGCAGTATAAACCGGATTTCTATTTGCCTGAATATGATATTTATATTGAACATTTTGGCGTGACGAAAGAGGGGACCCTTCCCTGGTTAAGTGAGTTCGAAGAAAGTAAGTACACGGATGGGATGGAGTGGAAAAGGCAAATCCACTCCGAAAATGGGACAGCGTTAATTGAAACCTATTCGTACTTAAATAAGGACGGTATGCTATTGGAAACCCTTCGGAAAAAGTTACTGGAAAAAGGCGTCATCTTCAAAGAGGTCGATTTCATTGATATCTTCAATCGAATCTACGATACCGAAAATTCCAATCACTTTGATGAATTTATCAAATTTATCTCATCTTTATTAAGTCTTTTTAAATCAAATGGGTACAAGTTTGAGATGTTTGACCAAATGATCAGACACTTGGATAGCAAGAACCTCTTTTTCTATAATCGCACAAAGATCTTCTTAGAAATTGCAAAGCCTGTGTACTTGTTTTACCAAGAACAGCTTTCAAAGAGAAATAAAATTGATTTCAATGATATGATCAACGAGGCCACCGATGCGATCAGAAGCGGAAAAGTCACGTTTCCATATAAGTACATCATTATAGATGAATACCAAGACGTTTCGGTCAGCCGCTTTAATCTCATAAAAGAAATCAGGGATATCACAGGGGCTAAGATATTGGCGGTAGGTGATGACTGGCAATCCATCTACCGTTTTGCAGGTTCCGATATCAACCTGTTTACCAACTTCCAAAGGTATTTTGAGCATAGTGAAATGTTAAAGATTGAAAATACCTATCGAAATTCTCAGGAACTGATTAATTATGCTGGGAACTTCATATTGAAGAACAACATACAAATAAAAAAGAATTTAAAGTCTGGTAAAAGGAATGAAGACCCGATAAAACTATACGGTTATGTTGGCCAAGAAGTGTACAGGACCTTAAAACACATCATTGATAAAATTATTAATAAATATGGGAAACAAGCTGAGATAATGCTACTAGGGCGAAATAACTTTGATATTAAGGTCATCGGGCAGGATCCTGACTTTAATATCGTTGAAACCAAGGATGGGGTGAATGTTAAATATAAGAAATACCCTAAATTAAATATGTTCTTTCTAACGGCCCATAAATCCAAAGGCCTTGAGGCGGAGAATGTCATTATAATTAACGCTTCAAACAGCAACACCGGATTTCCAAATCGAATGTCAGATGACCCAATTCTATCATTGGTTTTGACAGCTCCGGACGAATATTTATTTGCGGAAGAACGCCGCTTGTTCTATGTGGCGTTGACTAGAACGACAAACGATACTTACATTTTAGTTCCGGATATGAATATGTCGTCTTTCGTGAAAGAACTAAAAGATGATTTTGGGATTGATTATAAAATCCTAGAAGGCAATACCATCAAATCGAATAATCCAAGATGCCCTCGATGTGTGGAGGGGTATTTAATGTTACGGCCCAATAACAGCAATAAGGAACGATTTCTGGGATGCAGCAATTACCCGATGTGTAATCACACTATAAAAGATGTATCTGTGTTGGAGAACCCAATTAAATGCACTTCTTGTGGTGGTTATATGGTTCGAAGGAGGGGACCAAGAGGTGAGTTTTATGGTTGTTCGAATTTTAGAGATGGGTGTAGACATAAAAAAGATATAAATATAAGTGTGCCGACTTTTTAGGTTGGCGCGTTTTTATTTTTGCGAATTAAGATTGGAGATATTACAAAGGTCGATAATCGGAGGATAATAAAAGTAAAACCCTGACCCTATTTTTTATAAACCAGTGATTGACCCTGTCTTGTTTAAGTGATGGATGCATTGAAGAACCAGCAGCCTATCGATACAGCTTTTCTTTTTATGCTAACGGGCAACTTTAATTTAATTAATGATGATCGTCAAAAATGGCGGTCATTTTTTTATGATATATAGACAAAACGTTAGATTATGTAGTCAAACGTATAGTCGGAAGAGGAACGTATATGGATCAATAGTGTATTGGGGTTACCGTATCATGAACCAAGGGAGATATGTTGTAACGCTATGTGCTTGGTGATGGACGAAGATGGACGTGGAATCCGGAACCTTGACGAATTACAACCGCTGATTTTAATCGGTTCAGTTAGGGTATCACTATGACTAATAAAATCTAGCAAATTTATCGTGCTAAAAACCTTGAGAAAACCAGTTGTATCAAGGGTTCGAGGCGTATAGGTCTTAAGAGAAAGTATATAACGTAATAACCTTCGCCTAACGGCTCGGTGATGTAACCAAAGCTTATCAGCTTCAGTATCATCAAATAAATATAAACGTGTATATTATGTGAAGACTGCGCTAAGCAGGATTCAACTGAGCGTTAGCGAAGTTTATTACAACGTATATTGATGCAGAGCAAGTCAATTACGTATTATCTCTTTAGATTGATTGAACGTATATGTAAAGTCTCTGCGTCAAAATTAACGGTTTTGACCCAGAGTATAACAGAAATACACTACATTAATGAGCGTTAAGGCTCGAAACCTTGATAATTGCTATCTGTACAATGGAGATTTTTGCGCCTAGCTTTATTTCGGTATCAGTTAAATGATAACGAAAGAGGCAGCTACAAACCGCTACTAATACTGATTTTCGATAAGCGCAAAGACGTTACCGTAGAACTCTACTTTAATGGTAACTGACTATGTTGACACGGCACTATGCTAGGAACGTTTTTTTTTATTCCTCTTGCCGTATTTCTTTACAATCCGATGCTTCAGAAAGAGATGTATGTATAATAGATTATTAAAAGGAGGCTCATTATTGAATGCTCATTAATGGAAAGAAACGGTGGTGGCTACCCTATCATAAAAACAGGGCAGATTCATATAGTTATAATGCCTTGTGTAACGTTATTATGGACGTTAATTCTCGAAACTGTAAAGAGGAACCGGTGACTTTTATAGTACTCGGACACGTATGACCGTTTCTCCATATATTAAACACTAAAACCCATCTTGGTAGAAAATATTGTAAACTCTAATTGAATTACAATAGAAAATATGAGAAATTAAAAGTAACGATTAATTACAAAGTTCAGGAGGTAAATTCGTGAGGATCATTTCAAGAGTCACAGACCAAAGGATAAAAGCCGAAAACGTTTTTATTGAAACCACTGTTAAAGAATACTTAGAATTTGCACAAGAAATAATAAATAATAACCAATTGCAGAGAAAAAGAGTTAAGTCTTCTAACACCGTATATTCATTATTAAAAGAAGATTTAAGAGTTGGTTGTATTCTCCCTTCGATAGTTCTTGCTTTAGGTAATGGGATTAATACTGAAAGCCATTTTGTAGACATGACTGACAATGAGACATTAAAATATATAAACGACAATAAAACAAATTTTATTATTTTAGACGGTCTTCAACGTACATTTACAATGCTAGATGTTGAAAAGGAGATACAAAATGAAAACTACATAAATGAACAATTTTATAATAATAAAATAAGATTAGAAATATACCTGGGTATTAATAAATTTGGTATTCTCTACCGAATGCTAACACTAAATACGGGCCAAACACCAATGTCCATAAGGCATCAAATTGAGATGTTGTATAAAGAATATTTACCAGAACAGTTGGAAGGTATAGAACTCATAACAGAAGTAGATGATGAGGCGGTAAATAGGATAGGTGCATATAAATTTAAAGACGTGATAGAAGGTTTTAATTCATACCTTTCCAGAGACGAGCTTCCTATGGATAGATTCGATATATTAGATAATGTAAGAGGGTTAGAAAAGTTAGCCCAAGAAAATCAACAAGATGATATTTTTGTACAGTTTTTGGAAGTATATAATGAATTCATAAGAAAAGTAGATGAATTAACCGAAGGTCAAAGTATTGATGTTTTACAAGAGGACTTAGGATATGCCTTAGATATTGATGGGCAACCTTTTGGGAAATATGCATATAAGGTGTTTAATAAGTCGCAGGCTTTAACTGGTTTTGGTGCAGCAATAGGAAAATTAAAGGATTTTAAGATAATAAATAGTTTCAATGATATAAAGCATGAAATAGTAAGCATAACTTACAATGGAGAAAACGGAGAGTGGTTATTAGAGTTATTAGCAAAATTAGATTTAATAAGGAAAAATTCAAAAAAAATTGGTAATTCTCAGAGAGTTTATTTCCAATTTATTTTTAGAGAATTGTTTAATCGAGATAGTGATTCATTTTTGAACTTAACCTTAGCAGTTAATAACGGATATCATAAGTACAGAAGTCAAATGGAGTAAATCATGCTTACGGTAAAAAAAAATAATGAGCTATCTGTTAAATTTAATAAAGTTGAATTTGATGAAAGTAATTCCCAATATAAACTCTCTGGGGGTTCATCTGACAACCAAACTCAGATTAAGTTTGAGTACGTTTTACCAATACACAGAAGTGGTAATTCTTCTGCATATGAACTCTATATTTTCCATAAAAAGAATGCTGCTGAAAATGACATTTATCAAATTTATGAAAAAAGTATTGAAAAACGAATAGGATGGGTATTTCCAATACAAGCTTTAAATTCTATTGAACATAGCTATGCAGATAATCAATTTTTCTTAAACTACGCCTTTGTTGCATATGAAAAATTATTAAAAGGAGAATTTATAGGTGAAGCGGATATAAAGGAACCTCTTTTGGACCAATCTATAAGTTATTCACTCTATAATTTTTATGAAGATGACATAATATTATTTGTCATAAGTAAAGCTGCAATAGAAGAACTTGGTGGATTTAACTTTGCTGATTACATTCCTTGGTTATACAAATGTGGTTATTATTATTTACCAAAAATAGAAGAAAGATATGAAAAGTATGATGCAAGATTTAATGTAAAAAAAGTATCTAATGAAATTAAAGATGAAAAGTACATTCATTATCTATTTAAAGAAATATTAACGAAAGAACAACATCATATAGTAAAGTTCCATTTATTGTACCAAGTTATCGAGTTACTGATTGAAAAAATATTCCATAAAGAATTTAAGGAAATGATTCAAGGAGTTTCTTCAGGTGAAATGAGCTTTTTTAAATTGAAAGATGAAATTGGAACAATTGCAAAAGAAAAACAACGTATTCAAAAACTATTTGACAATTATATCAATGGCTCATTTCAAAGTAAAAACATTTTAGGTGACAAATGTAATGATCTTTTAAGGGTATTGAATAGAGAAGAAAGTTCAGCTTCTTACGAAGCATTGTATTCGGTAAGAAATATTTTGGTTCATGAAAATAGGAAAGTTATGAGTAAAGAATGTGTTGATATTATTTGTAGTATAAATGATAATTTCGAGGATGTAATCATTGATATACTGGTAGGTATAAATAATATTAATTAATTACTGCACTAACCGGTACCATGGTAAGAAAAAACGATCGTCAAAAAAGACGATCGTTTTCATTATCGTCACTAGCCTTAGTAAAATTAGGTAAATGTGAAACAAAGAGAGGCCACTGGATCACAAACGATGGGGGTATTTTATATCGAGACATGCCTAGTAGAACGCACAAATGGACGTCGAATCTCCGATTAAATTCAAGCAGAATTAACTACAATACTCCCTTAAAGTAATTTAGGTCAGTAATGATAAGCCGGTCTATTAGCCCCCGTTTTAATGAAATCAGTCGATTCCATAACCAAAATCGCTCCAATAATTATTTCAGTATCGGAATCCCAAGGGCTTAGCTTAAACGATTGAATGGTATACCTGTTTTCTTTTGATAAAATTCATAAAACTGTTCGGGCGTAAAATAGATTCGTCCGTATTATTGTGAAATTCTTCATGTATTTCTTTTGTCAAACATACACCGAGTCCAAAAGAGTTATGATATTCTAAAAAACTTTTTTCAATACCTAACAATTCTTCCAAAGTATATTTTCCAATCACTTTATGTACTACAATTCCTTGTTTTTCGACTATGTCTAACACCATACGATTAAAGGGATATACATGATGTACTTCAATATGTCCACCACGTTCTCCTGTAATAGTACAGGTGTAATTTGTGGCTTCTCTACTTTTTTGTCTCCATTCCTTCACACGGGAACGTAGGAAGTTTTTAAGCGGTGTTAATCCCGTCCATCCTGGATGATCTTCTCCTCGTCTTACTTGACATCCACATCGTTTGCCTTTCTGAAAGTTAGCTAAACTGATTTTACTTTTATTTCCGCAGGAACATTTGTATTCTAATGGCTCCATAGCGCCCTTATATTGAGTCGATAGCAACTCACAATTTTCTTATTCCATTATACAGGAATGGGGCAAGTCGGCCCTCAAAGTCTGGATTACAAACAGAATAGAACTCTTTATAATTCTAATCGTAATGGTATAGTCGTATATTTATTTGAAGTATTCAGGCGAAATAACTATATCTATCAAGGTGAGGTTTACCTGGCAGGAGAACCTTATCAAGAAACACAGCCTGATGTAAATGGTGATCCAAGACTTGTATGGGTCTTTCCTTTAAGAATGAAAGAGGGACAAAAAGAAGTTCTCATACCGTCAGAAGATATTAAATCAAAGGAATTAATACAAGAGAAAGAAGCAAATAAATTAGATGATGAAGAACTAAGGAGAAGGGCTTCGTTTGCACCCGGTAAGCCAGGAGTTAGGAATGTAACTTCTAATGGATATGATCGGAACGCTTATGTTTCTGAATACGCAAAAAGAAGAGCTAATGGCATCTGTCAGCTATGTGAACAACCGGCTCCTTTTTCAAGATAAAAAGGGGAAGCCATACTTGGAGACTCATCATATAGTTTGGTTATCTAAAGGTGGAGATGACACGATTGAGAATACAGTCGCGATTTGTCCTAATTGCCATCGGAAGATGCACGCGTTAAATCTTGCGGAAGATGTGAGGAAGCTTCAGGAAAAGAAGCTCGTTTAATATTTACACAAAGGAAGAGGATTGAGGTTATCGTTATTCATAGACGATCCTCTTTTTTTGTAATAAAAAACACCCCGAAGGATGCTTTTAAGTTGAAATTCTATAATTATGTCAGCAAGGTTTAGGCATTTAATATGCTTTTAATTTCATCAATAGATAAGTCATTATTATACCGTTCAGATACTTGCTGCCATACCGATAACATCCTTCTGTACTTTCCTATCCTAGGAGAATGCGTATTATAGTCAGGGTACTTTTCATCATTCCACAACTCTTTATACCTGTCCAAGTCATGTAATACAAACCTTGCATATACCATGTGATTTGTTTCATTATTACCATCAAAACCACGGAACTTTAAGCTGGTTTCATCTATATCCCCCTTATCTTCAAGATTACGATAGGAGAAATTTAGCGATCGGTACATTTGTAATATGTCCCATACCTCTTGACTTACTTCTTCAGAGACCTCATCATGTAGGCATTCAAATATTTCGCCGTAATTGTGCTTATAACCATTCACTAATATCTCTTTGTTTAATTCATAGGAGTGTTCTTCAGGATTTAACTTTTCAAGAATTGTAAACTGATTAATTAATATTAGTCTTTCAACTTTAGACAAATTCACTTGCTATCTCCCCTTTCACCTAACAATTCGACAAAAGGAGATATTTTCCTGCTATATCCAATAAAAAAAGCACCCAGGCGGATGCTTTAATATTTTTATTCCATTCCACGCTTAACTAGATGTTAACCTTTTGGTGGATACGGATCGTTGCCGTAGCTATCTTTAGCTCGAATCTTTCCATCACGGCCATGAATAACAACTTCACTACCTTGATTTTTTGCTATTGTTCTAGCTGCTTCCATTGCCTCTTTTTGAGTATCATGCCTAGATGTGGCTTTAGAATTACCAGCCCCTTGAACTTTCCAGCCACCATCATCATGCTTAGAAACGTGTTGATTTGCCAAATTTAATCCCTCCTCAAAGATAATTCATATCCATATATATAGTATCACGGAATGTTTGTTCCTACAATATATAGAATGGACAAGTTTGGAAATTTCTTAACTATTTTCATTAATCTTTGCAATTCTGATGTTCTAACCCATGTACCTAAAGTAATAGGATTTATTAGTAAACAAGGAGGGATATTATGAACCGCGCTTTTAGAGTAATTTTTGACAGTTCTTGTGATTTGGAATTTATCACTTTTAAAGAAAAAGATAGCGAGCAGTATTTAACGTTTTTTCAACCTATAAAACATTACGATCATTACTACTTACCTCCAACCACTTTAACAATCAAAGGAAAAGATTCGATTAAAAAGCTTTATAACGTTTTAATTTACTTAGATAGAAAATATGATTTTTCTCAAAGTTATGTACCAATAAAAGAAAGTGCTACAATGCCCATTACCCCTGATGGAGCAGATCATCCCATAGTCTACTTTACACACAGAAGGAGTACTTTTAAATTCGTCGAGAGTGACAATGTTATCAAAGGGGGAGGTTACAAACCTACAAAACAAATATCCGCCGATACAGATGTGATTAAGCGATTGTATAACCTCTTACAACATGTATATGGTATGCCCATTTCTATGAGGCCAAGAAATCGCGAAGATAATGTTGAAGAAGTCAAAAACGAAGAAGTTAAAAAATCAGGATGGGAAATCCTCAAATAATCCCCAAAAAAATATAACTCAAACTCCTCTAAAACGGGAGTTTTTTTATTTTATTCTATAACCACCCCTTACCTTAACACGGATACGTTTTACAGACAGTTATAAAGCAATGATTTGTCGAGCATTCGAGTAAATATATTCATAGCAGAACGTATTGATATGGCAGGAAGATGCCCGAGGTTTTTTGAAAATGGCCGAAAATGGAAGGTGACGTGTGCTGCACCGTTTTTCAGTTTTCGACCGTCTAGAATGTAAACACCGTCCCTACTTTCTGCATAGCCTTTTTCCTATAATGATTGTTATAAGAAATTAACTTATCGTTACAAGGCTCCATTTGTGGCTTCTATCTGGCAAGGCATCACTAATACAATTGCGTAGAATTATTGCGTGGAATTATAATTCTATGCTATATTATCATAAATAAAGTTGGAAAACGGTACATATTCACTTGATTATAGGCCGAAAAATATTGCGTAGAATTATATTAGGAGGAGTTAGGGTGATTGATAAGTTTATTTTGGAAGGGCTAAGAGGTAAGTCTGCCACAACTATTAAGACATATGCTCATTCATTAAAACAGTTTGAACAATGGTTAGACGGATCAGGAACCAACCTTAATGTGTATTCTAGGTCAGATGTCCAGCAGTACATTGACTATCTAATGAAGCGGAAGCAATCAACAGCAACAATCAATAAGGTTTGGAATGTAATAAAGAAGTTTAGTAAGTGGAACAACAAAGCAGATACGATTGAAGATGTAAGTGTTATCAAGCAGCAAGACATTAAGCATGCAGCACCAAATAGCCTTAGCCAGATAGAACGAAGGGGATTAACAAGGGAGGTAGACCGGACAGGAAACAAACGGGATATAGCAATCATCACTACCCTTCTTAATACCGGCCTTCGTGTTAGTGAACTTGTTAGCCTAGATGTATCTGACATTGAAATAAGCGCCCGTAAAGGCTTGTTAAAGGTAATTGGTAAAGGTAAAAAGGAACGATTTATTCCATTGAATACAGAGACTAGAAGAGCCTTGGAGAAGTACTTAGAAGAACGATCAAGCAATGATGAGGCAGCTTTGTTCATTAGCAACAGAGGCGAACGAATCAGTGTTAGAAGTGTGCAGCATTTAGTTAATAAGTTCGGCTTCAATGTGCATCAGTTAAGGCATACATTTATTACCGACCTAGTACGCTCAGGCAAGGACATCAGCCTTATTCAATCATTAAGCGGTCATAGTTCAGCAGATATGATACTAAGGTATTCGGCGCCTTCTGAAGACGATAAGCAAGCAGCAGTTGAAGACTTATATAAATAGTAGGAAATAGGAATCGGTCGAGCTGGCCGGTTCTTTTTTTGTACAGAAATATTCAATGCGAGCAAATTTGCGTACATTCAATACATCTTTCATTAGCGTATTCGATCTCCTTGAAAGTTAGGAGATTATATTTTGCTTTCCAATTTTGAGAAGCAAACTGGAAGTGGTTCGCGTAGGTCTTTAAGTTCCAAGTTGATCCGGAATTGAATGTTTCGTTTCTGGTAATTCCTCTTTTTATATTTTTTCCACATCGTTTTTTACCTATTAACAGACCGCGTCTAGTCGAGACCTCTCGATTCCTCCATTAACTTTCAATTATATATACCCTCTGCTTAGTCCTTACAAATTTTCTTTCTAGAAACGTAAAGAAGGCGCGCTTTTTATTACCTTTCTTTGTATTAATGTAATTGTGTGAAAGGCCACCAATCCCTTTCATACATGCTTGTTCTAGAGTCGATTTCCTTCTTAATACAGGCATTGAAGGGCCTATTTATCCTAAAAAATACTCTGGCTTCCTACACCTTCGATGTCTGTACTTTTTTTATCCCATTTTCTATATCAACAAATAGACGAATAATTCACTTCTGCATCTGTTTTTAGTCCTACTAGTATCAAACAAGAACAATGCTTTAAGCACGCTCCAATTTACTTCAAATTAACTCTATTTCGACTCGGAAATATTACTCGTTAACTCGGACGAGTAAATAACCAGCAAAAAGACATCAAATTACATCACTTCTTACATAATTACAAGTCAATTAAGACGATTAAAGAATCAGAAAGGAATGAATCAAATGAACAAACAAAAATACTACCTTCTTGATAAAAAATTGACATTCTCCACTTATGACTTATATGAAGCAGCCTCATTATTATTCATTCGTGAAGTTGAACTTGGACTTTTAAGTGTTGAGAAGAAAGACGGAGAGTATTTAGTCACGTATCGAGTTAACTTTCCTGAAGTAATGCAAACAAAAGTAGATCAGACGCGTGAAAAGTACAGCCAAAAGACTTTGATGGTCAATGTTCGTTATCTTCATTCAAAAATTACTTATTTGTTGCATTTACATCACAAGAAGATAAAAGAATTCAAATTGCACCAAGAAAGGGATGGAATGGAATGAAGAAGAAAAAGGACGTTCTAAAGGAAAGAGATCGGCCTGAAAGCCTTGTACCTCTTCAAGGAACGAAAGGCGTCGCTATGGATCTAGTTACCGGATACACTTACAGATACGAAAGCGAAATTGACATTGAACGGAAAAGGAAATTTGCAAGAATGGACAGTAACCGCAAGCAAAATAAATTCACAAATACGAACATGAAAGAGATCAATTACATTTGCCAGAGCTTAACGAACGCTCAATTAGGTTATCTAATGATTCTTCAATGTTATATCAATTACGATGGTAAGTTGGTCAAAAGTCAAAAGGATAATACTCCCTTTAAAACTTGTGATTTCTTGAGGGTATTAGGTTTGGTTGGAAAGGAATCAACATTCAAAGACTTCAGGAAAAAGGGTTTGGAAAAAGGAATTTTGATTTATGATGGCGAGGAAAAAACGTACTTCATTAATAAAAAGTACATTTTCAAAGGAGCGTTTAAAGGGATGAATGTTGTATCAATGGTAACAAAGGGAATTAAAGAGGGATTGGATGGGACTAAGCCTGAAGAGTTGGCGATGATATTCAAGTTACAACAATTTGTGAATTTTAAAACGATGGCATTAGTTAAGAATCCTAGCGAAGTTGATGTTGATGGGTTGGAATTTATGAAGGCTAAAGACTTATCAGAAGCTCTAGGAGTAACACCTTCTTACTTATCGCAAAAGATATATAGGTTGTCAGTTAATGAAGAGTATGTTGTTGCGAAAATCAAAGTAGGTAAAGAGCCGACTAGATTTATGCTAAATCCAAATATATTCTTTCGTGGTGATTATGCTCAAGTTCAGGAAGAAATCGCTGTTGATGTAGCTCCATTCTTTAAAATGAAGAAGAAAAAATAATCCGTTTAGTACATCATAGTCAAAAAAATGTTACTGACTCGTCCATTTAGGTATGAAAAGTATCACTTACACGTCCATTCCAAAAGTGGTCTCGTCCTTAGAGCTACAAGGAATTGAATGATTTTTAGAGTGGGGATTTATTCATATCATTATATAAGTACCAAAGGTAACACGTGTTAAAGGTTAATAAGTACCGGAAAGTTATTAATAATTTATTGAATGAATGGGAGACTCGCGATCTTCAAGTTGACCTACCCTCTGTAAGATTAACAGTAATTAAACTCTTATAAGACCTAGCGGCCAGCAACATAGCATCCCTAAGAACTTGGTCTGCATATATGAAGTAATTAAAGTTTTAAAAAATTGGAGGAATGAACAAATGACACATTTAAAAAAGAACGCTTATTATAACCGGAAAGACTTCACTAAACATATTTGTACAATTTGTCTTGGAAGATACTTTTATGACGGTAGCAAATCAATCTCGTTTTTAGAAATCGCCGAATACCTGAACGTTACTGCCGACAGTTTGAGAATGCGCAAAAAGGATGCAAAGGTTATGGCTATGTTAGAAGCTGAAGGGATCGCGGTTATAAAGGTTAAAGGTGTCAACCATTATCATTTAACAAATATTGAACTTTATACAGAGGTTGAAGAAGTGGAAGACGAGGAAGAAGTAAGCAACACTATTGTAATTTAACGTGTAAGCGCCTTTGCCAAAGATAATAAGGGTGAGCACTGTTGGAACAATTCAATCATTTCTTGCCCTTACCTTGGCTTATTCTTGGCTAAGGCTAAAAAGTGTTCATGAATATTGGGGTTTCCTAATACACCAAAGCACGTTAGACAAATTAAGAATTGATTTACCGCAATTAATTTAAAAGCTTGTAGAGGCGTTAAATAGCGAAAGGTTCGGTAGAAGTCTTACTTCCAAAACTATAGCATTTAGTTAAAACGAATCGGGAGGTTGATCGGAATGGATATGGAAATTTTCAAGGATATACTAGGATTCGAAGGTTATTATCAAATCAGTAATAAAGGAATTGTTAAAGGTATAGAAAGGACGACTATTAGATCAGATGGACATAAACAAACTTTTAAAGGGAAAATCTTAAAGCCTTCTGCGAATGAATTCGGATATGTTTGTATGTTTATCTAAAAACGGAAAGATAAAAATGATGAGAGTTCATCGCCTTGTCGCCTCCACTTTCATTCCTAACCCTGAAAATAAACCTGAAGTAAATCATAAAAACGGAGTGAAGTCAGATAACGAAGTATCAAATCTAGAATGGAACACTAGAATTGAGAACGTAAGACACTCCTACGAAACTGGCCTAAAAAAAGCATTAAAAGGTGAAGAAAATAATAATTCTAAACTAACTGAATCTGACGTTATGTATATTAGAAAGAATTATACACCTAGACATCCAAAATTTAATACAGTAGCTTTTTCAAAAAAATTCGGAGTTCATAATACTGTTATATCGTCCATAGTTACTTTCAAAACTTGGAGGCATGTACAAGGTCCAATCAAAATAAAACCAATGCAATTGAGTCTATTTGATTAGCATATTTATTTTCCATCAAACAAATGGATGTATCCTTATTAGATAATAAATGCCTTCCTAGCAATAAAGTTATTAATTAGCATCGTGATGACCATCAGAGGTATCAGTCGATGATTATATGTAATGCCGGCCATTAGTGGCTGGTGTTTTTTATATTAAGCCAAGTCTGTTCTCTGAGTATCTTGCCCCCATTCGCCCAATTTCTCGCTCCTTTGTTAAAGGAATCTTAATTCTAGCTTAAATATAAAAACACCTCAAACCCCTTGAGAATAAGGGAGCTATTAATATTTACTTATTTCGAAAATAATTTTTAGTTTTCCTTAATTTAGAGAGAAAAAATTACGAAGTTTTTGTATTAATGGAGTATGTAAGCACTAATAGATCGAAGGTGATAACGTGGCTGAAAGATTAGGTAAGAAAGAATTCATCGATCGAATAATAAGAAATGTTATCGGAGAATGGCATATCAATCAATCTTCTTTATCATTTAAAAAAATCGCCGATTTGATCCGATGCTCAGAGACAAATATATATGTACGTTCTCGTGATAGGGAAGTCATTGAGGCTTTAAATAGAAGCAATATTTACTTAAAAGAAATCAATAACCTCAAATCGTTTGTTTATAAAGCAGAAGATGATCGAGGATTCCAGGAGGAAAAAAATCATGCCTGAAAATTGGGATTGGTTAGACGGAGTCGAAGAATTAGAAAAAAATCATGTACTTGCAAGGAAAGAAGATGAAAACGAGGACTTAAACTGGCTAACAGCTGGAAATGAAACTAATCACAACTTCCTTGAAGGCATAGAAAAGTTAGAAACTGCAGAAGCAACTCCTTTAATGAAGAGCTTTGTTAGACAAGGTATTTTAGAAATCGTTAAGAAGAAGGCGGACGGTAAACAACTTTCGCAATCAGATTTAAGAATACTCAAAGATTTTCAAAAAACGTTCCCTGATATTAATATGAGCGAATTGGAGGAAGCTGCTAATGTCATTAAATAATTTTTTAGAAGTTGACTACACTCGATATGGTGACATATCAAGTTCAAGTAGTATTAGCAGTCAATTAACAGACAAGGTTATCGCAAAAGGAATGGTCAAATACTTACGTCGTTATTATCAATATGATGGAAGATGGACTGGCTGGAATGTTCGTACCCGACTAAATAACAGTGACTTTTTAAGAACAGCTGAATTATTGCCTAATCGTTTTTATGCAATATTTAAGGATACTCCGCGAACTGAACAATTCTTGAATTACTTTAATGAATTCAAGGTAAAAGCGAAATTAGAAGGCGGCTATTTGTCCCTTATTGATCTTGATCATCCAAAAAATAAAAAAAGATAATATTTTGTACTGAACTAACTCATGGTACTAAAATAAATAAGCTCTGACTGAGATATTAATCAGATTCATCTAAATTTGATATTATTTGCAAAGCTAGGATTATGCACTCTGCGATGAGTGCTTTTTTTATTTATTAATTACTAGATCACACTTGGAAAAAACTATAATGTAATATTTGTTTATAGTACAATTAGATTAGTTGAATTAAAAGGGGAATTATTAATGTCTACAACCGCAAACGTTGGATATGAAGAAAAGCTTTGGTTAATGGCTGATAAGTTAAGGGGAAGTATGGATTCCTCTGAATATAAGCATGTTGTACTAGGTCTATTGTTCTTGAAATATGTATCAGATGCATTCGAGGAAAAGCATAAGGAACTTTCCGAGGACGAATTGGCTGATCCTGAAGATAAAGATGAATATGAAGCAGAAAATATCTTCTGGGTTCCAAAGGAAGCTCGATGGAGTTACATAAAACAAAATGCAAAAAAGCCAGAAATTGGCCAAATTATTGATAATGCGATGATAACAATTGAAAAGGAAAACACTTCTTTGAGAGGTGTCTTACCTAAAGACTATGCTCGTCCATCGCTTGACAAAATACGACTTGGAGAAACAATCGATTTGTTCTCTTTTAAAGTAGGAGATAAAGAAAGTCGCTCTCAAGATGTATTAGGTCGTGTATATGAATATTTCTTAAGTAAGTTTGCAAGCGCAGAAGGTAAGAACGGTGGAGAGTTCTACACGCCATCTTCGGTTGTTAAATTGCTTGTAGAAATGATAGAACCGTACAAAGGAAGAATTTATGACCCTTGTTGTGGTTCAGGCGGTATGTTTGTTCAATCAGAAAAGTTCGTGGAAGAACATCAAGGAAATCTTGGTGATATTGCTGTTTATGGACAAGAATCAAATCCTACAACATGGAAATTGGCTAAGATGAATTTAGCTATTCGTGGTATTGATAGTGATCTTGGAAAGCATAATGGGGATACTTTCCACAATGATCTACATAAAGGGCTGAAAGCAGATTTTATATTAGCAAATCCTCCATTTAACGTAAGTGATTGGGGGGGCGACCGTTTAAAAGAAGATCCTCGATGGACCTATGGAATTCCACCTGTTGGAAATGCTAACTATGCATGGATTCAACACATGGTCTCGAAACTAGCACCAAGCGGAACAGCGGGCTTTGTATTGGCGAATGGATCAATGTCAACTAGTACTACAAGTGAATTAGAAATTAGGAAAAACCTTGTTGAAGTAGATATTGTTGAATGCATCGTTACTCTACCCGGTCAACTGTTTTATTCAACTCAAATACCGGTGTCGTTGTGGTTTGTGACTCGTAACAAAGCGGCAAAGGGACAAAGGAATAGACAGAATGAAATTCTATTTATAGATGCAAGAAAATTAGGGTTTATGGCAGACCGAACACATAAAGAATTAAGTGGTGAAGATATTAGGAATATTGCTGATACATTCCATGCTTGGCGTGGTACAAATGATAATTCCTATGATAATATATCCGGATTTTGTAAATCAGCCAAATTAGATGAAGTTAGAGAACACCAATACATATTAACCCCCGGTCGTTATGTAGGATTGGAAGAAGTTGAAGAAGATGATGAACCGTTTGAAGATAAAATGATACGTTTAACAGGAGAACTTGCGGAGCAATTCTCAAAGTCAAAAGTTTTGGAAGAGGAAATCCGTCAAATGATAAGGGGAATTGGTTATGAGTTTTAATAATTGGACTCAGACTACTTGGGGAGAAATAGCCGAATTAAAGTATGGAAAAGGTCTAAAAGGATATAAGGAAAATACTGAAGGGGTTCCAGTATATGGTACAAACGGTCACATAGGTTACACTAATAAACCCCTTGTAAATGGTCCAGGAATAATAATTGGCCGAAAAGGGGCATACAGAGGGGTACACTTCTCTAAGACAGATTTTTTTGTGATTGATACCGCGTACTATTTAAAACCTTTAAATGAAAACATAGACATAGAGTGGGCTTATTATGAATTACTTACAAAAGATATCAATTCATTGGATAGTGGGTCGGCCATTCCTTCAACTAAAAGAGAAGATTTTTATGCGTTGCCTGTAAAAGTACCTCCCTTATTGGTTCAAAAGAGAATAGCTAGAGTTTTAAGAACTTTAGATGATAAAAATAATTTAAATCAAAAAATCATAAAAAACCTAGAACAACTTATCCAAACAATATTCAAGCAGTGGTTTATAAATTTTGAATTTCCAAATGAGATCGGTGAGCCATATATATCTAATTGTGGAAAAATGATGGAAAGTGAATTAGGTTTGATTCCTTTGGGGTGGGAGGTTTTAGATTTAGATAAAATTACAGAGAATATTTCAAAAGGTACAACCCCAACCAGTAAGGATATAAAGGAAGCGAAAGATGTCAGTTCAATCAGATTCATTAAGGTAAAAGATATAGAGGATAGTGGATCTATAAAGTTAAATGGTTTAGAAATGATTCCTAATAGTATACATTTAAACAAATTAAAGCGGTCTATTCTAAGAGAAAATGATATTTTGTTTTCCATTGCTGGAACTATTGGCAGAGTAACTTATATAAATAAGCATCTTGATAATTCAAATATTAATCAAGCATTAGCGTTTATTAGATTACAGGAACCTGAAAAACATTTTAATTTGGTTTACTATTACTTGAAATCGGTATTAATACAACAAGATATAAAATCAAAAATTGTTCAAGGAGTACAAGCTAATGTTAGTTTGACAGTTATAAAAACGACTAAAATAGTAATGCCATCCCTGGAAATTTTGGAGAGGTTTAATAAGGTAGCATGTTCAATATTTAAAAAAATTGAAATCTTAAATGAACAAATTCACACATTAAGTAGTATAAGGGTTACATTGCTTCCAAAACTCCTTTCAGGAGAAATCGAGATCCCAATTGAAAGTGAGGAAGAGGTCCATGTTCAAATTTAATGAAGATGAGTTAGAAGAAGCGACTCTGGATTGGTTTCAGGAGTTAGGATATGAAGTTGCTTATGGACCTGATCTTTCTCCTGGTGGGGAATCTGTTGAACGTGAAGATTTTTCAACGGTAATCTTGGAGGGACGTCTTTCAGATGCCCTTTCCAGGATAAACAAAGGGGTTTCTTTCCAAGTTATTGAAGAAGCTGTTCGAAAAATAAAAATCCCTCAACATCCCAGTCTTTTTTTAAACAACAAGGCATTTCAGAGAATGTTGACGGATGGTGTAGATGTAGAGGTTCGAGAAAAAGATGGGCGAAATGCCACAAAGAAACTATGGTTATTTGATTTCAAAGAACCAGTAAAAAATGATTTTTTGGTAGTAAATCAATTTAGTATACAAGAAGGTTCAACTAACAAAAGACCGGATGTTGTCGTTTTCATTAATGGCCTCCCTTTAGTTGTATTTGAATTAAAAAGTTCAACTGATGAAAACGTAGGGATTTCACAGGCTTATAATCAATTACAAACATACAAAAATACAATTCCATCTCTATTCCAATACAATTCATTTATGGTAATAAGTGATGGCTTAAACGCGAGAGCAGGGACTTTAACTTCCGATGAAGAGCGGTTTATGATGTGGAGAACTGTTGATGGTAAATCAATTGCTTCAAACGCTATTCCACAATTAGAAGTCTTGATCAAGGGAATGTTCGAGCCTAAAATTCTAATTGATATTATCAGAAATTTCTTATTGTTCCAAGTTAACGGAGAGCGTGTCATTAAAATACTAGGTGCTTATCATCAATTCCATGCAGTTAATAAGGCCGTTGAAGAAGCCAAACGAGCATCTTCCGAAGATGGAGATCGTAAGATTGGGGTCATTTGGCATACTCAAGGATCAGGTAAGAGTTTATCAATGGTCTTCTATACAGGTAAGTTGGTTCAAGAATTGAATAACCCAACAATTGTTGTTCTAACGGACCGAAATGATTTAGATGAGCAATTACATACAACTTTTAGTCAGTCGAGTGATCTGTTACGCCAAACTCCAAGGCACGCGGAAGATAAAAAACATTTAAAAGAACTCTTATCTGTTGAATCAGGTGGAATCATTTTTACAACGATGCAAAAGTTCGGTCCAGATGATGGCGAAGAAACAATTGAAACACTTACCGATAGACGAAATGTAATTGTTATGGCAGATGAGGCTCATCGTTCACAATATGGATTTCAGGCACAAGTACAGAAGTCGAAAGATGAAGCTAATGTTAAATATGGTTATGCAAAATACTTACGTGATGCACTACCTAACGCTTCTTTCATTGGTTTTACTGGAACTCCTGTTGAAATGTCCGATAAGAATACTCCTGCAGTTTTTGGTAATTACATCGATATTTATGACATGACTCAAGCTGTTGAAGATGGTGCTACAGTAAAAATCTTCTATGAGAGTCGAATTATTAAATTGGATTTACCGGAAGATTTAAGCTTAGATGAGGAATATGAAGATATTACTGAAAATCAGGAGTTTGATGAACGCGAAAAATTAAAGTCGAAATGGTCCCGTTTAGAAGCACTTGCCGGTGCAAATGAACGAGTTCAACGACTTGCAAGGGATGTTGTAAATCATTTTGAAACCCGTCAGAATGCTCTATTTGGTAAAGGCTTGGTAGTAGTTATGTCCCGGCGGATTGCTATTGAGTTATATAAAGAAGTAATAAAGCTGCGACCTGAATGGCATAGTAACAACGACAAAGAGGGCGTTATAAAAATAGTTATGACTGGTTCCTCTAGTGATCCGGAAGATTGGCAACCGTTCATCGGAAATAAACGTAGACGTGAATTCTTGGCCAAACGTATGAAGGACAATAATGATCCACTTAAGCTTGTCATTGTTCGGGATATGTGGCTTACAGGGTTCGATGTCCCATCTATGCATACCATGTATGTAGATAAGCCGATGAAAAGCCATAATTTAATGCAAGCTATAGCGCGTGTAAATCGCGTTTTTAGGGACAAACCAGGCGGCCTAGTAGTTGACTATATTGGAATCGCAGATAGCCTAAAAGAGGCATTAAATCAATATACAGACAGTGATAAAGAGAATGCTGGTGTTGATACTTCTGTTGCCGTTGATATCTTGATTGAAAAGTATGAATTAATTCAAGAACTGCTATATGAACACGATTATAGTAAGTTTAAATCAGATAAGCCAACAGATCGAATGAAAGGTATTATCGAGACGGTTGATTTTATAATTGGTCTCGGAGAGGAACAAAAGAAACAATTCCTAAGACTTGTAACGGAATTAGGTAAAGCTTTCGCTTTATGTTCAACGGAAGCTGCTGCACAAGAGTTGAATGAAGAGGTAGGTTTCTTTAAAGCAGTGAAAGCTGGAATTATTAAGCTCCTTCCCGAAGAAAAGAAAAAGAAAACACTATCACAATTGGATGCTCAAATAAATCAACTAATATCCAAATCGATCATTTCAGAAGAGGTTGTAGATATATACGAATCGCTAGGTATTGAAAAACCTGATTTATCTATTCTGTCAGATAAATTCTTGGCTGAAGTTAAAGCATTACCTCAAAAAAACTTAGCGGTAGAATTATTGAATCGATTATTAAATGGTAAGGTAAAGCATATCCAACGAAGAAATCTCGTACAAGCGAAAAAGTTCTCTGACTTACTTGAAGGAGCTATCCAAAAGTATAATAAACGGACAATAGAGACTTCAAAAGTAATTGAGGAACTAATTGAACTTGCAAAAGAAGTTAATGAAGCTCATCAACGTGGAGAAGAAAGTGGTCTTTCACAAGATGAAATTGCTTTCTATGATGCATTATCATCCCATGAAACAGCTAAAGAAGTTATGGGTGATGATACACTTAAAGCAATTGCGCATGAGCTTACAAAGGCAATCAAGGCCAATATGAGTATTGACTGGAATCTTCGAACATCTGCAAGAGCCAAAATGAGGATTACGGTGAGGAGACTATTGAAGAAATATGGCTATCCACCTGATCTTCAAAAATTGGCGGTAGAAACAGTTGTAGAACAGGCTGAATTAATGGCGACTAATATAAGTTAATATAAATTACCATTATTTTGGGCCTGAAAATAAAATATATTTCACAAAAAAGGGGGTGCTTTTCTGGCACCCTTATATTTGACCTCATATATAATTTGGAATATCTTTCATTTCAGCCTTATATGAGAATATCCTTTTTGTGTATTTACATATCTGACAAACTGCCTTAAAAAAATCTTCCTTAAATCTTCTTCACCTTTTCCCACAAACTCATGAGTAAATTTTGTACGTTCCCACCTTGGCATTCAATACCCCTCCATTGATAAGATAATATGATTATGCCCTTTGAAGAGATAAATATTAAGGTTTTTATTAGCTTACCCTAACTTTAGCTTCCACTTGCGAAGCATCGCTCCTGCTAAAGTTTATGCTGATACTATTACAGATATGCGCAGGGCTATACTTAATAACCGTTCAGCGGATCAACAGAATACAAAAAATCCACTCCGGATGAAGGAGAGGAATTATAGGCAGACTTTGCCTTTGTATCTATGAATTAATCAATAAATATAAATCGGTAAAGTAGATGAATTTATTTTACTTAGGATTTTCCAAAATTGTTGTTTCCAAAGCCTTTGTAAGTTGAACCAAAACTTGAATCGCCAAAGCCTTTGTTAGTGAATCAAAACTTGAATTCTCAAAGCCTTTGTTCTCTGAATCAAAACTTGAATTCCCAAAGCCTTTGTCCTCTGAATCAAAACTTGAATTCCCAAAGCCTTTGTCCTCTGAATCAAAACTTGAATTCCCAAAGCCTATGTCCTCTGAATCAAAACTTGAATTCCCAAAGCCTATGTCCTCTGAATCAAAACTTGAATTCCCAAAGCCTTTGTCCTCTGAATCAAAACTTGAATTCCCAAAGCCTTTGTCCTCTGAATCAAAACTTGAATTCCCAAAGGAAGGAGGAACACTAGAACCTCCGAAGGAAGAACTTCCAAAATTAGGAGAAATATCATAATCCTCAAAATAAACTTCATTCCTTAATTTTCTAACAATTAGATACTTTCTGACATCCTCGTATTGAAGTAATTTTTTATATGATTTTTGATCGAGTTCCTTATAAAATAACCTTAAAGCAGCTCTTAATAAATTTACTTCTTTTACGGGATGCCCGTGTTCAAAGTTAAAGAGTTTACTTTCAGAAATTTGGAGGATACCGCTAACTTTTTTTCTTGGAAGCCCGTTTGCAAGTCTAACCTTTTTGTATATTTCCCCTGCTTTAATCCAATCTTCTTGATTGGCTTGAATAAATTCTTCCTTCGTTAACATTTTGTCGTTCATATTCATATCAGCCTCGTTTCTTTATTTGGTATCTTTAGAATAATCTATCGAGAAAAGGACTTCTATCGATTCTTTCGCTATTAGTAAGTGTTGTTTTAGATGTTTTTGGAAGTAGATCCTAGACCCTTGAGGCATTCATCTGGCAAAGGCTAACACAAGTTGCATATAACTACCTCATGCACACGAATGCCAAAAACACTCTAAGTTAATACAGAATTTGTTGACAGTGTGGACATTAAAAACTGATACAAGGCAAGGGTGTAAGTCATTAGGATAGATGTAGCCTTAGCCAAGATAAAAAGCATCAGATAACATCCTATATTAATAACTACTTAATAACTACTTGGCAGCTGCTTATTAATTACGGCTTAAAATTCACAATATCGTCAAGAGGCAAAATTCTATTTTTGTCGAACCTTATCAAACAAGGAGGAGTTTTGATGAAATATTTTGTTTTGTATGTAACATTTAATGATAATCTAATAAGCGAATTTTATTTAAAAGGAAAATCAATGAAACATATGGAGGAAAGAATTCAGCGTTATTCAAATGGTGCAATCTCAACAAGTAAGTGGACTATTATGACTTGTAATGCTGCTTCCAGTTTCCTTCGAGAAATTAATCCATCAGAGTATCCACATTTAACCAAACACGATTTTGCACAGATAAACGAAAACGAGAGTTATGATGTTTCTGATTTGGTATAGGGATTTTCCCTAAAAAGAAGGAAATATCACCTTTTGTCGAATTACATAAAGACGAAAGGAATGGTGAATATAATCATTAACACATATATAAGTATAAGAACTTACTTCTTGTAACGAATGAAACCATTCACCTGCTAGCCTTAAGGTCATTGGCCCAGGAGGCCCAGGTTTTGCACCAGGACCATTCATGGGACCTAGACACTAATAGGAAAACGGCTTTTACAGAGGCTTTTTAGCCCTTGTTTTTTATTTTTATTTCTACATAATATGCTTAACGAGGCTAGACTGTGTTTATCTGTAAAGGCATATACTTCCTCAGTGTTAGCAAGCAGATAGTTGATAAAGGGATTATCACACAAGATGATTTTAGAAATGAGCTAGTTGAATGTTTGAAAGGTACTAAGTTATTTTAAGCATCCTTTTGGGTGCTTTTTTATTAAGAAAAGACGGCACTACACGGACTTGTTACTGGAATTTATAATTTTCTCCCCTTGCGATTGAAAAGCCTTCTAACAGGTGAAAACTTATTATGCTGCTGACGAAGGTGTTCTTTGTCCATTTGAATGTATTTCCTCGTTGTTTGAATATCAGCGTGATCCAGAATCTTTTGTAAAGTGAAAATGTCTCCGCCGTTTAGAATGTAGTTCCTCGCAAATGTATGCCTGAACATATGAGGATGTAGTTTCTCAATCCCTAATTTACCTTTCAGACGGTTCAACCTTCTCCTGAACGCATCAGCAGTAAAATCTTCCCCATAAGAATTCATAAACAACTGGCAATCGTCTCCGAAATACTGTTGAGTCTCATCTAGTAGTTGCCTTAACCGTTTTGCTACCTCCCGACTAATCGGAACCTCCCGATACTTCCTGTTCTTCGCAATTTGAGATGGAACGAGAATAGTCAGCTCTTTGAAGTCAACCTGATCCCCAGCGAGCGAAAGAGCTTCATTAATTCTTAGTCCAGTATCCATTAATAGGAGAACCAAAGTTTTATCTCTCCATTGTGCAAAGAGCTTGTCCTCGTATGAAGCCAATATAGCATCAATTTCCTCATCCGTTAGTCCCTGAACCTCTTCGTGCGCATCGTCCTTTACAAGTGGGATATTGCTTGTAGGATTGGCCATGATGATTCCTTCCGTGAATAAGAATCGGAAAATAGTTCTCAAGTTCCTTAATCGAATATTGATTGTATAAACGGATAAGCCTTTCGTTGTTCCTTCACGTTGAGTATCACCTTGATAGGGGAGCCTTTCGGTTCTAAGGTAGTTTATATATTCCCTTATGGTCGTAGCGCTTATTTCGTCAGTGTATTGTTTTTCCTCGTTTAACCAATCTTTAAAATATCTAACAGTATCATAATAACCCTTAATTGTACTGGCCCGAATGCCTTCTGCTTCCTTTGCACGAATGAAAATTTCCACCGCTTCATCAATTGTATATCGGACATCGCGAGTCTTTCGGTCATTGTTAGACTGTCGGTCATTAGTGGCTTTAGGTCCTCGTTCAACTATAAATTTACGTCCCATCGTTTATAATTCCTCCTTTTGAGAGGCCTGTGGTGTCCTATATACACATTTATACAAGTCCTACAGTGCATAAAAAAACACTGATATTAGGTACCTCTTACCGGAAAGTTAAATCCGACAGAAATGCGATAATATCAGTGTTTATAAGGGTTTACGTCCCAGAGAGGATTCGAACCTCCGACCTACAGTTTAGGAAACTGTTGCTGCATATTACTTATAGTGAATATCCTGGAACTATTTTTTTAAAAAGACACCCGATAGACGATTATCGTCTACATCAGGTGTCTTTATTTTTTATTTTTATATTAGTAGATAAAAAAGGACTGATTAACGATGCCTAATGCCAACATTAGTGGACTGAGAATAAGACTTGCTCGCCAAAAAGCACAAATGGACCAAACAGAATTAGCTGCAGCACTCGAAATTGAATATGAGATAAAAATTACTCAATCCGATATTTCAGAAATAGAGCGCGGAGTAAGAGGAGTTCGCGACTTCGAGTTAGATTATATTTCCAGAATTCTAAATGTAAACCCTATATGGTTACTACGCGGTGAATAATCAGCATTCCAAGTTTAAACACAAAATTTGAGGTGGGATATGAGTGTTTTTGAATATAACAATGAAGATTATTGGAGAGCAATAATATTATATGGATTAAACCAGGCTACATATAAAATTGCATTAGGCCAATCATTAATACGTTTCTCTGAGCAAGGAAAAACTACAATTAGAATGAATGAACTAGCTGAAGACTTTTTTACCATGTATCTTAAGAGATTAATAAATGGCAAGCCCCAACTGGCTACTCCAAATAGGCAAACTGCAATGGAAAGAATAATTAATTTATACAATAACGGTCTTTTAAATCGTACTCAAGCTATAGAAAGAGTAGAAAGAGAAGCCTTTAATGATGTTATTGATAGATTTCATATCGTGGATAAATCAAATATACCAATAAAATTCTATGAAAAAACTAAACAAGGAATAATAATTTCAGATAACGTATTTGAGATATTCTCGAAAAACGAAAATGTAGAATTGGTAAATGAATTAAATTCACGGTGGGATCTTCTTGAAAGTGCTTTTGAAATAAAGAGGAATAATTCTCAGTTGGTTAACGACCTTAGAAATTTCTACCTTATAAATGGCTATGAAAGAACTGATATAACGAAAAATCGCTCTGTTCTAAATGGATATCAAAATAATGTTTGTTTTTATTGTGGGGAGATTATGAATGAGCATGATGTTCATGTCGATCATGTAATTCCTAGACAATTTATTAATAATGATGAAATATACAATTTAGTACTCTCTCATAGTTTCTGTAATCTTCACAAGAGTGACAATCTACCTGGTATTCATTATTTAGAAAAACTAATTGAACGAAATGAGTACTTAATAAAGAGTAATCACCCAATTAGCAGTAAAATAAAAATACAGCTTGGGAAGAGCCAATTAGATAGGAGAAAAAATATTTTAAAAATTTACACTGATGCGGAAACAGCATTATATCCTTGGGGAGGGATTAAAGGTTATAATCCAGCTACAGATCCTTTTTACAGAACATTTATACGAAATTTTATTATTAATTGATAGTTAGAAGCTATTCACTAAAATTATTTATTTGAACACTACCAAAAGGAATAAGGGTTTGTTCTTACATTTTGGGATATAATGTATATTGTTTTCATTCTTAAGTAATTTTAGTCCATGATCGGTTGAATTTATATTAAGCAAATAAATGAGAATAAAAATGTAAACAAAGTATAAAGGGAAGTATATTAATATTATGAATTATAAGTTTATTTAAAATAAATGGTGAAAAGGTGTTCATAATGGGTATTAAAAATTTTGGATTTGAGACCATTGAAACATATCTTCAAAAAGGGATCTATTTTATTCCTGATTATCAAAGAGAATATTCATGGCTAAAAGATGAACAGATAGATGATTTTTGGACTGATATTTTGAGTGCAATTGAAGAAAATCGTGATACGCATTTTTTTGGCCAAGTTGTAATTCATGATGATAAAACTGACAATAAAAAATATGTAATAGATGGTCAACAGAGAACAACAACTTCTGTGATATTCTTAGCAGTATTAAGAGATTTATTTGAAGAAGTTTATAACGAATCTAATTATTCAAGTGCACGTAATAAGTTTGAAGATATAAGGTTAAAATTCATTGGTAGATGGTCAGAAGATGAAGATGAATTAAGATTAACACTGGGTAGAGTTGATAAAGAGTATTTTAGAGAGAATATTCAAATCCATAAGCCCAAAAGCATTATAGATCCGGATGAACCCTCTCATAAAAGAATAAAAGAGGCATATAAGGAATTAGAATCAAGACTTAGAAAGTTAATCGAAAATGTTTCAGATAGTAAAGAAAAGTATAATACTCTAGTCCAATTCTACAATAAATTTATTAATGGTTTTCAACTAATGTATGTTGAAACGGATGAAATTAATGAAGCTTTTATAATATTTGAAACCTTAAATGCACGTGGGAAGGATCTAGAAACCTCAGATTTACTAAAAAATCACCTTTTCAGATCGTCTGGAAGTCTAATCGAGAAGGTAAAAGATGAATGGATGAAAACAGTAGAGAATATTGAAAGTATAGATATTACAAAGTTTTTAAGGCATTACTGGAATTCGCAATATCGATTTACTCGCGAAAAAGATTTATATAAGAAAATAAGAACTGAGGTTAATACTCCTCATAAGTCTGAAGAGTTTGTAAAAAACTTTAGAATAATGTCTGATGTTTATAAGAATTTAGTTAATCCATCTGAAGAGTTATACTTCTTAGATTCTCAAATCCAAAAGACCCTTCAGAATATGAAGACTCTAAGTGCCAGTTCATTCTATCCAATAATTCTTGCCATGGTCAATAGGAACTTCAGTGAAATTGACATCAAAATTACACTAAATGCATTAGAAAGTTTTATTGTGAGAAATGTTGTTGTGGCTGGTAGAGTTGCAAATAAATATGAAATCTTGTTTGCAAAAATTGCACACAAAATAACAGAAAAAGAATTAACAGAAATAGTCCAAATTTATGATCAACTTAAACCAGAGATGCTGAATGATGAAGAATTTGAAATGGTATTTAACACATTCGTTGTTAAATCAACTAAAGTCGCCAAATTTTTATTAAGGGAAATAAATGACTTCATTGAAAACGAGGTTCAGGTAGTAGCTGATAACAGAAGAATCCATTTAGAGCATATTATGCCTAAAAAAATCGGTGAATGGAATGTGGATAATGAAACTCATCAGAAATACCTTAATCGGTTAGGTAATTTAACATTATTAGGTCAAGAATTTAACACAAGTATTCAGAATAAGCCTTTCGATTTAAAAAAACAAATATATACCAGATCCAATATAAAGATTACTCAACCCCTTTGTGATTATAGAACATGGGATGAGAGTGCTATAGAGAATAGACAAAAAAATCTTTCTAAAATTGCCTTAAAACGGTGGGATTTTCCAGAAATTATCTAATTGATTGATTGGTAAAAAAGTAATATTAATATATGCAGTTAGTGTAATATTAGATTTTATTAAAATCAACAACTGTATAAAATGGGTAGCCACATCTGATCAAAAGCTGTGGCTTTTTATAATCACTTTTCACCAAATTTTTTGTTTCTTGCTATTGGTTATTGCTGATGGATGTGAATCAAGACGAAAACAGAACATTACGGAGAGGGAGGAAACAATTACATATCTTGGATCGCGGCTTGTTCCTACTACACAGTTTAATTGTGAAGTAGCCCAAGTTTCTCATTATTAGAAGTTTCCAATCTATTCCATGATTCGTTATAATATAAGTATTATTTCAATAATGGAGGTACCATAAATGCCAGTACACAACAAACTTGTCCGAGATCGAATCCCAGAAATAATTGAAAGTACTGGAAAACAGTATTCAACCAAAGTTTTAAATCATGAAGAATACATAAAAGAACTAAAAAGCAAAAGCCGTGAAGAACTTGACGAATACATAAATGCTGAAAACGATAAAGATGCGATTGAGGAGCTAGCTGATATATTGGAAATCATCCATGCCTTAGCAGAGTGTCATGGTGCTTCTATTGAAACAGTAGAAGCAGTTCGACAAAAAAAGGCAGAGAAGCGTGGGGGATTTAAGGAAAAAATCTATTTAATTGAGGTTGAGGATGAGTAATGTTCAACTGATCACCAAAGCCCTTGGCAATCATTTACTAGAATAGCTAGTTGGTCCAAACTGCATTTGTATTCTAGCTTCTTTTGTGATGAAGTCAGGTGTGGATTACTTAAGAGAAGCATTAAAAAAGGCGGCAGAAAATGGTGCCAAAATTAAGATCTGTACAGGTCATTATTTATACATTACTCAACCAAAGGCCTTGGAAGAAATAAAACACTTGAAGAAGAGTACAATAAGGCACTTGTTGTGATGGCGACTGGTTTAGGGAAAACTTACTTAGCTGGTTTCTTTGCACAAAATTTTAAAAAGATCCTTTTTAATTGCCTATCGTGAAGAAATTCTTTATCAGGCTAGAGATTCATTTAAGAAAATCATGCCTGAAAAAAAATTCGGAATCTATAATAGAAAGACAAAAGAAAGCCAGGCTAATGCCATTTTTGCTTCCATATATACATTAAGTCTACAAAGGCATTTGGAGACCTTTAAGCCAGATGAGTTTGATTTAATCATCATTGATGTGTTTCATCATGCTGCAGCGGATTCCTACCAAAGGGTTCTTGATTATTTTCGACCACGATTCTTGGAATTACTGCGACTCCTGATCGAAATGATAACAAAGATGTATATACGATTTGTGATGGGAATGTCGCTTTCCGCTTAGACTTCCTGGATGCGATTAATCGAAACTGGTTAGCACCCTTTCAATACTTTGGCGTATATGACGATACCGATTATAGTCAAATTACGTGGCTGGGTAACCGCTATGATGAAGAAGAATTACTTCAAGCCCAATTAAGAGAAGAGTTAGCTCATAAGGTACTTCGTGCCTGGGAGAATAAAAAACAGACGAGAACATTAGGATTTTGCTCTTCTATTAGGCAAGCAGACTTTTTATCCCATTATTTTAATCATCATGGTTATCGAACCGTTAGTCTTCATTCACAGCAAATGGATGTGAGCAGAAATAAAGTCATTTCTCAACTGACCAAAGGTGAAATTGATATTATTTTTACAGTAGATCTGTTTAATGAAGGAGTAGATATCCCCATCGTCGATACTCTTTTATTTGTCAGACCAACTGAATCTTTAACTGTTTTTACCCAACAAATAGGGCGCGGACTCCGTTTGCACCCTGGTAAAGAAACGTGTGTCATCATTGACTTAATCGGAAATTATCGAAATGCGGATATAAAGTTAAGTCTATATGATACACTTCCAAGTAAAGGAAAAACTAGAATCATTGAACCTACATTGCCAATTTACTGTGAATTAAATTTAGATGTAAATGTAATTAACCTTCTTCATGAAATGTCCCGGAAACGGCAGCCACGCAAAGAGAAGTTGTTCAATGATTACATGGATTTAAAAAGAGAGCTTGGAAGAAGGCCATCGTATTTGGAATTACATTTAAAGGGTGTATCTAATTCTCCTCAATACAGACAGGAATTTAGTTCGTACTTTGGATTTCTTAAATGGGCAGAGGAATTAACCGATGAGGAGATAGAAATATACAACCGGTATGTCGTTGAAGTGGAAAAAACGGGTATGGACAAAAGTTATAAAATGGTGCTCTTATTGGCAATGCTGGAGCGGGGAATATCGAATTGGCATCATCCTATTTCATCTATAGATGCAGCCCCTTTTTTACATCAGTTCCTGATGGAAAAAGAACATCGTAAAAGAATTGATTTTTCCGATAAAGGTGCCAAAAAATTATGGGATTATGATGAAAAAGGTGTTAGCAAATTGATTGCTACCATGCCTATGACAAAATGGAGTGGCAGTTCAAAAGGTTTAATTACTTATGATAATGATTTATTTACGCTAAATTTTGTTGTTGCCAAAGATGATGAAGCTATTCTATTCAACTGGACAAAAGAAATTTGTGAATACCGCCTTCATTATCACTTTGAGAGAAAGGCAAAAAATCTCCAGAACCTTTAATGGTGAAGGGGATTTTTTTATAATAATCGGATAATGCCCTCTATTATCTTTAGTTTTACTCCAATATATTTAATAGCCATTAATCATTTTTTGGTCAAACAAAGATCTTCTTTTATCTACTTTATTAATTGATTATTTATGTAGAATAGGATCTAATCCTAATTAACCATATTTTTGTAAAATTCAATTTATTTAAAAGCAAATAATACCATATTTATAAGTTAAAATATTGTAAATTGTTGGTGGTTATAATTCATATATTAGTATATATTTTATATTAGAAATACTGTTAACTTGCGGCACTTTCAATTCATGAATTATTAATGATATATAATAAAATGATTTTATTATATATAGGTCAAATGACTTATAATGATTTCTTGATTGTTAAACAATTAATAAATAGATAAATAGAGGAGAAAGCAATGAATCTTTCAAAAGGGCAACAATTATGGCAATTTTCGCCTATTCCCAATATCGAGGAATCGAATTTCAATAAATATTTGGAGAGATTTTACAATATGGGAACTTCAGGATTAACTCGAGAAAATGCACAAAACTCTTTAGACGGCAGGTTACTCGATAATAACGATCCTGTTATTTTAACGATAAAAACTGGAACTATCTCAAAAGATCATATTCCAGGTATTGAAGAAGTAAAAAATAGAATATCTTGCCTTCAAGGACGTAACAGTTATACAAAAGAAACGATTGAACATATGCGAAATAAAATGAATCAAGAAGAAGTGGCTTATATTTCATTCGAAGATTTTAATACCAGGGGGCTTAAGGGAGCAAGGAATGGCCAAAGTGAATCTAAAGAAGATACTTGGGCCATATATGCTTACAATAAAGGGGTTCACTCAGAAGAAGAGGATAAAGCTTTCGAAAATTCAAGAGGTGGTTCACATGGAGTGGGTAAAATCGCTTCGAACGCCGCTTCGGATCTTCATATCATGTACTTTGCAAATTGCGATGAAGAAGGAAACCAACATCTTGGAGGTACAGTACAGTTGTTAGAACATAAATACAATGATCAATCTTATCGATCGACTGGGTACTTTGCAGATTTACAAACTATTGAGGGAAGCAAAACAAAGTTCTATCCGTTTGAAAATACGTTTCATGAAGTTTTTCAGAAAAATTCGAGAGGTTTAAAAATCATTATTCCTTTCTTAAGAGAGCAATACAACGATGAAAAAGAAATTATTAAAAGTATTTGCGATAGTTTCTTCATTTCTATTCTTGAAAAGAAATTGGAAGTTATCGTCAATGATAAAAAAATAGATAGTAGAACCATTAAAGATTATGTTTCAAATAAAGATTACTATATTCAAGATATTGATGAAATGAAGCATGAATTTACACCACTTTATATCGATACTTATCTAAGCGTGGAACCTGTTCCTTTGAAAATATCAGATGGTGTAAATGATTATAATTTCAGCTTATATTTCCGGTACGACACAGCAATTCCAAAAGGAAGAGTAGCCATCGTAAGAACGATCGGCATGAAAATTGAAGATAAAAAAATTAAAAATAATGTCAATAAGCCCTTTAATGCTGTATTAGTAGCAGGCACCTACGAAGATGGCTATTTAAAATCTTTAGAAAATGAATCGCATACAGAGTTAGCATCTGAACATATAAAAGATCAGCGACTGCAAAAAAATGCGAAAAAGTTCATAAATAATTTATCTAGAGAAATATCAAAAATCATCGAAGAATCTATTAAAAAGAACAATCCTACAGATGGTTTAATGAATACGAAGGATATACTTTACGTAGTTGAAAATCAATTTAAAAAGGATCTCACACAGGCAATGGGAACAGTGAAGATTAGTAAGGATAAATCTATCGTAAAAGTAACTACAGATGCTCCTAAAAAGAAGAATAAAAATAAGAAGAAAACATCCGATAATCCAGTTAAACCTCGAAACCCTGTGAAGAGAGTTAAGCCGAAGGTTGAAATAGGTGGAACCAATGGAAATAAAGAAAAGTTAAATAAGTATAGTGCTCATCCAGATATCGTAGAAAGACTAATAGTTGGAGATAATGAGTTTGTTATATTTGACTTTACAGGCAGTAAAGAAATTAGTAAAGAAAAATTATGTAATATTTCTTTTTCGATTATTGATGGTATGGGGGTAGAGTATCCCGACGAATTTAAAATTAATGATAATTACAGTAGTGTCATCGACAGTACTAGTGGAAAACGATGCACAATTAAAAATAATTTAATTAAGGATATTGAAATAAAACAAGGTGTCGCTCAGCTACAACTAGAGTTAAAAAATAATTTCAATAGAGCATTAAAATTTGTTTACTATGTAGAGGTGTAAAATGATTTACAAAAAGGATGCAAATTTTCCATACCCATTATTAACAAACACATCTACTAGCTATGAAACTAGTAATTTTATTCTAGATGTGAATTTACATGAGAATTCGTATAATTATATTTTTGAAATAAATTACGAAATCGATTCAGCGTTTGTAAACAAATTAATTGAAAATGAACAAGCGCAGCTGGTCCTAGTCATTCAATCAAAAGATAATAAGTTTTTTTACCTAAAGCCAGAAGATAAAATTAAAGAAATACCAAAGTCACGAATATCTATTAGTAATCGGACTACCATTCAATTGCATCTACAATCAAAAGATGAAATCAATTTTAAAGATAACGATGATTTGAGTTTTTTTTACTCGCAATTTAAGGAAGATATCGTAGTACCTAAAAATTCAATTTTAGGCTTTTCAAATGTGGTCATATTTGAAGGAAGCAGTACAAAACCTTTAGATTTGTTTGAGAAAAAAGTTAACCCGGAGATTAAGTCCGATATTAAAATCGAACTTGGCAGTGAAACAATTATTATCCATTATAAAAATGAGCAACTACAATTTAACGATTCACCCATAAGTAATACCTTAAATAATCCATATATTTATATGGGACTTCAAAAAGCATTATACAGATTCATAGTAAACAATAGTGATGATGGTGAACAAGTAGATTTAGAACAAATTGATGCACCGACAGATAATCTTGATTTGAAGTTTTATAATTTAATGAAGAAAAAGATGGTTAATGAATTGAGTATTGAAAATATCGATGAGGTAATTTACTCCATTTCGGATAAAATCCTAGAGAAATATGCTGGTGCTGTTAGGGGGCTAAGTTCAAATGGAAATTAGGCTGCTAAAGAAGGGTTATAAAAATAATGAGCAGTTTTACCAAGATTTCTTAGAGGAACAGGTTAAAAATAAAGAAGAATACTTTTCTGATGAAGTTGCATTCATTAATGTGGCCCCTGATTTTCCAGTATATATTGCACAAGGGAACGAAAGTACAAAGAGTGAGTTATTTCATCAAGCTTTCGATGTTATTTCGGATTCTTATTTGCATACAAATCGTGATATCCATTTTGATGAGGTATTCTGGCACTCATTACTAGCAGTTTACAAGAGAGACTACTTGCTTGAGAAGTATCCTCAAATAAAAGATGGGATCAATCACTTCAATAATATAGTCCTTAAAGATTTCAATTGGGAAAATTATATTTATAAATGTGTTTTAGGTGCTCAATATATAAATGATGCCATTTCCGATTTAATTGAAAGAAAAAAATACTATTCTCTAATTATTGATAATCTAGATGTATTTAACTATATAATCAAATATGAAATTTTTAGAAATGATAAATTCTTGATTAACATTTTAGACATTATAGATGAACTAAAACTCACTAAAGTAATGAAATCTAAGATAACTGGCCGGGATGATTTGGGAAAAGACGAACGTGTTGGAAGAAGGGTCATTTTTGAATTTAACAAAAGTTATCCAATCATCCTGTCTCCAATGCTTGAAAAAGATGATTTAAGAGAATTGTTTTTACAATATCTAAATTATTATTATCAAGATACTATACAATTACAATTAATCGAGTAAAACTAAAAAAATCTTTTTTGTTAGCAGTAGATGGTATGTTCCTATATTTTCTGATGTTCAGTGCACCATTAAAATAAATTAGTGATGCACTTTTTTTATAGGTATGTGTTAAGCGATTAATTTTTTCTAAATGATGAAGGAACCTTCAGTAGTAAGCTCTTAATGACTAAATTGACCGATGAACAATTTGAGAATTTTAAGGGGATATTTTCTGACGTTGATGTGGACCAAGAAAAGAGCTACCTAGTTTCTTATTATAATGGTGATTCCAAATTTTGTTTGGTAATGTCTCTGAGTATTTTTATTTGTCCTTTGAGGAGTATGTCGAAAAATATGGATATGACTATGTATAGAGTAATATCTAAAATCCATTTTACAATTCATTAGAAATCAGTTAATGTTTGGGTGATCAAAGAGCGGAGGTGCGTTATGGAAGAACCTTTAAATAAAATTCTTTCAGAACTGCAATATTTAGATACTGGTCAAAAAGAATTAAAAAGATGCACATGTAATCTAGAAAAGGGCCATAAAGAGTTAATAAGCTGCATAGATAATGTTGAAAAAGGTCAGAAGGAGTTATTAAATCGGACAGAAAATTTAAATAAAGGACAGGAACTATTAATATCAGGACAACAAGAGATAAAAGATCTAATTGAACAGACTGCTTCACTCATGACTGAAAATTTCACAACCATCAGAAAAGACATAAAAGCGCTTTATTCGAAGAAATCGAAGAAGTAAAGTGAAATATGGAACAGAAATAAGGATAAATGATATAAGTCTGCTGGAAAAACATTCGTTTATATTTTAGAGCCAATCCTGAGAAACAATGAGCTCTCGTCGTTGGTAAAAAGCTTATGAGAGCGAAAGTAGGATCGTACGCTGCTAGAATAGAGAAATTTATGTAGAATCTGCTAAAGAGTGGTATGTTATTTTTCATCTTATTGAAGCGGAGGCGCATGTAAATAATATGGTCTTAAGTAGGTCAGCAATTTCCAGAAATTTGTGTCTTAGTAGAAGCATTAAAAATCAGAAACAATAGTTAAAGAAAGAGTCATTGTAGAAATGTCGGTTATTGATGACTTTGAAAACGGCAATGCAGCATGGAAAGTATATAAAAAACTCGATACCGGAAAATCAAAATCTTAAATTATATATTTTTCACCCAAATCATTTAAACAAAAATAATCCACTCTTGAGTTTAGACGCAGGTGGATTACTCATTTCTTAGTTGATCCCTTCGAGGGAACGTATATTGCTGGACCGGACATATTGTGGCATTTACGGTCTTTCTTAATTTATAGTAAGAATTTTATAAAAGCGCTGCAACAGCCCTTAGTTGCCCCACAATTTCTCCCCAATCTGCACCCAAGTCAAGAGTCTTCACACTAAAACGATTTCCGCCAATTGAATAATCATGATCAGGAGTGATATCTTCATCGGTTTTTGCATATAAAAGGGCTCCGCTGACATTTCCGCTCCCATTTCGATCCTTGTTTTTTACATAAGTAAATATCTGATACAAGTTAGCAGAAATAATCGATTTGCTATTGAACAAAGTGTTTGTCTGCATGGTCCGTCCATAATACTTAGCATCAATAATCAGTGTTTTAGCCCCATAGGTAAGTGTTATATCTGTTTTCATGGTCGGTAGAAAATCCGTGATATCATCGTCAACATTCCAGTCAATGTAGGAAGCACTGACAGAATAATGAGGGTATTCTTTTTTGAAATAACCAAGTAAGAATTTCTCATACAAGCGATGCATTAATTGGTCATCCAAAAGCTCTTTCATTTTATATTCACCCGTTTCAGTCGTCATTAAAAGACCTTTGATGACTAACTGGCAGATAGTAATGAGAAGTTTATAGGTAGAATTATTTCGGTGATAGACGAATGCACTCCAGTTGATAGCGAATGGATTAAGAGTTTCAATATTCCTAAAATACAAGTTCAGCTTTTGCAATCCCTTACGATTTGCTGCTCTAACATCGCCGGATTTAATAAGTAGTTCCATGGTTGTCTTTACTATTTGATTTAAAGGTGTATTTTCTGAAAATTGATCGTAATGGCAAACCATCCTCCGAGTCATCAACGTGTTTTGACGAACAGAGTTTGTTATATCTATTTTACCTCTCAAGTTACCGGTGGTTTCCGTGTAAACGAGATAATCTTTATGTAAACCTCGTTTCAATTGGTTTGAAACACCGCGTATTAGAATGGCTGCCATCAAATCATGGAGGTTTTCAAATTCTTCTGTTTGAATATTTTTGAAGCTGGCTTCGTTAAGTGATTGATAGGCGTAAGCCAACATATAATAAATATTTTTTACCTTAATCATGAATCGCACCACGCAGCCTGCTGCTCCAGTGCTCAATCTTGGATGGTTCGTCAAACCAGTATTCTTTAATCAAAGGGATCAATTCATATTCGATCACATCTGACAACCATACATCGTCAATGATTTCATTAGTGGATAAATAACTGTGTCCAATCTGAAAGCCACTTCCAAGGGAAGCGTCTTCGGAGACATCTTCATTTAGTTTTACAACCGTATCGATTAACCGGTCAAAATTTTTATTCGCAATATTTGCTTGATATTCTTTGAAACCATCACTGCTAAATGCCGGTTCAAATTCATAAAAGGCAAACCGGCGGCGAAGGGCATAATCAATCATCGCTAAACTGCGGTCAGCTGTGTTCATCATCCCAATTATATGAACATTGTCTGGCACGGAAAATTGTTCATCTGAATAAAGCAAGCGGACTTCCTTACCTCGTTTATCATGTTCGATTAGCATTAATAATTCCCCAAAAATCTTACTTAAGTTTCCTCGGTTGATTTCATCAATGATAAAAAAGTATGGCCGATCATCTGGCTCAGCTTCTTTACAGAACTCATAAAACGGGCCTTTAGACAAAGAAAAGCCTTTTTCGGTAGGGCGGTAGCCCATAATAAAATCTTCATAGCTGTAACTTTGATGAAATTGGATCATCATTACCCGACTGGTATCTTTTTCACCCATAATCGAGTATGCCAAGCGTTCTGCAGCAAAGGTCTTTCCAACACCGGGTGCACCTAACAAAATAAGATTCTTCTTTTTTAGAAGAAGATTATTAAGGGTGACATACTGATCTTCATTCATATACACTTCAGTTAAGAAGTTTTCTGCTGTATAGCTCTCATAGTGTACTGTATCAACTTCTGGAACTTCCGTATCAGACTCTGTAATAAACATATCTTCTAATTTCTTATAATAATCCGTATAGGGTGTAATATCCGTGAGAGTTTTTAAAACAATTTGTCCTTCGTGATCCCATTCACCTCGATGCGTCCAGCGTACAGTACGTATATGCTTGTATTCATTTCTTGAGTCATCAAAGATATAGTCAGACATGACTATACCTCGGCCAATTATTTTCTTAAGCCCCTTTTTCACGATAATCACGTCATCTATTTTTAGTTCATTCGCAAATTGCCATGTAAGGTGTCCTGCATTTATATAGGAATATTCTTCACCATAGAACTCTTTCATTTTGCTCTTCATCGATTCTTTTGAAGGGTATTGTTTTAAGTTCCTGAGTTTATCCCATCCAATTCCCATGATTCCTTTTTCATAGAATTCCTCCCACAAACGGGAACCTTCGCCTGGGGCATAGATCCAATACCGCTTTTTATCTTTTGGTCCTGCTGAAGTTGGGGCAGGAGCGGCAGGTACCTTTGTATAAGATCCTGTTATCATACTTTCAATTACTTCATTTTCTTCTTTACTGACACGAAAATTTGTTGCACCAGGATAGGTTAAAATCTCCATACGTTTTGTCCGTTCATCAGCAAGTAAAGTAGTTCTTTCTACAATAGAGTCGATAAGCTTTCTTTGTATATCAATATCTACACCTAAATAAGGCTCATTGTTTAAATCATCGGAACGGTTATACGGATCGTTTGGATCGGGTTGTTTAATCTCTGGATCACAAAGAATGGTACCAGAAGCTACAATGCCACCTCCAGGTCCTGATAGCCAGATGTACACTTTGTCTCCTTTTTTAATTTGTTTAGGATTTTGATTGACAGCCCAAGTAATCGTATCAAGGTCATGAACAGCACCAATAACATCATAATATTTAGGGTTTCCCTGAAAGACCCAGCAGGACGGTTCTTCTAATTCCTTTAGAAATCTAGAATACAAAACCAATCCATTCGAAAACGCTTTATTGCCAGCAGCTAGATCTACTTCATGAAAATTAGGTGCTGAAGTAATGTTTTTGTATACTTCTTCAAATTCAGCAATTGATGTAATATGGAATAAATCAGTTACATGTAAATCGTCAATGTTTAATTTAACTGTAGCATTTTTAAGTGAATTCGTATAAGCGGTAATGGTATTGGATTTATATGGTTCTCCGTTTGATTTTTTCTGTCGGCGCATCCAATTTTGAAAAGCCGTTTTTAAATATGTATTGCTTGCCGTTTTGCCACTCCAGTCTTTTGCTACATAAGGATGCCTTTCATCTAAAAAAGCCTTGAAATGCTTCATCGAATGCAAATATCCACTTGCACGCTCTTCAGCCCGATCAGATTGGTTTTGTGATTCAAGATAATCCCTGATCTTGTCTTTTGCTATGTTTAAAGATGTCTCATCTAAAAAGCTTGACCAAAAATCTATCCCTACAATGTTATTATAGGCGAAGAATGCATCAGAAAAGTGGACGGCAATGGTGTTATCACTCCAATCTGGATGATTCTCTGCTAAATAGGTACGGAACTCCTTCCGTAGGTTCTCTACTTCTTGTTTTAAAATTGTTTTTCCCAATTTATCCACCTGCATTTATTATAAATTTAAAAAAAGCTGCTATTCCCTGACTAGCTATAAGGAAGTTAAACAACTTTACCAAATTATCTCTTATAAAACAGCTTACTTTATTTTTGAGCCATACCGTTAGTATTGTCGGATAAAAAGAAACTTATAGTAGGGATTTCCCTGCTTTATTTTAAAAGGGTGTAGAATCCTTTCCGAAGAACAATTTATAGGTTACATTTAATTTATGAAACCATTATCTCCGAAAAACTTATTTCAGTTAGGAACCGGAGACAAAACTTCCGCTATTCTTATTAAAAACGATTATGGTTGGTTTGAAAGGATAAAGAGAGGCACCTATGTAATAACTGAGAAGGGTGGAGAAGAAAAAAATGGTTATCCTGATCTTTTGATTTTTTACTTAAATAGTTTAAGGAAGCAGGAAGGCAATTTCGACTAAAAGGAGGACACATTTCGATAACCACCGAATGTGTTCTCCTTTTTTATCTTCGATTAATTTATTTTTTTCTTAAGACACCTTTTTTAACAAGGTTAACTAGTATTCCTTTATTTTTAAATTTATTAAAAGCTATTAATTTATTTAAATCTTTCACTGTTAAAATTCCCGGGTCCGCTGCGAGTTCGAAATCCCTTGTCTTAGCAATCAAGGAGAGTGCAAATTCCACTTGTTTCGGCGTTAATGAATAATCTTCTTGGTCTGGTGTTCGAACATCAGAGCTCACTTTTTCATTGACCGATTGCTCAATGGTAGCAGCATGCTCTCGTAATCTGGCCTCTACTAATGCCTCGACTTCTTCTTGACTTATTGACTTAACCTCTTTTTGGACAGATTTTTGAGTCGTATATAGTAATTTATCTAAGAAACCTTTCAACATTATTGACACTTCACCTTCATTTTAATTCCCATAATTTTATCTGTAGGTAAATTATTCCTTCAATTCTATTATTAAAGCAATCAACAGAAAAAACAATACTTTTGGAGCATTTTGTTGCTACTTTTTGTAGAAAAAGCAGTGATAATAGGAGATTTATTGTAATTGTTTAGGTGAATATTCCTAATTGTAGTATAATGGAGAAAAATGCAAATTTTGGAGCGGTTATTATGGCGATTACTATTCCTGAAACAATTAGGGCTACTGCCACTACAGGTGAGCGGTTATTTTTCCGAACTTTAAAAACCTTCCTGCCAGATGATTATATAGTTTATTTTGAGCCGGAAATTCAAGGCAGGAAACCAGATTTTGTAATTATTGGTCCGGACCTTGGAATGGTTGTATTGGAAGTAAAGGATTATACCAGAAATACGCTTTTGCAAATTAATCATGATGAATGGCATATAGTGGCAGCAAATGGTGATCAAACCATTATCGCAAGCCCCATGAATCAAGCGAAGGACTATATGTTTAAGATCGCTGACGTCCTTAAAAGAGATAAGAATCTAATAGAAACAGATGGAAAATATAAATTGAAATTGAAGTTCCCTTATGGACACGGTGTCGTTTTCACGAGATTGTATACGAAGGACTTTATTAAAGATGGGCTATACACGGTTATTGAACCAAACCTTTGCTTAACTAGAGATGAAATCGATCCTGAAAAAGAGGGATTTTCGGAAGAAATCTTGATGGAAAAAATTATGAATATGTTTGTTATTCCATATCGTTTAAAGGAACCACTTTCGATCGGAGACATTAATGCTATTCGCTATCATTTATTTCCTGAGGTTCGCATTAGCGCCGAATTTAAAGCGCCTGTTCCTTACCAAGATCAGCTATTACTGTCACTTCATGATATTAAGACAATGGATCTTCATCAGGAGAATTTAGCGAAACAGATCGGTGATAAGAACCGTTTGATTCGTGGCGTGGCAGGAAGCGGGAAGACGATTATCTTGGCCAGTCGAGCGAAAATGTTGTCAAAACAGAATCCCGATTGGAAGATTCTTATCCTTTGTTATAATATCTCGTTGGCCAATGCGATCCAACAAATGATTAATCATATGCTGAATGAACCGGAGGATCTTTTTGATTTTGATCCAACTATGAAGGCTGTCCAAAATCAAAATATTATCGTTCGGAATTTTCATTCTTGGCTTAAGAATGATCTAAAAATAAGGGAGCAGCATCTTTCAGATATCATCGATAAAATCGAAAATAAAGAAACCATTTTACCATCCTATGATGCGATTTTGATTGATGAAGGGCAGGATTTTGATGCGGATTGGCTCCGTCTAGTCAGCTTGCTAATAAATACGGATACCCAGTCCCTTTTATTGGTGGAAGATCGAGCACAGACCATTTATAGGAGAAAGCGATCTTACCTGCAGGATACCGGCTTATCTTTTCAAGGACGCTCAAAAGTGTTGTCGATTAACTATCGAAATACTGCCCAAATTGTTAAGTTTGCTTGGGAATTTTACCGCGAGCATTCTATGTTTAAAAATAAGGTGGTAAATCGTAGTCTTGAAGGTGAAATTATAGCACCGCAGAGCACGAAACGGAAAGGGCCTGAGCCTGGTATCATTCGAGCAGCCAATTTCTTTGATGAAATGAGAATGGTTGCGAGACAAATGAAAAAGCTACATGAAGAGAGGAAAGTACCTCTAGAAGAAATGTTAATCCTTTATAGAGTGAAGCGTACACATAAATATCCGATTGTTGATATTATTAAACGTTCTCTAGGTGAAATGGGTTTGCCTAACTACTGGATTACCGAGAATGACGTATCAAAGCGGTCTTTTCAAAAAGAAGATGGCAAGATCAAAATAAGTACAATTGATAGTAGTAAGGGACTCGACTTTCAAGCCGTGTTTATTGTAAATGTTGATTCCATTCCATTTCCCCTTGAAGAGGTTAAAGAAAGAGAGGTCTCTTTATTCTATATTGGAATGACAAGGGCGAAGGAGTATCTTTGCTTGTCGTATTCCGGTGAATCCGAATTTACATACTACCTGGATCGGATTTTCCTAGAGAGAAACCAGAAGAAAAGTGGTTTAGTAGAGATTAAATAAGATAGGTGTTCATACTTGGATTTTGATAAAAAGAAACATCTGTTGGAAGAATGGATTAGCTTGTACAGAGATAAATTCAGAATCGAGTTTGCTGCCGAAGGACAAAAAATAAACAAGCAAAAAATTCAAGAGCTCATAAATAGACATTGCTCAAACTATCGTGTTTCCATTGAATCCATCTATTTATTATGTATGTTTTCTGATAATGAAACCATTCCTGTATATATAGGTAAAAGTGTGAATCCCTACACCAGATGGAAAAGCCATATTGGAAAATTACTTGAGGGAAAAGGATCCTATCTACGGTGGAAGTATCTTTTAATTCATGATGATGATATTGCCAAACATACATTAATTCTGTTAATCATCCCAGACCATGAGATCGTAACACCCCCAATTCCGAACTTTCCCAAGACGGTTGGATCGGTAGAGTATCAATTGGTAAGTCTGGTATCTGACGCCTACCCAGATACGCTACTAAATAAAGAAGGGAATCGAAGATAATGATCGACTTTCATTCATGGCTTTTTAATGTTCCAGGATATTATTTTGTTCCTTTATTTGAAGTAAACGAAGATTTTATGGTTAATACCAAGCTTCTTGGAAAAAAGGAAAAAAGGACATTGGTAAGGAATCAAGAAATGGAAAACGCAGTCATTAATCTAGTTGAAAGCAACATTGAACGTTCGGATTGGGAAGGACTGTTATACATCATGGGAAAAGGGGAAAAGGAATCGTTTGTTCCTCTTTATATAGGTAAGGCGGAGAAAAAGGGAGTCAAGCATCCGATTAGTGTAAATATAGCAAATATAAGAACTAACAAGGCGAAGTTTGCTCGATGGGGAGATAATGTTGCTTACCATATTGGTGATCTGAGTCATGCATTATTTGGGTTTGAATCCTATAAGAAGCCAGATAAGAAATATAAAGCATGGGCAAATGTTCTATTTTCGAAATATGATCCACCCATTCTGAAGGAACCTGTCTATCTGTATTTGCTTCCTTGGTATGAAGGAAACAAAGGTATATCAGGCTTGCATAGTTCACTTCCAGCCTTAGAAAAGGAATTAATTTCTTTAGCATCGGTTTTTTATAAAGACTCATTACTTAATGTGGATGGTGTGTAAGAATGTCTAAATACGCGTTGATTAGCTGCACAAAATTAAAACAAGATTACCCATGTTCTGCCAAAGAAATGTATTTAGAATCTCAATTATTCAAGAAAGCTGTTCAGTATATAAGCAAACAAAATTATGCTGACTGGTTCATATTATCCTCTAAGTATGGATTACTACATAAAGACACTTTAATCGAACCATATGATATTACGTTAAACAACATGAATGCTTCACAACTGAAAGAATGGTCAAAAGAGGTCTTTGAACAATTAATAAAATTAGAGGCACACAAATTCGACTTTTATGCTGGGAAAAAATATAGAGAATACCTTATCCCACTTTTAGAAAATAGAGGGATTCCATGTTATATCCCTCTTGAAGGTAAAGGAATAGGTGAGCAGCTAAAATTCTATAAGGATCAACATGTTTGATTCAATATATCTACAAAATCCAGGTTCAAGTGATTTTATCATTCATTCAATAATATGATATTTACATAGAATTAATTTATAGAGTATTAGGGAGCGTGGAGGAATTGAGAAAGGCTTACATAATAAATACGAATCGTACAAATAGGCCAAATGGAGAAACCGAGAGGGATATGTTGAAAAATGAAAAGTGTGCAGCCTATTTTTCTCCTTGGAAAGAGAAAATCGAACAAATTCAACCCAATGATTTAGTTTTTCTTTATAGAAATGGAAAAGGCATTATTGCAAGAGGAATCGCAACGGGAGTATTTGAAATAGCAGATTATCAGAATGATGAAGGTTTACATATAAACGAAGAGTATTATATGAATTTAAATCGATTTGAAAGCTTACGTAATCCAGTACCTTCTGCTGATATTAATGATATCGTTGGCACTCATGTAGTTCTAGCACAGACATTGGTGTCAATGAATTACGATCGTGGTTTGAAAATTTGGCAAGCTATTACAAAAAATTATTTATAAACTTTTGGTAGTTTTTTTAGTCTCGTGAAGGGAAAGATCCTAACATTTTCAGATAAGTTAATGATGTTTCACACAAATAGCCTGACCGCTATTAGTGTAGCGGGATATGGGCCTGCGATCTGAGCTAGTTTAAGAAAAGATTTTGGCGTACTACACAAGACTAGTGGCTGAAATACTTCAATATGCAAATGATGGTGTGTGAAATTAATGATTAAAAACAGGTGTCTTGATCAACCGCCACAAAATGTGGACAGAGAAGCATTAAGAAATAAGTGTTTAACGACTAACCTAAATTAAATTGGATATAGTAGAGAAGCGCTTTTTTAGGTTTCTAGAAAAAATCTTTATTAAAAAACAGAATGGGACAAACTAGATTTGAAAGGGTGAAGTTATGGAAAAGAATAAAAAAGTATCGGAGAAATTAAGTTATGAGTCAGATGGAAAAATGGGTAAAAACCATAATAAGGTAAAAGATAACAAAAAAGATCAGGCTGATGATTTCTTTAATACCACACAAAACAGTGAATAAAAAATAAAACCTACTTACAACCTGAGTAAGTAGGTTTTTACTAGATCTTACCAACAGATGAAAAAATGGATGAAAATACGAAAAGCAATCCGAATAGGACGATAATTTATGTATTTTGTGCGGGGATATAAAACTTGGACGATTGATTTATAAGCCATATTGCTCGTCCAACCCGCAATCAATTGTAGCTTTGAACGATAAATTGCTCATGAAATGGATGTAAGCCAGGTTCTGTTCCTCCGTACTCCAATCGGCAGCAAGCCTTGTACAGGAAGAAGTAGTCATATAACTATCGGCTAATGGCCGATCCATCCGTTAGGTTCATTTACCGCAGGATGATGCCCCTACCTTAATTTGGGTTGCTCGCTCGTGGGGTTTACCCGTTCCACCTTTTCCGTTTCCAGAAAAGCTCGTCACTGTGGCATTTTCAGGTTATTCTCAGCATATCCAAAAGGACTTAGCATGATTTCACCGCCGTCAGCCGAAACGGTTAATCGGCTGCCCACCTTTGCAGATGGCACGAACACTACAGGCATCTCAGCACTGTGCGAGCCTGGACTTTCCTCAGCTCCAATAAAGGAACCGCGACTACTCACCATTTCATGTTTTTGAATTCGTTCAGAAGCGACAACACATAATATACCAAGGATACATTGATAAATCCTTAGTAATTTAATTCCAATGTTTCCAATTATGTTTGGTATTCTCAGGGTAATTTCTCCAAAGGTCAATTTTATATTTAATTTAATACTTTCCACAGAAACAAAAAGTCGTCATACTATTTTATAAAATTGTACTAGGTAATTTTTTGAGATTTGTCCTTGGTATTATGAAGGGTAACTTTACACCATGATTCATCTTAAACTTGAGAGTTGAGGGAAAAATGATGCTTGTAATTGAAAATGATTGGTTAAAGGTAGGTATAGTAAGAAACGGTGCAGAAGTACGAGAAGTGAAGCATAAGAAAAATGGGATAGACTATATGTGGACAGGGGATAACGCATACTGGGGACGAGTCTCTCCGGTCTTATTTCCGATTGTTGGACGATTAAAAGGAGATCGGTATCAACTGGATGATCATACCTACAAGATGTCACAGCATGGCTTTTTGCGTGACGTTGTATTCGATGTAGAAGAGCAGACAGCAACAACCGTTTCTTTTGTGCTTGAGTCTGCTGGACGCTTCAGTCATGTTTATCCTTACGAATTTAAAGCGATAATTCGTTATTTACTCAAAGAGGACTCCCTAATGGTTCAGTGGGAAATAGTGAATGAAAACAAGGTAGAAATGTATTTTTCAATTGGTGCTCATCCTGCATTTAAGATTCCGCTTGTAGAAAATGAAACCATTGAGGACTACCGTTTAAACTTTACTCCTGCAGCAAATAAAAATGTAATGGAATATGAGCTAAAGGATTCTCTTATCCATGAGAGAGGAACTGCTAATGATATTTCAACGATTCAACTCAAGCACACTCTATTTGCACATGATGCTCTTGTCTACAGCAATATCGATCAAATTACACTGGAATCTAATAAATCAGGTCATGGAATAGAAGTATTGTTCGAAAAATTCCCGTTTGTTGGAATTTGGTCGAAATATATGGACACTACTGGCACTATAGCGCCATTTGTTTGCATAGAGCCTTGGTACGGTATTGCCGATACGTATAATACATCTGGGAACATGAAGGAGAAGATTGGAGTGAATAAGCTTGAAGCAGGAGAAACATTCCAAGCTGAATATAAAATGAAGTTTAAATAACAGTCGAAAGGAGATTGTCTATTTGTTCCTCATTCAAATGAAATGCATGTCCTGGTATGGAGAGAGACATTTATAAAATTCGTTTTATTCCACGATCACGCAAATACTTTCAATGGCGTTATAACCAAGACAATTTTCATGTGTATTGGTATTAAATCATAAAGTTAGGCTTCCATCCAATCCTATTTAGGTGAAAGCTCATAGACTACTTTGACTATAAATGAAAGGAGGATATGAATGAATGTATTACTACATTATTTTGCATCATCACAATCCTTGGTATAGACCAATAGTAGTTCCATTTATTCCTCCACCACCAGTCCCGCCTGCAGCTGTTACCTACCGGAATATGTTGAATGGATTATGGATCACAGTGTAATGGCAGAAGGAAAAAATCCCAAACTTCGCTGTATTTATAAGTAACGATTTAAATAGTCAGATGACTTTTTAATGCTAACCGAAGAAAAATGTATAAGAAAATATACTGTTATCAAAGCCAGGATTATTAACTAATCATCTATTTTTTGAACTAAGGCTGTATGAATCTTCCTTAGTCGAAAATGGATAAAACACATTAGGACAGCTCAAATATAAGTTAACTATAAAGTTCCAACGGTAAGACTAGGACTTTTGAACTACCAAAATTTACAGCTATCTTCCAAATTGAATCGATGATATATTTCTCTTGTAAGTTCTTATCGGAACTTCGCAATAAGGTTTTTACTACAGAGAAGTACTCAAGAGGCTGAAGAGGCGCCCCTGCTAAGGGTGTAGGTCGGGTAACCGGCGCGAGGGTTCAAATCCCTTCTTCTCTGCCATTTTATAATGGGAATGTCTTGGTATCGACAGGGATCGTTTGAGCTTATATGGCGAGTCGAGGGATTCGGCCTCGTTAAAACGATAAAAGCCTATAACTGGCAAACAAAACAACAACTTCGCTTTCGCTGCTTAATAACAGCCGTTAGCGGTTCCTCCCTCCATCGTCCATGTGGTGGGGTAAGGGACTCATTCCAAGTGGACTACGCCGAATTCCACCGTCTGAGGATGAAGGAAGAGAATAACCAGACTAGCTGCTTCAATGCCTGTCAGTAGGCTAAAGAAGTGAGCGAAAACTAATTTTACTGACTACACTCGTAGAAGTATAAGTGCCAAGATCTTTGCACACGGGTTCGACTCCCGTCATTTCCACTAAAAAAAAACAACTAATTTTTATACCGCAGTAGTAAAGTGGCAGTCCATTCGGCGTTTAACCGATCGGTCGTAGGTTCGAGTCCTATCTGCGGAGTCATAGTCCAACGAGGAACCTAGGAACGGGTCAGGGCGGGAACGCAGCAGCCATAACTAGTGAAATTGTGTGGGCTATTACATAGACCTGAAAGCTCAAAACGCTAAACTCCATTTTAATATGGAGTTTAGCGTTTTTTCTTCTTACTTTTTTTATGTCTTACATTGTTTAATAGCTTTTTAGTAGTATTTTATCTAAGTCACGGACTTTATCATAGGAATTTACTAATTTATCTGGTACCAAGGTTCTGCCATAATCCCAGGCATTGGATTCTATTTTAGCTAGAAGCTGCGTTTTTTCATCTTCCTCGAAATACTTTAAAATCCTTAAATCAAGTTTGTTGTTCTTAAAAACTAAATGATAACCGAGCTGATGATAGAGAATAAGTTTTACGCAGTCTTCATCTGTCTCTTTAATTTTAAAGTTAATATATTAATATTTGTATCTCTCATGGTTTTGGATGATAATCTTAAATGGTAAATGCCTCATTTTATTTCAACAAGATAAAACTATTAGAAAGGATGTGGAATAATGAATAAATTAACCATTTTAATTATTGGCCTTATAATTATTTCGATGACAGGCTGTAGTTCAAATAATTTTGAAATAAAGTTATTTACACCTAAATCATTTACACCAGATCAATCTACTCCCATTCAAATTAAGATTTTAGATCGAGAAGGTAAACCAGTAATAGGTGCGAAGGTTAGCGTAGATTTGGATATGCAAGGGATGAGTCATGCAGATATTTCAATGAAAATGCAGGAAACAGGGAATGGTGTGTATGTTGGACAAGCTAAATTTGAAATGGAAGGGGATTATTCTGCAGCCATTAAAATAGATTACAATGGAGAAAAATGGATGGGCGAAAAAAGATTCTCGATTGTTTACAATAATGCACAATAGTGTTAAAAACAGGATTTTCATTTTATACCTAGATGGGGGGACGGAGCAGAAGAACCGTCCCACTGCTTCATTTCACCTTGCTCGAAAATTGAAATCGTTTCCATGTAATTTAATTGTTTACGCTTGAGCAAGGCTCAGGTTTTAATAAAATTTATTATTATTTAGGGTATCGAAATAAATGCAACAAGGAAAAAATACTTGTTTTATAGGAAGGCGATGGACATTGATTAAACCTAGTGGAAAAAACGAATACAGCTTGCTATACTTCTAGATTACTTGGTCTGTTAGGACCTTTTACAATCGATACCTCGAAGGGAATTTACTCCCAGAAGAGCAGCTTCTCCCATTCGCAACAAAGAGCCTAGAGATGGAAGTGCGACGCAAGCAAAAGTAGAACCACAAGGGTTCAGTAGTATTCCATTTTCTTTTCTTAGCTACGAAGATGGCATGATGTTAGAAGAAAAATTTAAAGAATTGTCTTGCGATGATGATGGTGGCATTGTCATCGGACTAATGGCAACCTGTGATGATGGTGGCATTGTCATCGGACTAATGGCAACCTGTGATGATGGTGGCATTGTCATCGGACCAATGAGTGCAAATGAACCAGTTTCGATCGACTTTGCGATTCAAGGAGAAAAAATTGGTTCGGCTTTTGCAGAATCGAACCCAGGTCAACCAACAGACTTTACCTCTTGGGGAACAACAAGTGATTTATTATTAAAACCAGAGATCATGGCACCTGGTCATGCCATCATGTCGAGTGTTCGGACGAGTGATCCAAACCAACACAATGGCTACGAAAGCGAAGACAAACGTATTACTTTGACATCGAAAGATGCAAAATATGCCCGTTCGGATGACCGTTTCCGTCATTCGTGGAAGATTGAACAAACTTTATGGGCCTGTTTTTTCTAGGATAAATTTAATTATGTCAAAAGTCCTAAATCCTTATCTAGTTCTTTATAGGCATTTTAATTAATTTAATTTTTGTTAATACCATAAAATTCAATATATCTTGGTTTATTCCCCCCATTTTTAAAAAAATAACTTCCATAATAATACTCATTTCGACAAAATACCTCCTTTAACAACCTAAAATTCTATTAAAATATTGTTTGAATGACAATCTTTTTAATGGAGTTATTTATCCTTAAGCCTATTGAACTATACTTAAATCCCCCAATTTACTGTGTTCTATGATGTAGGTACACTTTTAATTGTATGTATTTACCCAGTAAGGTTCAGAGATACAGAGAAAAAACTTAAAAAAGGAGAGGCTCTAATGAATAAAAGTAAATTAAAAGCATTTAAAGTCATGACTACTGCAGCTGTAACATCGTTAATGCTTTCCTCATTCACAGCTCTTGCGGAAACAAATAACACTTCAACCGAGTCCCAACCTGTTGTGTACGAAGTAAATCAATCCAAGGTTGATCAAGTATTAAAGCAATTAACTCCCGAACAGCGAAGAGCGATTCAAGATTTGTCGCAAACGACCACATCAGGAATTCAGTTGTCCCCTGAGACAGACTTATCAAGTGAACAGGAGATTTCTGTGATTATTGAGTTTAAGAACAAGCCTGCCAAAACAGCAGTCTTAATGGAAAAAATGAATGGTAGAGTGCTGACAAAAGAGGATGCCGAGAAATTGGTCGAAGAAGACCATGCTGTATTTATGCATGACTTAGATGCTTTAAAGATTAAAGGAAAAATCACAACATCTTATAAGGAAGTTTATAATGGGGTTGCTTTGACTCTCCCTGCTAACGAAGTGAAGAACTTATTAAAATCTAAAACAGTAAAAAATGTTTGGGAAAACCAAGTGGTTCAATTAGATCTTCCTTCAGAATCTGCAGAACAAGGAACTGCTGGAACATCTGCGTATACAGGCAGCAATCCGAAGACCCTTATGGGCGTAGACAAGCTGCATAATGAAGGAATTACAGGTAAAGGAATCAAAATCGGGGTATTGGATACTGGAATCGACTATAACCACCCGGATTTGAAGGATGCTTTTAAGGGTGGGTACGATTTTGTGGATAAAGACAACGACCCGATGGAAACGACTTATGAAGATTGGCTAAAATCTGGTAAGCCTGAAAATACTGGTCGTCCTTATTCCACTGATCATGGAACACATGTGTCTGGGATTATTGCTGGGCAGCAGAAAAATAACGCGAAGTTTGCGACAAAGGGCGTAGCGCCGGATGCCGATTTATATGTATATCGCGTGCTGGGTCCTTATTCAACTGGATCGGAAGAGAATATTATTGCAGGAATTGAACAGTCCGTAAAAGATAAGATGGATGTCATCAATCTCTCTCTTGGAAATAGTTATAACAGTCCATTAGAACCATCTGCCGTTGCAATCAATAATGCGGTTTTATCAGGCGTCACCGCTGTTTTAGCTGCAGGGAATGCTGGGGCAAGCTTCTATACTGTCGGTTCGCCAGCCGCTTCTCCATTGGCCATCACAGTAGGATCGACAAACACAGAGATCGCTCTCCCTGGTTTTATCGGAACTTTCAAAACAGCCAACAAACAGTTAACAGCTGAAACTCGTTATTGCACAACGGGCTTTGGAAATGAATCCCGATTGCTTAAAGGTCAAACCATTGAAATGGTAGATGCAAATTCAGGAACAGAGGCTGATTACGCTAATATTTATGTCAAAGATAAACTCGTTCTTGTATCTACAGGAGATATAACACTAAGTCAAAAAGTGGCCATTGCAAAAGAAAAAGGGGCAAAAGCAATATTCCTCTATGATAAGTATGGATCCGGTTATATATCCGATAGACTTACAGAACTGCCAAATTTTATACCGACTCAGATCTTAACCGTAGAGCAAGGAAAAGCATTTAAAGATATGTTGAAATTAGGAACAGCTTCCTTTACGTTTGATGAAGTAAAAGAAAAGTATGCAGCTATCGATGATACTTTATCTTTCTTCAGTTCACGTGGACCAGCGCGAAGTACATACGATATCAAGCCAGAAGTTGTTGCTCCAGGCGGTACAATTATGTCCACTGTGTCAAGTTCTTACCGAGGAAAAGAGTATTTAGGGAATTACGAATACGCATACGATAAGTTTTCTGGAACTTCCATGGCGTCGCCGCACGTTGCAGGTATAGCAGCACTATTACTTCAAGCCGATCCCAAGCTTTCTCCAGGAGAAGTAAAAAGCACCTTAATGAATACCGCTGATGCGATCCAAAGCAAAGACAGCGTATATGAAGTTGGAGCAGGAAGGGTAGATGCATATGAAGCCGTTCATGCAGTCTCTTCCTTCGAAGTTGCTGACGAGACCGTCACACTATTTAAAAACGAAAAAGAAAAAACGATCAAGGAAATTACAGGTTCACTTAGCTTTGGAACGTTTTATGCGACTGAAAATGCGATAGATGAAAAGAAGGAAATTGATATCCATAATAGAAGTAGCCAAGATCAAACGTATGAAGTCAAAGTGAGCTATCAGGCAATAAAAGGATCCCTTGCAGCAGCTGAAAATGGCGTTGTATTGGAAACTCCTTCTTCCGTTTCGGTGAAAGCCGGAGGGAAAGAAACGGTTACTGCTCGGATTACGATTCCGACCAATGCAAAAATCGGCACCTACGAAGGATATGTCACATTTACCAATAAAGAAAACCAAGATGACAGCTATCAAATTCCATTTGCCATCCGAAAAGTGAAAGAAGGTGTCGAATTTGTCAATATGACAAACAACACTTTCACGACTCTCCAGGAGAATGGCACATCAAAAGGCAACCCATATCTGAACGTATCTTATCAATTGAATTCTCATATGAAAACGATTGATTTGTTCTTAACAGATGCAAAAACAGGAGAAGACATTGGATTTGTAGGGCAGTATGATGGTACTTGGATCAGCGAGAATAAACCTACATCCTTGTTTTTAAGTGGAAAGTATTTTCCATTTACAAATGAAAAAGAAAATCCGATTTCTTATGAATCAAAAATAGCTGAGCCAGGTTCATATAAAATGAAATTTGTCTTTACAAATGATCAAGGAAAAGAAACTATTATTGAAAAACCATTCGTGATTGATAATGAGATGCCGACCATCGAAACAGAAACTTCGGAAGGAATCGTCGAAGTGGACCCTGCTGCAACTACCATTCAAGTCAAGGGCAAGGTACAGGATAAACAAATTGATGATGCGGTTGCATTAGGATTGGTGGCTAAGCAAGGCAATAACCGTTTAAATTATCGCTTAAACAATTCTTATTATTTCCAGCAGTTCCCAATAGATGAGATGGGCAACTTTAATTACAGTACAAGCTTCCCAAGCTACCTGAAAGTGCTGCCTATCAGTTTTTACGGTTCAGACAGAGCGGGTGTCCCCTCAGTTCAGAAGGATTTCTATTTTGTCAAAAAAGGGACAAATTATATTACCACTATTGCTGATAAAAAAGAAGTGAAAACAGGCGATACAATCAGCTTTACTTCAAAAGCACACAATAGCACAAGCTGGAAAGAAGCAACATGGAACTATCAGTTCAACAAAGATTATTTGGCAGTAGACGCAATCGAAGTTTCCGAAGAGTTGAAAGGAAAGGTTTCATTGGTAACGACAGAAACAAGCAGTGGCATAACAGTCACCCTTAAGGCGCTTCAAGGTTCAATTGTAACACCGGAAACACTTCCTTTATTAAATGTGCAAGCCAGAGTGAAAGACGATAAGTATATTGATAACTATGTCGCAATGGCAGTTGTAAATGCTACTTATACAGCTGAGAACGGCACAAAAACAACAGCCGTTTCTGCCCATCCTTCTGTAAAAGTATGGCCGAAATATTCCCAATTGCGAGGGGATATGAATGGTGAAGCGATCTATTATAGAGATGGTTACGGAGCCCTTCTTACTACCTATGTAGATTATCTTGCATTGGGTGCGAAAGTATCAGTGATGGACGGGAATGGCAACTCGTATGAGGGGAGAGTAACAAAGGACGCCAAATTCTATGTTGACGGATTGCCTTCCGATCGTATACCTTTAACATTCAAGTTGGATATACCAGGCCACTTCACAGTAGAAAAAACGTTTACAATCGGCCGTGAAGGCAGTCTCGGTGAGCAGCAAATCCTTTCGTTCCTACCAGCTTTAGCGGGTGATGTCAATAAAGACAACTTGATTGATATTGATGACGCCGTTTACCTAAAAAATCATTGGAATACAAATGATCGCAAAGCTGACATCAATTTCGATGGTATCGTAGATATGAAGGATATGGAATATATCAAGAAAAATTATCTGCTTGAAAATCCGACAGTAAAGGCTGACAAAAATCCAAAAGAAAATGCAAATGGAAAAACGCTGGAGGAAATTATAAGTGAATTAAATTGATTTTAAAAGGAGTTCCTAAACTTTTTTCATCATAGTTACTCAAGTGAATTTTTTATCATTTGATATAAAGAAAGCGGACCTAAAGAAATAAAGGTAAGAATTAAGGAGTAATAGCTCTTAGGGGAGAAAACTATAGAAATCAAAAAAGTTGGGTGTCCCTAGACGGAGGGAGTGGTGATAGCAAATCTACGTTGGCTGCTGAGGTGGCTTCAGTTACCTCTCCTTAAATTTTTCTCAAATAAAACCATTCCTATGTTTTCCATCTATAAATACCTAATATGTATGAAAGGGAAGACAACCGGATGTATTTTGTCCGGTTGTCTATCTTTTAATAGGGAGTTATTTATTTAGAGCATTTTTTATTCTTTGATAATCCTCTTCATTAATTTCACCATTGACCAGTCACTTTTTGAGAAGTTCCATTGCACTGTCAGGTCCACTATAGCGGCAGGCGGCAATCAAGAGAAGGATGGTTCCAATCGGAACAGAATATCAAATATAAACAATAAAATATCAATTGCTAAAATTATTTTTTTCTAGTGAAATCCCAAAATTCCCCCAATATTAAGTGACAACATCTTTCCAATTTCTACAATTTTTTAAATCATATTACCTCTTTCTTCTATTCTATTAGATGAAACACAACATCAAAATTTTATTTTCTTGTAGAATCATGTTTAAAAATAGTAATAAAAATATACAGAATTTCCCCCAATTTACTAGAATTAGATCTAAAACTATAATGTGAATAGGTTGATATTTCTGAATATTAAATAATCAATAATTAAACTCCCAATTTACACTAGATTCGTTGAATAATTTTAATACCCCGTTGTAGAAAGAGAGATCAGTGTATTAAATGTGAAGTTAAGTCACCAGAACGAAACCTTCACGTTATTACAAATATATTAATTTACTACATAGTTAGGAAAAGGAGAGGACGTAAAAAGAATGGACAAGAACATGAAAAAGAAAACGCTGAAAAAAGCGACAGCCCTAGTGCTTGGGGCAGGCTTGTTAACTAGCAGCCTATCCGCTTTCTATCCATCTTCGCCAACTGTTGTGCATGCGACAACCAATACGACAGCGGTGCAGATACTATCCAAGCTGACGCCAGAGCAAAGGCAAGCCTTAGAAAAGCTATCCGCGAATGACCAGTCCGGTCTTTTTTTAGATCCAAAAGTCAATCTTGTTAGCGCAGAAAGCGTTTCCGTCATCGTACAATTCAAAAACATGCCAGAGCATACCGCCGTCCTTGAAGCCGCTTTAGAAGGAAGAATTTTATCCAGTAATCAAGCAAAAGAAAATGTAAACGATGACCACACGGCGTTTAAACAGGATTTAGGTTCTGTTTTTACGAAAGAATCAGATGGCACGTACAAAGTGATTCGCGAATACAAAAATGCGTTTAACGGGGTCGCATTAGAAGTGCCAGCGAACAAAATCGAGGAAATCATGAAATCGAGTGTCGTCCAAGCGATTTTCAGCAATTCCACCATTAAGGCAGAGCCTCCGAGTGCAGAAGACGCGACTCCTTCCTCTGACCCTCAAGGTCTAGGAATGGCAGCAGAATTAAACTTCCTCAATATCAACAAATTGCATAATGAAGGCTACACCGGCAAAGGGGTAAAAGTGGCCGTTCTTGATACCGGCGTGGACTACAACCACCCAGATATCAAAGCAGCATTTAAAGGCGGATATGATTTTATCGACAACGATAGTGACCCGATGGAAACTACGTATCAGGATTACTTGAATTATAAAAAAGCAAATCCGAGTACCTTGAAAGCAAGCGATTACGAAACAGAACATGGGACACACGTTTCCGGCACGATTGTCGGTCAAGGGAAAAACAATAGCCCATATGCCACCAATGGCATCGCGCCGGATGCCGAGTTATATGTGTACCGTGTGTTAGGTCCTGGCGGAAGCGGTTCCGATGAAACCGTCATGGCAGGGATTGAGCGGGCGGTCGCAGACGGCATGAACGTTATGAACTTATCACTTGGGGCGAACAACAATGACCCGCTCTATCCGACGAGCATAGCCATCAACAATGCAGTCCTAAGCGGGATAACCGCGGTCGTCGCGGCAGGAAATTCGGGAGACCGCATGTATACTTTGGGTTCCCCAGGAAGCGCGTCACTCGCCTTGACAGTAGGGGCAAGTGATGTTCCGCAGACGATTCCAACGATGAAAGGGCAGCTCGACAGCGTGAATGCAAATATGCGCGGGCTCGCAAAAGGGTGGAATAGCGACTTCTCCACGTTCCAAGGGCAAGCCTTGAATATCGTCAATATCCCTAATTACGGGGCAGCAAACGACTACCGGAACTTAGATGTAGCCGGGAAAGTGGTGTTGGTCCAGCGCGGCAACGGTCAAACCATCAACGATAAGATCCTTCAAGCGAAGCTAAAAGGCGCAGCTGCCATCCTCATTTGGAATAACAATCCAACCGAGGGGTATATGCCGTTCTATTTGGGCGAAGGAGTAGACTTTATCCCGTCTTTCAATTTGACGAATGCTGACGGGCTTGCCTTGCAGCAGAAAATCGTAGCCGGCAATTCGCAATTTTCCTTTACCGACTTAGGTTCCCTTACGACGCCAGGTGACAACTTAGCGTCATTCAGTTCCCGCGGTCCATCCCGGGTGACGTATGACATCAAGCCGGAAATTACCGCCCCAGGTGTGAATGTATTATCAACTGTTCCAGGATTCGTGCATAACCATGACAACCCGTCCGATTACACTACAGCGTATGAAAGGATGAGCGGGACCTCCATGGCAACGCCAAACGTAACAGGGATTGCCGCGCTTCTCTTGCAAGCGAAACCGGATCTAACGCCAGACGATGTAAAAGCCATTTTAATGAATACAGCTGATTCGTTAAGCAAGCCTTACAGCGTATTTGAACAAGGGGCAGGGAGAGTCAATCCTTATGAGGCGATTCACTCTTCCATTGAAATTAAAGTAAAAGATAAAGCACCAACCATCACTAATGGTAAAGAAAGAAAAATGAATGAAAATACAGGGGCCCTTAGCTTCGGTAACGTTGCTTTTAACGGGAAGAATATTAACGATGCTCGTGAAGTAACCATTGAAAACAAGGGAACGGAAGCGAAGATATTTGATGTCAAAGTAACCTTCCAATCAAGTGTAAGAGGGGCAAAAGATGCAGCACAAAATGGTGTTGAACTTAATACAGATTTGTCTGTAAAAGTACCAACGAACAGCCATGTCACTAGAAATGTAACACTTTCGATTCCAACCTCAGCTGAAAAAGGCATTTATGAAGGATATATTGTTTATACCAATCATGATGACCCATCGGAAACGTACCGTGTCCCATTTGGCGTACACTATGTGGAAGAGGGAATTCAAAGTTACGATTATGACTGGCATAGAACCACAACTGTAAGAAATCATTTAACCAATTTGATTTTTGACCCAACGATGCCTGGTCACTTCACCTTAAAGTCCCATATGAGATACTTGTACCAGATCATCACGGACGCCGACGGCAATGAAATCGGGGTAACCAGCGGGTATGATGGAATCGGAATCAATGAAGGAGTCGAGTATAATACGTCCTTTAATGGCTCTTATTATCCGTTCACCGGCGATGACGACAATCCAATTGACTTCCGCTTAAGATTGGCGCCGGAAGGTCATTACAAACTGAAAATGGTCGGGTATAATGACGAAGGAAACGCATTTACATCAACCACCACCGATATGGTTATCGATAACACCATGCCCGATGCATTCGATGTCCATTTAGACGGGGAAAAAGAAGGAAATCCATTTGTGGAGTATGAGCCGGGAACCAAGTCCATTCCCGTTACGGCATTCGTCCACGACAAAGAGATTGCTGACCAATCGAAAAATTTCCTATTTTATTCATATAACAGCTACTTCATGACTGGTTCTTATTCACTCGATCAAAACGGTCAATATAAAGGTACAGTGGCTCTGCCTACTAACGGTCAATTGCTCGATTTACAGTTTGAAGGCGTCGACCCAGCCGCCAACACCTTCGGTCGCAAATACTACTTTGTTGTTCCGAACAATTACACCTATGTATACGCGAAGCCGAATGTACCGATGCGTCAAAGCTATGTATTCACCCATATCGGGGACACGGTGACGTTTACGCTGACGGCAAACCATGTGAACAATCTGAAGCAAGCTGCCTACCGCTTTATGACGAGAAATAACGACACATTGATTAAGAAAATTGCCCTAAATCCAGCCGCACAGCAACTCGGCGCGACACTTTCGTACACTTCCACGCCACAGGCTGGAAATGCGACTTTAAACAATGTCAATGTAAGCTTTAACGGAATATCAGCTGACACGATCCCAATGGTCGATGTCACGATTCAAATCCCGAACATGACTGATTATAATGATTCATCCAGCATTACAAACAGTGTCACATCGACTTTTACAAGCGTGGACGGAAAGGTAACAAGACCATTTAGCTGGGTTCCTCCAACCGGTATCCTGCCGAATTTCTCAGCGGCTTACGGTTCTATCCACCCAGAAGTGTTCCAAGATGCGAATGGAAAGCTTAAATCCCAAGACTATACAAAAATTGGGGCGAAAGTAACTGTCGTCGACAGCCAAGGTAACACTTATGACGGGGTTCTAAACAAGTATGGTGGATTTAGTGTCAATGGATTGCCGATTACGCATGACCGTTTAACCTTAATCCAAGATATTCCTGGTCACTTCACCAGATATGATCAATTCGGTAAGGTCTACCGGACCCTGGATGGAATGGACTACGGAGACGGTAAGACGTTAAGCTATCCAAACGAAATCGGGGACGCAGCAGCAGGGGACGCAAACAAAGACAATGTTATTGACATCCAGGATGCACTAGCAGTTCAAGCAAGCTTTGGCGCTCACGCGGTCGATGCGAACTACAACCGCAATGCCGATATTAACGGGGACGGCGTGATCGACGCAAAAGATTTTGCCTATGTCGAAAAGAACTTCGGCATGCAGAACCCGACCATTGATAACTCACCAAAGCCTGTGAACCAAATGAAAGGAAAAACGCTTGCAGATATTAAGAAAGAATTAGGACTGTAAGAACCATGTGCCGGCGGCGATTTTTATGTGCGCTGCCGGCATTTTATGACTAAAAATAGGTCGTGAAAGCATGAAGAAAGTATGGAAATGGTTCTCCTACTTCCTTGCCGCAATGCTTGTCATCGCTTCTGGAACCGTCATTTATTTTCTCGCCCTATCCAAGGGGAATATTGAAAAGGTCCCGAGCCTATTTGGATACAAGCATAATATATTGTCTAATGCTAATGGGTTTTATTGGTGTTATGAGGAAGATTTACATAAACTTGATATGATTTTTTATTCTTTCTTAGTAAAGTGTTTTTTTGATATACATAAAAGTACCCTATAGGGCAGACCTTTTTTTAGTGTCTACTCTATAGGGTACAGTTTACATTGGGCGTTGCCTTTTATGTTTCTTGTAACGGATTAACAAGACTGTATTTAATATAATATAAATAACCAAATAACTTGAATACATTTTTCAGCAAAATTATTGAAAGTTTGATATTAAACGACAAATTTAGTTAATAAAAATGGTTATGAAATATGCGTTCTTTTGAATAACCATTTATTCAAGTTCCCCCAAATTTACAACATTCTTAACAGATACATAAGTAATTTTTGTTATGGAAAAAACGATTTAATCATAGGGTTCTGAGGTATTTTTAGAAGTTGAGAATAGAAGGTTTTTTGACTGAGAATTTGTGGAAAATACATAAATCGACACAAGGGTAAACCCTTACATATTGTAATTTAATGAGCTGCTCAAACTGCTGTGAAGCTTCTTTTTGCAAAGGTCAACTCTTTTTTAGATATAAATTTGAAGTTTATTTTCAAAAAGGTTTTATACTTTAAGCTTCAAAAATTAATAGCTTTTTATTGTATTAACCTTATTTTTACTTTTTTTATAGTACAAGAAAATTTAAATTTCAACAGAGTTAATAAAATTTCAGCAATAATTTTGAAAGCATAGGATCTTAAAAGACAGTTTTTTGTCAAAAACAAATGAAAAGTATCGTTTTTTTGTATAATAGTTTATTCGAAATTCCCCCAATTTACAAAATTATGAGTGATATTTATATTTATAATTACATAAGTAGTTTGTGGTAATAACGTAATGTTGTTAAAAAACTATTAAATTTTTATCATCCTTTCGTTTTTTATTTGCATTTACATATGTAATAAAGATACATGGAGGAGAAAATGGGGAAAAAAGGGAATAAAAGTAAGGCTGTAAAAAGCTTAGCTGTAGCTGCTTTATCTGCTAGTTTTATTTTAGGTTCTATTGGCCAAGTACCAAATGTTTCAAAAGCGGCAAGTTATTCCAAGACAGAGGATGTGCTCGCAAACTTAACATCCGAACAAAGGGAAGCGCTAAATCAACTTTCTACGAATGAAACAACAGGTCTCCAAATTTCTTCGGATATTGATTTAAATTCTACCAAACAAACAACTGTTATTGTTGAATTTGCCAATAAGCCTGCTAAAGTGGCCAAAATGATGGCAAGTGTAGAGGGTAAACAATTATCTGAGGAAGAAGCAACCAATTTGGTTCAAAAAGATCATGATACTTTTACCCAGGATCTGGGGCAAATTTTAACGGACGATCAAAATCAAGTGGTAGATCATAGGATTAACCATTCCTATAAAAATGCCTTTAATGGTGTTTCTATGGAATTGCCAGCAAATCAAATTAAGAATCTTTTAAAATCAAAGGCTGTCAAATCGGTTTGGAATAATGAAGCGTTTTCCATTGATCCGCCAGCACAAGATAATGATCAATTAAAAGCAGATGAAGCAAATGTTGCTAATTATATGCCGTATGATGGGCTTGATTCACTACATGTAGAAGGGTTAACTGGAAAAGGAATTAAAGTAGGGATTCTAGATACAGGTATGGATTACCATCATCCAGACTTAGCTGATGCCTATAAAGGTGGATATGATTTTGTTGATGATGATAATGATCCAATGGAAACGACTTATGCCAATTGGAAAAATTCAGGTAAACCTGAAATCAGTAATGGTAGCGCTTACTATACAGAACATGGAACACATGTAGCAGGTATTATTGGTGGGCGAGGTGTAGCGGATAGTGAATATAGTACACGAGGTGCTGCACCGGAAGCTGATTTATATTCCTATCGTGTCCTTGGTGCCTATGGTTCGGGTACGAGTGATGATATCATCGCTGGACTTGATCGCGCTGTAACAGACGGCATGGATGTTATAAATATGTCATTAGGTAATACTCTAAATGATCCACTTTACGCGACTTCCGTTGCAGTAAACAATGCCGTTTTAAGTGGTGTTACAACTGTAGTTGCAGCGGGGAATAGTGGAGATAAAAGCTATACACTAGGTTCACCTGGTGCTGCGGCATTAGCTCTTACTGTTGGAGCATCGTCTATTAGTCTGGATGTCTTCCAATATGCTGGTGTACAAAATGGTGTTAATTATTCATTAAGACAATTAGCAAGAAACTATAAAGACGATTTAACTCAATTAAAAGGACAAACGTACAAGCTTGTTGATGTGGGCCTTGGTAGACCAGCTGATTTTAATGGGAAGACTTTTGATAATAAAAGTATTGCACTCATTAAACGCGGATCCAATACATTAATTGATAAAATTAAAAATGCAAAAGCAAAAGGTGCCGTTGGGGTACTGATGTATAATGATGAAGTGAACAAAGCAGAAGGTGCGATTCAGTCATTTTTAGGTGAATCGATTGATGCGATGCCTGCATTTTCTGTATCAAACAATGAAGGAATTGCGATCTTAGCAGCTGTAAAGGCAGGTAAGGCAGATATTACTTTTGGTGATTTTACCAAGATCAAAACTCCTGGAGATGAATTAGCTGCTTTCAGTTCTAGAGGTCCTTCTCGTGTTAATTATGATATAAAACCGGAAGTAACCGCACCAGGTGTTGCCATCCTTTCGACGGTTCCATTTTATGTGAATGATAAAACCGTAGATGGATCAAAAACATCTGACTATAAATATGCATATGCACGTTTATCTGGTACTTCGATGGCTACACCATATGTAGCGGGGGTGTCTGCATTACTACTTCAATCGAATAAGAGTCTACAACCAGCGGATATTAAATCTATTTTAATGAATACAGCAGATAAGCTATCAAAAGATTACAGTGTATTCGATATCGGTAGCGGACGAGTTGATGCCTATGAAGCGATTCACTCGAATGTTGAGATCCAAGTAGATGATAGAACAACGAATATAAATCATCGAAATGACCAAACAAAAAGAGAATTAACGGGTGCAATGAGCTTTGGATCATATGGGTTTGATGACCAGGATATTTCAGATGGTAGAAACGTTATCTTAAAAAACCGTAGTGAAAAGGCAAAAACCTTTAATGTAAAAGTGAATTTCCAAACAGGATTAAGAGATTCACTAGATGCAGCATTAAATAATGTCACATTGGATGGACCGACTTCCGTAAATTTAGAAGGAAATAGTCAGCGAGTAATCAAATTTAATCTTTCTATTCCAAAAACTGCTCAAAAAGGAACCTATGAGGGATATATCACATTTACAAATAATGAAGATCCAACTGAAACTTACCAAATTCCATTTGGTGGTCGAGTAGTGTCCGAAGGAATTGATTCATTTTCGATTGATAATCCGATGTACTCGGGTGATACAGCTTGGCCAGATAATGCAATGCCTTACCTTGGATTTAGGTTTAAACTAAAGTCACATATGAAGACTGTAGATGTGGTATTACAAGATGCTACAACGGGTGAAGATCTTGGTTTATTAGGATCTTACAATGGGCATTTATTGCCTGAAAACCAACTATTAACTAATTCTAGCGGATTCGCTGGGTCTTACTACCCGTTTACAGGTGACGCGAAAAATCCGGTTAACAGTCAATTTGTCATTGCAAAGATGGGTCATTACAAATTAAAAATGGTTGGAACAAATAATGATGGGAAAACATTCACAAAAGTATCCGATTTCATTTATGAATTCGGTGCACCAACGATGACTTCTACCTTTGATTCGTTAGATCAAAAAGTTATTGAATATAATTTAAGTCAGCTTGATTCAAAAGGACAAATGTTATATGACTTTAATATTCATCTTAATGATCCTGAAACGGAAGAGGCAAAAAGATTTGGAATACCTGTTGATCAATCAAGCAATTCAGTTGTTTCCTTTTACAATGGACCATGGCCATACGATCCAATCTATACGGATAAAAACGGGGATTACAAGGATCAAATTCTAGTCAAAAAGCAAGCAACACCATTAAAAGTTCAGTTCTATGGAATGGATGCTGCGAGAAACTTTACCGCAGACGCTACGGCAATGCTACGGGTAGCTTTTGTTACTGATACTACCCCATATTATTATTTAAAAGCAAATAAACAAGCTATTTCGAATGGAGAAACAGTAAATTATTCAATCCGTTCGAACAATATTAAAAACTTAAAAACTGCAAAGATGACGATTCCAGTCATGAAGGACAATGGTGACTTAGCTACCATTAAAAATGTCGTTGTAAGTGATGCAGTGAAGGAATATGGTAATGCAGAAGTAACTGTGACAACCACATCAGATACTTTAAATACGTACTATACGATTACATTTAACTATTTAGGAACTAAGACTTTACCAGAAGATATGCAATTAGTAAATTTCGACTTGCAAACATCTAACATTTATTCGAAAGGTTCGCCGGTCAACTGGTATGATATGGAGATGAAAGGAACGACCATTGATCAATCAAATGTACAAACAAACAATGTTTATACGTATATGGAGACTTTTAAACTGAAACCAACCTTTTCAAGGTTATGGGGTTCATTACAATTTGAGGGCATGCTTAATCCTTTAACAGGCCAAAGGAATTCTGCAATAGACCACAGAACCATTGGCGCAAAAGTTACAGTCACGTCTGATGATGGAAAAACAGTTGTTGAAGCTCCTCTGACAAACAAAAGTGGTAGTTACGTTGCTGGTGGAATGAAAGCTGATAAAAATCCTTATACAGTGACTGTTGATGTACCAGGTCATTTTACGATGTCTAAGTCCATTGTGTTATCGTATGACGTTCGAGGTGAAATAATTGGAAGGGACATGAGTTATTTATTATCTCCAGCTAAAGCGGGAGATGTTAATAAAGATAATGTCATTGATGTATTAGATGCAATTGAGTTACAAAAAAATTGGGGTACGAAAGCATCAGGATCGGATTTGAACTTCGACGGTATCGTTGATAAAAAGGACATGGATTATGTCGTTAAAAACTATGGATTACAAAATGACTCTGTTCCAAATGCCCCTAAAGCGCAAAATACGTATAAGAGTATTACGTTGGATACGGTGTTAAGTCAGCTAGGATTATAATAATAGGCAACTAGAAAAAAATCTAATGCAGTGACTCCACTTAAGCATCTTTTATAAAATATAATTTTTATGACTGAGTTCTAAATTTAATAGGACTCAGTTTTTTCTTTTGATCTTGATTTAAATGAGGATTCTTCTATCGAAAGGGTGGAAGCGTTATCTTTTGCTGAAGAAAAACGGTAGAATAGAAATGAAAAGAAGTTCATTTGGCCACTGTTTCTATAAAGACAAACTTAGATAACTATTTTTTTGTAGCCAACAAAAATTACTTAGATAATTTATCCAAATAATATGGTGGTTTCCCTTATATTTAATCATGAATCAATATCTTATAGCGGTTCTTCACATAAAAACATGTGCCAAATAGGAGTAAATGATTTTGTCGGAGAAAAATGGCTGCAATACACCTATTAGAGCACGGCCATCGTCACATTGGCGTTATTTGTGAAGAGGATGGAACTCCAAACAATCATGACCGGCTCCTTGGCTGTAAAGCAGCAGTACAGGAATGGAAACTGGACCAGTCATTAACTGTTATACATGCGGAATCGACCATTTATTCAGCATGGGAAGCTTCCCAAAAGGTCTTCAGCAGAATTCATATGTCACAGGTATAGTCTGTTGTAATGATTTATTAGCAATTGGTCCGATCTTTGGGGTTGCGGGTACCGAAAGATATACCAATCGTAGGGGTTGACTGCACCATGTTCGCAATAACCTTTGAGCCGAGCTTAACAACGGTTGTCCAGCCTTTGAATAAGATGTATGAAGTAGCCGTTCAAATGTTTGTAGATGAAATAGAGTCAAATTAGATCATTGAGAGAAAATTAGTTTTTGAACCGAAATTATTTATAGAAAATCAACTAGTTTATGTCCGGTTTAATCAAATATTCAAAAGTTAGAAGTGGAATTATGTCCGAAAAAAAGCTGTGTATCTCATTCGAAAGAATAGGGAACATAGATTTTTTACTTCCTATTATCTACCATTTTATTCCCTTAAGAAAAAGTTAATTACATAATAAGTAATTATTCAAAATATTTATAAAAAATAAAAAATAAGTATTGTAAAAATATTATGAAAAATATATGATAATTAATGTAAGCGCTTAATAATTCTTTCATGATAGTTACAAAAAATTCAATCTAGGCGGGTGGTAAAGAATAAAATGGAAATAATAGAAAATAGCTGAAAAATAAAGAATATAAGGGTATTTACCATTAGCTTGATGCTTTGATTTACAAGATTTTTCAAAACAATCATGTAAGAATTTACATTTATAGAAGGAACATAAACTTGAAAGGGGTATAAATTGTGAATAAAAAAAGACTAATTAAGAGTTGCGTTTTCTTAATGATCATGACAATGTTGTTTCTTACTGCGTGTAATCAACAATCTGCTACATCAAATGGAAAGGTCACTATTACATTTTCAGTAGCAGAATATGATTCGCAAATTAAACCTGAAATGCAAGATTTAATCAAGAGATTTGAAAAGGCCAATCCAAAAATTCAAGTGAAACTTCTTGTTAGTAACTGGAATGATTATCATGACCGTCTAGTTACATGGATTTCAGGTAATCAAGCGCCTGACATCGCAAATCTATCTGGCTTATGGCTAGGTGAGTTTAAAGATATGAATGCGATTCAGCCTGTAGATTCATATGCTAGCTCAGATTTTCTTAAAGGATTTGTTCAAGGCCCGCTAGATTCATTTAAAGACAGCAATGGAAAACTATCAGGATTACCATTTTTCCTTGATCCAAGGGTGCTTTATTATCGAAAGGACTTATTTGCACAAAACCATTTATCAGCACCGAAAACATGGGATGACATTTATAAAGATGCAAAAGTGTTAACTTCTACCTCAAATGTGTACGGATTTGGAGTGGGCGGTAAGTATCCAAACGTTATGACTGGTTTAGAGTACTTCTATTTTAATTCAGATTCGAATGTAACCGCTTCACATTTTGGACCAAAGCACCAATTATTGTACAACTCACCTGAGGGAATTAAATCATTAGACTTCTTAAATAAGCTTGTAAAAGAAAATTTAACAAACCCTAATCCAAATGCAGTGGAATGGGAAAATGGAGTTCAGCCAATTTTCCAAGCTGGAAAAGTCGGAATGATGATCACCGGACCATGGTTTGCTTCTATGCTGGATCAAGCAAAGATCCAATATGGTATGGTACCGATTCCAACAGCAGAGCCTGGAATGAAATCGAGAGCAGTCATGCAACCAGATGTCCTATCAGTTATGACGACTGATTCATCGAAAAAAGCAGGTATTGAGAAATTCCTGCAGTTTATCTATCAACCAGAAAACCGTTTAAACTTTGCTGTTAAACACGGTGCTATTCCAGAGTTGAACTCCGTATTAAATGATTCGAAATGGTATAATTTACCTAATAATAAATTTTTTGCCTCTCTTGTACCAACTGCGATCAACAAATATGAAGATGTAGGTAAATACGGAGATCAAATGGACCATGTGGTAACAGATGAAATCCAAAAAGTATATTTACAGCAGCAAATTCCTGCACAAGCTCTTAAAACAGCAAGTCAAAAAGTAAAAGATTTGTATTCAAATAATTAATTGTTTAATTTCTCTAACGTGAGTGGAGGTGAACGGCTTGTCTTTACAAGCTGAAGTCGAACAAAATTTGAAGGTAACAGCTGCCAAAAAACGAAGAAAAAAATCTCCATTTCAAATGGTATTGCCTTACCTACTCGTATTACCTACATTGCTTTTAGTATTTGTCACGCTTATTTACCCGCTGTTTAAAACACTATTACTTTCGATCTCAAAGGTTAATAGAATTGGACAAATACAATCGATTGGTTTCTTAGGAAATTTCAGATCCGTACTATCTCAAGATGGAATTGGAACCATTTTATGGCAGACTATTTTGTGGGTCATCATTACGGTAGGTGTCACATTTGTTTTGGCCTATATGCTTGCACTCATTTTAAATGAGAAATTCCGTTTTAGAAGAATGGCTTATATGTTAATCGTTTTACCATGGGCGGCTCCGCTAAGTATTGCCACGATGAGCTGGATGTGGATATTCCATGGGGATTTGGGGCCATTGAATCAAATCTTAAAGGATTTACATCTTATCCAGCAGTTCCATCAATGGCTGGGAACACCCGTATCAGCATTCATCGCCGTTTGTATCGTTGGAATCTGGTCAAACATTTCTTTTATAGTTATAACCTTAATCGCAGGCTTGCAATCTATTGATCCAGAATTATATGAATCTTGTTCACTAGATGGTGCAGGACCAATTACAAAATTCTATCATATCACTTGGCCGTTAATGAAAACGGTAAACTCGTTAGTAATTGTTTTATCCGTAATATGGGCATTTAATGCTTTCCCGATAATTTGGATTTTAACGAAGGGCGGGCCAGCAGGAGGAACGGAAACTTTAGTGACTCTTATTTATAAATTATCATTTGTAAAGATTGACTTTGGACAGGCTTCGGCGCTATCTATTTTTACTTTCCTAATTATGACGGTCTTTACCGTTGTATACTTCTTCATTAGTAAAAGGGGGGGAAATCGTGCTTAATATGAGACTGAACGGTTGGGCTACAATCAAATGGAGCTTTCTCTTAATCATGATTGTCCTGCTTGATTTCCCTTTTTTCATCATGCTGATTACATCATTAAAAACAAAAGCGGAAGTTTTTAATACGTCTATTTTCTTACCGAAGCATTGGGAATTTGCAAACTATATTAAACTTTGGAAAAGTACAGGATTAGGAAATTATTTTTTAAATAGTATAAAGATTTCTTTAGGTTCAACGATTCTAGTACTATTATTTTCCATTCCAACTGCGTATGCGTTAAGTCGCTTACAATTTATTGGGAAAAACATCATCTTATCTCTGTTACTAGTGATTCAAATGTTTTCGCCAATTGTGATCTTAGTACCGCTATATAAAATGTTTGCGATGAATCATTTGCTGGATAATATCTGGTCATTAATTCTTATTAATACAACGTTCTCGATTTCATTTGCAGTTTGGTTTATGTATACGTTTTTTAATCATATACCAACTGAAATTGATGAAGCTGCACAAATTGATGGTTGTAATGAAATGACAACATTATTCAAAATTTTAGCGCCATTAGCCGTCCCTTCGATTGTAACGGTTGCGATTTTCTCGTTTATTAATGCTTGGAACGAGTTTCTCTTCGCCTTAACGTTTATTCAAAGTGACAACAAAATGCCAATTACCATTGGGTTATATAGTTTTGTCGGCAGATACGATGTTCAATGGAATTACATGATGGGTGCTTCACTGCTCAGTACAATTCCAGTACTAATTTTATTCATACTGATCCACAAACATCTTGTAAAAGGCCTTGCAGCCGGGGCAATCAAATAATGAATTAGGAGATTTCAAATATGAAAATTGCATGCAGTTCTCAAACCTTCGATACACAATTATTAGAAAAAAAGCTGAGTTTAAAAGAGTTCATTCAATTTTGTTCTACCCACGATTTTATTAAGGGAGTAGAGCTGGAGGATAAACACATTTTTTATCCAGAAGATCAAGAATATTTAAACGGAATTGTTGATTTAAGTAAACAATTTCAGCTTCCAATTGTGAATCTAGCGTTTGATTGCAACTTTGGCTATGAGTCAATCGAAAAAAATGAATTAGAGCTACATAAAGTTCAAGAATGGATCAAAGTAGCAAAAACTTTGCAGATTCCAAACTTCCGACTTTTCGCAGGATGGCCGGATGTAAACAAAGAAGAACAATGGAATACTATGATTCAATATGTAAATAAAGCCAGTGATTTAATTGAACAGGCAGGTATGACAGTAGTGATTGAAAACCATAATCATGGCGGGTTTTTATCTAGCAGCGATGATGTATTAAGGTTATTTAAAGACTTAAACCGTCCATCTATTAAACTATTATTAGATACCGGAAATTATGTCGATCAATTAAGTGGTGTATTAAAAACAGCCCACTATTCTGGACATGTTCACGCAAAAGTGAAGGAAATTACCGAAACGGGTGAAGCCGTTGATATTGAGTATCCAACAATATTGAAAAAATTATCTGAAGTTCAGTATGATGGCTGGCTGTCCATTGAGTACGAAGGAAACGAAGAACCGAAATCGATTGTAAATCTTTTTGGGGAATTTTTAAAAAATAATTTAACAGAATTACTGGAGGTATAAACATGAAAATTGGTATTGTTGGCGCAGGAAATATGGGTTCACTGCATGCATTGCTGCTTAAAAATCGCCCAGATGTGGAATTTATGGGCGTTACGGATATCGATTTAGACCGTTGTAAGCTATTTTGTGAAACTCATGGTGGAAAAGTCTATCGTTCGGTTGCTGAAATGGTTCAAGCTGGTACAGAGGTTGTTTTTGTAACGATTCCGAACACAAAACATAAGGAAGTTGTCGTCTCCGCATTAAAAGAAGGAGCTATCGTATTTTGTGAAAAACCATTTGTGACAGACATGAGAGACGCCGATGAAATCATGAGTGTTCTAGGCGGACAAGAAAATCGCGTTTATGTTGGATTTAATAGACGATTTGCGCCAGTTTATGCGGAATCAAAGAAATTGATCAATAACGGGTTCAAGGTGTTTTCTGGAAACATCATCATGAATGACGGTGATATGACATCGCCGCCATGGGTAACGAATGTGGAATTAACTGGCGGGTTTTTATATGACTCCACCATCCATATGTTCGATATGGTTCGCTATTTAATAGGTGAAATTCGCGAAGTAAGCTGTGTTGCACAGCAATGCTTATATCCTTTACAAGATAATTTTTCCTGCATGTTTAGAACAGAGGGAGGACAATCGCTTGTATTAAGTACGAATGGGCATGCGTCCTGGACTTGGCCATCTGAAAGAATCCAGCTTTGGGGAGATCATGGAACAATCGTGACGGAAGAACTGGACTTAGTTACTGAATGCGGTCCGTTTAAACCAGAACAACAAACAACAAATGTAAGAAACTTAGATCGTAACTTAAAATGGGGATATGTCCAAATGCATCAAGATTTCTTAGATTCAGTTAAAAATAAAACACCATTTAGTGTTACAGCTGAGGATGGTTACAAATCAGTGCTTATTACCGATGCTTGCTACCGCAGCGCAAGTGAAGGCGGAAAAATAATTTATTTATGATAAAGGGAGAGAATAAATATGAAGCCATTATATAACTGTCAATTAGCTGTTTCGCCAATTAACTGGGCAAATGATGATATGCATGATTTAGGAGATCATTATTCCTTTTCACAAATCGTAGATGAAATGAGTGAGCTTGGTTTTCTCGGTACGGAACTTGGCAGAAAGTATCCAAGAGATATTGCAACTTTACAGAGTGAACTTGGGAAGCGCAATTTATCTTTAACTTCCGGCTGGTGCGATATTCTCTTCTCAGACCCGGATTATTTAGAAGAAAGCTTACAAAAGTTTCAAGCACATGTATTATTCTTAAAACTGATGGGCTCCAAATATGTTGTTACAGCAGATGGTGGTGGTTCTGTCCATTGGGATCCAAGAGAAGACCGTTCAAATAAAGGAATTAAGAAATATACAGAACGGGAATGGGAATCACTTTGTAAAGGATTAAATATTGCCGGACAATTTTGCCGCAAGCACCGAATGACACTTGTTTATCATATTCATACGGGAACTGGGGTAGAAACATTAGAAGAAACAGACAGACTATGTGCAGGAACTGACCCAGAAGTGGTATCGTTATTAGTAGATACAGGTCATTTGTACTATTGTGGAGTAGATCCAGTTGATGTCATAAAAAAATATCGGGACCGCGTAAAGTATATCCATCTAAAAGATGTGCGCGAAGATGTACTACAAACGGTTAAAGAAAAACTAATTAACTTTAATGATTCAGTACGATTAGGGATTTTTACAGTACCTGGAGATGGTGCGATCGATTTCAAACCTTTCTTTACAGAATTGGCTGAGATCAATTATCAAGGCTGGCTGGTCATTGAAGCAGAACAGGATTCTGTTGTAGCGAATCCGGTAGAATATGCAAAAAAATCAATTCAATATATCGAATCGATTACAAATCTAAAGTTATAGTTTTAGGAGAACGGAGTTGTATGTAGGGTGACTGTCACTATTTACGATGTTGCAGAAAAAGCAGGGGTTTCTATTGCTACAGTATCAAGAGTTATTAATGAACACCCAAGTGTGAAAAATGAGACGAAGAAAAAGGTTTTTGAAGTGATTCATCGGTTGAATTATCAGTACAATTCAGCTGCAGCCACTTTAGCAACTGGGAAAACCAATACTGTCGCATTAATAACTCCTAACAATAGTAACCCTTTCTATTCGGAAGTGGCAGAAGGCATTTATCAAGAAGCATTAAATAAAGGAATCAATGTTTTTACGTATAATATGCCGTTGGATCAAGATAAAGATATTCCATTCTTAAACCAGCGGCTTGTTGACGGAATATTGGCGATGGATATTTCCATCCATCAAGTAGAAAAGCTGAGAAATCAAGTTAGTAATTTAGTATTGATCGGAAATGATATGCTTGATGGAAAAACAAATTGTGTCATAACCGATAATTTCGCGGGCATTCAGTTAGCAATGAATCACTTAGTTCAATCCGGGCATAAAAAAATCGCATTCATCTCTGAACCTCCTAATTACAATGATATAAAAGCAAGAATCCGAGCGTACCAAGCCCTTATGTTTGAACATGAATGTTCAAAATATTGTGAAGTACTGATAGCAGAAGGATCAGGGATTAAAGATGGGGAAAAGATGGCTGCTAATCTGATCAAAAGTGGTATAAAGAATACTGCCTATGTTGTCAGCAATGATATGATAGCGATTGGTCTTAAAAAATCATTAAAAGCAACAGGTCTTCAAATACCAGCAGATATCTCGATTATTGGCTTTGACGGTTCATGGATTTCGACGGTTGTCGAACCGCCGTTAACAACAGTTAAACAGCCGATGCATGAATTAGGTGAAGCAGGACTTTCATTATTATTAGATATCATTAAACAAGAGCATTCTTCACCAAGAAAAATTGTTTTAAATCCTTCTTTTCAGCTCGGTGGTACAACAAAAAAACTAAATATTTAAACTTAATTGAATAGGACATGTTGATTGGATGTAGTGATATCAGCATGTCCTTATTGTTTAGTATTAAATAGTTCCATTAATTTTCAAGGAAAAGGACGGGAGAATATGAACCCGCTAAAATTTAACCAAAATCGTCCGCTAGATATTGTTGCTATTGGTCGGCTATGCATTGACTTGAATGCCAATGAGACAAACCGCCCGATGGAGGAGACCAGTACATTTACCAAGTACGTTGGCGGTTCTCCTGCGAACATTGCCATTGGTTCAGCCAGGCTAGGCCAAAAAACAGGCTTTATCGGTAAAGTATCTGATGATCAGATGGGCCGTTTTATCAAAGATTACTTAGAAAAAAATGCAATTGATACAACAGGCGTGAAGATTGATCGTACTGGTGGGGTTACGGGTCTTGCTTTTACAGAAATCAAAAGCCCTGAGGATTGCAGTATTTTGATGTACCGCGACAATGTAGCCGATTTGAAGCTTCATCCATCTGAAGTAGATGTGAATTATATTAAACAATCAAAATCGCTATTGATTTCCGGGACAGCCCTTGCAAAAAGCCCCTCACGTGAAGCGGTATTTTTGGCACTCGAATATGCAATGGAGCATGAGGTAACCGTTTTCTTTGACCTAGATTACCGTCCATATACCTGGACTGACGAAGCTGAAACGGCTGTTTATTATAATCTGGCTGCAGAAAAATGTGATGTTATTATCGGTACACGTGAAGAGTTCGATATGATGGAAAAATTGTTAAATATCGAAGAATCAAATGACCATTATACAGCGTCCCGCTGGTTCTCATACCGCGCAGACCTTGTTGTCATTAAACACGGCGGCGCCGGATCCATTGCATATACAAAAGACGGTGGATCACATAGGAGCGGAATTTTCCGGACGAATGTTCTGAAAACATTTGGGGCAGGCGACTCGTATGCCTCGGCATTCATATACGGACTGATGAATGGGAAAGACGTATCAGAGGCAATGAAGTTGGGCAGTGCTTCGGCATCGATTGTCATTTCGCGTCATAGCTGCTCCGATGCGATGCCAACAAAGGAAGAACTTCAACATCATATGGATACGGCAGTCTATGAATTGGCTTAATGAAATATCTAAAAGTTTGGTAGATTTTAATAAGAAAGGAAGAGTTTCAGATGACATTGACAACAGTAAAAACGTTGAAAAATTATATTAACGGCGAATGGGCAGAGTCAACAGCAGAAAAGACAGAGGTAGTTTACAATCCTGCAACGGGAGAAGAGCTGGCAATCGTACGACTTTCCACAAAAGAAGAGGTTGACCGGGCTGTTCAAGCGGCGCATGAAGCATTTCAAACATGGTCTCAAGTAGCTGTTCCAAAACGCGGTCGCATTCTTTTCAAATATCAGCAGCTTCTTGTAGATCATTGGGATGAACTTGCAAAACTCGTAACCATCGAAAACGGAAAAAGCTTTGCAGAAGCACATGGTGAAGTACTTCGCGGCATTGAGTGTGTGGAATTTGCAGCAGGAATTCCAAATCTAATGATGGGGAAACAGCTTCCGGATATAGCATCAGGACTTGAATCAGGTATGTACCGTTATCCGATTGGCGTAGTAGGCGGGATTACACCATTTAATTTTCCAATGATGGTTCCATGCTGGATGTTCCCATTGGCAATTGCTTGTGGAAATACATTTGTTTTAAAACCATCTGAACGCACTCCTCTGCTTGCGGCACGCCTAGCTGAATTATTTGATGAAGCTGGTCTTCCAAAAGGAGTATTAAACATTGTCAATGGTGCACATGATGTCGTGAACGGTTTATTAGATCATAAGCTTGTGAAGGCCATTTCTTTCGTTGGTTCACAGCCTGTCGCAGAGTATGTGTACAAAATGGGTACGGCAAACTTAAAGCGTGTTCAAGCTCTTTCAGGAGCAAAAAATCATTCTATCGTCTTAAAGGATGCGAATCTTGATGTAACTGTATCACAAATTGCCAGTGCTGCATTCGGTTCAGCGGGAGAACGCTGCATGGCAGCGGCAGTCGTTGCTGTTGAAGAGTCAATTGCAGATCAATTAATTGAAAAACTTCAACAAGCTGCGGATGACATTATGATCGGAAATGGACTAGATAAAGGAGTATTTTTAGGGCCAGTTATTCGCCAAAACCATAAAGAGCGTACACTTGGTTATATCGAAGCTGGAATTGAAGAAGGCGCAACATTGCTGCGTGACGGCCGTAATGACGAAGCAACTAGCGGTAATGGGTACTTTGTTGGACCAACCATCTTCGATCACGTCACACAAGAAATGAAAATTTGGCAGGATGAAATCTTTGCACCGGTTCTATCCATCGTCCGTGTAAAAGATTTAACTGAAGCGATTGATTTAGCTAACGCTTCTGTTTTTGCGAACGGTGCATGTATTTATACAGACAGCGCATCTGCTGTCCGCCAATTCCGTGAAACCATTGATGCGGGTATGCTTGGTGTCAATATTGGTGTCCCGGCACCGATGGCATTCTTCCCATTTTCAGGCTATAAAGGTTCCTTCTACGGAGATCTACATGCGAATGGTACAGATGGAGTTGAATTCTATACTAGAAAGAAAATGCTTACAGCTCGTTATGTAAAGTAATTCGGTCTATAAAAGGGAAGTGGTGGGATGGAGAAAGTCCGTGCTGCATCCCTTTTTTTTTTGAAAAAACGTTATGAAAGAGAGGAGATTGACTAGTGGGTACGATTCGTTTAACGACAGCACAGGCGCTAGTAAAATTTTTGAACGCACAATATGTAGAATTTGATGGCAAGCAAGAGAGGTTTGTAAAAGGGATCTTTACGATTTTTGGCCATGGGAATGTGCTTGGACTTGGTCAGGCTTTAGAAGAAAATCCAGGCGAATTGGAAGTCTTTCAAGGACGGAATGAACAAGGGATGGCGAATGCAGCGATGGCCTTTGCTAAGCAGAAACTTCGAAAACAGATAATGGCCTGCACCGCTTCTGTCGGCCCGGGATCGGCCAACATGATTACGTCCGCTGCTACGGCAACGGCGAACAATATTCCTGTTCTTTTACTCCCTGGTGATGTATTCGCGACACGGCAGCCTGATCCTGTCCTGCAGCAAATTGAACAGACGCACAATTTATCGATTTCTACGAATGACGCTTTCCATGCTGTTAGTAAGTATTGGGATCGCATCAGCCGTCCTGAGCAGCTAATGTCTGCGATGCTAAACGCTATGCGTGTTTTAACAAACCCTGCTGATACGGGTGCCGTTACGATTGCTCTGCCGCAGGATGTACAAGGAGAGGCATGGGATTTTCCCGAAAGATTTTTTGAAAAGCGGGTTCATCGAATTGAACGCCGTCAGCCTTCTGTGGAAAGTGTACAGGATGCAGTGAACCTCATTCAATCAAAGAAGAAGCCTTTATTAATTTTAGGCGGAGGAGTCCGCTATTCAGAAGCGGCAGATACTTTCTTAGCATTTGCTGAAAAATTTCATATTCCATTTGGGGAAACACAGGCAGGTAAAAGTGGTGTGGAAAGTACTCATCCGCTGAATCTTGGTGGACTTGGTGTAACAGGTAACTCGGCAGCCAATGTAATCGCAAAAGACGCAGATTTAATCATTGCGGTTGGCACTCGCTTTACTGATTTTACAACCGCTTCTAAGCAATTGTTTGGTAAAGCAGACATTCTGACTATCAATATCTCAGAATTCCACGCAGCGAAATTGGATGCAGTGAAGTTAGTTGCTGATGCCAAGGCTGGTATTGAGGCCATTTCCTCTGGCCTCGAAGACTATGTTTCCGGCTATCAATATGAAATCGTGGAAGCGAAGCAAGAATGGGCGGATGAATTGACTCGCCTTAACGAGGTTACATATAGAGAAAATTTCACACCAGAAATCGCCGGACATTTGGATAATAAGCTGTCTGAATATAAAGAAGTACTTAAATCTGTCCTAACACAAACTAGTGTGATTGGCAAGGTGAATGAACTTCTCGATAATAATGCCGTGATTGTGGGGGCCGCGGGAAGTCTGCCAGGTGACTTGCAACGTATGTGGGTATCGAAATCTCGTAACACCTATCATATGGAATATGGTTATTCTTGCATGGGGTATGAGATTGCTGGGGCGTTCGGTGCGAAGCTTGCGGAGCCTAACAAGGAAGTTTACGCGATGACAGGGGATGGAAGTTATTTGATGCTCCATACTGAACTTGTCACAAGCCTTCAGGAAGGGAAAAAAATCAATGTCATCCTATTTGATAACTCTGGATTCGGTTGTATTAACAATTTACAAATGGAAAATGGCATGGGAAGTTTTGCCACAGAATTCCGTAAACGAAATCCGGAAACTGGGAAATTGGATGGGTCCGTGATGACGATTGATTTTGCAAAAGTGGCAGAAGGCTACGGTGTAAAAACTTATTCCGTTCGTACAATGGAAGAACTAGAAGCGGCGATTATTGACTCGAAAAAACAGCAGGTCAGCACGCTGATAGATATTAAAGTATTACCCAAAACAATGACACATGGCTACGGTTCCTGGTGGAATGTGGGAATTGCCGAAGTCTCTGAAAAAGAAAGCATCCAGGCTGCATATGAAAAAAACCAAACAAATCTAGAAAACGCGCGTGCGTACTAATGGGGGTAACGAAAATGTTTGAGGGAAAGCATGTTCATTTAAAGGATGTCTGACGATGAAGCGGACCAAGATCCTACAGTAGCGAAGCCTTTTGAGTATGCATTGAAAGCAAGCCACTATATCCGCTAAACCAGCGGATTATAAAGGAGAAAGACCATGACATTAGTAAAAATGAAAGAGATTCTTAAACATGCCAAGGCAAATCATTATGGTGTAGGAGCGTTTAGTGTAGCCAACATGGAAATGGTGATGGGGGCTATCCGAGCAGCAGAGGAACTTCGCTCTCCACTTATTTTGCAAATTGCGGAAGTCCGTTTGAAGCATTTTCCGCTTCATTTATTTGGTCCAGTAATGGTAGCGGCGGCAAAGGAAGCGACAGTTCCGGTGGCAGTACACTTTGACCATGGTTTGACAGAAGAAAAGATCCTTGAGGCGCTTGAAATTGGTTTTTCTTCTATTATGTATGATGGCTCTCACCATCCTCTTGAAAAGAATATTGCCGAAACGAAGAAAATGGCTGCCATTGCGCGGGAATTTGGGGCAACGGTAGAAGCGGAGGTTGGCCAGGTTGGCGGCAGTGAAGACGGTTCTGTTGATCTTGAAGTTTTGATCACTTCAACGGAAGAGGCCAAGCGATTCGCTTCTGAAACAGGGATTGACGCACTGGCGATTGCAATCGGCAATGCACACGGAATGTATAAAGGAGAACCAAAATTACGAATGGACCGTTTAGAAGAAATCGATCGTGAAGTGGATATTCCGCTTGTGCTTCACGGCGGTTCGGGAATTTCAGAGACTGATTTTCGGACTTGTATCCACCATGGCATCAGGAAAATTAACATAGCTACTTCAACCTTTAACCATTTTGTCCATATGGTCAATGAGGAAGCTCCATTCAAGGATTATTTTACCTATCATGGGTCTGTAATTGAAGCAGCTGCAGAAAATGTAAAACGCCATATGCATATGTTTCAAAGTGTGGGGCGTGTGAAAGGGGATAAAGTGTATGTATGAAAAGCTTGGTGAATTAAAACATGGCTATACCATGATTACAGATATGGAAAGCAAGCATCCTGAAATGCTTCAGGATATCGGTATATCCACATTGGCTGAGGGTGAAGCCAATGTGCTTTTTGATGATAGCAAAGAAACTGCTATCCTTCTTCTTGAAGGTGCCGTACTTTTAGAATGGAACGGGCACTCACAAGAAATAAAGCGCGATAGTGTATTTGAAGAAGACCCATGGTGTCTGCATGTTCCAAAAGAGGTAGAAGTGAAGGTCACTGCGCATGCGAACAGTGAAGTGCTTGTTCAAAAAACGGATAATGAAAATACCTTCGAAGCAAAGTTATATTCGCCGGAAGATTGTTCGAGCACCGTTGCTGGTGAAGGAGTTTGGAATGGAACGGCGGAACGTGTCATCCGGACCATATTTGATTATAACAATGCTCCTTATTCCAATCTTGTGATTGGGGAGGTTATTTCTTACCCTGGCCGCTGGTCAAGTTATCCACCGCATCATCATGATCAGCCTGAGGTTTATTACTATCGTTTTGATAAGCCGCAGGGTTTTGGATGTGCAATGGTTGGACCAGAAACATACCGTGTCGAACATAACAGCTATATTACAATCCCGGGTGAACTGGACCATCCGCAAGCAACAGCACCTGGTTATGCAATGTATTTTTGCTGGATGATTCGCCATCTCGAAAACAATCCATGGACAGAGCGTATATTTGAGGAAGAGCATAAATGGCTGCTTGAACCTGATGCAAAAATATGGCCTGAAAAGTAAAATGATAGAAAACATTGAAGAGATGTTTTACTTCGTAGTAAGTGATAGTAGAAGCCCTACGTAATGCTCCATCATCCAAAAGAAATTTACTTTCTTAGCTGATCTTGAATTGGTTGGAAAACGTTGTCGATACCAGCGACTTTCTAATATAATAAAACCGTAAAGGACGAACGAAAACTTTAAACGTGATTAAACAAAAACTGTGTAAGGCGTTGATTGAACGTTGATGTTGACGCCGATTTAATGGAATGAATGAGCGGAATATATAGCGTCAGTCTTCAAAACTGCAGTTAAAGTGCGTGGTTCAAAGTTTTGATATATCAACGTAGGGTGTTAAAACCCACCCAGTTTTTTTGTCATTTTAGGAGGGTTTGTTCACGTCCGAGAGTGCGAAACTGGGTATGTTGAAGACTCTATTTATGTACCTTCAAATTACAATATTTGGAGGTTTTTATTATGAGTAAAACTGTACGTAAGCATGGAAGAAATACCGTAACAAGAACAAATAACACACAACTTTTTTGAATCTTGACGGGATAAATATTGTGGTGCCCCCCCTGAAAAGGCACCTGTTCTAATCATCGTTAAATATGAGCCCTCCAAAAGAGCGATTGGTACCCCAGTCATAAAGTCTGATAGCATAACGACGCCTGTTATCGTTTTCTTACCTAATTTTTTGTTATTGGGTGCTACCGATACTACCTTTAATCCACAGTACCAAGATCCTCAGCTACCGAAGGCATAATTAAAGATGTATTTTGCCCATTATTAAAAGGAAGGGTTGCACGGATAGGTGTAATCGTTCTTTCTGCTGAATCCATTCCCCTTTACTTCTGTAAAAAGGCAGCCCAGTACGCCAATAAAATGGTTTAAGTAACTCAAAACGCTAAACTCTAATCCTATTTAAGTTTAGCGTTTTTTCTATTGTTATAACAATTCGAAAAAGTACAAAGTTTGACCATTCTGGATTTTTATTGTTCCTATTTTTGAATCCAGTTAATATCTTTATGGCACTATAATATTAATAAATAAGAAATAAACTTATATTTTATAGGAGTGACCATAATTGGATATTGAAAATACGCAAAAAGTCACATTTAAGTTGGAGAATGGCAAAGGGAAGCTTGAAGTAAAAGGGGAAATTATCGGGGAAAGCCGAATCCCATTTTTTGATGATTTAAAGTTTAAAGGGGTAATTGCTTTACTTAATTCCATCGATAAACAAAACTTTAATGAATCAGGGAATCCTCAACTATTTGATCATTTTATCAGGGAAATAGAAGAGACAATCGATGAAATGAAAAAATATGACCAATTTCAGGGGAAACTTAGCTGATCCAAGTATTTTCATAATCATCTTAAATTAGCTGGGTTTGTTTAAAAGAGAAGAATTACAACCATTCTTGCTGGGCTGCCCTTCCCAACTCGACGGCTGCTTTCCCTTGAAGAATCTTTAGAAAAGAACAAAGAACGATTAAAGAACCTTGTTAAAAAAGAACATACCCAAAAATATGAGTCCACAATAAGCTGGGCATCCGACTTAAAAGTTAAAAAAACAGAGAGACAGTCGGTATCCATATCATCCAAGTTAACGAAGTATAAGAAGTAATGGGGTCTCATTCAGTTTCAAAATGAAAGATGAGTAAAAGGAAACACATCGGAATGATCCATCCGATATGTTTTTTACATTGAACCTCTTTTAAAGGGATAAGTGTAATGAAATAGTAAACACCGCGATGTTAGAAGTTCGTAAAATAATAAGTGGGGAAACCATTCATAATCAAAATTTTTAAGGTACAAAATATTCAAAAAATATTGACAACGGAGGGAAATCACGGTAAATTATGTATTAATAGTATAAGGTTATAAAGTTATAATATTATAAATTAGGTGTGATTTTATGAAAATAGACAAAAATAATCATGTTCCTCTTTATCGTCAAGTGGAACTTGTATTAGAGGAAAAAATTAAATCCAAGCAGTGGGATATAGGTTATCAGCTGCCAACTGAACAGGAATTAGCTGATCTGTTTGATGTGAGTACCATTACAGTCAAACGGGCGGTCATTGAATTGGTAAACAAAGGGTATCTATATAGGCAGAGAGGGAAAGGGACATTTGTTGCAGGTACCACAAATGAACAAGACATCACTGCCATTTTTTCTTTAGTAACGGAGGAAGAAGAACATCCCCATGAATTAATTAGTTTTTCTATTGAAGATTCGGATAGAGAAGTCGCAGAGAAACTGGGGTTAGAACCTAAAACAAAGATCTTTAAGATAAAGCGTTTAAAGATTGAAAAAAATGAACCTGTGACACTTGAATATACGTATCTTCCGTATGAACTATGTACAAGTCTCACACCGGATGACATCAATAATGAACTGATTTACAATATTCTAAGGAAAAAATTTCATATATCGCTGGGCAAGGCAAAGTTATTTATTAAGCCATATATTGCTTTAGATGAAAAAGCAGATAGACTGCATATTGAACCTGGTACGCCAGTTTTTAAATGGGAGAGGTTTACCTACTCAAAACAAGGGGAGATCGTTGAATACTCGAAATTTTATGACCGTCAGGACAAAATTACCTACTATACAGAGATAAATATTTAATAATAACAGAGATCATTTTTATACTATAAAGTTATAATATTATATCTTTAAAGATTATAATATTATATTTTTTTAGAATTAAATATCTGAAAATTAGCAATATTATATAGATATAAAATTGCTGATCTTACATATGAAAGGGAGGGTTGAATCATCTGTTAATGCCTTTTGTGTTCATGAAAGTAGGAAACCTATTACAAGGGAGGAATTATGATGAAAAGTAAAACTCTGCTTTTTGGATTTATTTGTTTGATCCTTGTTGTTATGTCTGCATGCGGTAGTAAAACGGGCAGTACCTCCAAAGACACAAACTCAAAAAGTGACAAAACCTTGGTATTAGCAGCTTACGGTGGAAGTTATGAGAAAAAAATGAAGGAAACCGTTATTCCTAAATTTGAAAAAGAATTTGGTGTAAAGGTTCAGTATATTACCGGCAGCTCTGTTGATACGGTATCAAAGCTACAAGCACAAAAGGCTAACCCACAAATTGATGTAGCCTTTATAGACGATGGTCCTCAAGCCCAGGCAAAATCCTTTGGTTTGCTTGCACCATTAGATGAGAAAATTGTTACGAACTTAGCCAATGTCTATGATATTGCAAAAGATAAGGATCATATTGGTGTCGGTTTTGGGATTATTACCACTGGACTTGCTTATAATAAAAAGCTCTTCGAGGAGAACAAGTGGGAGCCAATCACATCTTGGAATGATTTAGCAGATCCTAAGTTTAAAGGAAAACTTGTATTACCATCCATCTCAAACACTTATGGTATTCATATGCTCGTTATGGCAGCTAAGGCCAATGGAGGAAGTGAAACAAATATTGAACCTGGATTTGAAAAACTAAAAGAAATGGCTAAAAATGCTGTGACATTTGATAAAACGGCAGATGTATCCAATTACTTTTTACAAGGACAGACTGTTGCAAGTGCTTGGGGGAGCAGCAGGGTTTTCACTCTAAAAGAGTCTGGGTTCCCAATTGAGTTTGTTATTCCAAAAGAAGGCGCCCCAGCATTAATGTCGACAGTTAGTGTGGTTAAAAATGCTCCGCATGAAGAGCTTGCACAGAAATTTGTCAATTATGTTCTAAGTGAAGAAGTGCAATCAGAATTTGCCAAATCCTTGTTTGACGGTCCAGTTAATAAGAATGTGAAATTAGAAGGAGATATTCTTGAAAAGATTATTTATGGACAAGAACAGGTCTCGAAGCTTGTGAAAATAGATTGGGAATCTGTGAATCAAAAACGAGCTGAGTGGACAGAGAGAGCAAACAAAGAAATTGAAGTGGCCCACTAATGAAGGGATGATATGATGAGTTATTTATGCCTTGAAAATGTTATCAAGACGTTTAACAAAACAGAAGTTGTCAAAAAGATGAATCTTGAAATTAAGCAGGGAGAGCTTGTTTCTTTTCTTGGACCTTCAGGCTGCGGTAAGACAACGACTCTAAATATGATTGCAGGATTTTTGGAAGTAGACGGCGGAAGAATTGTGGTGGACGGTAAACCCGTTCACCTGCTTCCTCCTAATAAAAGAGAAATGGGCATGGTATTCCAAAACTATGCACTCTTTCCTCACATGACTGTGTTTGATAATGTGGCCTATGGTCTAAAACTTCGCAAAGCTGGTAAAAGTGAAATCATTAAACGTGTTTTGGAAGCGCTTGAAATGGTCCGATTATCCGGGTATGAAAAACGTTATCCGAAGGAGCTTTCAGGCGGACAGCAGCAGCGTGTCTCATTAGCCAGAGCACTTGTCATAAAACCTAAAGTATTACTCCTTGATGAACCATTAAGCAATCTGGATGCGAAATTGCGACAGGAAATGCGTGAAGAAATTGTGGAAATTCAAAAAAAGGTGGGCATCACAACCATTTTTGTTACCCATGATCAGGAAGAAGCGCTTGCGATTTCAGACCGGATTGCGGTTATGTATGAGGGGAGAATTGAACAGGTTGATACCCCAGTAGCCATTTATAACCACCCGCAAACCGATTTCGTTTCTAGGTTTATTGGAGAAGTGAACCAGATTCAAGGCCATGTTGGTGATACGTACAGCGATAAACAATGTAAGGTGTCCTTTCATGGATATCAGCAGATTATTTCGTATCATGGTACAAAAGATGCTGTGGTTGACTTTTATCTGAGACCCGAAAAAATACAAATCTATCAGGAAAATAACGATGGGCTTAGAGTAAAGGTAGAAAGAAAAATGTTTTTAGGTGCTAAAACGCGATATATTTTAAAACTCCAAGATAAACAGTTGATTGCAGATATTTCCAATACTATTTTAAACCCTGATCAAATAAAAGAGGGACAGAACGTATTGGCTGTTTGGAACCCAGAGGATCTATTAGTTTCTAAAAAGTGAGGTGATTTCGAATGCAAGCAGAAATAGAAATGAATCAGGAACAAGAAATACTATACAAGGGAAAGAAAAAGAAAGTAACGAAAAAAAGGCTTGATTCATGGTTATTGTTACTGCCGACGCTCGCTATTTTTATTTTTTTCTTTCTGATTCCTTTGTTTTTCCTTTTTATCACGAGCTTTAAAACATTCGATGCAGCTAGTGGAATTGGTAATGATTGGACCCTTCAAAACTATGTGAAGTTTATTACGGATAAATTTTATCTGGGAGTTTTATGGAGAACGGTAAAAATCGCCTTGATAACCACATTAGCAGCCATTGCTATTTCCTATCCGGTAGCTTATCAGATTACAAAAGTGAAAGGCAGAATGAAAAATTATTTAACACTTCTCGTATTATCCCCGTTGTTAATTAGTATGGTTATCCGCTGTTATGGATGGGTCATCTTATTGTCCAATAATGGGGTAGTGAATAATACCCTATTGAAGATGGGCTTAATTGAAAAGCCTCTAACTTTATTATATACGGAGTTTAGCGTTGTGATTGGAATGGTCCACGTTTTATTTCCATATATGGTGTTAAGTATCATGGGGTCACTTGAAAGAATCGATCCTAGTATCATCAGAGCCTCACAAAATCTTGGTGCAAGCCCAATTAGAACCTTCTTTTCCGTTGTTTTACCACTAACTCTTCCTGGAATATTTGCCGGATCTGTCATGGTGTTCAGTTTAGCAGTGAGTTCATTTGTCACACCTGCCATTCTTGGAGGCCCGCAAGTAAAGGTGATGTCCTTCCTTACATATGAACAGGTGTCTACTATGTTGAATTGGCCATATGGTTCAGCAATTGGCTTCATCCTTATCTTTATCGCCACGATTACCATCATCGTATATAGTAAACTGCTTACTCAATCAGAAAAAGGGGTGGCCATTCAATGAGGAAGGCATTACCAAAATTCGGCTTAAATTTCTTTTGTCTGATCGTCTACATCTTTTTGGCTGCCCCGATTGTCGTTGTTTTATTGTCTTCCCTGACAACCACTGAGTTTATCGTGTTTCCTCCCAAAGGGATCACGTTCAGGTGGTATGTCGAATTAATCAATCATCCTGAATTTATGCAGTCCTTTATGCTCAGTATTAGCGTTGCATTTGGTACGGCAATCATTTCAACGATTATCGGAACGATGGCTTCTATTGCTGTTGTCAGATATCAATTTAGAGGGAAAACAGCTATCATGCAATTAATTGGTTCCCCTCTCTTAATCCCCTCCGTTGTATTTGGGGTGGCTCTTTTGCAGTTTTATTCCTGGATTGGTTTGGCCGCGAGCCCGGCAGCTTTAATTATTGGTCATATAATCTTAACCATCCCCTTTGTCATGCGCCTGGTTGTTGCCAGTTTAGTAGGCTTCGACCGCACGATCGAGCAAGCGGCTATGAATCTAGGGGCGGGAAGCCTCAGGGTATTTTTTCAAATTACACTTCCAATCATTAAATCGGGTGTGATCGCAGGAGCTATTTTTTCCTTCATTACCTCTTTCGACGACTTAACCGTTGCCCTATTTATTGTCAGTACCGATGTGGTGACGCTGCCAGTGCGGATTTATACCTATATGCAATATCAGTATGATCCTATCATCACCTCTGTTTCTAGTATCATGATTCTTTTAACAGTCGTATTAATGGTCGTTATCGAAAGAGTATTAGGCGTAGGAAAAGTATTTGAGTCGAAAAATTCATAAGAAGGTGTTTTTATGCACATTAAACATCATCCCGTATTAGGGGAACAGCTTCAAAAACAAGTAACAATCTACTTTAATGATGAACCGTATAAAGCTTATGAACACCAATCCGTCGCTGCAGCATTGTTAGCCAATGATATAAAAAAATTAGGGCAGAGCAGGAATTTAATCCAGCCAAGAGGCTTGTTTTGCTCGCGGGGCAGATGCTGCAGCTGCTATATGACGGTAAATGGGGAGGATCATGTACGAACGTGCATGACGAAGGTTGAAGAAGGCATGAAGATTTATCCGAATGATGGAGATCCAGAAGTAAGGAGTGAATGCCGTGGAGACTGATGTTCTTATTATTGGTGCTGGTCCCTCAGGTCTTACAGCTGCATTGGAAACAGCATCAAGAGGTTTAGATGTAACCATAGTAGAAGAATCTTTTTCAATGGGCGGACAATTAATTCAACAGACCCAGCTCATTCAATCGCTTCCTTCGTCCTATCAGCCTATGCGCGGGTTTGAGCTGGCTGGTCTTTTAACGAAACAAGTAGAGGACTACTCGATTCGTTGTTTGCTAGGTCATCGTGTGATTGGCTTTTACAAGGATGGAAGTGTTGGTATTACCGATGAGGTCAATGTAATCCCTCTTAAAGCGAAAAAAATAATCGTCGCTACGGGTGCGGCTGAAAATGCCCTTGCCTTTCCGAAATGGACGCTACCTGGAGTCATGACCATAGGTGCAGTCCAAACCTTAATAAATCGGGATTTTGTTCTCCCTGGTAAACATGCCGTAATTTTAGGATCCAGTGACTTTGCAATGGATGTTGCGCTCCAGCTTTCTGAGCTAGGTGTACAAATAAAGGGGATAGTTGAAAAAACTCCAAGCTTAACGGCACGGGATACAGAAAAAGGGGAAGAGGTTCGAAAAAAAGGTATTCCAGTTTATGTTAATTCCTCCATCAAGGAAGCCAGGGGAATTGGTAAGGTAGAGGAAATTGATATCGAGCACGGAGAACAAATTCTTACCGTAAGTGTTGATGTCGTATGTATAGATGGCGGCCGGTCGCCTATTCTAGATGTTTTTTACCAGCTTGGCTGTTCATTCAGTTATCAAAAAGAACTAGGAGGCTGGATCCCGCAATACAACAAATCTTTACAAACAGACCGGGAAGATGTTTTTTTAGCAGGGAACGCTGCTGGGGTCAGTTCTCAGGGAGTTTTACTAACAACAGGTATGATAGCCGGGGTTAATGTTTCTGAATCCTTGGGAGCTATCCGTAAGCAAGAGGCCGATATCGAGACCACGTCTCTATGGAGAGAACTCGAAATACTGGAGACGAAGCTTCATCCAGATGCATGGAAAGCAAGAATGCATCATGTTGAAAACTATGAACATCCCGTCCTTAAGGACCAATTTATCTCTTAGTTCGAAAAGATTAAGAGACTAGAAGGTGAATAAATTGGATAAAACCACGATTATTTGTCGATGTGAAGAAATTAGTTACGAAGAAATCGAGGAAGTCATTTCGAATGGCGCCAAGAGATTTGATGATATTAAAAGAATGACACGCTGCGGCATGGGACCATGCCAGTCAAAAATATGCAACAGCCTGGTGGCCACTATAATTCATGAGAAAACAGGCCTACCTTTTCATGCGATTTCCCTGCCGCGTATGAGGATGCCGATAAGTCCAATTAAGCTTGAAACACTAGCAACGAATAGTACCTCATTTTCCTCGGTGAAATCTGTTTTAGATGAGGTGGAGCTAGAGGATGGGAAGGTGAGATAAATGGAAACTAGTTATGAAACAATCATTATCGGGGGAGGGGTAGTCGGAAGCAGCATCGCTTATCACCTTTCGGAACGAAAAAAGGAAGGAATTATGATACTGGATCAAAAATTCCCTCTATCGGGAACTTCAGGTTCCACACAAGCGTGGGTATGGGTTCATAATAAAACACCGTCTTGGTATGCAGAGTTTAATATGTACAGTGCCGAACTTTATCCTTATTTATCAAAAAAAATTGGGGATGTAGAATATAAACGGACTGGCGGACTTTCCCCATTTTTTAATAAAGCCGATTGTGAAAAAGCGTTACGGCTTGCGGAGGCCTACAAAAAAATTGGCATCAAAATTAAGGTTTTATCCCGTGAGGAGGCCTTAGAAAAAGAACCATCGCTCAATCCGGAGGTTGCAGGCGCTACGTATAGTTCCATTGATGGCAACGTCAATCCTTTTCGGTTAGTCGATATGTATATGAGGGCGGCCAAGAAAAATGGGGTTCAATACTCTACTTATAATAAAGTAACGGAGATTCAAAAGCTTCCCGGAAAATTCATTGTTGTCTCACAAAAGGGAACGTATGCTTGTAAGAATCTTGTTCTTGCTGGCGGCACCTGGTCAAGAGAATTAGGAAAATTAGTAGATATCAACATTCCGGTCAATCAGTTAAGAGGGCAGATTCTTGTTACCGAACCTCTAAAACCATTTTTACATTATACCATCAGCGGGTTAAGACAGGCCTTTAATGGCGAGGTATTAATCGGTTATTCAATGGAAGAAGAAGGATTTAACAGAGCAACCACATTGGATGTCATTCAAGAAACGGCTAATATGGCTGTTCACTATATTCCGCAATTAAAAAAAGCAAAGATTGTTCGCGCTTTTTCAGGAATTCGAGCCATGCCGGAAGATGGTTTTCCCATTCTAGGGAATATCCCGGGTATTGAAAACCTTTATGTGGCAGCTACGCATAGCGGCATAACTCTGTCGCCGCTAATAGGGACTCTTATGACTGAGTTAATTCTGGATGGGGAAACTTCAATCCCAATTGATCGCTATTCCATCAGCAGGTTTGATTTGGCCATTATATAAATTAGTGTCATAATTTATATAGTAAAAATTTATCAAACCCATACAGGAGAGATTTGTATGCCACATTTAATCATTCGAGGAGTTTCAGTGGATCAGGTAAAAACGGTTAGTACTTCATTAGTACAAGATTTGGCGGATTTATGTGCATGTGGAACGGACAATTTCACCTTAGAAATTGTCAATTCTACCTATGTATTTGATGGCAATGAAGTGCCAGGTTACCCATTAATTGAAGTAAAATGGTTCAATCGCGGTCAGGAAATTCAAGATCAATTTGCCAGCATTGTAACCAAACATATTCAAGCACTCGAATTTCCAGAAGTAGAAGTCGCTTTCAGCACATTTCAGGAGTCCGCTTATTATCTGAACGGAAAGAGTTTTGCCTCATCGTGACATAGAAGATTTTTATTAAGTTATGGGGGTCAGACCCCATGCCCAAAGATCGCAAGCGAATTAAACAACGAATGCATTTGAACTCATTTCATGAGTTCTTTTTTTGTGGAAAATGGTGAGAAACGAGAAAAGTACAGGAGAATACTAGAATGCGCCAAAATTCCCCCAAGTTTTAAGGTGATTTCGATCGATTTTTAGGGCGTAGACACGAAATTTAGTTAATTTGTCCTATTTTTCGTTCAACGCATGGGATATAAACAGGCGGAAAGGGGAAAAATTCCCCCATTTTACGCCAGTTTACTATTTCGGTAGAATGACATTATAAGTATTAAGAAAATTTTAAATACTTATAATGTTAAATCAAAACAACCGGATTGAGCAGGGTCAGTCGGAGGGGGAAGCTATGAAAAACAAACACAAGAAGAAGTCGATGAAGGTCCTGTCGGTCGCAACGATGATTGGGTTAACCTTTTCGAACATGTCATTTGGACATGCCGAAGAAACCAAGTCAAGACCAATCGTCGCAAACGAAGAGGGGCCAACGGCTGGGATTTTAGTCACAAACAATGACAAAACCCCGGGTTCAGCCCAGTTATCGCCTGAAAAATTGGCGGAACTAACAAAAAAAGGGGAAAAGAGTATCGAGGCTGCGGCAGCTAGCTATTTAAAAAAGAAACTAGCAAGTAAAGAGTCTCTCTCAACGATCGAAACACACAAACCAGATGAACTGGTTTCCGTTATTGTTGAGTTAAAAGGTCAAACGGTTTCGGATATGACAGAAACAGTTGGGGCGACACAATTATCGCAAAATAAGGCAAAAAGCCTTGTGAAAGCAGACATTGAAACCAAAAAGAATGCCGTGATGAGTACCTTGTCAGTCGGGAAATCGAAAAGTGCAAAACCAGCCGTTTTCAAACATGAATTCGAACATGTCTTCAAAGGGTTCAGTATTGACCACATCAAGTATAGTGACATTGAAGCAATCAAGGATCTACCTGGAGTGAAAGCGGTAACCCTTCAAAAAACGTTCTACCCTGCGATGAACCAACAACATGAGTTAACAGGGATTAAAAACGTATGGAATGGTTCAAGCGTTGGGAAACCAACTGGTTATAAAGGAGAAGGGATGCTGATCGCCGTCGTTGATACGGGCGTTGATTATACACATGAAGCGTTTCCTGATCCAAAGGAACAAAGTAAATTACGCATTAAAAAAGGGAAATTTACGCGTCCTGATGGAACGACTTCCCTAAAGGTTGTCGATGGATACAACTGGGCGGACCAAAATGATGATATCATTCCGCGTGTGGAAGATCCAAACAATGCAACAAGTTCACATGGTGTGCACGTCGCTGGGATCGCAGCTGGTTCCGGTCCTGTGATGCAAGGTGTTGCGCCAGAAGCGCAAATCATTGCGGAAAAAGTGTTTTCAGACCACCAAGCCGGTGCGTTAACAGAAGATATTATCAAGGGGATTGACCATGCGTCCGCACTTGGAGCAGACACCATTAACATGAGTTTAGGGTCTTCTTCTTCATTCGATACAAGAGACGCAAATGATCCACTTGGGATTGCCATCCGAAATGCAACAGACGAAGGACATATCGTTGTTGTGGCTGCGGGGAATGCATCAAATGCCTATGCAGACCGTGGAAGAGGATTAGGTGAAAGTATCAAAATCGGCGAAACGCCTGATTTAAATAAAATTGGAAATCCTGGCGTGTATCCAGATTCCTTTACTGTTGCAGCAGCAAACAATTTGGTGTCAAAGCATACCTATACTTTCTCTGGTGATGGATTGAACAATACATTCTCAGGTGAAGGGCTAGATGACTGGCACTGGAAAGATGACAAAAACAAAATTTATTCTCTTGTGACACTTGGTGAAAAAGTTGGTGAACTGTCTGACTATGACGATATCGATGTCACAGGGAAAGTGGTCTTAGTCAAACGTGGTACCATCAATTTTGGCGAAAAAGTAGCGAATGCAAAACAAAAAGGCGCTGTCGGTATCATTGTTTATAACGGAAGTACGACGCAAGCAAAGCCAGAACCATTAGGGTTCAGTAGTATTCCCTTTTCTTTTCTAAGCTACGAAGATGGCATGATGTTAGAAGAAAAATTTAACGAATTGTCTTGCGATGATGATGGTGGCATTGTCATCGGACCAATGGCAACCTGTGATGATGGTGACATTGACATCGGACCAATGAGTGCAAATGAACCGGCTTCGATCGACTTTGCGATTCAAGGAGAAAAAATTGGTTCGGCTTTTGCAGAATCGAACCCAGGTCAACCAACAGACTTTACCTCTTGGGGAACAACAAGTGATTTATTATTAAAACCAGAGATCATGGCACCTGGTCATGCCATCATGTCGAGTGTTCGAACGAGTGATCCAGACCAACACAATGGCTACGAAAGCGAAGACGGCACGTCAATGGCAGCACCTTATGTGGCGGGTGCAGTGGCTGACGTGATGCAAGGGCTGATTGCAAAAGGATTCACCCCGGGAACAAGAGCGTTTGCTCAATTAACGAAAAACGTTCTGATGAATACGTCAATTCCGGCAAAACGCGATTTCGTCAATGGAGACAATTCGATCAACCGAAATGACTATATGACAGAATACCAACCTAGACGACAAGGTGCTGGGATGATTCGTCCGGATCTTGCACTCCAAACACCGGTTGTGGTGAGTGGATCGACTGGAACAGGTAGCATTAGTTTAAAAGAAATCGGAAAAGAAACATCGTTTACGATAACGGCACAAAATCTTACGAATAAGGCAGTGACATATAAATTAAACGGCACCGTGATGACGGATAGCTTAAAGGATTCACTGAAAACAAATTCAGATAATATTCGTAGTCGCTATTTAGATGACGCGAAATTGTCATTTGATAACAAGGAAATTACGATTCCTGCAAATGGCACAAAACGTGTAACGGTGGCGGTCAAACTTGGTGCATCCGCCCTGAAAAATACGTTTATCGAAGGCTATATCTACCTAGAGCCAACGGACTCAAAACTCCCTCTATTAAACGTCCCCTATAACGGATTTTACGGGGATTGGGATGAGCCGACGATCATTGATACGAAAGACACAACGAATGTGTGGGGCAATTCAGGCGGCGGCACACAACTTGCGCTTCAAGCAGGCGGACTGTATTTTGGGTACGATCAAATATTTGGTGTCCCAACAACAGAAGCCCAGAAAGCGCTTGGCGACAAGTTTTATGCGTTTGGTCAGGGTTTATATCCAGTACCGGCCATCTCATTATTACGTAGTGCACGAAACTTGAACATCGATGTCGTGGATAAAGACCATAACGTGGTGTCGCACATCACAAATGACGAATGGGTTGTGAAAACCGATCCGTATAGCGGAGGCTACCCTTCTGCACTCCAAGAAAACTGGGTTTGGTATGGTTGGAATCAAGCTGTTGACCTTCCAGATGGGCAATATTATTTCTCCATGACGGCAACAGCAGATGGAAGTAATACAAAACCACAACCAACAGTTTATTTACCGATGTACAAAGATACAACCGCACCAACATTAAATATGCTTCGTTCAAAAGATTATGATGAAAAAACACATCCAGAAACAACGAATAACGATTCTTATACAGTGCGTTGGACAATGGATGATGGGGATGCTGGGTTTGTGGATGGCAACGTATTCCTTGCTGTCAACGGGAGTGAGCCATTTACGAACTATCGTGGTGATGTGAAACAAAACGAAGATGGTTCATACGAACTGAAGATTCCTGAATTAAATGAGGGACTAAACACCATTACGATTGCACCGATGGATAAAGTCGGCAATCAAGGTGAACCACATACGGTTGTTGTCAAAAAAACAACAAAACATGTATGGATCGATTTATCGTCTGCGACACTTGGGAACAATGTACCAAGTATGTACTGGGATGTAGACGGGAAACCAGGCGATGAGTTTACCTTAAACTTTGATGCGGTTGGGCCAAAAAATGGCGTGAAAAAACTGCAAGCGATCGTTTTACGAGATTATTACGATAACGCGAGTATCATCGGCTCACCTGTTGATCTAAATGTAGAGGATTTAGTCACAGAAACACCTGCTTACGCTGAGTATAGCCAGTACAAAATTAAAGGGAAATTCACCATTCCTGCTACCTTGGAAAAAGGTCAATATTATGTGAAATTTGTTGCATTAGCAGAGGGTGAAAATTGGAATGATCAAACCACTTCAGCAATTGGGATTAAAACGTACGTGGATACAGATGCACCAACGATGACGATTAACCCAACGAAAATGAAAGCGTATGTTGAAAAAACAGGCGATCCGGTATCGCTGATGATCAACACATCTGCAACAGATAGTGTGAGTAATTCACATGGGTTTAAATTAGACGTAGCTGTTGACGGAAACGCGCCAAAAACAATGGGTAGTGTGCTCACATCGACAACTTCTGCTCAAACATTCCGTTACCCAGTAGTGCTCGGAAATGGCGAACACAATCTGATGGTAACAGCGACAGATGCACTTGGGAATACGCGAAATAGCGAGTTCACTGTGAATGTAGCGGATGACAAAGTAACCGTTACGAACGGAGATACAACAACGAACGTCGCGATTAATGTCGTGCCATATAAAGATGACACGCGACAACCAGGAATCAAAATGAACATGGAATCGTACAATGTTGAAGGATTTGATCCATATGTGTCAGGATACCTAGTTTCACCTTACGGAAATACGAAAAACTATTCGTTTAACCCAGATTTAGCACCTGTTCTATTAGTAGGCAATCAACAAAAAGCAGCCGGTCTATCTTATGTGCCAGATGCGATTCCACAATGGAATCTACCAATTGGTGATGTGTATGCTTTTAACGCTGCTGTTGGCTATAACGACCCAAGTAGTATCCCACAAGGAGATAGTGAAATCCCGGTCACAATGATTGACTACTTAGGTCATGAAACGACGATTAAGGTACCTGTACACAAAAATTCGTACATCCCAAAAGTCAAATTTGACGAAGCGATCATTGATGCAACGGGTACGGCTACATTCTTTACGTATGATTCAACGTTCACTGTAAACGGAAACGTGACCGCTGTGAATAATAACTTCTACGCGGAATGGGTTGACTGGAATCGAAGAGTTGCGGGAGAAGACAACTTCTACAAAAACTTATTTGATCCAACGTCAGCATGGCGAAGTGGCCCTTATGACAATGCCTTTACAACACAAGACATCCCAGGAGGATACAACAATGAACCGGGTGTGAAACGTTTCAGTATGCCAACGGGTGAGTTAAAACCGGGTGTGAACTTCTTTGAAATTGATGGTGGAAGCACGATTGGTGAAAACCCAGCTCATCCATTCGCAGGGAATCATCCACTTGTCTTTAATGTGGTGGTTTATCGTCTTGGGGCTGCTGAAAATGCAGATCAAGCACTTGCAACCATGGCTTCAGAAAAATTATCATGGGAAGCGATCAAAGGGTTAAACACGGAACCTACAAATGTGTTAACGCATCTATCCCTTCCGACTGTTGATAAAGAGAATAAAGCAGACATCACATGGAAAAGTAGTGATGAGTCAGTTATCACAGAAGACGGACATGTCTACCGACCAGAAGTTGATGCAGATGTGACCTTAACAGCCATCACAACAGTTGGAAATGCGACAGGGACGAAAACGTTTACGGTTACCGTCAAAGCGAAAAACGGAGACGATCGTTTTGCAGTCGCAGAAGATGCATCATTCCTAACGTGGGATGTAATTCGCGGAGCGAACACAAACGAAAATGATGTCGCACAAGCACTTACATTACCAACAAGAAGTTCAAATGGCTCGAAAATTTCTTGGACGTCAGATGATGTGGCGCACATTACAAATCAAGGTCGCGTGTACCTACCGTTATTTAACGAAGGCGATGCGCACGTTGAACTCGTTGCGAAATTCACACGAAACAAAAGTACATTCTACAAAACGTTTCATCTAACAGTCCTAAAAGATAGCAAAAACGAAGAACGCACAAAAGTGTTGCAAGCTGCTAATTCAATTGAAACAAAAGACTTACTTGGCGACAACACGAGTGATTTAGACGTCACAAAAGACTTAACGTTCCCAACAACTGTTGGAACAAACGGCGTTGAAATCCGATGGGAGTCAGATGCACCAGACGTGATCGCGAATGACGGAAAAGTGACAAAACCAGCTCAAAACCAGTACATTCGAGTGACGGCTTACTTAAAACTAGGCAATGTAGGTTTGGCAAAACCGTTTTATTTCTTTGTGCGAAGTGAAGATACGTCATACGATGCAAGTGTGGTTGCTGCAAAAGCATCCATTACGTGGAATGTGATCAAAAACGCGAACATTGCGCAAAACGCTGTGAAAACCGCATTAACGTTGCCAACAAAAGGTGCAAACGACACGAACATCAAGTGGTCATCAAATGTTCCTTCGATTATTGGAGCAGATGGAACAGTGAAACGTCCAAGTTATGTGATGGGCAATCGAACCGTTACATTAACTGCAACGATTACAAAAGGAAACGCAAGCACAACAAAAGCATTTACCGTTACCGTTTTACGTTATGAATCACCGATCAAATTAACGGTTACTACAAAATTAGTTGATGACAATGACACGGTGATCTCAGGAAAAACAGAAGCAAACGCAACAGTGATTGTGAAAAACAAAGGCTTCCAAATTGGAAGTGGAAAAGCCAATGCGAAAGGCGACTTCAGCGTGAAATTCGCAGTGCAAAAGGCAGGTTCGACGCTTTCTGTTTATGCGACGAACACAATCGGCAATCAAAGTTTAACAACCACATTCACGGTAATTGATAAAACGGCACCGAAACCACCAAAAGTGAATACGGTCGATGACAATGATTGTGTATTCACTGGCGTAACGGAACCCAATGCAGTGGTTAGCATCAAACTAGGATCAAAAGTGATTGCAACTGGAAAAGCCAATTCAAAAGGTGTTTTCCAAGTGAAAATCGTAAAACAAAAAGCAGGAACGATGTTAACTGTGACGGCAAAAGACTTTGCTGGTAATGTGAGTACCATTTCGAAAGTGACTGTACTTGATCGGACGGCGCCACCAAAACCAAGTATTACAAGTTTAGTAGGCAGTTCGAAGTATGTCACCGAGATAAAAGGAAAAGCAGAAGCAAAGGCAATCGTTGTGATTAAAGTAGGCAACAGCGTCATCGCAAAAGGCAAAGCAACAAGCAAAGGAACATTTAGCATTAAATTACCAAAGCAAGTGAAGCGAGGCACTACATTCACGGTCTACGCGAAAGATGCCTCAGGAAACAGCAGCATCTCAATCAAACGGAAATAAAGTAGCGTTCATAGCAAACAAGAAAAAACCGCCAGGTTGTTGTAACGGGTTCTGATACCTGTCACAAAACGTAAAAATGTAAATGAAAATGGCCATCAAATTGTAGTTGTATTTGATGGCCTATTTTTGTTGATATATATGGCATTATGGCAATATTATTATTTGTATTTGTAGTACAATTTGTATACGAAATTGCAGGGTTACAGAACTTTCCGTAAGTATACAATTTACAGTACATTTTCACTTACAAATTGTTGAACATAAATTTGCCAATAAATATAATACAGTAAACCCAAAAGGTAGCTGCTCTATTAGTTGAACTGGTTTGATAATTTGTGCATCCCGGCCAAATCCAAGAAAGTATTCGGCAAAGAAGTTGACAATTTGAATTCTAATAATATAATAGTCATATGACTTTAGAACAAAACGATACGCAACGAATAAAAATATTTAATGCCTTAGCAGATGAAAAAAGGATCGCAATCATCCGCTTATTGTATTACGGAAACAATCGCCCGATGTGTACGGATATAGGAAGGAGTTTAGGTGTAAGTAAGTCCAATGGTTCCTATCATTTAAAAATTTTATCCGAAGCAGAGCTGGTGAAGATTGACCGTGAGGGTGTCATAAAATATGTCTCATTAAATGAGGAGACATTCACCCGCTATTTACCTGGGTTTTTGGCTACACTTTAATGTAGCCTCCTTTTTTGGTTATTAGTTCTAAAGTTTTATGACTTTGATATAATGGGGGAGAAATAGATGAATCAAAAAGAGAATAGGTTGATTATCACATTATGTTTAATCGTTTTATCCGGGGTAGCCAATTCACTTCTGTTTAATGTTGCCTTATTTGATATGATGAATGGGCTTGAGGTGACAGCTTCCAAAATTAGCTGGGTGGTTATTTCCTATACTTTAGTGATTGCCTGTGGTTCGATTACTTATAGTAAGCTAGCCTCTTATTTTCAAATTAAAAGTTTGTTGATTTTTGGGATTAGTTTATTCGTTTCAGGTTCCCTTATAGGGTACACGACGAATGATTTTATCGTTGTGGTCTTGGCCCGTATTATTCAAGCAGCAGGTGGTAGCTCGTTTATTGCATTATCCATGATCCTGACGAATCAGTATCTCACCTTCCCTAAACGCAATCTGGCTCTATCATTAATAGGTGCCTGTCTATCACTTGGTTCAGGAATAGGATTTTTGCTCGGAGGCTTCTTTACTCATTTTTGGGGCTGGCACTCCCTATTTTTATTAATGAGTATGGCTATTTTTACGTTGCTAGGAATTATTTTGTTTGTGCCCTCCGGATATGCCAATCATAAGAAGCTTACCCAACCGTTTGATTTTTTAGGCTTCCTTTATTTATTGACTTTTGTCGTGACGTTTATTTTAGGAGTCAAATTAAATGGTTATTTGCTAATCATTACAGTGATATCTGTATTTTTTATGGGGATCCATAGCAAACGTCAAGATGTCGAGATATTTATGGATCTATCAGTTTTTCGATTCTATGCCTTTAATCGGTTCCTTTTGCTTAGTTTTATTAATAGTGCTGCCATGGTGGGAATTATTTTTCTTTTTCCGTTATTAGCAGGACAGCAGTTTCATGTCTCTGCCTTGAAAACTGGCTTTATTTTGGCGGGGATATCAATCTTTTCCTTTTTGCTGAGCTTCGTAATAAGACCAGCTATAACCCGCATCCAAGGGAATGGTCGATTGGTCGTTGCTGTCGTCCTTCAATTCATTGGATTTCTGCTATTAGCCATCTTTGGAGTAAACCAATTTGCAGTGGCTAGTGTTGGAGTTGCCCTTATTAATATAAGCTTTACAATCCTTACCATTGTCATCAATATTGATATTCCCCACACGATAAAGAAGGAAAAAAGTGCAATGGGGCTGGGGATCTATAACTTAATCAACTTTTTAGGAATGTCATTTGGCCCTTCAATAGCGAGCCGAATCCTAAACGTGACATCAAGTTTCAGCCTGAGCTTTGGATTTTTCGTTAGTCTATTACTTGTAGCATTGCTATTATCATGCGTGAGCAGCATTCCAGTCTCTTCAAGGGATATAAAGCAGTCACGTCAACTGTAATCTTAAAAAACTGGTTAGATATTTTCGTAGAGGCTCTGACAAACAAGGTCAGGGCTTTTCTTTTTAGATGGTAAGTACTTCAGGGAGGGAGGCAGAAGCGCCTCCTTACTGAGACTTCCAGTATATAAGAACCTTGCTTGCTCCAGTACCATAATGGCTATAAACATCATAGTTAGTCCCATAGACCTCATTAACCTTCTCCATGATAGCCTTATTATCAGTAGGGTTATATGAGTACGTATTATCAGGGTCATTAAAGTAGATATGGAAAGTCTCAGTCATAGGAAAGTGGTCATACTCACGCCCTACCCAAGTTACTTCCCTGCCTAAAGTAGCCTCAGCAAACTCCTTTATAATCAGTTCATTAGACTTAGGAGTTACATAATGGGGATTCCTTTCATTCTGCCAACCTAAATGCTTACCCTGATTATCAGTGTTAATCTGGTTTTCAGTACTAACCTTTTCTGGGGTAATCTCATTCTTAGAAATATCTTGATTAGCATTAGCACAAGCTCCAAGAAAGCCTGTTAGTAATAATCCTGCTGATAAAATTACTGTAGATGCCTTCTGCATAATGTTTATTAGACCTCCTGATTTAAAGTCTCACGACTATAGTTTGTGATTGCCCTACAAGAACCATCCTTATCAACAGCAAGGGTTGTTAATGCAACTCCTTCTAAATAAAGAAGTAAAGTTTGTGAATTAATGTACTTAAGCTAACGGGTGCTTTAGTGAAAGAAGAGATAATAAGAAGCAAGGCTTAGAGGAAAATTCTCTAGGCATTTTTCAATGTGAATTAAAATCTGAATTGTGTTGTAAAAACCTTTGAAAAGTATTGCGATTTTCTGTGTTATTTAGCAATTCGTACCGAAAAAACACTCCAAAAAAATAGATACCTTGATATAAAAAGAAAATGACATAACCAATTCATACGTCATTTTTAATAAACAAAAAGCACCGCATTTTACGGTGCAATTAGTTATACATATTTCCATACATTAGTTAGAACAAATAAAAGTTTTGTGACAGGTATCAGAACCCGTTAATGTTGTTGGCGGTTTTTTTCGTCTAAACCGAAAAATCGCGACTATACTAGTAGCGAAGTCAAAAAAACGAAGGGTGAGTTTAATGGAAAACAATGAGCGCAATGTGTTTGAACGAAATGAAAAACCTGTGCTGAGTCTACATGGCACCCTTCGATTGAAGGGAGTAGTTTATTAGTACTTAAAGTTATGGAGGGGCTGCCCCCATAACTATGTTTCCACAGTTCTATTAATCGTACATATCATTAACGTTTTCCATCAGATGCTTTCTTTTATTCATCTGAAAAGCACCATATAATCTATTTTGGATGCAAGCACATGGATAAAAACTGTTGTAACTGCTCTTTATTTTTCAACCGTGTTTAATAGCTTTTTAGGAGCATTTTATCTAACTCACGGACTTTATCATAGGAATTTACTAATTTTTCAGGTACCAATGTTCTACCATAATCCCAGGCATTGGATTCTATTTGAGCTAGAAGCTGTGCTTTTTCATCTTCCTCGAAATACTTTAAAACCCTTAGATCATGTTTGTTGTTTTTAAAAACTAAATAATAACCGAGCTGATGATAGAGAATTAGTTTTACACAGTCTTCATCTGTCTCTTTTATTTTAAAGTTAATATTCGCTATGTATCCATTAATTTGTAAATAGTTAAACTTAATCGTAGAAGTTGATACATTAAAACTCATAGGTGCAGGTAAGTTATTGTTAAATTCATAATCAATAGTTAATTTGTGCTCTTGCAATGTATTTTCAATAATTTTTTCAATATCCCGTATATAAAGCATCTTATGGATCACGGCCTTTCAAAATCTTCTCCTTTTATTTTTCAGAAATAATAGTGGAAAGTAAATCCTTCTATTTTCCTTTAGACTTTATTCCTATGCATTAGAGCTGATTAACATAAAAAAACTGAAATAGGCCTTTGCTTATTTTTATTGGTAATGAGTATATAGCCCTTCCGTTTAAATTTAATATTTGTATCTATCATGGTTTTGAATGATAATCTTAAATGGTGAGTGCCTCATTTTATTTCAACAAGATAAAACAATAGAAAGGATGGGGAGTAATGAACAAATTTACGATTTTACTTATTAGCCTCATTTTAATTTTGATAACAGGCTGCAGTTCAAATAATTTTGAGATCAAGCTATTTACGCCAAAATCATTTACACCAGATCAATCTACTCCCATTAAAGTAAAGATTTTAGATCGAGAAGGTAATCCAGTAATAGGTGCCAAGGTAAGTGCAGATTTGGATATGCAAGGGATGAGTCATGGAGATATTACAATGAAGATGCAGGAAACAGGGAATGGCGTGTATGTCGGAAGGGCTAAATTTGAAATGGAAGGGGATTATACTGCTACCATTAAAATAGATTACAACGGAGAAAAATGGAAGAGGGAAAAAAGATTTTCGATTGTTTACAATAATGCACAATAAAGTCGACCCCTCCTGAGGGTACCATCTCTTGCTTGACTGGACATGTTGCTGCATGTCTGGTCTTTTTTTATTTAATTCATTAATTAGTACATATCATCCTTTTTTTTAAAAATATTGTATTTACAGGTGGGAAAAACTATTAGAATTTTAATTGAAGAAGAATTTATTCAATTACTTATCTAGTAAGCTATTAATTCTATCTTTAAAACGTTTAAATGGAGTCTACAGAATTGTAGGCTTTTTTTACTCTTTATATATTCGAAAGTTAAGAGGTTTGTACACAGCTAACCACTTTATTTTTTCTATCGAATCCGTAAAGAAACAATTACTTTAGGAGAACACATTCGTTAACCCGCGAATGTGTTCTATTTTATTTATCTCTAATTAATAAAATCATAAGGTTAGGATGTTTCCTTTCGCAAAATTTTATCTTAGGTTAATCCATATATCTAATACCTTTTAACATCATTTCAACATTGCTTTTAGTATAGGAATTCATTAAACTTTTACAGGATTTCAATTTTTTCCATTCTACAACAACCCTTATACTTTGTTAGAATAAGATTAAATAAGTTAATGGAGAAAAAACATGATGAATCAAGAAGAAATAAACTATATTAATAAATTATTATTAAAAAGTGGAGAACGATTAGACTTCTCCCATCAGATAATAGATAGTGACCCTTTAGTCGATATAAAAATTGTTAAGCAAACGGAAAGAACGTATCGAGTGGTTGGAATATTTACTCTAGCAATATATGAAGAAGCATTACATGTGGATGAAGATTTACTGAAATTAGCTTTTACCCCAAAGAAAAAAATTCATCTTAATGAACATAATCAAAACACGATCACTTGGTTCAATCAAGGTTTAATTATTAAAGAGATAAGGTTTAAAAAGGACGGTAAAACACCTGATGCACAACATTTTAGAATGGGCTTCCGCTTATTCCAATATCAACAAGAACAAATCCGTGCTAAAGAATTAGAAATAGAACAGGAGTTTAGTAGTTGGAAAGAAAGCTTGTCAACTTTAGTTGATGAAAACATACAAGTTTTCTCAAGTCAAAGACAGTGGGGATACAAATCTTGTTTATCAATCCTGAACGAGGTTTGCCGTTATAATGGTTCTGATCTTAAGGACTTGTCCCACTTTCCTAGAGGTTGGTCGGTGTCAAAGAGACTTAAATTCCTTCATTTTATTTCTGCCTTTCTCCAACTTTGCATACAAAAAGACAACTTTGACTGGAAGGAAATCGGAGCAAGATACTATCAAGAAATTGGAGGATCAAAGGAATTTGATCGGTTTAAGGATGAATTTATCAACCAATTAGAGGAATGGGCCCAATGTCCAGCTGCTTTATTAGGACTGACCAGTCTTGGAAAGATCACCCCATTGTATTTTTCTGGAACAATAATGGGACGTTTCTCAACCTATAGGCATGGTCCTGTTCACTCTCTGACAGATTTATCGATTTCCGAAGAAGAATATACTACTTCTTCAACAACCATCTGGCTAGTAGAAAATAGAGCCATCCTGACAAGATTAGCTGCAGAGAAGCACTTTCTTGAAGAAATGAAAACCCTTGTTCTATGCATTGATGGACATATCAGGTCATCACATAAGAAATGTATCAAACAGCTCTTAACAAACGGGAATGTTAAGCAGGTGTTAATATGGTGTGATTATGACCCAGATGGCTTACTGATTTCTAAAGAAGCATATGGAACTGTCTCTGCTGTATATCAGGGTTTGATTAAGTGGATTACTCACAGTAAGGAAGTCCTCCATGATTGGAAGGAATACGAACAATATTTGCAGGATTTACTGGTATATAAAAGAATCGAACAAGAACAGGTGTTAGGAGGTGTTGATGATTGGAGAAAGTGGATCAGTCGTTGATTTCAATTTTTCAAGTGAATGATTCCAATCCTGAAGTGCTGCAAACGATGAGAGATATTGCCTCCTTGTCAGGTGTTTTGAGTGATTTGGGGTCACAGAATGCATTTCAGTCACCTGGGGAAATCTTACGGTTTCTAAAAATTATTCAATTAATCAACGAAGAAGCCCTCGGATTAGATGATCCGATTGAAAATGCAGAAACCGTCTATTATCGTTATCGTAACCGCTATTTCGACCCTGAACCTCCAACGAAGAAAAAGGTAGAGCAAATTGTCAATGTCCTCGTGAAATATAATTGGATTTCCAAACAATCCAGGCAGTTGAAAATGCGTGATTCCGGGAAGCGAATGATGGATGCATTGATCCGTTTAGCGAATGATTCGTTGGCTTACTATTTGCATGATGATATTGGCCGATCACTGTTTCAAGCGAGGCGGGATGCAGAATTAAGTGAAGCATATGATGACCACGGAATTTCTGGTGGCAATAAGATTGCTAGTATGATCCGTAATGTAGAAAATGCCATTCAAATTATGAAAGAACGAGAGCTTGAGATGCTTGCGGATCGGAATGCCCTTCCACAGTTGGAATTGATTCATCAGTTAATGCAGGAGTTAGAGGTAAAATTACAGGAACGGTTTCGATTGTTTCAGACCGTAGAAGAAAGTCTGGTTCTATCTAATTTAATGCAAAAGGGAACAGCGGTTCTTGCGGAAGGGACCAATTTAAGTTTAGGAATGATTAATAAATATTTGAGGTTTACTCATATGCAAAAGACACCCCTATCCTCTACGATTCAACCGGATAAGGTCCGCGCCTTTATTATGCAAATGTACGATCCTCCACTAGATTCAGATGTACCAAATATTTACCAGCTTTTTAGTTTCATCGAGCAAGGACAGTATGAAGAGGAAGCTATTGATGGTTTATGGATGCCCATAAAGTTTGCCGCAGCAATACCGCCTGCTGCTATCGATGAAACAATTCACTATCTTGAAACCTATGAACCAGTCGCAGATCCAATCGCAGATTTGGAAGAAGATCCTGACTATACAGCCGAAATGATTTCTCAGGGGGAAATGGAAGAACTGATGGGGGAGGCTCATTGGATGTTGACAAAGACTATGATTGAAACAGAAGCCATTGAATCCTATTTAAAAGAACATGATGAAACACCTATGGAACAGTTAGTCATTGAAGCTACCTCCTCCAATTGGAGTGATGCGGTTAATTCTATCACCGCCATTGCTGCATTAGTAGGCAACAAAAAAATAACCATCTCAAAGCCGAAAGAAAAGGTGGAAATTCCACAATATGAAAGAAGATGGGAGTGGATGAATCGTGAAGATGGATCCAATATTATCACAAAACGAATCAAGTCAGACAAACCATCAGATTGATAGCGAGGCTAACGTTAATCCTCTCAATGTGATGCAGTCTTTAAAGGGTTTTTTAACGGAAAATGAGGAAATAGCTTTTATGAATATTCTCTTTTCGTCATCGGCGACGATTCGGTCTGGAAATTTTGGACTTTCTCGAAAAGAGGTAGAAAAGCTGCTGCAAGTACAAGGTAACGATGAAAAATTTTTCTCTTTTCTAACAAGAGTCAACCAGGCCATGAATCGGTATATGAAGTTGATTTATGACAACCGCCGTGACCAAGTTATCGTGATGATGAGAGTTCCAGCAAAATCGGCCCGTAATACCTTAACGAAAGAAAGTTTGTCGATTTTACTTTATATGTTTTATCAGCAAGAGGTATTACAACATGAATTTACCTTATTTGATCAGCTTTTAGATGCATTTGGGCACGAAACAACAAAAGCCAATCAACGTATCTTACTCAATATTGACCCGCTTAAAAAGATAGGAGCAATTGAGGAATATAATACAAACTCACAAGAAAAGGCGTACCAGCTTACAGCAATTGGTGTTCATATGTTCACTGACTCCTTCTTAAGGCGGACGGCAGAGTTTAGTCAATCCAACCAGTTAAATAAAGAAGAAGTATTAAAATTTTTCAAACGATATAATCTCTATCAACAAGGTGATCGTGTATGATTCCATGGCGACTTACTTTTTCTGGTATTCGTGACTATCCGCCAACGTTAATAGACCTATCGGGGGAAAATGACCATGTGATGATTACAGGACCAAATGGCGCAGGAAAATCAACGATTACATTCTGTATGGGAGGAGTTCTGTATTCCTCAAAAGTTGATGTGGAAGGTTTAAAATCGCGTAATTTACCGGCGGGTCAAACTTGGAAGGCTAGAATTTCGCTTACTTTTAAGAATGAAGGCTGGATGAAAATCGATGCGCCTGAATTTGTAGAATTCGGTTTAAACATTGTCCAGGATTCTGGGCAGCCCATGAAAAAAGAGTTTAGTGTTTCTACGGGTGATAATATCGACCATTGGGAAGAAACGATTAAGTATACATCTGGTGATCGCTTCTATAACTTTACGGCTTTTAAAAGAGATCTTCAATATAAATACAAGGTGGATCCGGATCTCTTCTATTTAATTTGGTACCAGCAAGAAGTGAACCAATTTGCTGTGATGAATCCTGAAGAACGTTTCCGTATTTTTAGTGAAATGCATGGGATTGCCCAAGTGCAGCGCGACTGGGAAGAGAGTATGGAGAAGGTGAGAGATACAGAGGAATCACTTCGTACCGCAGAATCAAACGTTAAGTTTATGAAGGCAGAACTTTCTATGAAAAAGACTGCATTAGAGCGATTCATGGATAATCAAAGCAGGATTAATGAGGGCGGCAGGCTTTATGCTACATCCCTTTTCCAATTAGAAACCCATTATAAAAAGGAAATTAAAAGAATTGAAGAAATCTTTTTAAATGTAGAAGAGGAAATCGCCGAGGCAAAGGATGATATATCCTTAAAAAGGGGCTTAAAAGAAAACGCCGAAGAACAATTACAAATTTCTACTGAGCGGTATTCCCTGCTCAAAGTAGAGATTGAGGAAGAAGAACAAAAGCGGGAAGAGATGGACCGGAGAATCAAACAAATACAATCCCGTACAACCGAACTTGACCAAGAATTAGAAGCCTTTACGAAAAAGCAGAACCAAATTACGAGAACAGAAGAAGAGGTAAAAGCAGCATTAACGAAGCTTTTTGATGAGCAAGAAAAAACAAATTGTGATTTTGACCAGAATCAGGACCTGCTAAACAAAAACAATTTTGCTTGGCAAGAAAAGGTTGAACTAATCACCAAAATTAAACAAGAGCTAGAAAATGATGAACAATTAAAACAGGTACATCTTGAAAGATTACAACAATATAAAAGCAGTCATGAAGTCCAACAAACGATTCACTCACTTGAAGCAAGAGTAACTGCTAATAAAGAAATCTTTTTCTCGGATTCACAAAGGCTAAAAGAATTAAAAGAAGAATGGATGCTCCTTGACGAGAATCGCGATTTATCGATTCGACAAATAGAATCCATGAAATTTTTTGCGTCTCAGAAGATAAAATTTTACGCTCTTCGGGAATTGTTAGAGTTGGATGAGACTGCAGCACTAAAGGATGAACAATTATACCATACGATAAAATATACCATTTTCTTTAATGGTAAACATGTTACACCGCCAAACGATTTATACCATGTTCCGTTAATGCTTGTGATTCCCGACCGGGTAGTAACCAAATTGCCGTCTCTTCATTTACAAGTAAAGGAAGGATTAAATGAAGAAGAACTTACTTATGCCATGAAAGCACTTTGGTGGGTAGAGCAATTTTTTAAACCAGGATCTTTTTCGATCAAAAATGGAACATTAATAGACCCCATGGGAATACGTGGTCCGCAGGAAAAGGAACGTTATATCTTGAGTGCCAAGGCGCTTAAATTACGGAAACAGGAAGTAGAAAAGCTTGCTAACGGCCTTTCTCTTAAGCTTTCTAAATTAGAGCAGGAAATCTCTGCCGATACCAAAACCATTCAAGAGCTTAATAGTATTATTCATCAAGTAAAAGAATCCGAAGCCTTTATGACGAAGGAACATGAAAGGGTTGCTAAAAGTAAGAAACTTGAAGAGGAACTACATCTAAAACAATTAATTGATGAGACGATAACGGAATTGAAACAAAAAGAAAAAGAATTAATGCGGCTGCAAATGGACCAAGAAAATCTATACAAAAAATTAGAGGAAGAAGCAAAGATATACGAAGAACTGGGAAAAATGAAAGATAAGTATGAAGAGCGGAATCAACTAATCATTCTATGTGAGCAGGAAAAAGGGCTTTTTACTCACCAGAAAGATAAGATTGAACGGCTCAATGATGATTATGATACATTAGAAAGAACCATTCATCGGATGGAACGTGAAATTAGAAATATCGCTTATGCGGTAGAAGATGCTGAGCGAAACATCGCCGTTATTGAGAAACGGAAACGTCATACTAGTGATGATAAAGAGACGAACCAAAAAGAACTTGTGGATGTCATGAAAGAATTGGCTGACTTACAAAAATTAATCCCCAAGATATACTCTGAAGCCGCTGGAAGCAGTGGATGGGACTCTATGCCTTCCGTTTCACAATTGAAGCAAAATCGTGAGAAGGGAAAAGTTATGTTTGATAATGCCCGGACAGAGGCTGATATCGATCCCGCAGCTCCGGAGAATTATCATACGATCAAACAGGAATTTGAACGACTTGAAAATGAATATAAACGTACGAAAATATTGCTTGACCAAGACAAAGAGAGAACAGAGACTCTTAAAGATCAATTAGAAACCACGATTAACATGCGTGTCTTAGAATTGCAGCAACGATTTAAATTTTATATGAGTCAGTTCCAGTTTGAAGGGGAGATTAGTTGGGAGTCGTATGAGGACAGACGACAGCGTACACGTTTTCACTTGTATATTAAAGCTCGAAAAGAAGGACATCGCGGTGCCATGGAAGATGTAAGCATTAAAGCACGGGGTGGCAGAGTAGGAAAAGGGGTATCTGGTGGTGAGGAGTCTCTAAGTTCCTTGCTTTTTGCCCTAGCACTCCTGCAAAATCTACAGACCACACCTGGATTTATTGTTCTTGATGAGTTTGACAGTGCATTGGACGAGCATCGGAAAGTAAAAGTCTTTGATTTATATGTTAGTGAATTAAAACGGAAACTCATTATCCTGACACCAAAGTCACACGAAGAAACATACTTAGACCGATTTACAAAAGCCTTTGTTGTACAGCATGATCCGACCATTCCTAAAAGTAAAGTCGTAGGTATCGTTAAAACTCTTTGTTAATTTCATAGTCGCATTGAGGAATGGAAGGAACGAAATATCGGTGATCTAGTAAGGTTTCAGAAAACCAATCAGAATAAGATTCAGAAAGAAAATCCTCGAACCAATAAGGGTCCGAGGATTTTTTAGTGGATACATAATTATCAATTACCAAATGGTGATAGAATCATTGTTGTGTATTTTATGCCGTAAATACATTACGGGTAGCTGGTATATCTAAGATTATTTACGGACATGGAGCAGAAGAACCGTCCTCCTTCTGCCATTTCACCTATACTCGAAAATTGAAATCGTTTCCAAGTAATTTAATTGTTTACCCCTGAGCAAGGCTCAGGTTATAATAAGATTTATTATTTAGGATGTCGAAATAATAGCAATAAGAAATAAACTTCTTTTATAGAAAGGCGATGGACATTGAATAAACCTAGTGGAAAAAAACGAATACAGCTTGCAATACTTCTTGGATCACTTGGACTGTTAGGACCTTTTACAATCGATACGTATCTACCATCCTTTCCAACGATAGTAAATGATTTTCATACAACGGCTTCACTCGTACAAATAAGCTTAACTTCTTGTTTATTAGGCCTGGGATTGGGGCAATTGATCATTGGTCCTATGAGTGATGTTAAGGGCCGTAAAAAACCCTTGTTAATCTTTATTACCTTGTACTTACTTGCTTCTTTAACATGCTCATTCGCACCCAATATCTATTTCCTTATTATTTCTCGTTTAGTCCAGGGCTTTGCTGCAGCAGGGGGACTTGTGATTTCAAGAGCGATTGTTCGAGATCTCTTTAGTGGAAAGGAACTGACCAAGTTCTTTACGATGATGGTGTTAGTGGGTAACCTCGGGCCGATCGTAGCACCGATTGCTGGAGGGGGGATCCTTGCTTTTACCAATTGGCATGGGGTTTTTGTTGCTTTGGCTTGTGTGGGTGCAGTGCTTCTGTTCACTGTTACATTAAAATTAGAAGAAACGCTGCCAACAGAAAACCGTGTTCCAAGCAATTTACCACAAATCATGAAGAATTTTGGTTCTTTATTCAGAGATCGGACGTTCATGGGTTACGCACTAACTCAAGGTTTTACTACTGCTGGTATCTTTGCCTATGTATCTGGGGTTCCATTTGTCTATCAGAATATTTACGGAGTCACACCGCAGCAATTTAGTTTCTTATTCGGGACAAATGGATTAGCCTTAATTATTGGAAGTCAGTTGGTCGGCCGCTTGGCAGACAAAGTTTCGGAGCGGACATTCTTAAAGCTGGGCTTAGTCATCTCTAATGTAGCCGGTGTATCGTTACTAATAGCTCTGTTGTTAAAAGCTCCGCTTTTCGCCGTTGCGATCCCGATCTTCTTTTTTATCTCTTCCATCAGTATGATCGGAACCACGTCCTTTGCTTTAGCGATTGAAACCCAAGGACATATTGCGGGCAGTGCCTCTGCATTATTAGGTTTATTACCATTTGTACTTGGCTCGATATCAGCTCCACTTGTTGGAATAGCAGGGGCGAATTCAGGCATTCCTATGGGCGCCATCATCTTTTGCTCAAGTTTTTTGGCTTTCCTTTCCTATTTTGTGTTGGTACGAAAAGCTTCACTGGGGATTCTATCCAATGACCAGTGCACAATAAAGAAACCCAGTGTCTAAAAATATAAATTTAAAGGAGAACACATTTCGTAAACCAGTGAGTGTGTTCTCCTTTATTCATCAACTATTAATCTTAATATGAACATAAAGGGTAGGATTTTTCCATTCAACATAAATTTTATCTAAAGGTTAATCCATATATCTAACACCTTTTAACATCATATGCACCTTTCCTAATTCCTTTGCTTTTTTGAAGGCTTCCAGGTACTGTTTCTATCCTATCGAGTGATGAAGCTGTCTGGTAAGCAGGCAAAGGTCGTTTCAAACATAGAGGTCCCATTTGAAAGGAAGCGGCACGAAGGTCTTCTGCTAGATGAAAGCTTTATTCAATGCAAAAGGGATTTATATTACCAATTAGTAGGTAAAGTCAAATGAACATGATCGACGCTCATATCCATTTGGATCGCTATCAGGATGAGGAAATCAAAAGGATTGTATTGGATTCTGCCCAAATCGAGGCCTTGATTTCTGTATCCTTTCATTTGGAATCCAGTAAACGAAACCTTTTGCTTTCGCAAAAATATCAAAAGGTAAAACCTGCATTTGGCTACCATCCAGAACAAGCATTGCCTTCTGAAAACGAGCTGAACGTGCTGCTAAATTGGATGGACGAACATCGTGATGAGATGATTGCTGTGGGAGAGGTGGGGCTGCCATACTACTTAAGGCAAAAGCAGGGGATTTCGATTGCTCCTTATCTAGAAGTATTAGAAGTGTTTATAAGTAAGGCGAAAAAATGGGACAAACCGATCGTTCTCCATGCTGTTTACGATGATGGGCCTTTCGTTTGTGACCTTCTCGAAAAATATTCTGTTTCCAAAGTGCATTTTCATTGGTTTAAAGGGGAGCAGAAAACAATAGATCGAATGATACGAAACGGCTACCATATTTCTATTACGCCGGATGTGGTGTATGAACCAGAAATCCAGCAGCTTGTCAGCGTCTTTCCTCAGGAGCTCATGATGGTTGAAACAGATGGTCCTTGGCCATTTGAAGGTCCATTTGCAGGGAAAATGACCCATCCGAATATGATGGAGGAATCCATAAGGAAAATGGCTCTGCTCAAGAAGCTTTCCGCTGCGGAAGTTTCAGATGTCTTACATCAAAACACAAAAGGGTTTTATCAATTAACATATTGAAGCTGCCGATCAAACATTGGCAGCTTTCTTTATTTGTAAATAATGATTAGGAAGCCAATTGATTCATAAAGATCCAATATTGATTGAGTGCTAAGCAACTATTTTTTAGATTTCCCGCGATACTCTGATATAATTTCACTAAAAAAAGAACGTAGCTGTAAAAATTTTAATCTTATCAATCTTTCGAGGTGGGCAGGTTTGACTAATAAAAAATTGGAAAAAGGTTTACTTAATGTCTTACAAGGTTTAAAAGAGACGAGGAGAAACATGGAACAGAAAGCAGATTTAAAAACCTGGAGTGATATATCTGTTCCCATATCAATAAAAGATGCTCTCGCAAGACTTTCAAAAGATGAATTAAGTGAGATAAGGAAACGTTTGGATTTAAAAGGCGTCATCCATTTAAAAAAAGGGGAATTAGTCGAATTACTTAGTATGAAGATTCCGGGTTTGCTTGAAAAGATCTGCATGAATATAGACTTGGACCGTTACAACCTTGTAAAGGAAATTATCCGAAATGGTGGATCTTTCGCAGCACCCAAATTAGAAGCACATCAATTAGATTATTTACGTACCAGCGGTTTTATTTTTATCGGAACTTTTGAAGGCAAAAAGATTTTGGTAATGCCTGAGGAAATTTTGAAGAACCCGCTTATTCAAGAGAATGACAAGGAAATCAGGTCCATTTGCCGACGAAATTCGGAATTTATAATTAAATATTCAAGTAAATAAAAAAAATCACCTCTTTGATATTATCCCCTTTAAGACAGTATAAAAAACCAATTAGTCAGTTTCCTTTAACTTCCACTATTAAAGAAAAAACTTTTGAAAAGAATAGTTGATGAAAACGGCTGTAAACGCTTCAAAACGGAAGGAAATTGTATTCATTTAATCGTCTAAGGAGGAATAGTGAATGACTGAGCAAAATCAATCTGCTATTGATCAGGGGCGTAACAAAACCAAACAGGGCGTTGAAGCAGCAGGCGATGCAACAAAAAATGCAATTGATGCTGTTGAAGATGCTGGAAAAGGAATAGTGGACCGTATTTCCGACGCAATTAAAGATGTTACAGCAAGATGATTGTTATGAGTCTATGGAGTAATCTTTGAGCAAAGAATAAGTATGAAATAATATCGTCAAGAGTTGATGGTCTTATTTTGAACTTACCCGATGGAGTGGAACTAAGCCAAAATATTGCCAGCATATTTAAATGCCTTAAAGCTAAAATTAAATTCGGAAAGTCGTTTTGCTTTCTGAATTTCTTTGATAGGAAGTGCTAAAATTTGAATAACTGGATAACAGGGCTTTTGAATATTGGCAGAAGACAACCCTTTTTAAATATGTTTGGCAGAAGAAGAAACAATCGGGGGATCATGTGGGGTTCCTTATTAGGTTTGGGATTAAGTGTAGCAGCATATGGAGTAGGCAGAAATGGAAACAGAAATATGGGGCGCCCCATACAAAATTTATTAAATAATTTTGGTAAGGGAAAAACAACCCTGACGCCGAACATTGCTGGATTAACTGAGTTTTCTAAGGAATTAATCCCCAACAATAATCCAAATACCAAAAAATAGGTTTTTTCAGAAAAATGCCCTAGCTTTTGCGGGCATTTTTCATGACATCATTTTTTATCAAAATATTTTCTGCAGATCATCCTGGAGTGAAATTATTTATATCATTAGGTCCAGTTCTTAGAGTTGGAATGATCTTTTCCTAATTCTTTTCGCATCAACCTATTATGCAGTTTGGATAGGAAAAGTAATGCAATGATTGTTCCAGCTAAGGTTAATACCATATCCCATTGTGTATCCCATATATCACATTTTTTAGGGGTACCGTCAGGAAAATGCGGTTATCTTAACTAGTCATAACGGATGACTTTACAGTATTCAATGTAAAGTTTGGGCTTTCCCGTTACTTTATAAAATATATTTGACTATTTATTATAAAAAGGTTTCAGATAATCGAGAAGTAATAAACCCTTCTAAAAGCTCCGCTTTTCGCCGTTGCGATCCCGATATTCTTTTTTTCTCTTCCATCAGTATGATTGGAACCACGTCCTTTGCTTTAGCGATTGAAACCCAAGGACATATTGCGGGCAGTGCCTCTGCCTTATTAGGTTTATTGCCATTTGTACTTGGCTCGATATCAGCTCCACTTGTGGGAATAGCAGGGGCGAATTCAGGCATTCCTATGGGGGTCATCATCTTTTCTACAAGTTTTACTGGCGTTCCTTTCCCATTTTGTATTCGTACGAAAGGGTTCGCTGCGGATGCAAATTTCTAATGACCAGTGCTCAATAAAAGAGACCAATATCTAAAAAATAGAGATAATAAAAGAAGGAAAAAACAAAGAAGCATCGACAAATTTGTCGGTGCTTCTTTAGATTTTTTTAACTGTTCATACTTTGATTTGTTGTACTCATGTTTTTGGTCGCAGATTTTTTATGCAGCCATTCATAAATGATTGGGATGATAATAAAGCTGTTAATGGTCGATGTTACCATACCTCCAATGACGACAATCCCAAGGGTTTGAGAAATTACCGTATCGGCATTATGTGAAAAGGCAAGTGGTAACAATGTAAGGACTGTTGCTGCAGCTGTCATTAAGATCGGTCTAATCCTTGAAAGACTACCATTCAATACAGCTTCTTTAACAGGCATTCCTTCTTTTCTATTTCTTTCAATTTTGTCAATTAACACAATACCGTTGGTTACTACAATACCAGTAAGCATTAAAATGCCGATCAATGCCGCTAGATTCCACTCTCCATGGAATAAAATTAAGGCGATGACCACACCGCTTAACGCTAGAGGGATACTTAATAGTACCGATACTGGTGCTCTCCATCCTTTGAAAATAGAAGAAGTAATGAGCAATACTAAAAGGATAGAAAAGGCAACGGCAACAGACATATCGAAAATCATTTGTTTGACTTGTTCAGTGATTCCTCCCAATGAGTACGTTACATCTGTCGGAAGTTTCAAGCTGCTTAGCGCTTTGTCCGCTTGACTTGACACTTTACTAATATCATTTGATGTAATCTGAGCAGTCACTAATGAGAATGGCTGGCCATCTCGTTCACTAATGGTGGACGGAGACTGATCTTTTGTAATTTTAGCTAATTGGTCAAATCGAACCATTTCGCCATTATTTCCATTAAACGTTTCGGCTGCTAGCGAAGCTAAAACATCATTCGCAGAAGCATTTAACGTAATATTTGAATGGTTCCCTGATGCAATTTGATCTAAAAATTGGTCGACTGGAAGTGCTTTATGGTCAACTGTAATCGTTGCATCTTTAGATAAAGACATATAACGATTAACAACGGTAAGAATATCAGCAACTTTTACCCCTTTATCTTGAATTGCTTTTTGGTCAAATGTAACCTTGTATTTTGTTGAACCATTCGTTAAATCCACTTTTCCATCTACACTTAAATCAGCAATTTTTGCTAAGTTCGTTCTTGCTTCTTGAGCTACTTGATCCAATGTCGCTTGGTCGGAACCTGTAAACAGGATACGCATTTGTGAATCATCACCAGAAATGTTCTGGCTTGTTACGGTATAAATTACATTTTTTGATAGAGTCGGAAGCTGCTTTTGTAATTGTTTGATGACAGAATCAGCATCCTTGTCGTTTTTCAAAACAACAGATAGGTTGGCGACATTTGGATAAGTGATAAATCCGCCGCCTTGGTCAAACACGTCATCACTTTGTGGTGTCATCGTCGAACCAAAATTGGCCGAATAGGCATCCACTTTTGGATTTTCCTTTAATGCTTTTTCCATTTTTTGTACTTCTGAATCTACTTGAATTAACGTGCTTCCTTTAGGCAATTCTGCTTTAATGGCAATTTGTCCAATTTTCCCGCTAGGTAATAAACTAACTGGAAGAAAAGCAGAATAGATTCCAGCGCCTAAAAAAACTACTATAGAAACAATAATCATCGCTTTTTTATGCTTGAAAGCAGATTGCAAGATAGGTTTCATTTTTGAATCGAGTTTGACCGTTTGTTTTTCCCGGTTTCCACCTTTCCATCCCATAAAAGCAAGAGCAGGGATGACAAGCATGGCAACGAAGAATGAAATAATTAGTGCAATTACGACTGACCAGGCAAATCCGCTGTATGATGCACTGATGACGCCGCCAACAAAGGCAATCGGAATATAAACAGCAATGGTCGTTAGAGTGGAGCCTAATATTGCCGGAATCATTTCCACAACCGATGATGCAAGAATAGAAAGCAGCGGTGTGTCCTTTGTTTCTTCCCGTTTTCGATACATGTTATCTAAGATAACTATCGAATCATCGACAATTCGCCCCATTGCTACAATTAAGCCTGAAACGGTTAAAATATTTAACGTAATACCCATTGACTTTAAGAAAGCAGTTGTCGCTAACAATGAAATGGGCAGCGAAATCGCAATTAATAAGGTTGATCTTACATTTCGGAAAAAGAAGAACACACAGATCATAGAGAATAAACAACCAAGTAGTCCTTCTCGAACTAATCCGAAAAGAGAGCTGTTTAATTCTTTTTCCCGGTCAAGTAACACTTGGAACGAAACATCCTTTGGATTTACCGTATCCAAGTGAAGGTGAGACACACGGTCTTTCACTTGATCAGCAACATCCGTGATATTTGCTGATGGAGTTTTGATTACATTTAATTGAACGCTTGGTGCTCCATTTGTTCTTGATACCGTTTTCACGTCATTTAAGGAATGCGTTATCGTACCAAAAGCTGAAACAGGAATTACTTTTCCATCCTTATTCTTAATTGTTGCGTTTTCCATTTGCTGTTCAGTTAACGGTAACCCATCAAATGATACAGGTATTGATAATTGGTTGTTTACAATATTCCCCTGGGGCATGGAGGGAACTGCCAAAGCAAACGATTTATTAACATCATCCAATGTTAATCCATTTTTCACTAGGTCTTTCATGCGGACCGTTAATACATATCCATCCTTTGCTCCCCCAAATACGGATACATCCGCTACACCAGGAACAGATTTTAATTGTTTAATAATTTCCTGTGTTGCGGTGGAGCGTAGAGTTGGTTCATCTAATTTTGAACTTGTTACGCTGTAAGTCAAAATTGGAAATGAACTAGTTGTTAATCGTGTTACAGAAGGAGTGCTTGTAATGGTTGATGGTAGATCTGCATTTGCTAAGGCTTTGTTTACTTGATCTTCCGCTTGTTTCATGTCTGTATTCATCGGAAAATATAAACTCATAAACAAGCCGCCGTCATAAGAAGTAGATTCTACATTGGAAAGCCCATCGACTACCTTGACGGCACTTGCCAAATTATCGGTCACTTGCTGTTTTACCTGTGCTGCTTGATACCCAGCTACCCTCATACTAACAGAAAGGGTAGTATTGTTGATCCCAGGCAAATAATCCCGTTGCATCTGGAAAGCTGAAATACCACCCCAAGCCAAAATGATGATAACACACACAATCATAAGAATGGCTCTTTGCATAGTTGCCTCTACTAATTTTTTCATACCTTTGCCTCCCCACCTTTTTTTCTATAAATAAACCCAAATAACCTGATTGTTTTCTGTCGTGAATCAAGAATGCTAATGTAATCCAATTAGGCAATGTAAGTATACAAAATGGACCTGTACGTTCTCTTAATAAAAGATTAAAAATTCATTAAGATGCAAAGAGTGAACAAAACTTTTACAAAGTCTTAATCTTCTTTTACGAACGCTTAACATAAGGTAAACCCTAGATTAACATTCCTGTTATTTAATAGATATGTGAAGTAAAAGTATTTACATACTAGGGGGAGAACAATGAATAAACATGGTTTTAGCAAAAAAGCGGCTGCTATTGCACTTGGACTAGCACTAACCATTCCAGCATTAACACCTGCTGCTGCTGCAGGTAAGGGGCATGTAACCATTGATTCTGTAAGGTTTAATGGAATGGATGCACCGAAAACGATTGAAAATATGGTTAAAACCTATACGAACGCATCCATGGATGTGAAGTATAGCAATGGGGAAGTAAAGAATTTCCCACTTTCTTATAAAAGGCTTTTTAAATCGGAAGATAAAGTTGCAATGAACAAAGGTAAGTTAATTCCTGCAGGAACACCGATTGACGTGAACGGTGATCCGATTATGGATACAAGTGTTGAAGGAAAACCAACCTATTATGTATCAGATGCTCCTGATTCCAACAGTTTATTGAACCCCATTCAGGGACAGCTTTACATGGTTACCCACTATGAATATCAAACCATTGATGCTGCTGGTAAATCAGCCTATGGAATCGTTCCTGCATCCATGTCATTATCTACGCTGGAACAAGATAAGGAAACCGGGGAATTAACACCTAAAGCTGTTAAGAAAATTGATTTTTCAAGTGTAAATGGACTTTGGATTCCATGTAACGGATCCCTTTCCCCATGGAATACCCATTTAGGTTCGGAAGAGTATGAGCCAGATGCCCGCAATTTTGAAATGGACCCGAATTCCTCTGCAAGAACTGGGGTAGAAAGCTTTGCGAAGCTCTACTTTGGAGACAAGTCAAAAGCCAATCCTTATTTCTATGGTTTTGTCCCGGAAATTAAGGTGAACAAAGATGGAGCTGCTTCTGTATCAAAACATTACAGTATTGGCCGTTTCTCTCATGAATTAATGAAGATGATGCCTGATCAACGGACTGCGTTCTTTGGAGATGACGGGTCCTATACGACGATGTTTATGTATGTAGCGGATGAAGCGAAGGACCTTTCAGCGGGTACTCTTTATGCAGCAAAATTCCACCAAACAGGTACTGAGAATGGCGGTGCTGGTAATTTAGAATGGATCAAGCTTGGACATTCAACTGATAAGGAAGTTAAAAAAATCATCGACAGCGGTATTAAGTTTAGCGATATTTTCGAAACATCTGATGTACCAAAAGAAGGCTTTAAAGCGATTAAGCAATACTCATACGGTAAAACTGAGTACTTAAAACTGAAGCCGGGTATGGAAAAAGCGGCTGCGTTTTTAGAATCACGCCGTTATGCAGCAATGCTTGGAGCAACATCTGAGTTTAATAAAATGGAAGGTGTCACCCTAAACGAAAAGGATAAAAAAGTATATATGGCCATTTCCGATCAAAGTAATGGCATGCTCGAAAATCCTGCTGATCCAGTCGATGATATGAAACTACCAAAAATTAAATCTGGTGTAACCTATCAATTGGATTTGACAGATGGTCAAAAAGACAGCACTGGCCAAAAGATTAATAGTAAATATGTAGCTGCTAGTATGTCTGGCTTAATCGCTGGTAAGGATATGCCATCTGCGGATTCCTATGGGAATACAGCAGATGTGAATTCAGTAGCAAATACAGACAATGTAAGCTATTCTGAATCACTTAGAACCTTATTTATTGGTGAAGATAGTGGAATGCACACCAATAACTTTGTCTGGGCTTATAATGTGGATACGAAGGAATTATCAAGGATTTTATCCGTTCCAGCAGGAGCTGAATCAACTGGTTTGTTTGCTGCTGATAACCGTAATGGATTCTCTTATATTATGAGTAATTTCCAGCATCCTGGAGATGAATTAGAAGGTAAGAAGATTATTGCAGTTGATAAAACGGAATTAGAGCAGGCGATGGAGAAAGAGATTGGAATTGATCGTACCGGTGGAGTAGGGTATATTTCTGGGCTTCCTTCTCTTGAAGACTTGCAAAATACGAATCGGGATGTAAAAAACGATTTAAACTCCAAATAAACAGAATTTGGCTGTTTAACAAAAAAATTCATTTAAACTCCGGTAATCTAAGGTTACCGGAGTTTATGGTTCCATTGCCATTCTTTTTTTAAATTCATCAACTAGGAGTGTTTACATGAAGAAAAGAGAGATCATCCTGCTTTTTTCCATTGTTTGTTGTTTAGTAGGAATTGCTGTTTTTATCGTAGATGCCAAGCGAGAATCAGCGTCAGTTCAACCAAATAAGGGCCAAACAAAGGTGTTCCACTTATATGCTTCAGATATGGAACAGGAAGTGTCTCAAGGAACCACCCTTTATTCCTGGGGCTTTGGTTTGTGGGATCCTAAGAAAAATGCTCCAGCTTCTCCGCCGAGTGTTCCGGGACCTGAAATTCGGGTCAAAGAGGGAGATCACGTAAAGGTCGTTTTCCATAATCAACAACAAGAGGTTCATACCATTCATTTTCACGGGATTGACAATAGTTTTGCAGGGGATGGAACCCCAGAAATGAGTCAGCATCCAACGATGAAAAACGATTCCTTTACTTACGAATTTGATGCTAAAAATGCAGGCACCTATTTTTATCACTGTCATGTTGAACCGGACAGGCATCCGGAAATGGGGTTATATGGGGCTTTTATCGTGGAGCCGAAACAAGCAAAATATAAAACAAACGGAGAGTTTACCCTGCTTCTTTCGGAAAGAGATCCACTTTTAAGCCTAGCTGAAGGAACAGAAGCACATCAGTATGTCGGAACAGCTGCCGAGCATCTTCATTTAGAGGGTGAATATGATACAACCGAACGAAAGGCTAAGTACTACACCATAAATGGTAAAGTAGATCCAGAAATCCCGCCTCTCCATGTGGAAGAAGGAGGCACTTATTTGATCAGGTTAATAAATGCGGGTTCAGAAGTCCATACCTTTCATACCCACGGTCATCATTTCAAAGTAGTTGCTTCTGACGGCCGAGACATCACACATCCGATGACGAAGGATTCGATTACTATAGGTCCAGGCGAAAAATATGATTTATTGCTGAAAGCGGACAATCCTGGTATTTGGCCGATTCATTGTCATATGGGTCCGCATGCTACACATGGTATGCATATGATGATGGTCTACGATCAGTACCATGACAAAATGAACCATGGCACCATGAGCCCGGTCAGCGAAGTAAAACACCATTTGGCGTTGTTAAAACAATATCAATTCGAAAAGAACTCTGACTCTATGAAAACAGAAATAAACGAAATCATAAAAGGAATCCAAGGGTTTTATAGTATCTCAGCATCCGAGCACTTTGAAGAATGGACTGCTCTCGATACCGCTGCCTCGGCAGTAAGTAATCAACTCAGTAGTCCTTCGAATCCAGCTGCCATGGAGAAGGCTATTAATAATCTGGAACAAAAGATTAATGCCATGGAGAAAATTTTACAATCTGGAGATATGAGTTAATTTTATCATGAATAAAAAATGAAGGATGAAAAGAACCCGACTGATAAAATCGGGTTCTTTTCTTATTTTCGAAACACATTTTTTGTCTATACCAAGATGAAATAACTAACCGTCAATTTAAGTTAGAAACATTTCGTACAACACAATTGTTTTTTACCTCATCTTAATTTTCATTACTTGATAACTCTGTGTTTTTAAAACTTGTTGCTTTCCTAATTGATTGTTCCACAACATACTGAAAGCCATAGATAATAATTGCCAAGGATACACATATAAAATACCAAGCAGTGTTTTTCATCTTTATAAATTTGACAACTCCAACTTTACTTCCAATGTAAGGCAAAGGAAAAGCGTTAATAAGATCCAATACCATATTTGTCATTAAGTACTTTGGGAAATTCCCAAATGTTAATTTAAATATCCAAAGCGTTGCTACAAAATAAGGCCCTAATATATAGGTAAAATCTATTGGCCCAGGTGATATAGGATTTTTAGTGATCCACCATTTTTTCCTATAACAGATAAGACTAAAAACACTTAAAAACAAATTGGTAAAACTTGCAACAGGCAAAAACCTAATAAAATTTTGTTTCCCCATAAAAGGGACGGTTAGCCAAGGAAGAATTAATGTTGCTAAAGAGAATGCAATTTTTATATTATTCTTACCCATTACGCTCCTCCTTAAATTGAAACAATTTATTCACACATAACGAATCAAGCTTGTCCTTCCAGTTAGTTGTCTCTAGCTACCTATTTAATATCTCCAATTTATGGTTGTTTATGAAAATAAATCATGGCTCATCCCCAATTTTTATTGTTTCAAGTTCCCATTGAATTACTAAATCCGCTTTTCTTAATATTCCACATTAGCGAATCTACACCTGTGGAGAAATGAGCGATCGGATTTACTTCAGAAAGGTCAAAATGAAAAGGTGTAAAAAGGGTATTCCTAACTATTTCTATTTCTGCTTTTTGTAACGGCCAAGGTCGATGATGTATTTCACCGCAATAAATGTTAATTCCGTTATTCGAACTATAGAGACAATATCGCTCAGTGAGCCAATGGTCCAGCGTTCCTTCTTTTGGAAAATAAACTTCCGATACGGGAAAGTATTTGCCCTTAAATGTTATAGGAGTAACCGTGTTTCCTTTACGAATACTATCGCAATGAAAGGTTTGTCCTTCTTTTTGAATAGAAATTTCCGCTGAATGATAGGGTAAACGATACCATCTCTTTGCAATCTTTAAGGAAGCCCAGTTCTTAACATCAATTGACAAAAAATAAATACCGGGTTTACCATCGCATGTAACATATGTCCTTACATTGATTTCTGGAAATTTAGGGGTTAGAGAGACAGATGATATTCCACGGGGATAGATTCCCTCTAAAACGAATAAAATGACGCCTAACCATGCGGAGCCATTAAAGGTGTCAATTTGTAAAGAAGAAGGAATATGTGGCCGTAGTTTATCAAGTGGAATAGGCCAATGCAAAAACAATAGATTTCTCCAAGTTTGTCGCATAATCCAATATTTCGAAGGCAATGGCCAAGAACGATGAACAATATCATTCATTATATTCATGAAATGATCCCCCTGTTTTTATATGTCCATAGTTTGGTGGAAAATGAAAATTTAATACGATTAGGAATACAAAAAAGCTCAACTATTTTCAAAGCATTACCTTGATATTTATATGATTTCCCTTTTTTTGGATATAATAAGAGTGGTGGACTTCCTACTAGAAAATATGCTGAATATGGAGCAATAAATATGCTGAACTTATTTTATTTTTTGAGCTTTGCGATGATGGCAATTATATTTATCTCTTTTTTATTCATTCTTCTTGGTTGGCGTTGGATAATGAAACGAACAGTGAAGCAAATGGGAAAAATCATCTTAACTGACAGTTATCAAGAAAATATTATGGAATTGATGCCGGGACTCCGGCATATGGGCATTCAAAATATGCTTGAAAATAGCTTGCGTGCAGAAACAGGCGACGTTCTACACCGACCACTTGGCTCTTCAAAAAAATGGCCGCATTTAGATCCGATTACTTTCATCCCTGCTCAAACATCACCATTTCCTATTGACGGTGAAGAAAATGTCGATGTGGAAGTAACCATTGGGCCTAATGCAAAAAAACCTATGAAAATAAAAATCCCGTTAATGATCAGTGGGATGGCCTATGGGATCGCACTTAGTGAAGAAGTGAAACTCTCGTTAGCAGAAGCATCTAATAATGCAGGAACTGCAATTAATTCAGGTGAAGGGGGAGTCTTACCTGAGGAAATAAATAGTGCCGGAAAGTATATTTTACAGTTCTCCAAAACAGATTGGGCAAAGGAAGACGAATTAATTAAGCGCGCTGATATGATAGAAATTAAGTTGGGACAAGGGGCATTAGCCGGTACGGGTGGGAAAATTTCTCCTAAAAATTTAACAGGTCGTGCCCGTGAACTGATGGGGTTGAAGGATAATGAGGATGCCGTGATTTATGATAATTTTGTTGAAGATCAAACCCTAGATGATTTGAAAGAACTTGTTGATGGGCTTCGCGACCTGACAGGTGGTGTTCCCATTGGAGCGAAAATAGGGGCTGGCGGAAAAATTGAAGAAGATATTGATCATTTACTTTACATAGGTGTTGATTATATTGCGGTTGATGGCGGACAAGCAGCTACACACGGTGCCCCACCCATTTTATCTGACGACGTTGGAATCCCAACTCTGCATGCGATTGTCAGGGCTGCTAATCATCTAGAAAAGAGAAATTTGAAGGGAAAAATTAGTTTAATTGCCTCTGGTGGACTTCTGGTACCCGGGCATTTTTTAAAAGTCCTCGCCCTTGGAGCTGATGCAGTATATATAGGATCCGCTATGTTATTTACCGTCTCACATCCTCAATCATTGAATGCCCTTCCGTTTGAACCGCCTACACAAGTTGTTTGGAATCAAGGGAAATTCAAGGATCAATTTAAGATTGAAGAAGGGGTAAAATCAGCGGAGAAATTCTTAACAGCAAGTACCGAAGAAATAAAAATGGCATTAAGAGCAATGGGAAAACGCTCTTTAAAAGAGTTATCAAAAAAGGATCTGGTGTCCTATGATGAATTGACCGCCAAAATGGTCGGCATTCCGTATTCCTTTGAACCATGGGAAGACAAACAAATGGAGAAATAAATTGTCCATCACTTCGATTCAAATTTTCTTTAAAAAGTTCATCATATCTAGGGACCTTTACCATCATAAAATTCTTATTCTTTCTTACTGACTCTTATGAACCTTTTCATGAAAAGTAATAAAATTCTGTGATCCATTTTCTGTAATTTTGGAGAAGTGACTATGGCAAACATTTTATTTTATTTGACTTTTGCAATGATGTCCCTATTATTTGTAGTGTTTATATTCATGCACGTTGGTTGGCGCTGGATTTTGAAACTAATAGTGAAAAAGGCTGGAAAAATCATTTTAACTGACAGTTATCAAGAAAATATTATGGAACTGATACCAGGCCTTCGGCATATGGGCATTCAAAATATGCTAGAAAATAGTTTGCGTGCAGAAACTGGAACTGTTCTTTTTCGCCCGCTTGGCGGCTCATCAAAAAAATGGCCGCATTTGGATCCAATTACCTTTATTCCTGCCCAAACATCACCGTTTCCCATTGATGGGGAAGAAGAAGTAGATGTATCCGTTACGATTGGACCAAAGGCGAAAAAACCAATGGAAATAAAAATCCCACTTATGATCAGTGGAATGGGCTATGGGGTTTCACTAAGTGAACAAGCTAGGCTTTCTTTGGCGAAAGCAGCTAAAAAGACAGGAACTGCGATTAACTCTGGTCAAGGTGGAATTTTACCCGATGAATTAAACGCAGCAGGAAAGTATATTTTACAATTTTCTAAAACAGAATGGGCAAAGGAAGAACACTTGTTTACGCGTGCTGACATGATTGAAATTAAATTAGGACAGGGTGCTTTAGCAGGAATGGGCAAAAAAATCCCGCCACAAAGTTTAACAGGTCGTGCTCGTGAAGTAATGGGACTTAAGGAAAATGAGGAAGCGGTCATTTATGAAAACTTTAGTGAAGATCAAACATTAGTAGATTTAAAACTACTGGTGGAGAAACTTCGCGTAATATCAGGTGGAGTTCCAATTGGGGTGAAAATTGGGGCAGGAGGAAAAATTGAAGAAGACATTGATCATCTGATTTTTATGGGGGTTGATTTTATTGTCATTGACGGCGGACAAGCTGCCATGCACGGCGCCCCGCCTATTTTATATGATGACTTTGGAATCCCGACATTGCATGCGGTAGTTAGAGCTGTTAATCACTTAGAAAAAAGAAAGATGAAGGGAGAGATTAGTTTAATCGTTTCAGGAGGACTATTAGTCCCAGGACATTTTTTAAAAGTGCTTGCACTCGGAGCCGACGCTGTTTATTTAGGCTCTGCAATGTTGTTTGCTCTCGCACATGATCAAGTATTGAATGCACTTCCATTTGAACCGCCTACACAAGCTATATGGTATGACGGGAAGTTCAAGGATAAATTTAAGAGCGAAGATGGGGTAAAAACAGCGGAAAAATTCTTAACAGCTAGTACAGAAGAAATGAAAATGGCATTAAGAGCAATGGGAAAACGCTCTTTAAAAGAGTTGTCAAAAAAGGATTTAGTTTCCTATGATGTATCGACCGCTAAAATGATTGGAATTCCGTTTTCCTTTGAACCATGGGAAGAATAAAAAATGAAGTATGAAAAGAACCCGAATGATAAAATCGGGTTCTTTTCTTATTTTCGAAAAGATTTTTTGTCTAAACAGAAGATGAATGAAATATGGTACCAACTAACCGCATAGAAGAAAAGGAGAAATTAATTAGTCCTATAGTAATAGATAAATAGTCAGAATTTAATTTATTTCTAATTTACAATTTATCCATAGCAGCTTAATAAATCAGGAGTAATCTAAGACCGTATTAATAAAAGGGGAGTGAGAAAGATGTTAAAGAAATTTAAAAAGAAGAAAAGGCTGTTTGCCGGACTTACTTTAAGTACCATGCTATTAGGTTCAGCCGGGGTTTATGCTGCACAAGACGGTGCTTTTGGAAGCAATTTAGTGGGAGTACAAGCAGATGGTTCCGTTCAAACACCTGTTAACCAGTTGATTACACCAGCTGGAAAGCAAATTGAATTTGGCGGCAATCCGATTTCAGTAGCTGTTCATCCAAATGGAAAAACAGCTGCAACCATGGTTGGCCGAAACAATTACGGCGGCAAAGGTATCAACGTTGTGGATCTGGCAACAGGAAAAATGACTGTAACTGATTTCTCTCTTGGCCTTTCTTCTATGTGGGGATTAGCTTATTCTAAAGACGGAAGTCAGCTTTATGCTACTGGTTCGTCAGGCGGTAAAGGTAAGGTTGTGGTTATGTCTGTTGGTACAGACGGAAAACCTGCTATTCAAAAAACTTATACCCTTCCGAATGCAGCTGTTGGCGGAAATATCAACCCGCTTGATTTAACGGTTGGTCCTCAAGGTCAGCTATTAGTAGCTCTTAACCGTGATAACAGTCTTGGTGTGATTGATCCGCAAACAGGCGCTGTAACTGCCAAAATCGCAGTAGAAAATGCCCCTACAAGTGTTTTAGTTGATGGCAATACGGCTTACGTTACAAACCAAGGCGGTAGAGTGGCGAAAGCTGGAGACACAACTGTTGATTCATCTGGAACTAAAGTGGTCGTAGACCCTAAAACAGGTGCAACAAATACAGGGACTGTGTCTGTAATTGACCTGACTTCGAACAAAGTTACAAAAACAATTGAAGTCGGCGTCCAGCCTGAACGTATGACTCAGTCCGGGCAATACATATTCGTAGCCAATACTAACAGTGATACTGTTTCAGTTATTGATACTAAGACGAATACTGTAGCTCAAACGATTGACATTGAACCATATCCTGATGCTGAAAAAGGTTCCGCACCGAACGCTGTCAAAGTAGTAGATAACAAATTAATGGTCAGCCTTGGCCGTGATAATGCAATTGCCGTATATGACTGGCAAGGTCCTGATAAGACTCCTGAACTTCAAGGACTCTTACCGACAGCCTGGTTCCCGGTTGATATCGCAGTGGATTCTGAAAATAAAAATTTAGTTGTTGCCAATGCGGATGGAATTGGGTCACGCGGACCAGCACGTGATTTAACGATTCAAGGGGTTAAGGTGACAGGACACTCCTCTTATGCCCAAATAGGATCTTTATCATTGGTTCCATTCCCAACAACTGAGGACCTTGCGAAAGGGACAAAGCAGGTATATGCGAATAACAACTGGTTTGGCTTAAAGAACTTGAATGCTGAGGCAAGAAACAATAAGAAGCCAGTTGCCATGCCTGAGCGTATCGGAGAGCCTTCAACTATTAAACACGTATTCTATATTATTAAAGAAAACCGTACCTATGACCAAGTGCTTGGCGACTTAGGAAAAGGGAATGGAGAAGTGGGCTTAACTCAGTTCCCAAGAAAGGTGACGCCAAACTTCCATAAATTTGCTGAAACCTATCCGCTGTTAGACAATTTCTATGTTTCTGGCATCCAGTCAGCAAGTGGACACCAATGGGTAATGCAAGGGACGAACACAGATTATGAAGATAAAGAAACGGATGCAGCTAACGTCCGCAGTTATCCAGGCGGTGCGGGGGATCCAATGGCCTATGCCCCTACAGGACATTTATGGGATCAAGCAATTAAACACGGTGTATCCGTTGAAAACTTCGGGGAAGATACAACAGGCTTCACAGGTTCAGCACCATTCGGTACTTGGACAGATTGGTATAACGATTACTTAATCCTTTCTGGACAAAAGAAAGGCGAGCTGCATGTTCCAATTGGAAACTATTCAGCAACATACGATATTCCATCACTTGGACCAATTACACATAAACCATACCCAACGTTTGATATGGGCATTCCTGACCAGTATCGTTTTGAAATTTTCAAGCAGCAGTTTGAAAAACACGTAAAAAATAATGATTTACCAGCCTTGAACACATTATGGGTGACGGATGACCACACTAATGGAGTTGCGACAGGATTCCCTACTCCTCAGGCAATGGTAGCGGACAATGACTTGGCTGTCGGTAAAATTGTTGATCTCATTTCACACAGCAAGTACTGGAAAGACTCCGTTATCATTATTACGGAAGATGATGCACAAAATGGATTGGACCACGTTGATGGTCACCGTGAACCTGCATTTGTCATTAGCCCTTGGGTGAAAAAAGGAATCACTTCCAGCCACTACTGGACGGTTATTAACATGGTTCGCAGTATTGAACAGATCTTAGGGCTTCCTCCAATGAACCAGAACGATGCGGCAGCGGAACCAATGAGCGAAATCTTTACAAATGAACCTGACTTTACACCATACGACGTCGAACAAAACCAAATTCCGCTTGATACGTTAAACGGCCCGACAACTTCAAATACGGCTGCACTTGCGAATACAACAAACGTAACACCGGAGGCAAAGGAATTATCAAAGAAATGGACAGAATGGTCCAACAAAAACAAGGGTAAGTTAACTGGCAAACATGCCACTCCGGATTTAACGAATGCCAATATGCTTAATCATGCTGTTTGGTACGCAACAGAAGGCTTTGATAAGCCATATCCAGGTGATAAAAAGGTCCATACACCAGATGAGGTAGAAAAGCAGCCTGAAAGCTTTGCACCATCACCTGCTGACAATGACTAATCGTTTAAATCTACTATTCTAATGAAGTCGCGTTAAAGAAATAGAGACTGAAACAATAATAGCTATCCATAAGGGTAGCTATTGTTGTTAAAGGTGATTTGAATACATAAAAGAGGGGGACGGTTTCGGGCTTTCCTTGCCCGGATCAATTATATGAAACGATTAATAAATGAAACAATGAATCGTTCGATTCTCATTGTCACTTTGATTGTTCTTATACTAGTTTGGGGTGGAATGTCTGCCCGACAAATTCAACGGGACTACCTGCCGGAAATTAACAATTCAACCTTGTCGGTCACCGTTCGTGCAGATGAATATCAAGCGGAACAAGTAAAAGCAAAGATAACAGAACCGATCCAACAGGCAGTACGAGTAGTTGACCGTCTGGAGGATGTAGAAACAAACTCCTTTAATGGCGGGGCATTGGTAAGTCTGAACTTTCCCATGAATTATGATATGGAGCAAGCGGAGGAACAAGTTTCAAAAGCCTTGGAAACTATTACACTACCTGCTGGTATTGAAAAACCGCTAGTAACTCGTCTTAGTACCCATTCCATGCCAATTATAAGAATGAGTTTGATGAGTTCTTCGGAAAATATTACGGAAAATATGCTCCGAACTGCTATCCAAGAAGATTTCGTCAATCGATTAAAGACCGTGCCAGGGGTTAAAGATGTACGAGTATCCGGAGGTGGTACTGCCGGTTATGCCGTTAACCTGCGAATGGCAGATTTAAAAAAAGCAGGTCTAACAGTAAATGACGTAAAACAATCCCTCGAAGAAAACTATACAACTGGAATAGAGGGAAAGGTATCTAACAACCAGGTTTCTATTCCTGTCCAAGTGTCGGGTTGGATATTAAATCAACAAGATCTGCTCCATTTACCTATTCATCACGGAGAAGGAAAAACATTACCACTTTCTGAAGTGGCGGATATATCAAACTCTATTGTGAACCTGGAGACGATTTCAAGAACCGACGGGAAACCTAGCGTTCTACTAGATGTGTTGAAAACCCCATCATCTAATATTACAGAGGTATCGGATCGAATTAAGAGCAAAATCAATGAAATTCCTGCATTAAAGAATAAGGATATTCAAGTTTCCATCCTTTTTGATCAAGGAGAACAGGTCAATGCGTCTCTAAAAGGACTTATTAAAGAGGGGATATTAGGCTGTTTATTTTCGATGATTTGTGTTTTTCTGTTTTTTCGTAAAGTCCGTTCTACCTTATTAATTGCTATTTCCCTGCCAATCTGTCTATTAGCAACAACTGGTTTATTAAAAACGATGGGGATCAGTCTCAATCTTCTTACCGTGTCAGGACTTATCGTTGCCATGGGCAGGGTAGTCGATGATTCGATCGTTATCCTCGATAATATGAACCGGAAAGTAAATGAAGGACAAGAGAAAATCAGTATTCCATTGTTAACACGAGCAGTGAGTGAAATGATTCCAGCGATTGTTTCCTCAACCGCCACCACAGTTGCTGTCTATGTTCCGATCGCCCTTATCGGCGGGTCGGTAAGCTCAGCATTTTCAGGATTTGCTTGGTCTGTGGTAATTGCACTGATTATTTCACTATTTGTTTCCATTTTGGTTGTTCCAGCTCTTTATCACCTTTTTTGGAAAGGAAAACCTATCTCGGGCGGTGATAAAATAGAGCCTTTTGCCCTGAAAATAATTACTTGGGTTTTTGGACGCAAGAAAAAAGTGGTTTTTGCCTTTCTTGGCTTATTTTTAGTAACATCGGTTGGAGCTGCTTTCCTGCCCGTGAATTTTTTACCTGCGTCCATGAACAAGGGCCAAATCGCTATACAGGTTGAAATGCCGCAAAATACTTCCTTAACAGAAATTGATGCAGAAGTGAAGAGATTGGAAGGGTTGCTGGAAACGAATTCTAAAGTTGATTCATTGTCTTCCGGTTTAGGCTCATCTTTTACGCCTCAATCGGATGATGTATTTGATGCAGGCGGTGGATGGCTTCAGAAACCGAATATCGCCAATTTGTCCATAAAAGTAAAGGAAGGTACTGACATTGATGCGTTTATTAAGAGTCTACAGAAACAATTAAATGCTTTGCCAAACAAAGCTGTCTATGCTGTTTCAAATCAAAACATTGCAGGCGATGATTCCCAATTAAAGATTAATCTTACGGGATCAGATAGCCAAACGCTTGAAGCAATGGCTCAAACGATGCGAAACGAGCTTAAACTCGTTCCTGGACTATCCGTACAGGGGATTGCGGATAATGACGATCAGATCACTCAGTATCAGATTACGCTTAACCGCAAGGGGATCGATCATTATGGAATTAAGCTGGACGATGTGATCAATCGAATTCAGCAATATACTGCTGAGGGATTAAAAGGGTCGATTTCGATTAATCAAAATACCTTTCCAATTGTCATTCATACGGATAAACAAAAGGGCAGCACCAAGGATATTTTTACTTTAATGGGCGGGGAGACCTTCCAGACTAACGAAAGACAAAATGTGACATTGGATCAGCTCGCAGTATTAGAGCCAACAGGTTCATCCGTGATTCAAGAAAAGGGTGGACAACCGTACGCTGTGATTACCGCAAACATCATTTCAAGTGATATCGGGCAAGTGACGAAACAAGTCAAAAGTGCCCTTGGGAAAATACCGCTGCCAGAGGGTATCCATTATTCCTTTGCAGGTGCACCACAGCAGGTATATGAAATGATTTATGAAATGGCGATTGCTTTATTCTTTTCCGTTTTACTTGTTCTCTTAATCATAAGTTCTGTTTTTCGAGGTTGGCGAGCACCGTTTTCCGTTTTAATTTGTATTCCCTTAGCATTTATCGGTTCGGTTATTGGAATGTATATTTTTAGACTTGAATGGAATCTTGCAGCATTAGTAGGATTAATGATGTTAACGGGAATCGTCGTTACAAATGGGATTGTTCTTGTTGATAAAATTGAAAGAAATCTTTCGGAAGGAATGGGACCAAAAGCGGCGATCCTTAGCGGAACTGCTACAAGGGTTAGACCCGTCTTAATGACAGCAGGAACGACTATTTTAACATTGCTGCCATTAGCTGTATCAAATAGCGGGGACACCATCATTTCACAAACACTTGGCGTCGTCGTGGTTGGAGGTATGATTAGTTCCACCCTTATTTGCCTTTTGGTCATCCCGATTATGTATGATTGGTTGACTAGAAAAGCTGCTGAAACGAGGAGCAATCAAGAGACTTCACTTTCCGCATAATATAAAAGGAGAACACATTTCAGGTAACCTGCGAATGTGTTCTCCTTTATTTGTCTACTAGTAATCTTATTAAGATCATAAAGTATAGGATTTTCCTTTCAAAATAAATTTTATCCAAGATTAATCCGTATATCTAACACCTTTTAAGATCATATCAACCTTTACCTTAGTATCTTGAACAATATTTTTTCGAAATTCCTTTGCCTTTTTAAAGGCTTCCATCATTCCTGATGCGATGATCTTAATTTCTCTAGTATCCACTGGTTCTTCTAGTAGAAAAATATATTCTTTCATGCTGCTTCACCTCACAAGTTGTAATTTTAATATAATTATATACGATAATGTAAGCGATTTCTATAACAATTTTGTGAACGTTTTCACTTGCTTTAAATTAGCTAGCAAGTTGTTTTGTTGTAGTACTATACATAAAGTTTCTTAGAAAATGGATACCGATCCCAATATTAACGATAAAAATCTTACTTATACGACGTATTGTGTACCCATTTCTGATATAAAAAATCTCTCTACAGTGAACTGCACCCCAATTGTTGTTCCTACGTTACATGCTGATATAAATAATCCATTAGCAAAACCAGGTGCTTCTGGAGCTGAAGACATAATCCAATATTGATTTATATATCCTCCTAATCCAGCTAAGATTCCCCAAACTAAGGTAATGATTAACATAGGAACGGAAAACTGACCAAATAGGAATAATATGAAGTTGGAAAGGGATTGACTTTTTCCATACCTAACCTAACTTATTGTTATTTATTACTTTGTTATTTATTCCTTTGTTATTTCATATTTTAAAAAATGTTGAACAAACTATTAACAATTATTATGGCGTTACATGTGTTTGAAAGGAGGTAAATTCGATAAAAAAGGTTAGGAGAGCGGTTATGATTATTCTTTTTTTTTATTTAATGTATATTACCATATTCGGCATTGTTATTTTTAAAGATAAACATCCGCAGGTTAGTAGTACCTATAAAGAGCAGCATAAAGTGGAAAGATTCTATGGAAATGAGGCGGCACAGGATCGCGTGATTCTACTGGAAGAAAAAACGTTTTCAGGGCTTGCCCGTGTTAACTTAATGGAAAATGCACAGGAGTCTATTGATGTCGCCTATTATGCGATTCATAAAGGATATATTACCGATTTATTATTAGGTATGATTTTGGATGCGGCCGATCGTGGCGTAAAGGTAAGGATTCTTTTGGATGGAATTTTCCATGGTCTTAGATTTAGTCTAAAAGATGTTCAATACGCCTTAATCAATCATCCAAATATCGAAATGAAATTTTATGAACCATTAAATCCTTTACTGCCTTGGACATGGAATAATCGACTCCATGATAAATTACTTATTATCGATCATAAGTATGCAGTTATCGGCGGCAGAAATATCGGGAATCGTTATTTTATTCAGGAAGGTGAAAAATCCCCTACGAATGACCGAGATGTTCTGATAATTAATACGGATCCCAAGACAAAGGAAGGCAGTGTTTTGAATCAAATGGAAGGCTACTTTAATCAAGTCTGGGACCATCCAATTACAAAGGTTCATTTTGATAAGCTATCCTCACGCCAACAAAAGAAAGCTAAAGAAGCCAATCAACAATTAAAACAGAAACTAGAGAATCTGAGAAAAACGGATAAAAAATTATTTAATAGTTATTATGATTGGGTGAAAATGTCCCTTCCTACCAAAAAGATCACCTTTATTCATAATCCTATACAAAGATTTAATAAAGAACCTTGGGCTTGGTATGATTTAACGAATCTCATGAAGAATTCGAAAAAGTCCATAGTCATCCAAAGCCCGTATGTTATTCCAACGAAACCTATGCTTCCTTATATGGATAAGTTACAAGTACCTCCGGAAAAGACAACGATTTTAACGAATTCGTTAGCATCGACAGCCAATGTTATGGCTTATTCAGGACATATTAAACATATTAACGGGATGGTAAAAAAGGGTGTGAATGTATTCGAATATCAGGGGCCTGACTCCATACATGCCAAAACATTTATCTTTGATGATCGATTGAGTGCCATTGGAGCATTTAATATGGATTCCAGGTCGGCGTTTTTAAATACCGAGTCCATGGTCGTCATTGATAGCTTGGAATTTACCGAAAGTCTCGAAAAGGAAATGAACCAGTATTTTAAAAAGAGCTTAAAGGTAGCAAAGGATGAATCGTATATAGAGGACCCAAACTTAAAACCAGGAAAAGTAAGTTGGGTTAAATCAATCAGTATAAAAGGACTATCCTATATAACGGGTTTATTCCAGCATTTATTATAAGGCTCCACTCAATAAACTCAGATAGGTATAGTTAAATTGCACTAAAAAAACAACAAACTTTTCGAATACAGCCTTAAATAAAAAAGGATTAATAAACATACAGCCAAAAAGTGTATCAATTAATTGCCAGAAACATGTAAAGACTTCTGAAGTTGAAAAACGTTAAAAAGCCATATATAAATTAAAAAATACATCTTATTTTCTCTAATGACCATCAATTATTGTATTTACTTTTATCAAATGGTAAAATATAACTTCATCGTGAATGAAAGCATCTGCAAAAATTTGTAGATGTTTCTTTTTGTCTAGGAATTTTCTAAAAGTTCAAAGGTTATTAAGTCGTATTGAGAGGTGACTGATTAAGCGAATGCGCCAGAAAAAAGGAAAATCAGTTCTTTATCATAAGGATTATCAAGCGGAAGTGGAACGCTTAGAGTTTACAAAGGAATATATTAAAAGCGTTTTAGAAATTTCAAAGGGAAACAAAGAACAATTTGTTGAGAATTTAAAAGAAGCCTTCGCTGACCTTGATACTTCAGATAGTAGTTTAAGCTATATGACCCTTCTGACTAACGCTCAATATTTAGAATTGGCCGAAACGGAATTGGAAAGGTTAACAAGCGTTATCGGGAAACCGTACTTTTCAAGAATTAACTTCACAAGCAGCGGGGATACCAACGAAGAGATTTTATATATTGGGAAAGCATCATTGTTTGACCGTGTAAATCAGATCCCCATTATTGTCGATTGGCGCTCGCCGATTGCCAATGTTTACTACGATGGCCGTTTAGGCGATGTTACGTATGAAGCCTATGGGGAAACGCAAAGTGGTTACTTATCTCTTAAGAGACAGTATGAAATCGAAGATGGAATACTAAAAGAAATTAGCGATATTGATTTAACCACACATGACGAATTATTGCAGAAATCCTTAGCAGGGAAAGCGGACAATCGCTTAACAGAAATTGTCGCAACCATCCAAAATGAGCAAAATGAAGTAATTAGAGCATCTCTTAAACACCCCATTATCGTTCAAGGAGCAGCTGGAAGTGGAAAAACAACCATTGCGCTCCATCGAATTTCTTATTTTCTTTACTCGTCCGGATATCGGTTTCCTCCAGAAAAATTAATGATTCTTGCACCCAATCGATTGTTTATTGATTATATTTCCGCCGTTCTGCCTGATTTAGGGGTAAACAAGATCAAACAAACCACCTATATTGATTTTATGAGAGATTGTTTAGGGAAGAAAATCAAATTAATATCTCCTACTTCCAAATTAATGGCCCTTATTAGAGGGGAAGTCAAAACCAAATGGATTCAATGGGTTTCTAGTTATAAAGGATCCCTGGAATTTAAGGAGATAATCGATGGTTTTTTGAAAGAAATTGAATTAAATTTGTCACCTTCAGAGGATTTTAACGTGGAAAAATACCTGCTGATGAAGGGAAAAAAAATCAAAAGACTTTATTTAAGAGAATTTCAATACCTACCGATTTATAAAAGATTGGATAAGATCAAAAATATATTAGCCAATGATTTAAGAATAAAAAAATCCATCATTCTATCCAAAATTAATCATAAATATGATGAAGCCTTAGAAAAAGCCCTTTATAACAACAGGATGGATCCTGTAAAAAGAAGGGAAAAAGTTGTCACCATTATGGATACTAAAGAAACTAGACTTAGTACGGTGGAGCAAGAGTCGAAGGTAGTGATCAAACAATATATGGATTCTTTTGTTACGAAGGATATTTTTACGCTATATAAGGAACTGATGACTTCTCATGAACTTTTACAAAGGTATTCATCTACTTTATCGGAGATAGAATCTATGAAGTTAAGTACCTATTGTCAAAAGGTTTTTGCCAAAAATGCGCTAGAGCTTGAGGATTTGGCTCCATTATTCTATATGAAGGCAAAACTAGAAGGCATCGAAGAACCCTATAAAATGAAAAGTATCTTTATTGATGAGGCCCAAGACTTTAGTTATTTCCAATTTGCCGCACTAAAAGAAGGTTTCGAAACTGATTTGTTTACGATCGTGGGCGATTTAGCGCAAGGCATTCATTCTTATCGAGGGTTAAACAGTTGGGAACCATTGGTTAAGGACATTTTCCCCGACGCCAATTATAAAACGTTACAAAAGAGTTACCGAACGACGGTTGAGATCATGCATTTAGCCAATGAGATTCTTTCGATTATGGATAAAGACATGCCAAAAGTACAACCAGTCATACGGCATGGTGACAAACCATCTTTTACGAAAATTGACCCCACTAATTTAGATCAGGTAAAAGAGGTCCTTGAACAGGATATTTTGTTACTTAAAGAGGAAGACCTTAACTCGATTGCCATCATTGGGAGAACTGACCGAGAGTGCATAAGAATCCATCAAATGCTAGAAAATAGCAATCTGCCAATTCAGCTATTAGAAGAAAAACAAGATATGAAAAAGGGGAGCGTTGTCATCTTGCCTTCCTACCTTTCCAAAGGATTGGAGTTTGACGCCGTTCTTATTGTTACTTTGGAAGAATCGTACTCAAAAGAAGAATTAGATATCAAATTGTTGTATGTGGCCATGACTCGACCGATGCATAAATTATTTTTATATGGGGATTCCCCAGCTCAATTATTATTAGATAAAGTTACATCCGGCCATTTTGATAGTAAATGAAAAAAGACTGCCACAGAAGATCGTTGAGCGACGATCGATTGTGGCAGTTTTTTTATATAGTATTTGTTACAGCTATCTTTCATAAAAGAATAGTAATAAATTATATGATGGAGACATAACAGCCCAATGATATATACATATTTCTCAATATTCATTATATTTAAATTAATAATAATGTTATTGTAAAATATCTAAATATTCTTTATAATAATATTTGTTACAATTATTAGTATAGTTGAAAAGGTGGAGAGCACTGGGATGGGTAATCCACCGTAGAAGTACCTCGTTCTTATCTCTATTTTATTAGAAAGACCTGTATTGGAATCGGCTGAAATTAGGATAACTAATTTGGCTACGGTAAGTTGGACTTATATCATATACAAGGGGGACTATCTTTGAAAAATCTATGGAAAAAATGGAATCAAATGAGTCTGGTAAAACAAATCATCATCGGTTTGATTATTGGTATTATCTTAGCTGTGACGATTCCGGATGTCGCTAAACCAGTGGTCATTTTAGGCTCATTGTTTGTAGGTGCGTTGAAAGCTATTGCGCCTATATTGGTCCTCTTCTTGGTTATGTCGGCCATCGCGCAACACAAAAGTGGTCACCAAACGAATATGAAATCGGTTATCATCCTATACCTTTTAGGAACTTTCTTAGCTGGACTTATCGCCGTTATTGTCAGCTATATTTTTCCTGTAAGTATCACACTTACAAAGGGCACTGAGGATTTGGCGGCTCCTGGCGGTGTTGTAGAGGTTCTCAAATCCTTACTGCTCAACGTCGTTGATAACCCAGTTAAAGCCATTTATAATGCGAACTATATCGGTATTTTAGCTTGGGCGATTGTTCTTGGAGTTGCTTTGAAAAATGCCCCTGCTACGACTAAAACAATGATTTCTAATTTTTCAGATGCCGTTTCCAAGATGGTTACATGGGTTATAAAATTCGCACCATTAGGAATCATGGGTCTAGTCATCGATTCTATTACGACAAATGGAATTGATTCTTTACTAAGCTATGGAAAATTACTGGCCGTCTTAATTGGCTGTATGGTATTTGTTGCTCTTGTTGTGAATCCAATCATGGTGTACGTAGCTATACGTCAAAACCCATATCCACTTGTATTTAAGTGCTTAAAGGAAAGTGCCATTACTGCATTCTTTACACGCAGTTCAGCTTCAAATATTCCCGTGAATATGAAGTTATGTGAGAAACTAGGTTTGGATAAGGATACTTATTCCGTTTCCATTCCATTAGGCGCAACGATCAATATGGCTGGTGCAGCTGTGACTATTTCTGTTTTGACACTTGCAGCAGTTCATACACTAGGTATTGATGTAGATATACCTACAGCCATCATCCTTAGCGTATTGTCAGCAATCTGTGCTTGCGGTGCTTCAGGAGTTGCCGGCGGTTCCTTATTGCTAATTCCTTTAGCATGTAGTCTATTTGGAATCCCAGCTGACGTTGCGATGCAAGTAGTTGGAGTAGGCTTTATTATCGGTGTGTTACAAGACTCTTTTGAAACGGCCCTTAACTCATCAACAGACGTGCTGTTCACAGCCACTGCTGAATTTAAGAAGTGGCGTAAAGAAGGAAAAAAGATCGATATCCAAAAAGCATCATAAAGAAAAAAGAAGCCCACTATCTGTGATAGTGGGTTTTCTTATCCAGCTCTCAAAAATTCTTCCAAACTTAAATATAATTAGCGTTTTCGATAAGATGCTTGATATTTTGCAGCTGAAAAGCTCCGTATATTCTATTTTTAGATGTAAGCTCATTTAGAAAAAAACGTTGTAATTGCTCTGGGTTCGAAACCCGTTTTACTAAGCTGTTATCCGACCAATCATGGACCTCTTTTTCGTCGTCATTAAAAAATACCACGGTGTTAATCCATGTTGTAACATCTTGATCTTTTAAATAATTGGAAAGGATGATGGCTGTCTCTTGCACTTGGTTAATTGGATTTTCATACGTCTTTACAGTTAATGCTCCCGACTCATCATTATCAAATACAACCGTTTCCTCTTTTTCTCTGTCTACTAACTCTGCTAAAAAAGAAAACTTATGGCTGCCCATTTTAGTTAATCCTAGTACGATGTGACCTTTCCAGGGTTTTGTTTCGATTACATATATACCGGTTGATAAAAGGACAAGGTGATCAATCTGCCGTGTACCGTTTATCTCAGGAATAAAAATGTTCGGCATAATAATCATTTCATCAGGGGAGATCAGTGTTTTTCTAATTATATCCGCTTTAAAATTTTCTAGGATCTGATGGGTTATGATTTCCTCACCGTTTCGATAATTTTTCCGGATCTCTTCATTTTCGATCATCAGTCTTTCCATTTCACGTTTGTATGATTCGGACAAAAGATTTACATTTTCATCGAAGTTTGCTGCTGCCGTTTCCAACGAAGCCTTTTGTAATTCTTTCATCGCTTCTAATTCTTGGAAATGATTGTTTCTCATTTCTTTTTGTTTAGCCTTTTCCTTTTTTACGATATAAGCTAACCAACCGACAGACGCAGCAAGTAACATGCAAATAATTAACCAGGTCATTTAATTTCTCCTTGTATATCAGATATTCTATTTGTTTAATAGCTTTTTAGTAGATTTTTATCGATTTCACGGACTGTATCATAGGAATTTACTAGTCTCTTAGGTACCAAGGTTCTCCCATAATCCCAAGCATTCGTTTCTATTGTAGCTAGAAGCTGTGCTTTTTCGTCATCCTCACCATATAGTATAGTCCTTAAATCATGTTTGTTTTTTTTAAAATCTATATAATAACCAAGCTGACGATAGAGAATAAGTTTCACACAGTCCACATCTGTCTCTTTAATTTTATACTTGATATTTGCTATGTATCCATTCACTTTTAAGTAGTTAAATTTAATCGTATTTGTCGATACGTTAAAACTCATCGGTGAAGGGAGGCTATTGTTAATTTCATATTCCATATTTAATTTCAATTCATTCAATATATCTTCAATTATTTTCTCAATATCCCGTATATAAAGCATCTTTTTGATCACTACCTTTCAAAATCTTCTACCTTTATTTTTAAGAAATGAAAGTGGAAAGTAAATCCATCTATTTTCCTTTAGACTTTTATCCTATCACATTTTACCAAATTTAAAAGGAATGAACCCTGCTAAATACAAGGCCCATTCCAAGTAAGATATTATCAAGTTCTTTGGGACCAGTCCAGCTAGTTATTTTGGCATCTTTCGTATGGCTGAACTGGTTTATCCGGGAAAAAGCTTATGATAAAAAATGGAACAAGCTGTGTGAGGATCATAAAAAACTTAATTTTGGTTTCATTTAGAATATTTTCGTAAAAACTTTTCCAATGTGGAGAAGAGATCTGCAAGATCATTTTCAATATTTTCAAGAGCTGTTTTTTGAGAAGTTTCTTTTGTGGATAAAGGAATGTCTTGAGCAATTTCAGCATCTTCAACAGTTATATATTGCGAAGTTCCCATTATGGATAAAGCTATCGCTCGATCAATTTCATTATCTTCAACAGCTGTATCTTGCCAAGTTCCCATTGTGGATAAAGCAATCGATCGATCACTTTCTGTATCTTCAACTACTTTATCTTCCCAAGTTCCCATTGTGGATAAAGGAATCGATAGATCACTTTCAGAAGCTTCAACTGCTGTATCTTGCCAAGTTCCCATTGTAGATAAAAGAATCGATCGATCACTTTCAGCATCATTAACAACTGTTTCTTGTAAAGTTTCCTCTGTGGATAATGGATACGCTAGAGCCATTTCAACCTCATCAACAACTGTTGCTTGTGAAGTTTCCTTTGTGGATAATGGATACGCTAGAGTCATTTCAGCATTCTCAACAGTTGTTTTTTGTGAAGTTCTCTTTTTGCTAGTTTCGGTCTTATTCTTTTTATTTTGTCTGTCATCGTTTGATTTTTCGACTTTGTGATGTGACTGTTGTGTATCGGATTTCTCTTTAACCCTTTCAATTTTTAATCCATAACTAATACTTTTAATGTGGTTCATGGAAAGGCGCACGATTTCCTGATTATTGATCAAAAAAACATAATCTTTATTTACCTCAGTGAGTACGCCCTCTAACTTCTCAGGACCTCCACGATTAATTTTAATCCATTTAAATTTCAAAGAATCAAGTAGGTCTTGGAAATTAGAAGCTTTTATAAATTTGAAATCTTTTGGAACCTTAATGTTAAATTCCATATGATCCTTCGTGTTATCAGTAAAACTTTTAATATGTTTAGTGTTGTAGTAAACGACCCCATCATCTTCCGTGAGAAGGACCAAAAGATCGTCACTTGCATCCATTACCATCCCAATTTTGGATTCTGGTCCTCCTCTATCAACCTTGATTACTTTACCTATAAAACATTTCATGATGTCTTTATCCATAAAATTTCTCCCCTTTAAATTAAATAATTATATATTTACACTGCATCTATATGTATCACGGGAGGATGTTGTCCTAATAAAAAGGCCTGTTTATTTAACTTAAGAGAAAATTAGGTAAGCTTTTAAAGAATAGTTACACTTTTATTTCCAAAACCGTTAAGCACTTTGGGGAATTTGTTCTTTCTCTGTTTTATTAATAAGGCTCTTTTCGTAAACTTTGTGTAGTTTGTCCTTAAGGAGTATGGAAGTTTAAACAATTAATAAAAAACTATGTTCGATTTCCTTACAACATTGTTCAAAAGTCGTTAGACAAGGAGTATATTCAGTTTAACAAGTTAACAAATGTGTTTAATTTTAAAAATATATAGACAATTTTGTTCATAGTATTATAAAATCGGGTAAAGGCTTTACATAATAAACAATAATGTTCATTCTATTAAGGAGGATTGAAGACAATGGAATTATTAATGAGAAATATGTTTCAATCGCTTGGGAAGAATACCTCAGCTAACAAACTAGCTAAAAAATACGGCTTACGTTTTGGAGCTGGGCGATTTGTGGCGGGGGAAACCATCCAAACAGCCATTGATTCCGTAAAAAGGTTGAATCATGATGGCAAAATGGTTACCTTAGATCACCTTGGGGAATTTGTTTATACAGAAGAAGAAGCACAGGAATCAACTGCCATGTGTATTCAAACACTCGATGCTATTGCCGAAGCAGGAGTCAAGTCCAATCTTTCTCTTAAAATGACATCGCTTGGCCTTGATATTAGCAGAGATTTATGTATGAAGAATATGCGTAAAATTCTTAATCGAGCTAAACTCCATCAAAATTTTGTCAGAATCGATATGGAAGATTATGATCACTGTCAAGTATCATTGGATATTTATAAAGAGCTTCGGAAGGAATATGACAATGTAGGCCTCGTTATTCAAGCCTACCTTTTTAGAACAGAACAGGATATTGCAGACTTAAATCAACTTAATGCAAACCTGCGTCTCGTAAAAGGGGCATATAAAGAGTCTTCAACTGTTGCTTTTCCTGAGAAAAAAGATGTAGATGAAAATTTTAAAAAGATTATTAAGCAGCATTTATTAAACGGCAACTATACAGCGGTAGCAACCCATGATGCATCGATGATTGAATTTACAAAAACTCTAGTAAGAGAACACCGCATACCAAAAGAGCAGTTTGAGTTCCAAATGCTATATGGAATTTGTGAGGATATTCAAGCAAAGCTAGTAAAAGAAGGGTTTAATGTCCGTGTATATGTGCCTTACGGGGTAGATTGGTTTGGTTATTTTATGAGACGGTTAGCAGAAAGACCAGCTAATGTATGGTTTGTTCTAAAAAATTTATTAAAATAGCAATTTTATATAAAAAGGAGTCGGAAGATTATGATAACTACAACACAACAAGCACCTTACAAAAATGAGCCTTTTACCAATTTTTCTCTGGAAGAAAATAAGCAATCGATGGTTGCAGCTCTTGCAAAAGTGAAAAAGGAGCTAGGCAGGAAGTACCCGCTTGTGATCGGTAACGAAAAGGTCTTTACCGAGGAACAAACCATTTCTATCAATCCTGGAAATGTGGATGAAGTCATCGGAACTGTTAGTAAAGGGAACAAGGAATTCGCTGAAAAAGCCATGCAGAAAGCGTTGACAACCTTTGAAACTTGGAAAAAGGTTGCTCCGGCTGAACGTGCGGAATATCTATTCAAAGCAGCAGACTTAATGAGACAGCGCAAGCACGAGTTTTCTTCTTACCTTGTCTATGAATCTGGGAAAAACTGGGCTGAAGCTGACGCTGATACAGCAGAAGCAATCGATTTTATGGAATTCTATGCAAGAGAAATGATTCGCCTTAGCGAGACAAGCATTCATCAGCCGCTTGTAAACATTGAAGGTGAGGCCAATCATATCTCTTATATTCCTCTTGGTGTAGGGATTGTTATTGCTCCGTTTAACTTCCCATTGGCGATCATGGCAGGAACAACTGTCGCAGCGATTGTATCAGGGAATACGGTGATTTTGAAACCAGCGGATGCAACTCCTGTGATTGCAGCTAAATTTGTTGAATTAATGGAAGAGGTGGGTCTTCCTTCAGGAGTCCTCAACTATATGCCAGGGGATGGAATCGATGTAGGTGAGTATTTGGTCGAGCATCCAAATACTCGGTTTATCTCTTTTACAGGCTCACGTGCGGTTGGATGCCGTATTTATGAAAGAGCATCAAAGGTTCAGCCTGGTCAATTGTGGTTAAAGCGTGTCATTGCAGAGATGGGCGGCAAGGACGGAGTTGTTGTCGATGAAACAGCCGACTTAGATGCAGCAGCAACGGCTATTGTCGCTTCAGCTTTTGGCTTCCAAGGACAAAAATGTTCAGCAGGCTCGAGAGCGATTATTGTGGAATCGGTTTATGATAAAGTGGTGGAGAAAGTAACGGAGTTAACGAAGAATCTAACAATTGGTCTTCCTGAAGAGAACTATGCGATTGGGCCGGTGATCGACCAAAAATCAGTCGATAAAATCATGGGCTATATCGAAATTGGCAAAACAGAAGGCAGATTGCTTACAGGCGGCTCTAGAGCAAATGGTAACGGCTTCTACATTGAACCAACCGTCATTGCGGATGTTCAACCAAAAGCCCGGATCATGCAGGAGGAAATCTTTGGTCCTGTCCTTGCCCTTGCCAAAGCAGCTGACTGGCAGGAAGCCATTGAAATCTATAATGACACGGATTATGGATTGACAGGCGCTTATCATTCCCAGAAAGAGGAACGTATTCAGTATGCCCTTGAAAACATGTACTGCGGAAACCTTTATATTAATAAAAAGTGTACAGGTGCATTAGTTGGTGCCCATCCATTTGGCGGATTTAACATGTCAGGCACCGATTCAAAAGCTGGTGGATCCGATTACCTGCTGTTGTTTACCCAAGCTAAACTGAAATCTAGAAAACTTTAATAACATAATAAATTGGGTCCCCCTCTACAGGGGGGATTCCCAAAAAAACAGCCGTGTTTAAAATTTCATTGTAAGCGCTTCATGTGATTATTTGGAGTCAAAAAAAAGAATGGGGGATGGGCTTTGAATATACAGATTCTTATTTCTATCGGTATTTATATGGTGGGTATGCTAATTATTGGGTATTTTGCGTACAAGCGTACGTCCAATCTAGAAGATTATATGTTAGGTGGAAGAGGGCTGGGGCCTGCTGTCACAGCACTAAGTGCAGGGGCATCGGATATGAGTGGCTGGCTGCTCATGGGTCTTCCCGGGGCGATGTTTTCTCAAGGTGTGAGTGCCTCATGGATTGCCATTGGATTAACAATAGGTGCCTATTTAAACTGGCTTTATGTAGCACCACAGTTAAGAACTTATACAGAGAACGCCAACAATTCTATGACCATTCCTGCTTTCCTGGAGAATCGTTTTGGTGATCGTTCGTCTATGCTGCGCTTGACCTCTGGACTCATTATTATTGTCTTTTTTACTTTTTATGTATCCTCGGGAATGGTTTCAGGCGGGGTTCTATTTGAAACAACCTTTAATCTGCATTACCAGACAGGACTTTGGATTATCGCTGCTGTTGTGATTGCCTATACTTTATTTGGCGGATTTTTAGCGGTGAGCTGGACCGATTTTGTACAAGGCTTAATAATGGTAACTGCTCTTATTTTAGTTCCAGTTGTGACCATCATGGAAGTAGGCGGAATTGGCCCCGCATTTCAGGAAATAAAGGGTATCGATCCCAAGTTATTTGATATTTTTAAAGGTACCACCGTGTTAGGGATTGTTTCCTTGATGGCATGGGGCTTGGGGTACTTTGGCCAGCCGCATATCATTGTCCGCTTTATGGCTATTTCGTCCGTTAAAGAAATTAAAAAAGCAAGACAAATTGGTATGGGCTGGATGATATTTTCTGTTTGTGGAGCAATGTTTACTGGTTTCATCGGCTTGGCCTTTTACTCAAAACAGGGACTCACACTATCTGATCCTGAGACCGTCTTTATTGAACTAAGTAGAATTTTATTTCATCCATTGATTACTGGATTTTTACTGGCAGCATTATTGGCGGCGGTAATGAGTACGATATCTTCCCAGCTTCTTGTGACAGCAAGCTCGCTGACCGAAGATGTTTATAAGACATTCTTCCGCCGGTCTGCAACAGATAAAGAACTATTGTTTATTAGCAGACTATCGGTGCTAGTAGTTGCCTTTATTTCAGTTGTGATTGCCTTTGATAAAAATGGAACCATTTTATCGCTAGTCGGATACGCTTGGGCTGGATTTGGAGCTGCTTTTGGGCCTGTCATTCTGTTGAGTCTGTACTGGAAACGGATGAACAGATGGGGCGCTCTAGCCGGAATGGTTGGCGGTGCCGTAACGGTAATCATTTGGGCCAGTGTACCGATATTAAAAAATAGTTTATACGAAATCATCCCAGGATTCATCGTAGGCTTGGCTGCCATCTGGGTTGTCAGCTTGATGACTCCCGAACCGAGTGAGCAATTACAAAGAGAGTTTGAACAATATAAACACTCGGCTTAACATGTTACACCTAGTGCCCCCAAAAAACAGATGGTTGAAGCCTCTGATTTAAATTGTTGGGTATAGGTTTATAGAATATGTTTGTGAAAAAAGCTGATATCCGTATAAACATACGGGTTCAGCTTTTTTAATTAATGTTCACTCATAAAAGGAGAATCCTAATGCTGAACTATTCCTACTATATCGCACCTAAAAGGGCAGCTTATCTAGAATAGCCGTTGAATTTATGTTAAAGTGAAGAAAAAGCTTGAAAGGATTTTAGTATGTTCAAATGCGCACCATTTATACTGGATTACTCCTTTACAATTGTAAATAATCATATACCATTATTAGAAATAAAAAAGAAACTTAACGAGTACAATTTTGTTATTGTGTCAGGTGGAACATACTTTATCATTACTCATTATGAAAACAGCCTAATGGCCTTAGGCGACGACTCCATGCCCATTATTGATTGGCTCGAACATCTCAATTGGCTGGAATCAACCGTCATTTCTGATGGCAATGGAGTCGATTCCGCTGTTGATTGGCGCAGACCGGTTCTTGTTAAAAACGAAAAAGGAATAATCGGTGTCCTTCCAGCTGAAAAGCGGATTGAAATGCTAGAAGATGAAAACCGCCAAATATCTGCTTATTTTCAGACATTAGCGGAGACAATTAATGAATCGGTTACGGCTGTCGATCAAGCTGGACATGTCGTCTATTGGAATACTACAGCGGAAGAAACCTATAAGATTAAAAAAGAGTACATTCTCGAGAAAAAAATAGGGGAACACTTTAGTGATGAATCTATTATCCTTCACCGAATATTAAATGAAGGACGCCCAGTAAGAGGACAATATCATCGACCTGATAAGGATACACACGTTCTCATTAACGCTTCACCAATCATTATCGAAAATAAGATTATAGGTGGAGTTGCGACCGAACAGAATATCACGAATATTATCCGTCTTAATGAAGAATTGGATTCAAACTCATCCTTGCTTGTTCAAAAGTCCAATCCCTTTTCAACCATGGTAAGCGGCAGCTCTAAATTTCAGGATGTCTTGAAGATTGCGCAAAAGGTCGCCCATGCGGATATCCCCATCCATTTAACAGGGGAACCTGGGTCAGGAAAGGAAATGCTGGCACAAGCGATTCATTATGGAAGCACAAAAGCTGAAGGTCCTTTTATCACCCTAAACTGTTCGGTCATCCCACCTGCATTGTTGGAAATGGAGCTTTTCGGTTTTCAAAAGGAAACCTTTACAGCGGAACAACAAACCTTACAAATCGGCCGGATTGAGCAAGCTTTTGAAGGCACTTTATTCATAGAAGATATTGATAAAATGCCGCTTCAGGTCCAATGGAAACTATTAAATTATATGGTCGATCATCATTTTTACCGTGTGGGTGGGGTAGAGAAAATTACCTCGCCAACACGTATTATTACTTCCACCTCAGAATCGATTGAGGTTCTCGTGAAACAAGGAAATTTTAACGAGCAGCTTTATTTTCATTTATCCGTTATTACCATCGATATCCCGCCATTAAGAACCAGAAAAGAGGATATCATTGCCTATGCCCAGAAGTATATTCAAGAATTTAGCTCTAAGTATAAAAAGCCAGTACCGGAGATCTCTTCTGAAACGATGAACCAGTTAGTGAAATATGATTGGCCAGGAAACATCCGTGAGCTTAGAAACACGATGGAACGTTTGGTTCTACTTAATGACAAATCCGTTATTACTGATGAACATTTGCCTGAAAATATTAAGTTGATTGCGAAACAAATTACCATCCAAACAAGGGAAAACGTTCACCAGGAAGATCCTATAATAAATACTGAAGTCTTAGAGATTGAGGAAGCATTAAGAAAAACGTATGGAAATAAAAGTGCAGCGGCTAACCTTTTAGGGATTTCAAGAGGGACATTATATAACAAAATAAAAGAATTTGGATTAAATTAAACAGAAAAATACACCAGCTTTGGTGTATTTTTTTATCTTTTCTATTCATTAATATGAGATAGGATTCCTGGTAAATAATGTTTTAAAAATTGCCGCTGCCAACTATGGGATAGCGGCTATTTTATCTTTAAACAGCTACCTTAGAATCAGCCGTCTTAATGGAATAAGTTCCTTTTTGCTCTGCTACTTTGTTTCTTTTCGCAATGTCATTTTTATAATAGCCAATCACTTTGGCTGTTACTGCGATTGACAAGATGGAGCATAACCCTCTGGCCAGTCCAACGACGTAAATACTTGAAAGGATCACTAGAGTATCGAAGAGGAAGTTGGTATTCCCTGGATTAAAGTTAAATCTCTTTTGCAAAAAAATGCTGGAATAACAATTAGTGATTTATCAGTTGAATTGTCCTTAAGCCGGCCAAGTATTACCGAACGTCTTCACAGGTTGCAAGAGAAGGGGATTATTGAAGAATACAGCGCTAGAGTATCTATGTCTGCTGTTGGACGGGAAATTTTATTAATTATTCAAGTAAGCGGCATAAAAGTATCTTTGCAGGAATTCGAAGATTTCATAAAAAGGGAAGAGGAGATTATTGAGTGCCACCGGGTTACCGGAGAAGTCAGCTATTTTTTAAAAGCAGCTGTTTCAAATATGAATAGCATGAGGCTCTTAATCGATCGATTAATTCCATATGGAAACATCAATACTTCAACCGTTTTATCGTCACCTGTTCCTTATCGTTACATTTTGCCGATCGTAAAAGAATCTGAATAGCTTATATATATATCCATTTCTAAATTAAATTTCCGTATTAAGAAAAAGTTTTAATTAAAACAGAACATTTGTTCTATTGCTACTATTAATATGGTAAACTATAAGAGCAATAGAATAGGATTTCTCAAGGGTGGTCGGCTCTCTCCCATATAGAAAGGGGGTGATGCTGTTGACAGTTTTTGAAACACTAATGTTTACGATTGCTTTTGCCAGTCTAATCGTTGCCGTACTGTCATCTAAACAAAAATAATCCACCCTTGAGTTTAGAGGCTCGGGTGGATCATCATCACTAAATAGCTGATCCCCTCCTGAGGGAACCTTCTATTGCTGGATCGGACATGTTGCTGCATGTCCGGTCTTTTTTAATTTATTCAATGTTTATTTAATTATAACCGATATTAGTACAAAAGAAACATCTTTTATTCGTAAGGAACCAGAAGAAATCATGATTTTATATATCGATAAAATTAAGAAGGGAGGGTTCGCCGGCACAATGGCTCCCAATCATAAAATGACCGAGCCATGGGAAGTCTACGTGGTTGGTGCAGATACAAGAGCAACGTTAAACCACAAAACCAATTTCTGCAATGCCCCTGTTGTACTTGCCATTTTATCCAAACACGGTGCCACAGAAATTGAAACCATTGAAAACGCACATGCTACTACATGCTTTGTGCAAAATTTTAATTTAGCCGCTTGGGCGGAAGGAGTTGGAACCTTCTGGTCATCAATGGGGAGTGCTCAGAAAAACCGTGAAATACTAGGTGTTTCGGATGGGTATGATGTGATTGGAGTATTTGGAGTAGGGTACCCAAAAGAAATCAATGAACCCAAAGAAAGAACTCAAATTCAAGAAAAAATAAAGTACCTTCCGTAAGTAGTCGTGTATAGTGATAAAACAATATGAAAAAGAGCAAGGGGTACCGTTTTATAAAGTTAAGACAAATTCATTAAAAGTGCAATAAGAGGATGGAGTCACTAAGACTTCATCCTCTTATTTGCTTCCATATGTTTATTAAGATATATAAATTTGGCTCTTTTCTAAAGGATCGTTGCTTTTTGGATTCGCTGATAAAATGCTATTTTCCGCTGATAAATTATAAAATTCGCTGATAAAATGCTATTTTCCGCTGATAAAACTATAAAATCCGCTGATAAATCATTCTAATCCCCTGATAAGGTGTAATTTTACACCTAATTGAGCCGTTTTGGAGTTTAAACTTTATAGAAAACAATAATATTTGCGAAAACAGCCATAAAGTTCAAGCAAATAAGTGGAAATAATAATTTGATATCACTAAAATAGAGGGGTTTTTGAAAAAGGTTAAACGTAGTAAAATTCATGCCTGTTATTTGGGAATAATACCAATAAAAACTGCAAAAAGAAATGAAGGAATTACTGCAAGGAGGCCTTTAAATTTAAGAAATTAGAATTATAGAAAGGAAATATAGATGAACACATCATTAGAAATGCTGATCCAATTATTTGAACGAGCTGCCTTGCTCTTGATTTGCCTGTTCTTTATGATACGGATTCCGAGATTTAAGGAATCACTTCAAAAAGACCGCCATTCTCCCACAGAGCGTGTTGTCATTACACTTGTGTTTTGCTTATTTGCCATATTTGGCACGTATTCAGGGATTAATGTGGAAGGGTCGCTTGTGAATGTCAGGATTATCGCTGTCGTTTCGGGTGGGATCTTGTTTGGACCTTGGGTAGGAATCATTACTGGTATTGTCTCAGGAGTACATCGATATTTAATTGATATTGGTGGAATTACATCGATTCCATGTCTCATTACAAGCATTCTTGCGGGGATTATATCCGGTTATATTAACCGAAGAGTGAAGAGGTCGTTGCGTTGGATTTATGGAATAGCGGCAGGAATTGTGTCCGAAATTTTAACCATGCTTCTGATACTTGCTATGGCCGATCCATTTGAATTAGGTTTGGACATCGTCTCTAAAATCGCCTTCCCTATGATTGCAGGAGAGGTAAACATAGGTTTAATTGTTTTGCTTGTTATGAGCGTGGAAGGTGAAAAGGAAATGATTGCAGCGAGACAGGCGAAGTTAGCATTGGATATCGCAAATAAGACTCTGCCTTACTTTCGGTCTATTAATTCGGATTCCCTTAAGGAGATTTGCCGTATTATAAAAAATGATATTAAGGCCGATGCAGTTGCCATTACAGATACCAATAATGTGCTCGCTTATGTTGGTTTTGGAGAAGAACGATATGTAATTGGGCAGGAAATCATTAGTGATTTGACAAAAGAGGCGATTTACAGCGGAAAATTCATTATTCGGAATCATGTGGCAGATCACCATACACCCCAAATTCACTCCCTTCTCATTGTACCCTTTGAGGAGCATGGAGAGGTGACGGGATCTCTTAAAATCTACTACCGTAAATCTTATAAAATGACCTATTCGCTTCAAACTATGGCTATCGGACTCTCACAAATCATTTCCACCCTTATGGAGGTTTCCCGTATAGAACAAATTAGGGAAGCAGCGAACAAGGCGGAGTTAAAGGCGCTCCAAACGAAAATTAATCCGCACTTTTTATTTAATGCACTCAATGCAATTGCCTCCACAACACGCAGAAACCCGGACAAAGCGCGTGAGTTAATTATCAATCTTTCTAGCTATATGCGTTACAATTTAGAAGTTAGTGATGAATTAATTGATATCCATAAAGAATTGGAACAAATCCGTGATTATGTGCAGATAGAGAAGGCTCGGTTCGGCAACAGATTAACGGTTGAATACGATATTGACGATGTAAAGGTCCACATACCAAGTCTGCTCATCCAGCCTTTAGTTGAAAATGCCATTATCCATGGAATCTTAAAAATAAAAGGCCCAGGAGTGGTGACCATTTCGGTTAAGGATTTGGGAAGTAAAATAAGAATTAGTGTCAAGGATACGGGAGCTGGAATTAGCGAAGATGTTATTCAACAGTTGCAACATGATGATGTACCAGCCAACAAAATCGGCTTGTATAATGTTCACCAGCGAGTGAAACTCATCTATGGACATGGACTGGTCATTCACCGGCTGGCACCTGGAACAGAAGTTTTTTTCGATATGGTAAAGGAGAACCTATGAGAGCGATTATTGTAGAAGATGAAGTACCAGCTCGTGAAGAACTGGAGTATTTAGTTGAAGTCTATAGTGAAATAGAAGTGACCCATTTTTTTGATGATGGCTTAGATGTTTTAAAGTTTTTGCAGGAGCATGAAACAGATGTAATCTTTTTGGATATTAATATTCCTTCCCTTAATGGGATGCTGTTAGCGAGTACCATTAGTAAATTTACAAAAAGGCCTTATATTGTCTTTACCACTGCCTACAAAGAGCATGCAGCACAAGCCTTTGAACTGGAAGCCTTTGATTATGTTTTAAAGCCCTATGACGAGAAGCGAATTGCCGCGATGTTAAGCAGGCTGGAATCTGCCTTTAAACGAGATCAAGCAGAAACAATGTTACCAGAAACGCAACTGAATTCACAAGGACTACAAAGAGAAATCCCTTCGAAGGCGTCTAGTCGAATCAATTTGAAAAAGAATGATAAAATTATCGTAACAGATGCGAATGATATCTATTACGCGATAGCAAGTGAAAAAGTTACATTGGTGTATACCCACCAGGAGGAGTACACCATGCCGATGAGCATAACGGAATTTGATTCCCTTTTACCAGAGGACCTTTTCTTTCGCTGTCACCGTTCCTATACTGTTAACCTGACCAAAATCCGTGAAATTGTTCCATGGTTTAATCAAACCTACATGCTGCGCCTGAAAGATCTTACAGTGGAAATTCCGGTAAGCAGAAGTAAAGTGAAAGAGTTTCGACAAATTATGCATCTATAACCTCCATTCATTCCGATTAATAGGCATCTCATTCTGAAAACGATTTCTATCTTTTTTTCGATGCTATGATGATGATATAGACAAGATCAATTAAAGGTTTTTGATATTGAACATTATCATTTTTATATGGAAGAAAAGAGGAGATCGCAATGAAATCAAGTACAGATCGTCGATGGCTGATCGTGTTAGGAACTATTATTGTACAGATGGGATTAGGAACCATCTATACTTGGAGTCTTTTTAACCAGCCGTTAGTAGAACTCTTTCATTGGAAGCTAAATTCAGTTGCTATTACATTTTCAATAACCAGCTTCGCCTTGGCATTTTCTACGTTGTTTGCCGGGAAGCTGCAGGATAAATGGGGTCTTCGTCGTTTAATTGGTTGTGCAGGCCTTGTATTGGGAGCAGGATTAATCCTTAGTTCCCAGGTATCATCATTATGGATGCTTTATATTTTAGTAGGTGTGGTAGTTGGGGCCGCAGACGGCACAGCTTACATCACCTCGTTATCTAATCTAATTAAGTGGTTTCCGGAGAGAAAAGGACTTATTTCAGGAATTTCTGTAGGTGCATACGGTACGGGAAGTTTGTTATTCAAGTTCATTAACGGTTCCCTTATCCAATCAGTTGGTGTGTCCCAAGCCTTCTTTTACTGGGGATTAATCGTTATGATTTTGGTTGTGGCTGGTTCATTCCTTGTACGGGAAGCAAAAATGAGTCATGTGTCGCAAACCCTTGGCGGCAGTATCCAAAAAGATTTCACTGTTAAAGAAATGCTTAAAACAAAGCAAGCCTATCTATTATTTTTCATTTTCTTCACAGCCTGCATGAGTGGGTTATTCTTGATTGGAATTGTTAAGGATATTGGTGTTAGATTAGTAGGACTTGATATTGCAGCTGCCAGTAATGCTGTGGCATTGGTTGCTATCTTTAATACAAGCGGACGCATCATACTCGGGGCATTATCAGATAAAGTGGGCCGTTTACGAGTGGTATCAGGTGCACTTCTTGTAACAGCAGCAGCAGTGACAGTATTAAGCTTTGTCCAGCTTAATTATGGGTTGTTCTTTACCTGTGTAGCCGGAATTGCCTTCTGTTTTGGCGGTAATATTACCATATTCCCTGCTATTGTAGCTGATTTCTTTGGCTTAAAAAATCAGAGCAAAAACTACGGAATCATTTATCAGGGTTTTGGTATTGGAGCCATTTCCGGATCATTTATTGCTTCAGCCTTAGGTGGTTTCATACCTACATTTAAGCTTATAGCGATACTGAGCATAGTCTCATTGATCATCGCCCTGACGATCAAGGCACCAGGTTTCGGTGAGCGGAAAACGAAGAATAAAAGGACTCGTGGGGAGATTCGCAACCTTTCACCGGAAACACGAGCAAGTTAATAGAGCATTAAAAAAAAGAGGCAGCGCCCCAATTTAATTGTGGGCGCTGCCTTTTGCCTATCTGAAAAACCTGAAAGCCATCCTTTTGAAATCAGTTACTCACGTTTCTAAATTTATTGTATTTTATTAAACTTTACTTTAAAATGTTTATATATTAGTAAACAAAACAAATAAATGTTTATAAAATAGTGATGGAAGAGAGGTTTTCCCAATGGAACTATCGGAAATATTCTGGAATGCCTCAATCGAAGAATTGAAGAGGGGGTATATAGAAGATCTAGATTCCTATATATGCCTTCTATGTGGTAAGAAGTTAGAGAAGGGAATTATTTACCCACATGAGGATATTCTTTATGAGGCAGAAAGGTTTATACGGGTCCATATTGAAGATACACACCACTCGGTATTTGAATCTCTCATCGACCTAGATAAGAAATTTACCGGACTAACGGATCACCAGAATCAACTTCTGCGTTTATTTTTTCAAGGCAAAAACGATTCTGAAGTGCAACAGGAGATGGGCATTGGCAGTGCCTCAACGATCAGGCATCACCGCTTTGCCTTAAAAGAGAAAGAGCGCCAGGCTAGGATATTTTTGACGATGATGGAATTATTAAAAGAAAAAGATCAACATGCCCCAGCCTTTGTTTCGGTTCCTAAAACGGCGAGAATGTTGGATGAGCGTTACAATATTACCGAAGAAGAACACGCGGAAATTGTGAAGAAGTATTTTCCTGGTGAGTTATCGGGGCGATTAAAAAAATTTCCTTTAAAAGAAAAGCAAAAGCTAGCGGTCCTACGCGAAATTGTCAAACATGTAAAAAGTGAAAAAACGTATGCTGAAAAGGAATTGAACCAATTATTGCAGTTCTTCTATGATGATTATGCACTGATCAGAAGGTATTTAATTGAATACGGATTTTTAGATCGAAAGCCAGATGGCAGCGAATATTGGTTAAAAAAGTAATCTAGAAAGTAGGGAATCAAATGGATCGAAAAAAAGAATTAAAGCAATTATATAAAGAAACACCGGTAGAAGCGGGAATTTATCAAATTAAAAATACCAAAAATCAAAAAAGTTTTATAGCAAGCACAAAGAATTTGAAAACGTTAAATGGTGTCAAATTCATGCTTGATATGGACGGACATAAAAATAAACAGCTTCAAAAAGAATGGATAGAATTTGGCAAGGATGCCTTTGAAATTGAAGTATTAGAAGTCCTTAAAAAAAAGGAAACAGGGTACTTCAACGAAAAAGAAGAGCTGCGTAAACTAGAAGAAAAATGGTTCGATCAGATCCAACCATATGGAGAGAATGGGTATCATACAAAAAAATAAGTTAACAAGGCATTTTTGCAGTTATTTTCCTCAGAGCAATTAATCTTAAAAGAAAAATACTATTAAAAGAGCTTGGATCAACCAAGCTCTTTTTGGGCTATCTCATTTGTTTGGTATAAATGCTTGAATCTAATTCGATAAAATGGACGGTTCTGAAGGAAACCAAAAGTAGGTATGTCCATCAAACTGCAGGTCAAACTTGTAAGCCACTGGTTCTCCAGTATAGAGAATCATCTGATAATTTTCAGGATCACCTTTCTCCATATTCGGTTGAAAGTTAGGAGAATCCTTACTTGTTTTTAATATTTGAAGAAACTGGCTAACTTGCTCGGGACTATTTAATTCTTTGATTCCTTTCGTATTGTCTGGAGTATATCCTTGATAAATTTCAATTCGATTGACTTTTTCTGTCGGCATATCTTGAAATTGCCATTTGTCCTTTTCCACATCTCTCGAAAAGTAAAGGGCATATCCATTAATGTTTCGGTTAGATTTTACGGCGATGAGATTTGGAAGCCCCTTAATCGTAAAAATCTCAGTTCCTTTTTCATGGAAGGCGGCATCGCCATCTTTTGTTTTATATTCCGGATCCGAAACATTGTCTGCTACTTTAAACTTTACCTCACCAAGTTTTTTGCCAATGTACTTTTCGTCAGCAATCACACCTGAATAGATTCCATCATACTCCTTACCGTCCCACTTAATAAAATCCACCCAATCAATGATTGCATTGTGTCCTAATGTCTGACAGCCTGATAGAATGATCACCAATAAAATAAACAGACTAAATGATTCCCTCATATTCCCACCCCCTTAATAATATAGACGAAGGTTAACCCTTTGGGTTTCGAGCTACTTTGTTGTCATTTTTAAAGAAGCACGGATTATTTTAAACATCGGCAAGAAGTATTTAGGAGAAAAAGTAAAACTCGGTCACTGGAGAGATTACCACCTTCAAATACGAGGAGAAGGAGTTCAAGATCTAGAACATCAATTTGTGTTAGACTGGAAGAAAAACACAGAGCAACAGATTCCTATACACAGTGCAACAAAGGAAAAGGGTGCAACCTCGCATCGATTTACTGCATATTATAGCGGAGAAAAACTTGGGCAAGATTATGCAATGCTGTTTCATCAAGCAAAAGAGTCCATCATTATAGTAACACCTTATTTTATACTAAATGACAGAACTATTTGGAACTCATTAGTGGATGCAAGAAAAAGAGGAGTTCGTGTTAAAATTCTGTTCTCACCTCATTCGGATGCACTGTTAGTTAAAGAGGCAGCGTTTCCATATATTCGAAAAGCATTAAACCAGGGAATAGAAGTATACGGTTATAAAAGGGGAGTGATACACGGTAAAGTATTCTTGATTGATAAAAACGTATTGATGGTAGGGACCGTAAATTTTGATTCGCGCTCGTTTCATTTAAATGAAGAAATGAACTGCTATATCCATGACCCTGTCTTTATTTCTAAAATAAAGCCAGTCATCAATGAAGACATCCAAAATTCAAAGCTAGTAACATCCTCTGACGTCAATCAATTATCTATAAAAGAAAAACTGAAAGAAAAGTTTGCAAAAATGATTGAGTATTATTTGTAAAAACTTTTATGAAACATAGGTTATAATACATCTATAATAAAATTAGTAAGGGGATATTATGGAACTTATTACAGGTAAAGTAATGATCATATCTTTATTTTTATTGATTATTACAATGATTGAGACCTTAGCCTATTCAACTAGAATCTCAGGAGCAAGAGTGAAATTAATTGCAACAGCCTTATCCTTGTTTAGTACTCTTGTGATAGTTTCAAGATTTTCAACGATGTTTCAACAACCTTTAACAGCGAAGCTTATTGCTGACGCACCTAATTTAAACAAATTACACTACATAGAGGAGCAATATAGAATCTTAATAGGTGTGACATCGATTGGAGTATTATTTGGAATTCTTCTTTTTCCATCGTTTATCAATATTTTTTCACGAGCTATCATTCAACTATCTAATCAACGTGGTTCCGTTATCGCACTATTTATGAATGAATTTAATCTTAAGGGTGTTAAAAAGGTTATCAGGTGTTTTAGACTACCAAGACTGAACTACCTAAAAGGGATTACATTAAAGACCATTCCCAAACGTCTTTTTGTTGTTAATGTCTTTATTTCTGCTGTATTTACCGTGGGTGTGCTTTCTTCAATATATGCATCCATGATCGTTCCAAAGGATTATGCCCAGGCTGCCTTAATGTCTTCAGGGATTATAAACGGTATCGCAACTATTTTGTTAACATTGTTTATTGACCCTAAAGCTTCCGTATTAGCAGATAGAGTAATGAAAAAACAGAGTGATTATATTTATTTAAAGAGTTATTCGTTAACAATGATTAGTTCAAAATTAGTGGGTACGATCGTGGCTCAACTATTATTCATTCCTGCTGCTTATTATGTTGCTTGGTTTGCCAAGTGGATATAATGAGCATTCCTCTTTCTTCTAATGTTAAAATGAAAAAGAGCTAGGCAAGAATTCTTTCATTTTTGAGCCACTCATAAATGGTGTAAAATGCAAAGTTGTTTACTTTCAACAGATTTAAGCCGCATTCCTCGTTGGAAAAATGCGGCTGTTTCAAAAAATAGTTATTTACTTATGATTTAAACCCGACGATCAGACACAAATATTATGACCAAAAGAGTTCTTTACTAAATTCGTTACTCAACAAAAGCTCCCGCTTGTTGAATAGAAACACCAACATATATTGTGGCTCAGGCTCATTGGTCTTTTTCCTTTGCCATAGGCAGTTGATCTAAATATTCATTTTTAATCATCAGATTTAGACTATCTTCTCCATATTTCAGAAGCTCGGCTCTTAAACGAATAAAATGAAGTCCTAAATCTCTTCTCATCATTATTGATAATGCCATTCCATATCTAACTGAAATAATATCTGTAAATATTAATATTTTAAATAACATTAATCGATCAGAAAATGGTGCCACAGTCAAATCCGTTATTTCACTTTCCCATGTTGGGAGATGCGGTAAGTCATTTTCAGAAAGGATATCCTGAAAAATCACCAAATGTTTTTGTAAAATTTCCGATCCACGTTTAAAATGACTGCTTAACTCTTTAGATTGTGATGTCTGCGCAAAACTTTTCAAAAATTCTTTGTAATTTTCTGCTGCTTTGAAACAAAATTCTAGTTGGCTAATTTCTTGTACATTTAACGGTCGTCTGTCTGAAAACCACCCTGCTAAAAAGCTTTGATTATCTACTTTGTCAACTCGTTCTGGTTTTGGTACGTGTAGTTTCGGATGATGCAACCCTTTTTTTACCATGATGTCAGAACATTGGTTATAAATGTTTTTGGCGTTCGTCCAGCAATATTCATAAAATTGGCGTATATCAGAATTAATAGAAGTGGTTAAAAACATGGAATAAAATATACATCCATCTTGTGCCAGTACAAACTTTGTGAAAAGCATGAAGTTATCAGAATAAAGAGGTTGACCTTTAACATCCACATCCTGCTCATCAAATCCATCTGGAAGAGGATAACCAGCCTCTTCTAAAAACTTTTTCGATTTTTCCACTTCTTCAACTGAAAACATTTCTGCATTTTTAAGCATGTTAGATATATCATCATCTTGACTATTGGCAAGAAAATAACGAGTAACCCAAACAGTCATCGTATTAATTAAATATGTGTTCCAAAGATTAGATATTTCTGATGGAGTTAAGTCTTTGATTGTCAATTCTTTCCCTCCCAAAAAACGATAAAGTTTAATTTATTAATTAAAGTACCCATATTACAGAACTATATTTAACATTTCTGCTACAAGATTCTAAAGTATTAGATGAATTCTTTATACATTTTTAGTTAAAGTGGTTGGTTATTAGATTCATCAAATAGGAGTTGTCGAGACTTTCTATTTTCCTGTCTGAACAGTATAATCAGGGATGGGAGTTGAGATAGATGAATAAAAATGACATCGCTAATATCCGGAAGCAATTTAAATTAAATAATGATCTCATGTCCATCCGAGAGATCTACAATGTCTATGTGAAAAAAGAATCAGGTGAGATTTATCATCATGTTTGTCAACCATTTCAAATGTTAGAACAGGAAGCACAGGAATTGTTTTTGGTAAATTTCAAAAAGGTTTTGACAGGTCAACTAGATGCCAAACTATTTGAGCTGAAATTCAGGCGTGATATGGAAGACAGCACACAGACCATCCTCTTCGACGGTTTACAGGCAGACACAACCGAAGATTGGATTGAATATATGTTCGAAATCGTCGGGAAAATGTTTGCTCATACTGTTTATGAATTTGATACGGTCGTGACATTTATCCGGGGAGAATATCGAAAAGCGACTCGGAAGCGGAGTTCTGAATCCGAAGAAGGCGGGGATAACGAAGTCTATACCAACCAGTTTATTCTTTGTAGTCTCAATAAAACGGATCAGCCGAAAAAGGCTTTGCTGTTTGATTATATCGAGAAAGAATTTAAATCGAATACAGTCTTTGATCCAATTATTAATTTAGCCTCTCCATTGTCAGGCTTTCTGTTCCCTGCTTTTAATGACAATTCTGCAGATGTGAACCGAATTCTTTATTGTGCTGGGAAAGTGAATCAACCGGATTTTACCTTTATTGAACAGGTTCTCAATTGTGAAGAAATCATCACTGCCGAGGAAGATAAAGGCGGTTTTGAACTGATTTTAAAAAAAGTAATTGGAGATCAAGTGGATTCCACGGTCATTTCCAATGTCTACGAGGAAATTGATAAAGTGGTACAAGAGAATATAGAAAACGAAGAAAGTGAAGCACCTATGCTAGATTATCGGGACATCGGACGCATCTTAGAGGTGAGCGGAGTCGAAAACGTGGATGCCGCCAAAGTAGAGCATGCTTTTAAAGATGTGCTAGCAGACGAAAACCATGAATTTAAAGCAAGCAATTTAGTTCCTAAAACGATAAAGATCAATACCAATGTGGCAAATTTAGTCATCGACCCAAAAGACCTAAAGAACATAAAATATATTATGTATCAAGGAAAACGGTGCCTATTGTTAGAAATCGATGAAGATGTAATCGTCGAAGGATTTCGACTTGAATCGGAAACGCTCTAGTGGTTGAGGGACAGGTTCCTTGATCTGAATTTTAGTTGGTTCTCTACAAATCGTAGAGACCAATTTTTTTGTTTTAGGCTGGGTTTTAGACAAGTTAAATTCCTTTATTTTATTATTTCCTAAACCCTAATAAGTAATAAAACAGTGAATGAAAAAATTATTTTTACAAAAAATAATAAGGCAACAGGTCAATATCAAGGAGGTATTACATGCCTAAAGTTGAAGTATCTTGTGCAATCTCTAACTGTTCATTTTATGGAGAAGGAAATGTTTGTACTGCCGAAAAAATTATGGTGGAAATAGATAACCATGCAAGATATGATACAGAGATGTCTTCCGAATTAGGTGAAAAGAATCATATAGATACGGCAAGTACCTCAGCCGAAACCTGTTGTAAAACCTTTAAACCTAAACGAAGCAGATCTTAGCTAAACTTATACAAAAGTAAAGGGACGGATCTTGTGCTTCCTAGGTGGGAAGATCAAGTTCCGTCCTATTTTTTATCATTTATTTTTAGACAAATTCAAATTTTTTTGGATTTACTTTTTCATCACACGGTTTTTAGATAACGAAATACAATATAATAAATTAAAACAGGAATAGGCGGGATAAAAGATGAGGAAAATGATTTATTTGTTCGCTATCTTAATCGCTTCGATGGGTTTAGCCGCTTGTAACCAGCAACAAGAAGTGGTAAAAGAAAAACCACCTGTAACTGAACCAAACGAAGAAAATACCTCTAATCCCGATGAGCCCGTTATCAATGAACCAGAGGAAAAAGTATATCATAATGAAGTGTTTAAAAATGTCGTCGTCACGGAAACCACGGATTCCATCATTGTAACAGGGAAAGCTCAAGTCTTTGAAGGAGTGTTTCAATATGCTCTATATGATGGAGAGAAAGTCGTGAAAGAAAGTAACTACCAAACAGCAGGGGCACCTGCCTGGGGAGATTTTGAAATCACTTTTGAAAAAGATCTAAATTCAACAAATACCATGAAATTGGAATTATTTGTTTACTCAGCAAAAGATGGTTCAAAAATAAATACATTAGAAATTCCGATTTCAAAGAAATAGAGATTATAGGGTCTCTGCAATCTATATAAGTAAACGTAGTAGCTGCCATTTGGTGGCTTTTTTTCATGGAAAACCCAAATTTGTTTTTAGAAAAGGAGGAATGATAAGGCGCTGTCAAGAATAGGAATAGTTGACAATGAACAGAGGTGAAATCAATGTTAACAAAGGAAAAATTATTTGAAATAAAAACACTTCAGAAGATTTGCGAGCAAGAGGGAGGCTTTCAGCTGAAGTTGAATTATGAAATGCTTGAAAATCGGGTAGGAAATAAAAAGGAAGACTTCTTCCATTATGAAGAAGGAAGGCTAGTCGGTTTTCTTGGCTGCTATGCGTTTGGAAATAAAGTAGAGCTTTGCGGTATGGTGCATCCGGATTACCGGAGGAAAGGGATATTTTCTAAGTTACTTGAAATGGGACTTGGAGAGGCCAATCAACGATATTCTAGGATTTTGTTAAATGCTCCAACCGAATCCCAATCAGCGAAGCAGTTTTTGAAGAACATTCCATGTACCTTTGAGGTGGCGGAATATCAAATGAAATGGCAGGAAACTGAATTGATCGAGGATTCGACTGTTACTCTAAGGCCGTCTATTTCAAATGAAGATATGGAAGCGGAAATACAACTCGAAATATTGAGTTTTGGATTTGAGGAAAATGGAGCACGGGAGTTTAATCAACTGATTAGAGAAAACAGCAGTGATCATCATCTTATTATCGAATCCAATGGAAGAGTTGCTGGGAAAATGCGTGTTTCCGAATCGAAGGGAGAAGCGTGGATTTATGGGTTTGCCGTATTCCCTGATCTTCAGGGTAAAGGGATTGGGAGAAAAGCGTTAACTAAAGTGGTGCTAATGGAACATCAAAAAGGGCTGCCCATTTTTCTAGAGGTAGATTCCAAGAATGCTCATGCCTTGAGACTGTATGAATCATGTGGATTTAGAAGTTACCATTCACAGGATTACTATCTTTATCAATAGTAATTTTTTAACCGATAGATGAATTAACTGTCTTAAAATATGGAGGGGTGTCATTGCAAACATTGTTTCGTTATAATTGGATGGTCAGAGAAGAGTGGTATCGATGGTGTGAGGATGTCAATGAAGAAGAACTTCTACGGAACCGAACTGGTGGAGTTGGGGGTATATTGCATACACTCTTCCATATAATAGATGTGGAGTGGAGCTGGATACGCGTTTTAGAAGGTAAATCAGATTTTAAGGAAAGTTTTGACGCCTATAAGAGCTTGGATCAGGTTCGAAAATTGGACGCAGAATTTCGACCATATGTAGAGAAATTTGTATACAACTGGGACAGCAGCATGGAAAACAAACTATTTTACGACAGACTGCCAAATGGGAGCATTGTTACTGATACTTGGGGCGAAGTGATAAGACATGTCATTGCCCACGAAATTCACCATATAGGACAGATATCCATCTGGGCAAGGGAAGCAGGTAAAAAGCCTGTATCTGCAAACCTTATTGGACGGGGTCTTGCACAGCGGATTAACTAGAGAAATTTGATTGACGAGGGCTGACGTTTCTTCTATCTGAGGAAACGTATTTTCGGTAAAAATGGAAGTGGGTTTATTTGCCTCTTCCATAATAAGGATTTATTATTTTAGCTTGAACTGATTTTTTACAAATTTATAATTTTGATCGATAGTTTTACTACCATCTACCTTTATCGTCATGAAACCGAGTTGTTCCGCATTTCCACTGATCTTTTGAGCAAATCCAATATCCCTATTCATCCAATTGGAAAAGGCTAACTCAGGATTGTCATATTGGTTTAGTATGTCGTGAATCCATTCCCGTTTAGAGTAGTGCCTTACTTGGAATTCAGGGGTTGGTACACTGGACATATGGTCTTCATAACAGTCATCACATTTGTAATATGTAAAGTCATATTCATTCACAAGCCGTCGAGCAATGGTAGTCTTTCCCGCGCATGGAGAGCCTCCAATCCAATAAACATGGGAAAGTTCTTGTTTTAAATCAAGCATCAAAAACTCCTTTCAATACGAAAATAACAGACATCTAAAAATTTTAAGTGAGTCTAAGTTACCTTCAATGCAACCAATAAATTATACCATTATTTAGGGATGACAGAAAAAAATTAATAAATTCAAATTTGAAATTGGAGGAATTAATATGGAACCTATTAACATGCCCGGTCTTTCTACAAGGCCGTTTCAGCTGACCGTGGAGCGTACAATGGATTCCTCGACCGCTGTTCTTTACCAAGCATGGACTAAGCAATTAGACCGCTGGTTCGCCGCACCAGGGAGTGTAATTATGCAGGGGGAAGTCAACACGGTTTTCTTCTTTGAGACCGTTTATAAATTAGAGACTAAAAGTGAGGCACAACGACATCCTCATTATGGGCGTTTTTTGAGGTTAGAGAAAGACCGTTTAGTCGAAATCACTTGGGTTACTGGTGAGGGGGGAACAAGGGGAGCTGAAACAGTTGTCACGGTTGAACTTGAACCTAATGGCAACGGAACGAAACTCCGTCTTACCCACACAGGATTTCCAGATGAGGAATCGAAAAATCAACACGAGGAAGCGTGGCCCTTTGTTCTTGAACAGTTAGACATGCGTATGAAGGGTCATTCCTAAATAGGTAGAACTTCACATCAGCTAAGAAAAATCTCATCACTCCTCATGAACACTTCATGAGGACAAATGTTGCATAAAGTTTTGGAATTCTGTCCTCATGAACACTCCATGAGGACAATTTTTGCATTTTGTATTGGATTTTGGTCTTCATGAACACAAGTTTTTCAATTTCGCGGCATCCGAAACTAGCTACAATACAAGGTGGTTTTCTTATAAAAATTCACAGTAAGTGCAAAGAATGTTTGTAAAATAAGCGAGAGAATTAGTTGTTTTCCCCGGTTTTTTCCTCAATAAACATCTAAACACGAACATTATTTAATTTTTTTATAAAATTATTCACCTTTTCATTGAAAATCTATTAATACTTTGTTATATTAACAAAGTAATAAACTTACATATCGTTACTCGTATATGCTCGGAAATATGGTCTGAGTGTCTCTACCTGGTTCCCAATGAAAGAACTAGACTACGAGTTAAAGTGTTTGGCTTCTGCCAATCAATCATTAAGCATAAAGAAAATTTCTGCTTAATAACCAATACTTTAACTTTCGTATGTCTAGAGGGGTAGAAATCATTCTACATTTCTAGACTTTTTTATTTTCGAGTGTATCAAACCACAAGAAAAAAGGGGCGCTTATCTATGAAAAACAACATGCTAAAAAAATGCACGTTATTAGCAGCGATTGCAGTACTGTTAATAACTGTATTTGTAGGAGTTAAGCCAAATTTACTTCATGAAACAGAAGTAGAAGGTGCCGAGCGACCAATTCTCATTGAAGGTCCAATGCCAATTGAAGCTGAAAATTTTGCTCTAAAATTAGAAAAGGTTAAAGTGGAAAAGTCTGGAACTTTTGTCTTTTACAAAGGAAAGCTAAATAATTATCCTGTCATTGTCGTTAAGACAGGTAAAGGAATGGAAAACACAGCGGCTGCTACCGCAGTTGCGATTGAAAAATATAACCCTATCGCAATTATTAACCAAGGAACATCGGGCGGGCATGACCCAAGCTTGAATGTATTTGATATTGTTTTAGGGAAGAGAACGACAAATATCGGTTCATTAAAAACAGGAAATATCGCAGAAAACCAAGGGATGGATCCATCTAATTGGAAACCAATGGACTTAATGGCTTCTGAAGGCAGTGGATCAGATCCGAATGCTGAAAAAATCCGTTATTACGAGGGTGATGCTGAGCTACTTGCAGCTGCTAATGCTGTAAAAGATAAATACACCAAAGGTAAGGTAGTTAAAGGTACGATTGGTTCAGCAGACGTTTGGAATAATGAAGTTGATCGCATCAAATGGTTCCATACAAATTACGGTACATCAGTAGAAGAAATGGAAGGCGCCGCCGCAGCACAAATTGCCAATGCTTATGATGTAGCATTCTTAGGCATTCGAATCCTATCTAATAATAAAACAAATGGCGGGCAATACAATCCGAATACTGCAGCTGCAAATCAAGACTATGTTTATGAAGTTGTTAAACAATATATTTCAACTTTACAGAGCAAATAATTCGGAAAAGAAGTACTGATATTTTCGGAGTCTTTAGTAAAGGTACCTGAGAGCTGTTTTAAACAGCTCTTTTTTTTATGAACCTTTTCTTAAAATAGTTGGTTTTTTTATTCGCTGATAAAATGGTTGGATTCGCTGATAAAATTGCAGTTTCGCTGATAAAATTGTAGATTCGCTGATAAACTTACGAAATTCGCTGATATATTAGATTGAGTAACTAAAAAGGTGTGATTTTACACCTTATTTTGACTTATTTGGAGATTCAACGTGGCTAATAATGACATTCTAATGAGGCAACGGTCAATCACTGCATTTAACTGTAGTTTTTTTGCTGAAAAAGGGTGTCTTTGGTGAAAATAATTCAAATATGATCATCAAAGGGCTGATGAATAGATTAATATAAAGTGGATTTTAATCATATTCATTGTGTTACTAATTACTGTTGATCGGGACGTTATGATTCTATCAAGAAACAGTGATCACCACTTTTCCTTGCGAGTGTCCTTCTTCGAAATATCGGAAGGCTTCATGCACTTCACTCAACTTATAGCATCGATCAATCACAGGTTTTACTTTCCCGTTATCAAGAAGTTCTTTCAAAAATAACAAATCTTTTTGGTTGGGTCTTTGTAAAAAGGTTCCCATTTTCTTACTTCCAGTCATGGATATCCATGGTCCGAGGGTCATCGCTTGGAACATTTGAGCGCTGGAACCTCCGACGTGAACAAATATTCCATTGGGATTTAATGTACGCTTATAAGCAGAAATAGGTTTATGTCCGTTAACACCAAGGATCAGATCATACTTCTCCGCTTCCTGGGTAAAATCATCTTTGGTATAGTCTATCGCATGATCTGCTCCAATTGATTGTAAAATGTCTAAATTTCTTGGACTACACACACCGGTTACTTCGGCCCCCAAGGATTTAGCAATCTGGACGGCGAAAGTCCCGACACCGCCAGAGGCACCATTAATCAGGACCTTTTGCCCTGATTGAATCTTGCCTTTATCTCGTAGGCCTTGTAAGGCTGTCACTCCCGCCATGGGTGCTGCAGCGGCTTCTTCATAGGACAGATTGGCTGGTTTTAATGCTAAGGCACTTTCGGGAACTGATACATATTCGGCAAAACCGCCCCAACCAAAACCCGAAAGATCCCCGAACACATCTTCACCAGGTTTAAACTGCTGTACATTTTTGCCAACGGCTTCTACCTGACCTGCAATGTCACCTCCGGGTATCCGGTATTTTGGTTTAAAGAGCCCGAAAGCAAAACGGGCTAAGAACGGTTCTCCTTTTAAAAGCACCAAGTTGCCAAAATTAATGGATGCTGCATGAATTTTTACCAGTACCTGATTGTCCTTAGGGATCGGTTTTTCCACTTCAGTTAATTCAAGCGCATCCGGCGGACCATATTTGTTAGAAACGATTGCTTTCATTTCGAACCTCCTCATGACCTTTATGAGTTCATCGCTTATTGACGCTCAAGTTAAAAGATATTCCAGCTAAATGGTATTCAAGACTGAATTTAACTTTTTTCCACAAAAAAAAGAGAAGTAAAAAACAAATTTAATGTTTTTTACTTCTCATTATATTTTTACAAATGTAAGTAACATTCTTATACAAAAATTTTCAAGATTATCATAACTATACCTGCTATCAATGCTGATAATGGCAGTGTAATCACCCAAGTTGTCACAATTCTTATCGCGACACCCCAATTAACCCCCCGAAACCGCTTCGAAGAACCAACACCTAATATAGCCGATGAAGATACATGGGTAGTTGAAACGGGTAGTCCAAACATGGTTGCCCCTTGTAAAACGGCAAAGGATGTTAAATCGGCTGCAAAACCATTGATTGGTTTTACCTTGAATATTTTTTTCGCAACGGTTTTGATAATCCGCATTCCACCAATCATGGTTCCTAGACCAATTGTTCCTGCACAAATCACTTGGACCCATAATGGAACATCTAATGTAGATTGAAAACCACCTGCAACCAAGGCAAAAACAATGATTCCCATTGTCTTTTGACCATCATTTCCTCCATGAGAAAAGGCAGCTAACCCGGAAGCTACAATTTGGAATCCACGGAAACCACGAGTTGCACGGTAAGGATTTACGTTTTTGAAGATAATCGCTAAAAGTTTCATTAGAACGAATCCAACACCAAACGCTAAAAAAGGAGAAATGATTAGAGCTTTAATAATATCGGTGAATCCTTCCCAGTTAATAGAATCTAAACCCGATCCAAAAATAACCGCCCCAGCTACAGATCCGATTAAGGTATGGGATGAAGAAGAAGGAATCCCATAATACCAAGTTAACAGGTTCCAAAAGATTGCCGCAATCAGAGCAGCAATGACGATTAACAATCCATTATCAATTTGAAAAGGATCCGCAATTTTTCCGCCAATCGATTTCGCAACGGCTTGTGAAGTTAAAGCCCCGACAAAGTTTAAAGCGCCAGCATAGAAAACGGCAAAACGTGGAGATAAAGCTTTTGTAGAAACGGACATGGCAATCGCATTAGCGGTATCATGAAAACCATTGATGAATTCGAAGATTAAAGCAAGGATAAGGATTATAATGATAATTGTCATTAGAACCTCCAAAAGTTTATGGACTAATAATCTAAGTCTTAATTCAATGTCATTAAGCGTTCTTCATAATAATGGTTTCTAATGTATTGGCCACGGTTTGACAGAAATCAGCAATGTTTTCCAGTTCTTCATAGATTTCTTTATATTGAATAATACGGATCGGATCTTTTTCATTAATAAACAGATTTTTAATCGATTCACGCAAAACTCCATCACATTTTGATTCCAAATCTTTAATTTTGATGGCATGTTCCCGCATGTTTAGTAATTTCTTTGTTGCCAGCATTTCCACCGCTGTTTCAATTTCAGCAGTACAGCTTCGGATCGCCTCAACAAACCTAAGCATGTAATCATCCGCATTGATAATCGAATACATTTCAAATAAAGCAGCAGTATGTTCTAAGCCATCTAAAACATCATCCATGCTCATCGTCAATGTTAAAATATCCTCACGTTCAATATAGGTGATGAAGGCATTATGTAAATCTTTAATCACCTCATGGACCAAATCATCACCCTTGTTTTCATATTCCTTCATCTTTTCTGAAAAAATTTTCAGATCGCTAACGTTTTTTAGTTTATAGTCTGCAAAATAATTAGCACTTTCTTTCAAATTAGTAGCAATATTCCCTAAATAAACGGCAAATTTGTCTTTTTTTCTAGTAGCCATGCGATAACCTCCACTTTTTCAAAAGAATTAAAATATCAATTTTGTTAATAATACAAACTTAATATTTCCAATTAGCCATATCCGATTCATGAAGGGGAGGGAGTATATTGCCTAATGACAATAAAAAAATATCCTGGGTATATTCCGCAGGATATTTTCAACTTATGGTTTTGTGTTGGCTAAAAAGTGTTTCCCTTCATCACCTATGCATGCTTGAAAGATAATCGAGAACTTGGTTCCTTTTCCTGGTTCACTTTCGAGTTCCACTTTTCCTTTCATCGCATGGACTAACTGATAGGAGATGGTCAGCCCTACACCCGTCCCTTTGTCCTTTGTCGAGTAAAAAGGTGTACCAACCTTGTTAATCTGCTCTTTTGTCATGCCCGACCCTGTGTCAATTACTTCTATGATGATTTCCCCAAGATTATTTAAATAGGCATTAACAGTCAGTAACCCCTTGTGTCCGATTGCTTCAATTCCGTTCTTGATGATATTTACCAAAATCTGCTTCAGTTCGTCCCTATTTCCATTCATATATAACGAATCCTGGATGGAAGTTTCAATTCGGATATTATTAATATTAGAGTATGACGTGATAAGACTAATGGCATTGGTTACTTCGTTTGAGACGTTAATGGAACTGAAACCCTCTGTATTGGGTTTTGCTAATGATAAATAATCATTAATGATCGATTGGGCATGGTTCAATTCTCTAAGAGATATGTCGATGTAGTCCTTATGGCTACTATGTACGTGACTGTCACTGCCCATCAACTGCAAAAAGCCTTTGACGGTTGTCATCGGGTTCCTTACCTCATGTGCAACGGATGCTGCCAGTTGACTAATAACATTCAATTTTTCAGCCCTTTGCAGTTCCTTTTGGATCTTTAGATGCTGATCCACGTAATCAATGATAAATACCACCATCAGTAAACTAATCCAGGAAACTATATAAAATAAAATCATAAAAGGTATTTGTTCAGTATGATGGTACTTAAACATAAAAAAGGTTTTGAATAACATTGATGCAGAATAGATAATGCTGACAACTAAAATCTTATTATCCGCCATAAAGGATTCATACTTCATTGTGAAAAAAATCATGAGACACGTGACAAGCGAAATATTTAATAAATTGATGTATATGCCATCCCCGCCAAGATAAAACCTGTAAATAAACAGCAAAGTTACTGTCATGAAACCTGGAATCATTCCTGCATAAACAAAAGAAATGATGGCAGGTATAACTCTGAAATCATAGTAATATCCCTTTTCTAATTCGATAGGAAACGACATCGTCAGGAGTAACATGATTAGAAGCAATAGGGACAATTTAGAATACGGTTTCCTTCGTTTATCATCGCTCTCATTAAAGAACAATTGGTAAACCAAGATAGGAAAGAGAACCATTAAAACTTGATCAAAGACATGTGGAAACTCAGTCATGATGCATCACTTGAATTTAACCTATCAAATTTATAATCTTCAGATAGGAATAAAGACAGTTGTTTGAGATGACCGTTGTGGGTCTCTTTCTTCATTAAGGTTATTGAATCATAAAAAACCATACCTTTGTTATCTCCCCTTATAAAATATAAACGTATTCTTAATTATATGAAACTTAAAGAATAATGCAAATACTTTTCTATTAATTCACTAGCTTAACATAAAACGACCAAAGAGGTACTCGTAAAAAACAGTCTTGATGAAGAATATGTTTAAGCAGGATATTATTGTTTTTTATAGAATTTTACATATAAAAATGGGGAAAATAGGTGGAAATATATGAATAACATCATAAACTATTACAGTGAGTTTGATGAGTGGGGAAGACTTGATCGAGAACCGATTGAATTCCAAGTAAATTGGCACTACATAAAAAAATATCTGCCTGAAACGGGATATATCCTTGATAACGGGGCTGGACCTGGAAAATATTCAATGGAACTCGCCAAAGAAGGTTATAAGGTAACTCTAACAGATTTAACGCCTAGATTAGTAGAAATAGCTGAAAATAAGGCAAAAGAAATTCATTTAAGAGAACAATTTGAAGGTTTTTATACAGCTGATGCTAGAAAACTTGATATGTTTAAAGATGAACAGTTTGATTCTTCTTTAATGCTTGGTCCTATGTATCATTTACAGGAGGAAAATGAGCGAATTCAAGCCGTCAAAGAATTACATCGAGTAACAAAAAGAAATGGGCTGGTTTTTGTTGCTTTTATGCCTAGAATAAGGCACATTCTTACATCGCTCTTATACCCTGAAAATTGGAGGCCCCACGATAATATCGATACCATTATTCAATTTTCTCACTCGGGTTGCTTTAATCACGCAGATGAGAGGCGTTTTACAGGTGCGTATTATTTTAATATTGAAGACATCAATCCTTTTATGGAAGTACACGGATTTGAGACCTTAGAATTAATAGGTTCGAATATAGGCGCAATCTTAAACCATGATCATTGGAATTTTTGGAAAGACAAAGGTGAACAAGAAGTAGAAAAGATTATAGCTTTCTTCAAGGAAAGAGCAGCAGACCCCTATATTCTCGGAATATCATCGCATTTGTTATATATCGGAAGGAAGAAATAAGTTTATTACCGTGGTAAGAATTTATATGACAAAGTGAAATATAACTTTTAAAAAAGTAGGGATAACCTCAATAAGAATGATAAGAGCTGAATGCAGCTCTTTTTTCTTTGCAAATTAATGGAACTTAAATATAAATATTCCATTACTGTAGATACTAAACTTTACTTGTTTTACGAGATTAAGGTAGTCAAATATTAAACGAAGGTATATAATCAATTTATAATTTGTACCTATAAATTTTATAAATAGTAATAAATTTAATTGAATGGTATAAAAACGGAGGTTTTATCATGAGGTTTCCACATGATTTTTTATTTGGAGCAGCATCTGCTTCTTATCAGATAGAAGGGGCATGGAATGAAGATGGTAAAGGGTTAACAAATTGGGATGTCTTTTCAAAGATTCCGGGAAAAACGTATGAAGGGACAAACGGAGATGTCGCGATAGATCACTATCATCGCTACAAAGAAGATATTAAATTGATGGCCGAAATGGGACTTGAATCTTACCGTTTTTCCATTTCATGGGCACGAATTCTGCCTACAGGAGATGGGGAAGTCAATGAAAAGGGTTTGGAATTTTATAATAATGTCATTAATGATTGTTTAAAGTACGGGATTGTTCCCTTTGTTACGCTTTATCATTGGGATTTGCCTCTGACGCTTGAAGAAGATGGAGGATGGACGAATAAACGTACAGCAGAAGCCTTCGTGAAGTATGCAGACGTTTGTTTTCGGGCATTTGGTGACCGCGTCAAACATTGGATTACGTTCAATGAAACAGTTATGTTTACGGGATTAGGCTATTTAAAAGGAGCTCATCCGCCCGGTATCCAAAATGATGAAAAAAAATACTTTCAAGCGACCCATTACGTATTTTATGCCCACGCAAAGGCCATCGAGGTCTATAAAGAATTGAATCATTACGGCGAGATTGGGATCACCCATGTGTTTTTACCAGCCTACAGTGTAGATGATCAACCTGAGAATATATTAGCAGCAAGACATGCCAATGAATATGAAACTTTTTGGTATTATGATCCGATTTTAAAAGGGGAATATCCGTCTTATGTGGTTGAGCAATTACAGGAGAAAGGCTGGACGCCAAACTGGACTCAAGAAGAACTGGATACGTTAAAAAGAAATGCGAGAAAAAATGATTTTATTGGACTTAATTATTACCAGCCGATTCGAGTGGAAAAAAATCATGAAGCTGCTTTATCGATGGAGCACTCACGAGAAACATCTACGCTAGCGCCAGGAAACCCGTCCTTTGATAATTTTTATCGGACAGTTAAGATGGAAGATAAAACCTATACAAAATGGGGCTGGGAAATCTCGCCGCAAGGATTTTTAGACGGACTGCATATGTTAAAAGAGCGTTACGGTGATATAAAAATGTATGTAACAGAAAATGGCCTTGGCGATGAAGATCCGATTATTGATGGAGAAATCGTCGATGTTCCTCGTATTAAATATATAGAGGAACATTTAAAAGTGGTTAAGCGTGCTATTAAAGAAGGTATTAATCTAAAAGGGTATTATGCGTGGTCTGTGATTGATTTATTAAGCTGGTTAAACGGGTTTAAAAAGCAATACGGATTTATTTACGTGGATCATCAGGATAACTTAAACCGAAAGAAGAAGCTGTCGTTTCACTGGTATAAGCATATTATTGAGACGAGAGGCGAGGAGCTATAAATAAAAAGAACCTCTTGGTTTTAACCAAGAGGTTTTGTGTATAATAGAGGCAGTTAAGAGTTTTGAGCGATAATAGGGAGATAATATGGCCGTAAAATACAAAGAAATAGCTGATTGTTTAGAACAGGAAATTCGGGATGGGAAATTTGATCAAACGAAAAAATTACCGACAGAGGATGAACTAATAAAAAAATTTGAAGTGAGCCGAAATACAATTCGGAAAGCAGTTACACAGCTAGTTAACCTCGGGCTTATCTACCAAGTCCAAGGCAGTGGAATGTTTTTACGTGATAAGTCTGTTACTGATTATATCAATTTAGGCAGTCTTAGAGGGTTAACAAAAGATTTGAATTCAAAAGTAATTGAGACAAAAATCCTGTCATTACAAGTCCAAACAGCCGATGAAATAATCGCTAAACAAATGCGTTGTGAAGTCGGTACAAAACTTTATTATATTAAGCGGCTGCGAGTGGTTGATCATGAACCCTTCTCGATTGAAATAAGTTACTTTAATAAAGATATTGTGCCTTATTTAAATGAAGACATTGCATCGAGTTCTATTTATAGTTTTCTTATCGATGACCTGAAATTAAATATTGGCTTTGCTGACAAAGTAATCAACTGTGAGAAAATTGATGAAGCAAGTGCAGAATTGCTTCATATTCATCCATTAGATCCAGCATTAATCATTGAAAATACAGTATGCTTAACGAATGGAACCATCTTTGAAGTATCGAAATCATTATTTCACTATCAAAAAGCAAAAATCTTAAATCGAATTAATTTTAAATAAAAACGGTTAAGACCCCCATTATAGGGTTCCGTTTTGAGGATAATTAAAGGGAGGAAGTATAATGTCCAATAACGTAAGACAAAGAAAAATAATTTTAGATTTAGCAGTTACTTTAGACGGTTTTATTGAAGGGAAAAATGGGGAAGTTGATTGGTGCATTATGGACTCTGAGATGGATTTTATTAATTTCTTAAATCAAATTGATACTATTTTATATGGAAGAAAAAGCTACGATTTATGGGGACAATTTACTCCAGAAAATGAAGAAACTGATACTGAAAAAGAAATGTGGGAATTAGTTTATAGTAAAGAAAAATATGTGTTTTCCAGAACGCAAAAAGGGACTGATCATAAAGCAATATTCATAAATGATAATATTCTTGAAGAAGTAAATAAATTAAAGAATAAGTCTGGTAAAGACATATGGCTATATGGCGGGGCAAGTCTCATTACATCTTTTATCAATTTAGGGCTTGTTGATGAATTTAGATTATCTGTTCATCCTGTTATTTTAGGAGAAGGAAAACCGTTGTTTATTGATATAAAACAGAGGTTGAATTTAAAAATGGTTAATACAAGAACGTTCTCCTCCGGCGTTGTGCAACTAATCTATCATTTGAATGGAAATTAATAATTTTGCGTGGGCCCGAAATGTTTTTAACATACTTCGTATGTGACATGCGCCCAAATCATACATATTTTAAAAGGGAATTAATCGTACTTCATACCGAATTTCACCAACATAACGCACCTGCTGCATGCAATTAAGGAAAGGTAAATGAAAAAACAGGAGGGGCTTAGTATGAAATTTACGATCCAGTACATTCCTTTAAACAAAATCAAGCCTGATTTATCGATGAAAATTACAGAGCACATTAAGAAACTTCAGAGAGTAATGTGGGACTGCATGTTTGTTTTGGTTGTCAAAAAAAATCGGAAGGATGGTAACTACATTATTGTTAGCGGTCAAGATCGATTTGAATCCCTTAAAAAGCACACGAAAAATATTTATGCACCTTGTATTGTTGATAAAAATAGTAGTTCCTCTGGAATGAGATCGTGGCTTCATCGTTTACGAAACAAACAACCCCTTGATGATTTTCCTTTAATGCCGGCCAGCTGGTCAATCGTTCGCTCCTTTTTAAAACAAGAACCTCGTTTTAAAGAACTATCCCGTTCCGAACAAATAAGAGTGCTACTTATCGCAGCACGTTATAAGAAAACCGTGATTTATTCCATGAAAACAACAGTAAATGAAATTTTAAAAAGTAAAAATAAACCACCTCTTCAATAAAATCATGATGAAGCCCCAGAATGGAAAAGCGGCATTTGATGCCGCTTTTCCACATACTAATACAGAGTTGACAAGTGGATGACTATTGACTTATATTCTGAATATTCACTACAACTGGAGGGTAAACATTTGAGACGTATTCATTATAGTTGGTTTATATTATTGATAACTTTCTTTTCTATTATTGTGGCAGGCATTGTTCGATCCTCATCCGGAGTGTTAATTGTCCCATTAGAAAACGCGTTCGGATGGGATCGGTCATTAATCTCCTTGGCGTTTGCGATTAACCTTCTCATATACGGGATTTCAGGTCCTTTTATGGCGGCGCTGTTAGAGGAAATTGGATTAAAGAAAATGATGATGTTGGCCATGTCAACGCTGTTGGTCGGTGTATTACTCACCCTATTAATGGAGGAACCTTGGCAATTAATGTTAATTTGGGGTGTGATTATCGGCTTAGGATCGGGTCTGTTCTTAACGATATTAAGCCCCTATGTTGCAAATCATTGGTTTGAAAAAAGAAGAGGACTTGCCGTTGGTATTTTGACAGCTAGTACAGCTACGGGACAGTTAATCCTCCTACCGTTGTTAGCTATGATTATCGAAGCGTATTCGTGGAAATGGGCGATTGGTTTTATCCTAATCCTTAGCTTGATTATGTTGGTCATCATTCTACTATTTATGAAAAACTCTCCAAAAGACGTAGGGATTCTCCCATACGGACGTAAAGAAGAAGTACTAGAGAATGAAGTAGTCCAAAAGAATAATCCCATAATAATCGCCTTTCGTACATTAACGGAAGCGGTAAAAGTGAAAGAATTTTGGTTGCTAGCAGGAAGCTTTTTTATATGCGGACTTTCTACTAGTGGTTTAATCGGCACTCATTTTATTTCGTACTGTATTGGTTTCGGATTTACTGCGGTTACTGCGGCTTCGATGCTTTCTTTTATGGGGATATTTGATTTAATAGGAACCACGCTTTCTGGTTGGTTATCCGATCGGTTCGATAATCGTTGGCTGCTGTTTTGGTATTATGCTCTAAGAGGGGCCTCACTTGTCTTACTTCCCTTTGCACTATCTGAAGGTTCTATTACTCTACTAATTATTTTTTCTGTTTTTTATGGACTAGATTGGATTGCAACCGTACCTCCAACTATTAACATTTCACGGCAAATTTTTGGAATTGAAAAAAGTGTCGTTGTTTACGGCTGGATCTTTGCAGCCCACCAATTAGGTTCAGCTGTGGCTGCCGGTGGAGCCGGGATTATTTATAATATCTTCACCTCTTACACATGGGTATTTGTTCTTGCCGGAATGTTTTGTTTATTAGCTAGTTTATTTGTCATCGTGATAAAAAAACAACCATTAAAAGTAGAAGTGAGTCAATCTTATAAAGCCTAGATTTTTAAAGAAGTAGTCTTCATTAATAAAAAAAATCGGAGGGAATTTTATGGAGATTGAAAAAATATATGGTGATTTACCAATTTTAGAAACTGAACGTCTTATTCTTAGAAAAATGACTTTTGAGGGGATATTAAGAAAAGGGATATACATAAAAGACAAACATCAAGATCTAAAGATGTACTCTATTTTAAAAGAAGAGTTTCAAACTTGATTGTCTTGTATAAAAATGTTCATAGACTTGAAGAAATGGCTCAGAATAGTGAACTGAGCCATTTTATTTATAATTGCAAAACAGATGCAATACAAGGTGTAAATTTGGTTATATTTTCTGGTATCACGATAAGAAACGAAACCCGTTCCTGTCATCACAGCCTTTTTTTACTAAGATTATTTAGGCAGGTCATTCACTTCATCTGCCACACGGATTCCTGATTCAATTGCTCCTTGGATCCAACCATGCGTAAGTCCAGTATGTTCACCGGCAAAATGTACTCTCCCCTCAGGTTTAGAAACGTAAGGATATAATTCTCTATCCTGACCAGGTTCTAAGGATGTAAAAGCTCCACAAGAATACGGATTCTTACTCCAGCTAAAAGAAGCTCCTGTCACGAATTCTGAATAAACCTGATGCCCGAAAATTTCTGCCAAGTTCATGAGAGCATATTGGATCAATTCTCTTTGAGTTAGGCTCTCTAATGTTAAGGCCTCATCAGCCCAGGTGTAACTCGCGATTATTACGGCAGGTCCATTTGTACCAATGCCATAGCTTGGATAATATGTAAAACGGATCGGCAGTTCCGTAATGGATTTACCTCCAAGTTGCCCTGCTTTTTCCCAAAATCTACTTTTAAACTCGATGGCGATCTTTAATGAGGCCATATAATTGAGTTCACGAATCGCGGTTCTTTTATAATAGGAGAAAGACTCGTAGGGTTCAACTTTCACAAATCGTAAGGTCGAAAAAGGGATGGCAACGATCGCAAGATCACCCGTTATCATGAAATTCTCGCCAGTTTGTTGGTTCATACAATGAATAGTTACACTATTTTTGTTTTGAGAAATCTTCATCATCTTTTGGTTGAACAAAATATTCTTGTATAATTGCGGGAGAAAGGCAAGAGGCAAACGGTCCATGCCACCTGTAATTTCATAGAAAGTCTTGGTTGTTGTTAAAATGATAAGTTCTCGGATAACTTCAACAAAGGCCATCCCCATAAATGCTTCCAAATCGAGAAGTACACCAATCATATCAATGGCACCGATTGAAAAATAAGTGTTTAAGAATGAATTAAAGGATACATTCCTATATTGTTTTTCAATTAGAGGCAAATTCTTTTCTGGATCTTGATTAATAAAATCGATAATTGGCTGTACCACAGAAAGCAATAGTTTTTCAGACGATTTCCCTCTTTCATTTTCTGCAACAGGATATTTTAAAATGCTTGGGTTACTTTCAAATACACTCAGTCGTGTTTTAATGCCATTTGCGTAGAGGATGTCATTTGGAGTTCGATTAATAAATTTATTTGTAGGTAACTTAAATTTTTTAATATATTCAAAGGTTATCTTATGTTGTTCGGGAATACGCATTGCTCCAGCATTAAAATATAAGTTACTACTAAAGGGAGCCCTCATCGTGAAAACACGTCCTCCAATTCTATTATTCGCTTCCAGAATGGTGACTTGATGACTGCTTTCCTTTAGTAAAGACGCCGCGACGAGTCCAGCCATTCCGGCACCAACAATAATCAAATGTTTAGGAACTTGTGTCTTCTTAAGACCATTTTTAATGATGGCGAGCATTTCTTGTTCTGTTAATGGAGAATTCATGTGATGAGGCAACCTCCCTTACTTTCCCCAAAAAATGGCTTAATGAATTATATACAGTTAAATGGCTGCTTATGTGCTATTTTCCCGTTTAGACACTGCTCTTTTTGTTGGGAAAATTTGTTGATTTATCCATAAGAAAAATTACCTATTAGTATATTTCTTTTACTGAACGTATGTGCTATAACATAGTAGAGAAAGGACCTCTATAATAAATAAGGAGGACAATTCATGAGAGTGGAGCAGAAAGAATTTGATGTTCATCATTTACGCTATGTGATAAGGTCTGCTATGGAGAAAGATGCGAAGGACTTGTCTGAATTAAGAATGCAAATAGATGGTGAAACAGAAAATTTAGATAGAGAAAAAGGCGAAGCCTTCATAGATGAATCAGGTTTTAAACAGATTATTAAGAATGACACAGAAAATATTCATAACCTATTTTTGGTTGTTGAAGTGGATAATAGAATTGTAGGGTTTTCGAGATGTGAAGGATTCAAATTGAAAAGATTTGCTCATAAAGTAGAATTTGGAGTCTGTATTTTAAAAGAATTTTGGGGATATGGGATCGGGAAAAACCTCTTAATAGAATCTATTCGATGGGCAGACTCAAATGGGTTAAAGAAAATATCTTTGGCTGTTCTCGAAACAAACCATAAAGCAATCAAGCTTTATGAAAAACTTGGCTTTGAAGTGGAAGGGATTCTAAAAAAAGACAAAAGACTATCTGATGGGAATTACTATCATACCATTTTGATGGGAAGGTTTAATAATTACTAATAATAAGGAGAAATTAATGAAAAATAACGTACTGTTTGATACAAAAACAATCGAACGCGAGGCATTGCCGTATTATTATGACTATGGCAAAATCGTTTCTACACTTCAAGAAAAACTTGTGAATGAAGTGGGCCACGACTTTCACATGTATTCAGATGAAGATACCTCAAATGAGATTTGGGACATACTTGAGGAAGACTTGAAAGAGGAATCGCCAGAAGCACAACTGATTTGTCACGTGTATAAAGAAGGCGAGACAAAGACGATCTCATCCAACCATACCGAAAAAGCGATGGAGCTGATTGTGAAACCACGCATCACCAATGGTCTTTTTTATTATCCTAATTATCAGGTTGCCCTTGCAAGAGTGGTCATTTTCCAGAGTGACGGCGAAATGAATCGGGATTTTATTTTTGCAAAAAATGATGCTTGTATGGTTTCCTATTTGAAGTATGTTCTCAAAAGAAAAAGAGACTATATTAAAAACTATGTAACTGTTTTTACAGATACTGAAGACGGTGTAGAAACTGAGATTGATAGTATTACTACTTTGGTTAGCAGAGAAGATGTATTTTTAGAGGATTCATTGAAGCGGGAAATTTACCGCTCGATTGACGAATTCTTCTCGGAAAGCGGTCAGTTTTTCAAAACGTATGACATTCCTTACAAACGGGGGATTCTTCTTTATGGAAAGCCAGGTAATGGGAAGACCACCCTCGTTAAATCGATCGCCAGCAGCATTAATGCACCCGTTGCTTATTGGCAGATCACTGAATTTACCTCGAGTTATACGATTAAAGAGGTATTTACGTCTGTATTAAAATTAACACCATTGGTCCTTGTGATTGAAGATATCGATTCAATGCCCGCGAGTGTTCGATCTGTATTCTTAAACATTTTAGACGGAGCCACCTCTAAGGAAGGAATTTTCATTATTGGGACGACGAATTATCCTGAAAAAATTGATCCCGCCCTTATGAACCGCTCTGGCCGGTTTGACCGCGCCTATGAAATTCACGTACCGACGAAGGAGCTTCGTTATCAGTACCTAGTCCACAAGAATATTACTCTGATTTTATCAGAGGAGGAGATTCAACAAGTCGTTGACTCGACAAAGGATTTCTCCTATGCTCAGCTCAATGAATTGTATACATCGATTGCCCTTGAATGGCATTACGAACAAAAAGTGGATGTGGTACGACTATGCGCGGACCTAAAATCCTTGCAACACAAACAACAAAAACAAGAATGGGACCAAGCCCTTTCCTCAGCATCCATCGGATTTTCTGGGTTTGGTGACGATTAATTCATTGGAAAAAATTAAAACATGTTTTACCACAGTATTTGATACTGTGGTATTTTTTTTGTTGATAGGGGAGGAGGATGAACACGTTCTACGATAAGTCCCGAACTCAATGAGTGAAAGCGAGAAGCGTCGCATTTTACACATTAACTTGAGTAGGATGGCAGTTCATGCTTCCTATCCTAAAAATCATAGAAAGAACAATTAATAGGAAATGATTTCTATACAATTAGTACTATATTTAGACCACAGCTCTCGAGGCTGTGGTTCTTTTGTTTATGTAGGTCAACAGCTGTCAGTTCCACCTGTTTTTTTCCTTTTTTATATATAAAATATTTATTTTTAACTCTTGCCAATTCTCTGAAAATTACATATAATTAACTTTACCACTAACTATGACTTGTTTAATCTGAAAGAATGTGTTATTAGGAAAATAAGATGAGTGCCCAAAGGACACTCATCTATTTTAAAATATTTATTAGATTAGTTGGATCTTTCTTCTAACCAGTTTCCAATGGTTGGATAGGTAATTTTTGTCGCTTGGCTGCCAAACGTAATCGAAGTATGCCCAACTGGTAATACTTTAAATTGTTTGTCTTCACTTGAAATCGCATTCATCAAAGCCTCGACTTGATGCGGTGGGGCAATAAGGTCGTTTACCCCAGCTAAGTTCAGGACATTCGCCTTGATATTTTCAAGTTTAACCTTTTGACCACGAATAACCAGTTCACCTTTAATCAGTTTGTTCTTTTGATAGAAGTCTCTAATCCACTGACGGTAGGCTTCACCTGGAAATAAGATTCCATCGTTTAACCATTTTCGTAGTAGTTTGAAGCTCTTGATGAAATTTTCATTATCAGCACGCTCATAGAGACTAATAAATGGTCCAAAGTTGGTCCCCATTGGATTGATCATTTTGTTTCCAAAGTCTATCATTTCTGGAGGAATCACACCAAGGGTTTCTACCACTTTATCAATATCAAAATATCGCTCATCTAGCATCGCACCATATGCGCCACTATTTTCAAAATCAAACGGACTAGTCATAAAGATAAGGTTGCGGATTGGCAATTCAGGGTGTAGAGCCGCAAATGCAGACGTGATCGTTCCACCCATGCAATATCCAAGGATCGATACTTCCTCAACTTTCGATCTTCTCATTACCTTACGAACAGCACGTGGGATATAGTCCATAATGTAATCATCTAGTTTCATATGTCTATCTTCGTAACCTGGTGTACCCCAATCTAGGAGATAAACATCAAATCCGCGCTCAACTAAAAATTCTATTAAACTGCCACCCTTGGTTAAATCCAAAATATAGGGTTTATTAATTAGAGCATACACTAATAGAAGTGGGATTTTATGTTTATTTGGTTGATCGGAAATATACCGGTAGAGTTTTGCTTTATTTCTAGTCCAAACAACTTCTTTCGGTGTAGGTGCTACCTCAGGTTCAGCATCGGTCGTTAACACTTGACTTGCCCTAATTACTCGTTGATACGTCTCTTGATACTTTTGAGGTGCAAATTCGAGCACCTCATTCCATTCTTTCATAAGAACGTTAATGACTGTTCACTCCTTACTCAATTTATTTACTCATTTAATATATAAAAAAATTCGTACCTTCATGACACTTACATGTAAAGTCCGCCGTTAATATTTAATTGCTGACCAGTAATATAGTCTCCATCTTTACATAAGAAAACCACACCACGAGCTATTTCTTCTGGTTTGCCTAAACGTTTTTGCGGTACTTTTTCAACGATTCCTGCAAGAACTTTTTCAGGAATGGCTTGGACCATCTCGGTTCCAATAAATCCTGGGCAAATCGCATTAACTGTTACTTTACTTTTAGCAAGTTCAAGTGCGAGAGATTTAGTGTATCCAATTAACCCAGCTTTGGCTGCAGCATAGTTAGTTTGTCCAAATCCACCGGCTTGGCCAATGATTGACGAAATATTGATAATGCGGCCTGCATCTGATTCAAGAAGATAAGGTAAAGCTGCAGATGTATTGTTGTAAACACTGTTTAAATTAACATCGATTACTTTTCTCCAATCTTCTTCGTTCAATTTTTTAAACGTGCTGTCTCTTGTAATTCCTGCATTATTAACCAGGATATCTAATTTGCCATAATGGTTGATCGTTTCTTGAACAAGGTATGCTGCTTCATTACTTTCTGAAACATCAGCTTGAACTGCGTATGCATCTCCGCCAAATTCATTTATTTCTGCGACGATTTTATCAGCTAGTTCTTTGCGGATATTATAGTTAATAACAACTTTCGCGCCATTTTTAGCCAGTTCTAATGCAATCGATGCACCAATTCCTCTGCTGCCGCCTGTTACAATTGCTACTTTGTCTCTTAATTCTGTCATTTTTACGCACCTCATCTATTGTAGTTGTTGGTTGACTAAATTACTTGGTTTTACATGCATTATGTAATGCGTTTCTATTTGGTTTTATCTGGTGTTTTTAACAAAGCCAGGATTTGATTCAATTTATTATCCAAACTCTTCATTTCCTTTTTTAAATTCGACAATTCTGTCTTAAATGACTCCTGATCTCCCTGATTAACCAATTTTTCTTCCAAGCTTTCTTCTAAATCATCTACTTTTGCATCTACATTAACAATCAACGAGGAAATGTCTGCAAGGTCTTTTCGAGATGGAACATTCATAAATTCTAAATAACGTAATGTTGATTCATCGAGCATTTTTTTAAATTGAAGATTCATTTCCAAAACCTGTCCCATGCCTTGAGAAGGGAAATCCTTGCTGATTTTTTCATCGAATAATTTACTTGATTGTGAATATAAATCCTTCCACATTTCAGAAAAATTAAAGTCTTGGCTCATTTTTTTTCCTCCTAAAATACTTTTGTTGACGTAATCATCATACCTACTTCATAGAATTTTTTAAAGGTGAAATATTGAAAATTATCCAAAAACAATTCTTCATTTTTTGACAAATTTCTCACTTGGATTAAATTCCCAAACCAATTACCAAGAGTGATAAATAGGGATAATCCGTCATAAATATGGGTAAAAAGGGTTTATTGCTGTTGTCAAAGCCTTGCATCCATCACATGGTTTGTCGCGAATTTTTCTATGCATTTGCCAAGGGTTGATCTTGAAGCTAACTGTCAAATTGGAAAAAAATAAGAGGTGATATTATTGCAGTATAATAAAAAAGTCGTTTTAATTACAGGTGGAGCACAAGGGATTGGCAAAGAAACCGCTAAACAATTTCTTCAAGAGGGAGCAAGTGTCGTAATTTGTGATTATGATGAGTCAGCTGGTAAAAGTGCATTAGAAGAATTCAATAGTGAAAAGGTAGAGTTTTTTAAAGTAGATGTAACAGACAGTGCCCAGATCGAAGCGATGGTTCGTTCCACGATAGAAAAACATAGCCGAATTGATATCTTAATTAACAATGCTGGAATTACCCTTGATGGCTTTCTTACTAAAATGGAGGAATCCGATTGGGAAAAGGTCATATCAGTAAACCTCTCTGGTGTTTTTAAATGCACAAAGGCCGTAGCTCCCATTATGTTAAAACAGGGGTCGGGTGTCATTCTTAATGCATCTTCAGTTGTGGGTTTATATGGAAATATTGGCCAAACGAACTATGCTGCGACAAAAGCCGGGGTTATCGGGTTGACCAAAAGCTGGGCGAAAGAATTTGGTCCAAAAGGGATCAGGGTCAATGCAGTCGCACCAGGTTTTATAGAAACTGGCATGACGGCAGCGGTACCAGACAAAGTACTGCAAATTATGAAGGAAAAGACCCCGCTTAAAAAGCTTGGAAAGCCAGAAGATATTGCCGCTGCGTACTTATTTTTGGCTTCAGATAAGGCTAGTTATATAAACGGGACGATCTTAAGTGTAGATGGCGGCTTAGTGATTTAAACAAAATAGCAAACGGGAAGGGAGGAAATTAACATTTTCTCTCTTTTTGTTTTTTTATTATATAAATTAATAATATTGAAAAATAATGATCCAAAAAATATTTCTACAAAATCTGTCATTTTCTTATATAGTTCAACACGTACATTTTTCCAGTTAATTTTGAGTTTTTATTTTATATTTTAATGCGCTTCCATTGCTGTAAGTTGATTTTTGAACATTTTACTGAAAGAGTTTAAATGTGTTTTTGCACAATGAAGCAATAAAGAAATCAAATTATAACTCTGAATTTGTCGAATAGTTTGTCACTAAAAGCACGGCTAATGTAGTAATATTTGTGTGGAATTATTATTCGAATACATAAATTACTTTGGAGGAGATTAGGATGACAGTAAATGAAATAGTAATTGTTAGTGCTGTAAGAACGCCAATTGGAAGTTTTCTAGGAGGTTTAGAAAACGTTTCAGCCACCCAGTTAGGATCCATGGTCATAAAAGAAGCTATTCAAAGAGCTGGAATTAGTCCCAATGATGTAGAACAAGTTATTATGGGGAACGTTTTACAAGCAGGCTTAGGCCAAAATCCAGCCAGACAAAGTGCCCTTGCTGTTGGTATTCCTCAAGAAGCCACAGCTATGACAATAAATATGCTCTGTGGTTCAGGCTTAAAAGCTGTTCATTTAGCTACCCAAGCTATTCTTGCTGGTGAAGCAGAAGTAGTGGTTGCTGGTGGAATGGAGAATATGAGTCAAGCTCCATACCTACTAAAAGGCGGACGGAACGGTTTTAAGATGGGCGATCAGAAAATTTTAGACAGTATGCTTCAGGATGGATTAGTTTGTGCGGAAAATGACTACCATATGGGAATTACGGCAGAAAATCTTGCCGAGAAATATGAAATTTCACGTGCCGAACAAGATGAATTTGCAGCGTGGAGTCAGCAGAAGGCACAAGCTGCGATTGAAGCCAATCGCTTTGCTGATGAAATTGTCCCTGTAGAGATCCCTGGCCGTAAAGGACAAGTGACAATATTCAGCCAAGATGAATTCCCGCGGTTTGGAACGACAGCAGAAGGATTAGGAAAACTTCGTCCTGCCTTTAAAAAAGATGGAACAGTTACGGCGGCAAATGCTTCAGGAATTAACGATGGGGCTGCAGCGTTTGTTGTTATGAGCCGTAAAAAGGCCGAAGAATTAGGAGTTACCCCTCTTGTTACAATAAAAGCGAATGCTACCGCAGGTGTGGATCCGAGTATTATGGGAATCGGGCCAGTTCCAGCTGTAAAAAAAGCTCTAAAAACTGCGTCTTTATCCATCGATGACATCGGCCTAATTGAGGCAAATGAGGCATTTGCTGCCCAATCTATTGCAGTGGATCGCGAGCTTCACTTTAGTAAAGAAAAGCTAAATGTTAATGGTGGTGCCATTGCACTTGGTCATCCAATCGGTGCAAGTGGAGCAAGAATTTTAGTGACTTTAATTCACGAAATGAAGAAAAGAGAAAATCGTTATGGTTTAGCCACCTTATGTGTCGGTGGAGGACAAGGTGTAGCAACGATCATCGAAAATGTTAAATAAGACGTCGTAAAAAATGGCTGGGAGGCAAACTCCCAGCCATTTTTTTGGGGGTTACGAGAGGTATTTTTTACCTTTAATAAAAACAAAAAGCAGGGTGATGATATAGAGGTATTACAAAACAAAAGGAGAGATAATCATGCCTCAAATTGATGTAAACCAACTAAGCCAAGCAAAAGCAAATGTAGCACTTACGGAAGAATTATTAACAAAAGCAATTGAAAAAGCCAATTCCGACCCAACACTTGCAGAGGAAGCCATTAAACAAGCATCAAATGAAATTTCGAATGCTTTAACAGCTGTAACTCAAGTTCAAAAGTCAGCCCAAGCCCAATCCCAATCCATTGTTACTGAATAAACTTGCTATTTATTCAATCACCACGAAATGGTGGATAGCCTAAAAAAAATGAACACCCCAGGGAAGTCTCTACGGGGTGTTCATTGTTAAGTCATTGAAATTATCCTTCAATTTCATGATGTTGAAAGCCGTTTTTGGTGGCATACACTTCATACCATTTGTATTTGGGGGATTTAAACCACTCATACTGTGGCAAATAAATCAAATATCTTATATTGCCATCTGCATCAAGAATGGATTTGAATATTTTTACTGGGCCAATTCCAAACGTTTGAGCCAAATATCCTTCCATTCCATCAAGGACCACATTTTTTTCAGCTTCCTTTTCCTCCTTATATAACTTAATCAGGCCATCAGCAAAGACACTTAATAAGACTAAAGTAATAGCAATTAAAGCGAAAACCAATAATTTCAACAATTGAATATCCTCCTAAGTTTTTTAAAGATTCATATGTATAATTACAACACTGTTAAACTTCTAGCCCCCGGCTTCAACCCCTTTACAAAAATGGATTCCTCTTGATTGTACATCCGCTAGGAAAGTAAAGATGTGATGAAAAATACATAACCACGCTTTTATAAAAAGAAAATTATTTTTACGCATGGTCCTTTTTATTTTAAACAGTAAATTAATGATACGTTCTCCGCTAAATGGATATGATGAATTTATAAGGAGGTTTAAAACGTGCATGAATTAGATTTCCACCATATTTTCGAACTTGGACTTACATTAATTATGATTGCAGCGGGTATTACTGCTATCGCAAAAAAAGTAAAGCAACCTTATCCCATTGCATTAGTAATTGTTGGAGCTATTATTGGCCTTATCAACATTCCGGCCTTAGTGGCAGTAAAGGATTTTATTACAGAAGGAGAAGTTTTTAATTTTGTCATTATTACGCTGTTCTTGCCAGCCTTATTAGGAGAAGCGGCATTAAAGCTGCCCTTTTCCCATTTAAAAGAGAATAAAGGGCCGATTTTAGCTTTAGCTTTTGGAGGTACGCTATTATCCTTTCTCATTACCGGTTTTTCAGCGTTATGGCTTTTAGATTTTTCCATTCCAAAAGCCTTTGTTTTTGCTGCATTGATGAGTGCCACTGACCCAGTAAGCGTGATATCTATTTTTAAAAGCGTGGGGGTAAACAAAAGACTAGCAACTGTAATTGAAGGAGAAAGTTTATTTAATGATGGACTGGCTGTCGTCCTGTTTAAAATTTCCGCCTTTTATTTACTTACATATCTTGATCTTGGCATAGTAGGTGCAGGCTATGGATTATGGGAATTTATTAAAGTGATCTCACTTGGACTCATCATTGGCGGTGCACTCGGTTATGGCTTCTCTAAATTAACCAGTTATTTTGACGATTACCCATTGGAAATCATCTTTAGTATTATTCTATTTTACGGGGCATTCTTACTTGCTGAATCTATGCATGCCTCAGGCGTAATTGCCGTTGTTGTTGCTGCCCTGATGTTTGGAAATTATGGAGCAAAAATTGGCATGAGCCCAACGACGAAGTTAAATATTAATAATTTTTGGGAAGTTACGGCATTGCTAGCTAATTCAGTCGTATTTTTAATGGTTGGATTAGAAATAACCAAGATTAACTTAGCAGACAAATGGGGGTTAGTTTTTCTTGCTATTTTGATTGTACTTATTGCTAGAAGCATTGCTGTTTATGCAAGCTTAATGTTTACTAAAAATTTCCCAACTTCTTGGAAGCACGTGATCAACTGGGGAGGTTTAAAGGGATCCCTATCGATTGCTCTTGTTTTAAGCCTTCCTCATGATTATTCAGGACGGGAGGACATCTTAATCATTGCCTTTAGTGTGGTATTATTCTCATTAGTTTTCCAAGGACTTACGATAAAACCGTTATTATCCGCCTTAGGGCTTAATAAAAAAGAAGTAGGGTATAAGGAATATGAAGAACTTATCGCACGGGGACACCGATTTGAAACAGCCATAAATGAAATACACACAGTTAGAAAAAATTTGTTCATTACCGAAACAGCAGCAAAAGAAGTAATAACCCATTACGAACAAGAATTATCATTATTACAAAGCAAATTGGAGAAACTTTTTGAGAAGTATCCAAGTCTAAAAGAAAAACAACAAACGATCTTACAAAAGCATGCATTATACGCGCAATACGAAGCCATTGAAAAATTGATTAAAGAAGATATTATCTCTAATGAAGTGGCTGAGCAGGAACATTCCCAAATCACTGACAAGTTAGTAAAATTAGAAGATTTACATTAATAATTAAAAAATGTGAATATTTTTAAAATCGAGACAACTTAAGTGATTTTATATAAGAACATGTGTAAAATGTACTTTTAAGAAAGAGGGGAATGACATGATATTGGAAGCAGTTATGCTTAAAGTAAGGCCAGGCATGGAAGAGGAATATGAGGACGCATTTCGTCAGGCCTCAGAAATCATTGCATCTATGAAAGGGTACATTTCTCACGAATTGCAGCGTTGTATAGAGGTGAAAGGGAAATATTTATTACTTGTAAGGTGGGAAACATTAGAAGACCATACAGTTGGATTTAGGCAATCAACCGAGTATCAAGAATGGAAAAAACAATTACATCATTTTTACGACCCATTTCCAACTGTAGAACATTTTGAAAACATCCGACTTTGATAAGGACATTAATTTTTTATATCAATATACAAATTTCCTTTTGTCCCTACAACAGCATACGAAACATCAGTTATAGCAAGGTTTCTTTTATTAAGTTCTTTGATTAACCACTTTTCGCCGTATCGGGGATGTGACATGTTTTCGGTTACGATTTTTCCATCATAGATCAACTCTACCGGTGATGATTCAGGAGAGGATAATTGCTGTAAATCCTCTTTTGTGGTTGTTAGGAATTGTGCTTTTTTTAAGACTGAGAGAGAGCCATCAATCTCTAAAATGGCACAATCGACTTCTTCAATATTGAAGATATCTTTGCCCCGTAAGGCCTGTTTCAGGGAATCCATTGAATATCGCATCCGTTCCATGGATTCTACAAGAATTTGTCCATTTTGAATTAAAGTAGCTGGTTCTCCAGCAATCCATTTTCGGAAGCGTGGATTTTTTACTGCCACTAGATTTAAAACGAAAACCACAGTACCCATTATAATAATAGCAATAATAAAATACATAAATTTTATTTTGATATTAAATGCTAGATTTCCTGCAATTGTCCCCATCGTAATGGAAGCGATATAGAGATGATACGTCTTCTGGGCAATCGTTTGCTTTCCGAGCACGAGGACAAATACCCATAATAAAATAAATGAAGTTAAGGTTCGAATAATGATATCCATAGATCCATGCATCGTTTGTTCTCCCTTTAAAAATAACGAAAGTACTTTTCGTGCTAGTATGTGCATCCACCAAGCTCTTTATTCTAATAGGTAATAGTGTATCCAATGGAATTACAGATCTAATCTTTATTAAAAAATAAATTTCAAAGGGGAGAAAATTGTTGATTAATTACAATGGACGGAAATTTGTTTCTGTCGAAAATACAACAAATGGAGAGGTTTCTTTAGAAACATTTTTTGAATACCAACAAGAAGGAAACATACTTTCAGCAACATATAGTGGTGGAGACATTGTAAAAGGAACGCTTATTGGAATTGTTGAGGAGAATGGCAGTTTACAGTTTAGATATAACCATGTTAACTCAAAAAATGAAATAAGAGGCGGTCAATGTTCCTCTACTCCAGAGACTCTATCAGATGGAAGAATTAGATTACATGAAAAGTGGAAATGGACAGATTCTGACCATAGCAAGGGAGAATCCGTTATTGAAGAAGTTAAATTGTAATCAATATAGCTAAAGCAGGTGGTTTTATGGAAAATTCAATTCTATTGGATAATATGCTAAAAGAAGATTGGGATCAAGTTCTCGAAATCTACCAAGAAGGAATCTCTACTGGAAATGCAACATTTCAAAAAGAACCTCCAACGTGGGAAACTTGGGATAGTGGTCATATCTTAGAATGTCGGTTTGTTGCACGTTTAAATGGCAAAATTCTAGGATGGGCCGCATTAAGTCCTGTCTCAAGCCGCTGTGTTTATGCTGGCGTAGCTGAGGTTAGTATATATGTGAGGCAAGGAAGTAAGGGTAAGGGAATCGGTAGTTTACTATTAAAAACTTTAATCGAAAAAAGTGAACAGAATGGATTCTGGACATTACAATCAGGAATTTTTCCTGAAAATGTATCCAGTCTCAAATTACATAGTAAGTATGGGTTTCGGGAAGTGGGAAGACGTGAGCGTATTGGACAATTAGATGGTGTGTGGCGTGATACGATCTTGTTAGAAAGAAGAAGTAGCGTAGTTGGAATGGATTAGGGTTTTTAAGTAAAAATTTTATTTTAACAGATGGCCACTGCTGTGGCTTTTAATAGCATTTATTGATCTTATAAGAAATATATTAAGAGAATTATAATTACAGATTAATAACAGGGGGGATATTATGGCTGAGTATATAAAGGAAATAAGAGAGCTTATTGGTACCAGACCTTTAATTCTGGTAGGGTCCACTATTTTAGTTATAAATGATAAAAATGAAATTTTATTTCAACATCGTTCTGATACAAAAGAATGGGGGTTACCAGGCGGAGCAATGGAAATTGGTGAAAGTTTAGAGCAAACTGCTGCACGTGAACTTTTTGAAGAAACTGGCTTGAAAGCAAAGGGTTTTAAGTTTGTTGATCTTCTGTCAGGAAAAGACCTATATTATAAATATCCCAATGGCGATGAAGTATATAACGTTATATGTGTCTATATTGCAGAAGGAATAACTGGAGAATTAGCAATGAATGATGGTGAAAGTTTGGATTTGAAATATTTCTCCCTCAATGAATTACCTTCCCCACTAGATGAAAGAGCAAAGATAATTATTGAAAAACATTTAAATTAATAGTGTTTATTCATAAAGGATATGAAGGACAAAACTAACTAGGCAAGCATAAGATTTGTCCTTCATCCTGCAATCAAAGTTTTTCCCGTATTTCCTCAGATTAACGATTTCCACCTCAACAAAACTCCCTCGCAATAAATTGCGGAATTCCACCTGATTTTTGCGTGTTTTATTGATGACAGCTCCATTATAATGATGATAAAAGATTGGATCGAAAGGAGTTTGCGATGAACCTGGAACAAAATGTATTAAAAGGTGCGCGGCAATTGCTGTATGAAATGCCTGATGCAATCTACATCATTGGCCTGGACAATAAAGTTTTATGGGAAAACAAAGCTTTTCAAAGATTATTTGGCTCGGATCAAAATCAATGGGATGATGACTTAACCAATTTAATCTTCGCTGAAAAGAAAGAGAATGTTCCTTTCATTGTTCATTGCATGGATTACTCGGCTATCACTGTGAATCTGCAATTAATCCCTATTAAACACGGTTCCACACTAATTGCTTATACAGGGATTTTACAAAAGTCCTCTATAGAGCAGCTATTAAATGAAGATCTACGGTATAAAATTGTCACAGACAACACATCCGATGTGATTGTGGTCGTTGATAATAGAGCTATCGTTCGCTATGTATCGCCTTCCATTCAGCAGACGATTGGTTACACAGTTGAGCAATATGAAGGGATGAATGCATTCAATATTATTCATCTCGAGGATCGAGATCGTGTTCGCTCCTTGCATTTACAAGCGATTCAAACCAAAACGAAAGTTGATTTGGAATATCGTCTCATTCATTCACAGGGTACAACCCTTCATGTAGAAACAAGGGTAAAACCTGTTCTGGATAGTTTTGGAAACGTAAAGTATGTCGTTGCAGTCGTTCGGGATATCACATCCCGCAAAAAGACAGAGCAATTGCTTGAAAATATCCTAGAAAGTGTAAATGCTGCGGTGTGGTCAACGGATAAAGATTTTAGTTACTATACCTTTTGCTCTGAAAGCATTGAAAAAATCACGGGTATTCCTAGACGTGAAATCATGAATAATCCAATACGTTTACATGACCATATTCACCCTGACGATAATGTTATGCTGATGGGAGAAGTAAAGAATAAATTAGATAAAGGTCTCCCCGTAAACAAAATCATTCGATATACCCATATTGAAAATGAAATAAGATGGGGACGGCTGATTGTCCATCCATTTTTGGATAATACAGGGGCTGTGGAACGACTTGATGGAATGATTTTGGATATTACCGAGAAAAAACGGTCCGAGTTAGCATTAGAGGAGAGTGAACAAAGGTATAAATCATTATTCGAAAACAATTTGGATGGAGTTTTTTCGATTGATTTAAAAGCTTATTTTGTCAATGCCAATCAATCGTTTGAAAAGATTACAGGCATAAAAATAAATGATTTACCGGATCGTTGTTTAATAGGGTTAATTTATGATGAAGACCATATGTCTATTTATCAAGTCCTTTCGGAGGTCATTACCAGCCATGAATCAAGAGACATTGAATGCCGGATCGTTCGCTTTAGACAACAAGATCAGCGCATTGTCCATATTACCTTTGTTCCAATCTTTCTTTATGGTGAACTGATGGGCGTTCATGGGATTGTTAAGGATATTACCGAGCGCAAAAAAGAGGAACTTGAATTAATCCAAAGTGAAGAAAGATATAAGACACTTCAGCAAAGTATTAATCGTTTCTCAAATGACCTTGCGAACGTGATGAAAGTTTCTGAGTTAGAAAATCGTTTGATTGACGAGGTTCAGAGAGTATTACCTGTTAAAAGTGCTTCTATTGAAGAAGTTCCTAGAAATCTAGAATCTACTTTAAATGGCGTGAATGTGAAATGGGTGAAAATCGCCGATAAGGAACAGCCTGTCTATTTAAAGATTGGTACCGAACAAGCTTTGCAAAAAATCGAGGAAGATTGGCTTGAAACAGCGGTTCATTATGTGACGATTTTATATGATAATCTACAGTTTATTGAAAATCTGATGAAACGTATTGAGGACATGGTAAGCATCAATGAGACCCCTAAATGGATGCTGCGTCTTTTGTTTAGGCTTTCGGAAAAGGAAAGAGCTTCACTGTCCAGTGATTTACATGATTCGGTTTTGCAAGATTTAATTATTTGGTACCGTAAGCTTGAATCTTTACGCTCCACCTCCATGTTTAACGAGGGGATTCAGGAGGAAATGATGCAAATTGAAGAGGGACTGCTGGACGCCATCCATCAAATACGGATAACCTGTAATGAACTGCGCCCGCCATTTCTTTTAAAAATGGGTCTTGTGGAATCATTTAAGAGCCTCTTTTCCTATGCGCGTATGTTTTCCAATTATGAGATTGACTTCTCAGCAATGGAGTTAAAAAACCCTCTAAACGAAGATCAAATCCTAGGCATGTATCGAATAGTCCAGGAGTTATTAAATAATGCTACTAAACATTCGAAAGCAACAAAAGTAACGATGAATTTGACCAGCAACCGGGATGATACTCATTTTTCCTATGCTGATAACGGGGTCGGGATGGATCTAACTTCATTTGGAGGCTCATTTAAACATATGGGTTTAGCAGGTATTGAAAATCGGGTCCTCAGCTTAGAGGGGAAAGTGGAAGTCCACTCTGCTCCTCATGAAGGATTCCACATGGATATTACAATTCCAACTATAACAATGCAAAAAGGTGATCACTATGGAAATATTATTGGTGGATGATCATAGATCCGTCGTCGAAGGAACAAAGATGTTAATAGAGTCAGAACCGGATATGAAGGTCACCATTGAAACGGACGTTTATCTAGTTTCAGATTTGGTCCGTCTAAAGAGTTTTGATGTCATTCTGTTTGATTTATATATGCCTAATATCAATGGGGCCGATTTGGCACGAAAGGTATTAGAGGATGTTCCAGACGCCATCATTCTGATTTATTCTGGTTTTGATATTGCTCCTCATTTTAATTTGCTGATGGAATCAGGGGTTTCTGGTTTTATTGCGAAAACGTCTACCCGCGAGCAATTGGTTCAAGCGATACGTAGCGCAGCCCGGAAGGAAGCGATAATTCCGGTGCAGCTTCTTAAACAGCTTAGACGCCAAGAAATTGTCTTGCAAGGGGATCATTCGAATGAAAAAACAACGATTGGGAAAAAGGAAGAAAAACTTCTTCGCGAATTAGCAAAGGGTCAAAGCAATAAAGAGATATCCAAGACATTGTTAATTAGTCAGCGTTCATTGGAGTACAATCTGACAGAACTTTTTCAAAAATTAAATGTGAATTCACGGGTGGAAGCGATCAAAAAAGCTAAAAACCTGGGGATTTTGCCTACGGAAGATTTATATTAGATAGGAAGGGACCGGCGAATATGTCGGTCCTTTTCATATGGAAATAAACGTATGAGATTCGGGTAGTGATTCGTAAAGGATTGCAAAAAATTGCGGAAACACGAAAAACTTTTGCGGTTTGAAAAAGATGATAAATTGTAAAATGAATATATAAAGAAAAGAAGTTTTATATTTTTTATACAATACAGGGGTATTGTAACTAGCGGCAATTGGAATAAATAATTATAAGAGTGAAAGGTGATGGAAAATGCTTCACTAAAAGGAGTGACCGAAAAGGCAAAATTTGATATATGCTTATAATGCGGTAGGGGGCCCGTTTGCCGCATCAGGATTTCTGGAACCTTGGATTGCAGGAACTGCGATGGCATTTAGCTCGGTATCGGTTGTATTAAATGCTTTACGTCTCCAAAGAGTTAAGCTATAGGCTAAGTAACTATTGAAACAGGGGAGATATTAAAATGGTGAATGAGGTTAAAAAGATTAAGATCGCCATAAACGGAGGAATAGGGTTTGGGGCAAAACTCAACTCGAAACAGCTGATAATCATCTCTAAATATATGGATGAAAAGGAGGACATTGAGCTAACAACGTTTCAACAACTGTATATAGAAATTCTAGAAGATAAAAAAGAAGAAATCATAGAAGAATTCCAAAATGTTGGATTAGAATGTTATCCTGTCGGAAACTTTGTAAAGAGCTTAAGAACCTGTAATTTTTGCAAAGGGGAAGAGGAGGAAGGAATGCCCGTGGCGAAAGAATTAAATCGTCGTATTTCAGGTAAACCTGTCCCTGCTACCCTAAAGGTTGCGTATACAGGATGTCCTATTGGTTGCGGAGAACCAATGTTAAGCGACATAGGTATTATGAAAATTAGAGAACATTATAATTTGTATGTTGGAGGAAAGGCAAAAGGAAAAGATGCTGAGGTTGGTTCCTTGTTGATCGAAAATATAACACCAGAAGAATTGTACGATGCAGTAGAAAAGATACTTGCTTTATACACACAATTGGGTAAAAAATGCGAAACATTCTATAAATTTTTGAAACGGGTAGATAGGAGTTTATTAATAGGTTAGCAAATTGAGGATAAATAACTATTCATTTGAGTGAAAAATATCATTCACATGAACAAAAGCACCAGCAAATTATAATGTTCATAATTTACTGGTGCTCTTTTGTTTTTTTATTTAGCTGAAAGTTCGTCTTCTGTAACCCATTTATGATTTGTCACTTTTTCTCCACCCGTTGTAGAAGTGTAATCAACCATATACACAGTAGTTTGTTGGGCTGAATCAATTACAGCAGTCGCCCCATTCATCCCCTCCATATGGTTTGCCTCTACGATCACTTCATCACCTGATGTATAGGGTTTGTCACTAGCGTCTTTTATCTCTTCATGAATAATCCATTTATGATTCGTCACTTTTTCTCCACCAGTTGCTGGTGTATAAGAAATTGTATAAACAGTAGTATCGTAGGCACCTACGATCGTTGCTTCAGCACCTTTCATGCCTTCCATGTGGTCAGAATTAATAATCGCCTGACTTCCAACCTTAAATTTTGGATTTTCAGCTACTTTTAAACCTTCTGGTACTTCACCAGAACTGGAATGATCCATGCCTTCCATATCTTCATGGTTCATATTGCCTGAATTATTTTTTTGCTCTGTTTTTTTCTCCCCGTGATTCATGTTTGAATGTTCCTTGTTATCATTGGAACATGCTGCTAAAAATAAGGCAGTGATCACAGTAAGAAGAAATAGGATAGTACGTTTTTTCACTATATTTACCTCCTTAATCTTAGTTCGTAACTTATAGTACAACAAAAATTTGCAGAAATTATGCAGAATCCTTAAATGATAAAAAATTACAATCAGGCAATCCTAATCATATTAAAAGTATGGGAGTGATTGCTGTGAACAAAGTAGTCCTAATGCTAGTCATGACATTTTTCTTTGTTGCTGGGTTAGTTTAAGAGGCTGAGTTGGATATTCGTTCTTCAATTATATGGGAGTTTAGTTCAATCAATTAAAAGGTATTGACAAAAAAATTTATAAGTATTATTATTATCTCAGATTCAAGATATTTTAATTTGAGATTTTAAAAAGGGGGTGGAGTAAATGGAGAGGAAATGCTCGAATTTGCCCTTTCTGATATTAATGCAAACATCGAAAGGAATTCATGATCAAATAAAGGAAGAAATGGCAAAAAACAAGCTTGGTATTACGGAATTTTCTGTTTTAGAGATACTTTATCAAAAAGGGAAACAAACCATTCAACAAATTGGAAATTGCATATTGGTTTCAAGTGGTTCAATGACCTATTGTTTAGATAAGCTAGAACAAAGAGGTTTATTAAGCAGAAATGCCTGTCCAGATGACCGCCGTATGATACACGTAAGGTTAACTGATGATGGAAATAAATTGATGAACGAAATCATGCCGAAATATCATAAGTTTGTTGACGATATGTTTGATTCATTAAATTCTGATGAGGCAGAGACATTGGTGAATCTTTTAAAAAAAGTAAGGGATAATGTTTAAACGTACATTTTTTTTAAACTAATATCTCGAATTCGAGATAAAAAATAGGGGGATTTTAAGATGATAAACATTGGTTTATTAATAATTCGTTTGGTAATTGGTTTACTATTTGTGGGTCACGGTGCTCAAAAATTGTTTGGTTGGTTCGGTGGCTATGGATTGAAAGGTACCGGTGGATGGTTTGAATCCATTGGCATGAAACCAGGAGTGACCATGGCTCTTTTCGCAGGTTTAGCAGAACTTATTGTGGGACTTTTGTTTGCTTTAGGACTATTAACACCACTTGCAGGAATTATGATTGCAGGAACTATGTTAATGGCTATCGTAAAAGTGCATGCTCCAAATGGATTATGGGCAACAGCTAATGGGTATGAATACAACTTAACTTTGCTTTCAGTAGCTATTGGTATAGCTTTGATTGGTCCAGGTCAATATGCTTTAGATTCGTTTTTATTCTAAAATATCGGTATTTTATGAGTACAGGTGGTCTTTAATTTCGAATAAAAGAATTAAATTAATATTGTGACAGGAGTGAGTAGGAGATGGAACTCTTAGGACTACATCATGTATCAATATTAACAGGAAAAGCGGAAAAAAATTATGAATTTTATACAAAAATTTTAGGAATGAGATTGGTTAAGAAAACTGTTAACCAAGATAATACAGAATCCTATCATCTTTTCTATGCTGACGCGGAAGGAACCCCAGGAACTGAAGTTACGTTCTTTGACATTCCTCATCTTGGGCAAACATACAGGGGAACTTCTGATATCTCTACTGTATCACTACGGGTTAGAAATTCTGATTCATTGTTATTTTGGAAAGAACGTTTTATACAATTTGAGGTTGATCATGATGATATTCAAAAAAGAGCAAATCGTGACACATTGGCTTTCAGAGATTTCGAGGGGACTCGTTTAATACTCGTAGCTGATAACGATGAAAAAGGTGTAAGAGCTGGGATTCCTTGGCAAAGGGATGACATTCCACTGGAACATGCCATTATTGGTTTAGGACCTGTAAACCTCACAGTTGCAATTGCAGAACCAACTATCGGTGTTTTAACAGAAGTTATGGGTTTTCGATTTGCCGGTGCTTATCCTTCACTTGAAGGGGATTATCCAGATATATTGATTTATGTAACTGGAGAAGGCGGCAGCGGTGCGGAAGTTCATATTGAATCAAGATCCGATTTGCCAAGAGTCCGCTTAGGTCGTGGAGGTGTTCACCATGTTGCCTTCCGTGTTCCGAATGAGGAAGAATATGATCAATGGGCAGAGCGTTTGAAAGAATACAGGTTACCGAATTCAGGGAAAGTGAAACGGTATTACTTCAAGGCATTATATTTCAGGGAACCCAATGGTATATTATTTGAATTATCAACAGATACACCAGGATTTGCGACAGATGAACCAATGGAAACAATGGGGGAGAAATTAGCACTTCCACCATTTTTGGAACCAAATCGAAAAGAGATCGAAGAAAAATTACGACCATTGATCTTAAATTAAATCTTGGAGGAATAGATAATGAACCATCTAAAAGGAATACACCATGTAACTGCTATTACAAGCAGTGCAGAAAAGAACTATGAATTTTTCACTTATGTTTTAGGTATGCGTTTAGTTAAAAAAACGGTAAATCAAGATGATATTCAAACCTATCATCTATTCTTTGCAGATGATAAAGGCAGCGCAGGCACAGACATGACTTTCTTTGATTTCCCTGGCATTCCTAAAGGCATACATGGGACAAACGAGATTTCAAAGACATCGTTCCGTGTACCGAGTGATGAATCATTAGACTATTGGGTAAACCGTTTTGATCGTTTAGAAGTCAAACATACTGGAATCAAAGAGCAATTTGGCAAGAAAACCCTCTCTTTCATTGATTTTGATGATCAGCAATATCAATTGATTTCAGATGAATTCAATAAAGGGGTGGAATCTGGAACACCATGGCAAAAAGGTCCAACTCCACTGGAATATGCAATTACTGGTTTAGGACCCATTTTTGTTCGCATTGCGAACTTTGATTACTTTAAAGAAATGATGGAAAAAGTCCTATTATTTAAAGAGACAGATAAAGAAGGGGCATTCCATTTATTTGAAGTGGGGGAAGGCGGGAATGGTGCATCGGTCATTGTAGAATATAATGCCATTCTTCCTGAAGCCCAGCAAGGTTTTGGTACGGTTCACCATGCGGCATTACGTGTAGAGGATCGCTCAGTTTTAGAAGAATGGATTGAACGGATGAGTAGTTTTGGATTCCATACATCCGGTTATGTAAATCGTCACTTTTTTGAGTCATTATACGCAAGAGTTGCACCGCAAATTTTATTTGAATTCGCTACAGATGGTCCTGGCTTTATGGGAGATGAACCTTATGAAACGCTGGGGGAAAAATTATCTTTACCGCCATTCTTAGAGCCTAAACGTGCAGAAATAGAAAAATTAGTTCGCCCAATTGATACAGTGAGAAGTACAAAGGAATTCATCAAAGAATAAAAAGAAAAATATTTAACGGTAAAAAATAGAAAAAACAATGACACAAAGGTCCTGAATTATAAGGACTTTTGTGTCTATCGTCATTTGTGTCCTTGTTGTTTAGTGACACAGTTCAACAATAGGGCCATATTGTTGCTTAACACATCAAAAACTAATTGCCGGGTAGTTGGATACCGCGCCAGCCGCTTACATCGCATTGACCATATTCATTATCACCCACAGCAATCACCGTGCCGTCCGATTTAAGGCCGATGGTATGAGCACAACCCGCCGCAACTGCTACAATATCGCACCATTCACTTACATTGCATTGACCGTACTCATTCCAGCCCACAGCCGCCACCGTACCGTCCGATTTAAGGCCGATGGTATGACTACTACCCACCGCTATCGCCACAATACCGCGCCAGCCTCTCACATCGCATTGGCCTACCTTATTTTGACCCACAGCAACCGCCGTGCCATCCGATCTAAGCCCAACAGTATGAAGATACCCCGCCGCAACCGCCACTATGCCGCGCCAGTCGCTTACATTGCATTGGCGATACTTATTATTACCCACAGCCGTCACCGTGCCGTCCCATTTAAGACCGATGGTATGCCAGTCTCCCGCCGCAACCGCCACAATATCATGCCAGCCGCTTACATTGCATTCACCTTCATTATTTCGGCCCACAGCTACCACCGAACCATCCGATTTTAGCCCAATAGTACGACGCCAACCCGTCGCAACCGCTACAATATCGCGCCAGTCGTTTACATCGCATTGGTCATGCTTATTCCAACCCACAGCCGCCACAGTACCGTCAGATTTAAGACCGATTGTATGAGCATTACCCGTGTTCGTCGCCATATGAACATTACCAGCCGAAACCGACACAATATCGAGCCAACCGCTTACATTACATTGGCCATATTTATTATCACCCACAGCCGTCACCGTGCCGTCAGATTTAAGCCCAATGGTATGACGACGACCCGCCGTTATGGTATCTTTAGGCCGCCGTTTTAGTTTCAGATTTTTTTCATAAGCATTCCGAATTTCAATATTTATTTTCCTCACCCCACTAATAAGTATATCAGTTTGAAGCAATACTCTATATTGATCCTAGGTATTTGAATGTAAAAAATTAGAAGAAAATCAATCAACTAAATTTAAGGCGGTTGATATCTTCTTTTGGTGGTAAACCAAACATACGGGAATATTCACGACTAAATTGTGATGGACTTTCATAGCCTACCCGGAATGCAATATCTGCTGCATCTGCTGATTTGGATAATAACAGGCTTCGGGCTTCCTGAAGCCTCAATTGTTTTTGAAACTGAATAGGGCTCATTGCTGTTACCTCTTTAAAGTGTCTATGAAGCGAAGAAACGCTCATATTCGCAATTTCCGCAAGCTCCTCAATCTTAAAAGATTTTTCATAGTTATTCATGATATGTTCAATCACGTCACTGATTTGATGGGTAGAACTTCCTTCTAACGCTAATTGTTTCAGCATCTCCCCATGTTCACCTTGCAGAACCCTATAGATTATTTCTTTAATAATTAGAGGTGCAAGTACCTTGATGTCTTTCGGAGTATCTAGCAAACGAGCTAATCTTGTTACCGCGTCTAGTAGAGATGGCTCTATTTTGCTGACATACATACCTCGTTTAGCATTTTCCTTCTTGTCACCCCCCATTTGGAATTCACGTAACACCTCCAATATTTCACTCGGTGTGAATTCAAGTTTAAGAGCTAGATATGGAACGTCGGGAGAGCCTTCAATAACTTGTGCGGTTATTGGCAAGTTAACGGATGCAACAAGGTAATCGGCAGGACCATACTGAAAGCGCTCCTGTGAAAGCAACACCTCCTTCATCCCTTGAACTACAATGCATAAGGAAGGTTTGTAAACTCCGTAATGTGGACCAGAATCATTAGAGTAACGTGAGAAAAATAAAGTTGGAATATCAGTGTTATAAGTCCCGTCCCGTCCTGTGTAGTGCTCTATGATTTTGGTAAGCTCCACTCTTTGTTTTAATAATTGTTCAAGCATAAAACCCTCCTTGATCTTTTTTCTTGTTAGCTCCATTCTAATATATATTCGTTTGAAGTTTAAGTGGTATAAGAGGATTAGGCAATGATTTAGTAGGAATGGGATAAGGGTTTCTTATTCATTTATTGCATAATAAGGAAGTCAAAGTTTTTTAAAAATTTTTTATGTCAGGAAATAAATAAAACAGATTGAGGAATCTCCTGCTACCTAACTGAACATAACTTCACTTCGGTGGCAGATAACATATAAAGGCTAAAGTGATAATAAGAACGAAAGGAATGATAAATGATGCAAAAGCGTAAATTGGGGAAAAATGGACTAGAAGTTTCTGCAATCGGACTCGGTTGCATGGGAATGAGTCATGGTTATGGTCCGGCATCGGACAAGAAAGAGATGATTTCGCTGATTCATGCAGCAATTGATCGAGGCGTTACTTTGTTCGACACTGCCGAAGTTTATGGTCCATATGTGAATGAGGAGTTGGTTGGTGAAGCGCTTAAACCTTTCAAGGGAAAAGTGGTCATTGCCACTAAATTCGGAATCCAAATGGAAAATGGCCAGCAGGTGCTTGACAGCAAGCCGGAGACCATTCGGCAATCAGTTGAAGGCTCGCTAAATCGCCTAAAAGTTGACACCATTGACCTCTACTATCAGCATCGGGTTGATCCAAATGTGCCGATCGAGGAAGTAGCCGGAGTTGTACAAGACCTAATCAAGGAAGGTAAGGTTAAACATTGGGGGCTTTCTGAAGCAGGTGTGGAAACGATTCGCCACGCGCACGAGGTTCAGCCCTTGACTGCGATTCAAAGTGAATACTCAATGATGTGGAGAAGTCCTGAAGAACAACTGCTGCCTACCCTTGAAGAACTTGGAATTGGCTTTGTGCCGTTCAGTCCTCTGGGCAAAGGCTTCCTTACCGGAAAAATTGATAAAAATGCAACATTCGATAGCTCCGATTTTCGCAGTATTGTTCCTCGCTTCAAACTGGAAAATATCGAAGCTAATCAGATATTGGTCGAACTGATAAAGAAGATTGCAGTAGAGAAAGATGCCTCACCGGCTCAAATCTCACTAGCATGGGTACTTGCTCAGAAGCCATGGATTGTTCCGATTCCCGGTACAAGGAAAATGGAACGTCTGGAAGAAAATCTTGGCGCAGCGGAAGTTGGGCTGACTCCTGAAGAACTACATGATTTGAACGACGCACTATCAAAGATTGAAATTTCGGGAGAGCGCTATCCGGCAGAATACGCAAATAGAGTGGGCAAATAAAAGACACTCAAAATTTAATAAACAGGAGGAATTTTTTATGCAAAAAGTTATTTTAAACAATGGTGTTGAAATGCCGATACTCGGTTTTGGTGTGTTTCAAATTCAAGATGAAAAAGAATGTGAACAAGCTGTTTATGACGCTATTATGGCAGGCTATCGTCTGATTGATACCGCTGCCTCTTATCTAAATGAAGAAGCGGTCGGCAGAGCTATTAAGCGGAGCGGTGTGCCAAGAGAGGAATTGTTTATTACTACGAAATTATGGGTTCAAGATACTGGTTATGAGAGCACGAAGAAAGCATTTGAAAAATCGCTGGAAAGACTGCAACTGGATTATTTGGATTTGTACTTAATTCATCAGCCATTTGGCGATGTTTACGGTTCATGGCGTGGGATGGAGGAATTGTACCGCGAGGGTAAGATTAGAGCAATTGGAGTTAGCAACTTCTATCCAGATCGTCTGACCGATTTCATTATTCATAATGAAGTTGTTCCTGCTGTAAACCAAGTTGAAACGCATCCTTTCAACCAACAAATAGAAAGTGCTAAATTAATGAAAGAGAACAATGTTCAAATCGAGTCTTGGGGACCGTTTGCTGAAGGAAAAAATAACATGTTCCAAAACGAAATTTTAGTATCAATAGCCGAAAAGCATAATAAATCCGTTGCCCAGGTGGTTTTACGTTGGTTAACACAAAGAGGTGTCGTTGCAATTCCAAAGTCTGTTCGTAAGGAAAGAATCATCGAAAACTTCAATATCTTTGACTTTGAATTAAGTCAAGAGGATATGGAAAGAATTGCTGCCTTAGATACGAAACAAAGCTTGTTCTTTTCACATCAAGACCCTGAAATGGTGAAATGGATCGGGACTCGTAAACTTGAAATTTAATATTCTTTCCTATCAATACAATCTTCAAACTCATAACGGATGTTATGAGTTTTTTTCATTAATTTAGAGATTTTCAATTCTGTATCAATTATTATGCCTTTGGTAAACGGGAACCTAGACAGATGAGTGGGGCGAAGATGTTTCGCATGATTGGATTTGGTGGCGACGCCAAATGCCGTATTATTTAGGAAAATTACTTTAATAAAAAGTCAAAAAACATCAGTTCGGTTGAGTCGCTGGTGTTTTTTGACTTTTAGGTAATAAATAATTGATTTCTTGTTGTATGAAGAAGGAGAATTAAGAAACCTCATGGGAAGATTCAAACCTGAAGTAGTTGACCATAATCAAGCTTTATTCAAATTAATAGCTGAATTTGCTGAAAGCAAAAAGTAGTCAGGCATTTGTCGATATGTTAAAATAAGGTTATACAAACAAATGTTCTGTAAAAGGTATTTGAGAAATGAAAAAAGCATTTTTTTTCGAAAAGAGGCTATAAAAACTCTATAAATAAAAAGGATGTGAAGGCTATTTCTAATTCACTTCTTTGGTATAATCGTGCAAAGGATTTTGCCTTTCAAACACTAAAAATCAAATCTAATTCTTCAAAGAAAAACCCAAATTTTAAGCGCGGTATAATGTGGAACATTTTTGTCTGGTCCAACATCAATCACAAAGGACAAATATTTAAATCAGATGTATTGATTTTAGCAGTAGACAAAAATTTAATACAATGTAAAATGGGGTGGAATATAGAATGAGGAAGTATACTTATGAAGAAGTGCAGTTAGCGTTTGAAGAAAAAGGTTATCAATTGTTGGAGCAGGAATATGTCAGCACCCGTGTGAAAATGCGTTTTCGTTGCACAATTCATCCTAATGATGAACAGAGTACCACTCTTGATAATTTTTTAAGAGGAAAAACAGGCTGTGTATGTTGTTCTGGCAAAAAACATTCAATTGATGAAGTTAGATTAGAATTTGAAAAAAGAGGCTATCAACTATTAGAAACTACATACATTAATAGTAGGACAAAAATGAGATATAAATGCCCGAAACATCCAGATAAAATTAACAAGATAGAATTTTTTGCTTTACTTAATGGAAATAGTTGCCCGCATTGTTATAACGAGATAAAAAGTAAATGGTATAGTGGGAGGGAAAATCCTAATTGGAACGGCGGCATTACATCTCTAAACATAGCATTAAGAGAGAGTACGAAAAATTGGAAATTTAAAACCTTGATTAAATATGAGTATAGATGTGCGGTTACTGGTGAGAGAGCAAATGATCTGCAAATACATCATACCGAATCATTTGCTGCTTTACGTGATGAGGTATTAAAAGAATTAAATTTTAACAAAAGAAAAAATAAAAAAGATTATACTAATGATGAATTACAACTCATTTTTAGCAGATTAGAACAAAAACACGATGAATTTATTGGTATACCCCTAAGAAAACAAGTTCATATTTTGTTTCATAAAATATATGGTAGAAAAAATAATACGTTAGAACAGTTTCTTGAATTCAAGAGACGCTGGGATAACAGAGAATTTAATGAACAATTAGCGTTAGATTTATTTTAATACTTTAATCTTAAAAATATAAACTGCGTAAAATATAAATTTGACGCAGTTTATATCATGAAGTAAAATATTGAAGGAGGTGTTAGTATGGTGAATCAGGCAAAACAAGAAAAATTTAAAAAACTTCAAGCCTTGCTCCGAGAATTGCCGTGGTATGTTGAAGAATACATAAATCATAAATTACGAAATCTTTCGACCGCATCCCTGTATAATTACTGCCATGATTACAAAATCTTTTTTAATTGGATGCTTAGTGAAGGCCTATTTGAAGGTAGAATTGACGATATTCCGTTAGATCGCCTAGAACAATTGACTGTGATAGAGATTGACGGATTTCTTAACTTTTTGAACTTCCAATTAAATAATAAAGAGCTGACCGTAAATCGTAAATTATCCGCATTAAAATCCTTGTTCAACTATCTTCAAAATATTGCTGAGACATCGGAGTTAAAACCTTATATTAATCGGAATATCATGGCGAAAATTGATTTTAATGAAGTTAAAGAAAGCATGGAAACGAAAGCTACGAAAATGGAAGGAAAGATTCTGCTTGGTGATGAATACGAGAAATTCCGCTTATTTATTGCCAATGATTATGGTGAATTGAACAAAGAAAACAAGAGATTATCCTACTTTTATCAATTAAATAAAGAACGTGATACTGCAATTGTGTCGTTAATACTAGGATCTGGACTTCGCCTTTCAGAGCTGGTAGGAATTGATTTGGATGATATTGATTATAACAAGTATTGTGTACGAGTTATCCGCAAAGGAAATAAAGAACAATTCGTTTATTTTAGTCAAGTAGCTATGGCTGACCTCCAAGAATATTTAGCAGTCAGAACTGCCAAATACAACGTGGATAAAAATGAAAAGGCATTATTTGTTAGTGGACCAACGGGTCCTAAAGTAAAATCACGAAGATTAAAAGTTAGAGCCGTTGAAAATCTGATTGAAAAATATGCAACTGCATTTGGGAAACCATCGTTATCGGTACATAAGCTGCGTCATTCGTTCGCAACCAGATACCATGCAGAAATCAATGATGTTCCAAAATTGAGACGCCAATTGGGGCATTCATCCATCCAAACGACAATGATTTACACGCATATTAAGAATGATGATCTTAAAATTGCAGTTGATAAAATGGATATGCCAAAAGAACAAATGGAATAAATCATCCGACTGTCATTTTCAGGGCAGTCTTTTTTAAATTTTTATCAGTTTACATAATATTATTATGGTAACTAAAAACTGGATTATCTCAAATACTAAGTATACTTAAGATAATGAGACAGAACAAATTTTTTTTATTTTTCATAGTTACGTATTAATTGTGCTCATTTTTACAAATTTCGAGTATTGGTCCCTATCTAAATTCCAAAAAAAAAGCGTTCAGAAAGTTCTTAGGCTTTCCAAACGCATCCTTTTATCCAACATTCTTTATAGAGTTTCGACTAGTAAATTGACTATTATACAGATCTGCATAAAAACCGCCTTGTTCAAGCAATTCAACGTGAGTTCCCTTTTCAATCACACTGCCGTTATTCATCACTAGGATCAAATCTGCATCTCGAATCGTTGACAATCTGTGTGCAATCACAAAGCTGGTCCTCCCTTTCATCAAATGGTTCATCGCCTTTTGAATTTGGACCTCTGTTCGGGTATCGACGCTGCTGGTTGCTTCATCAAGAATAAGAATTGCCGGATTGGCTAGGATCGCTCTCGCAATCGTTAAGAGCTGTTTTTGTCCCTGAGAAATATTGGATGCTTCTTCATTTAAAATCGTATCATACCCATCAGGTAGAGTTCGTATAAAGTGATCCGCATTGGCAGCACGAGCCGCTGCAACCACTTCCTCTTTTGTTGCTCCCTCTTTCCCGTAGGCAATATTATCAAAAATTGTGCTATTAAACAGCCATGTATCCTGCAGCACCATCCCAAACAAACTCCTTAGGTGCTCCCTTTTTAAGTCTCGGGTATCTATTCCATCAATTAATATTTTACCAGAATTAATTTCATAGAAACGCATAAGCAAATTAATAAGTGTGGTTTTACCAGCCCCAGTTGGTCCGACAATCGCTACCGTCTGGCCCGGTTTCACGTCTATTTGCATGTCTTTGATTAATAGTTCATTTTCCTCGTAACCGAAGGTAACATGTTCAAATCTTACTTCACCCTTTGGCTCCCTAATTACCTTCGCATCTACTGCTTCTGGGACCTCTTCTGTTTCATCTAATATTTCAAACACACGTTCGGCACTGGCGATTGTGGATTGAATGACGTTGGCAATGGAAGCTGTTTGAGCAATTGGTTGAGAAAATTGACGTGCATATTGGATAAAGGCCTGAATATCACCAATTTCAATCGCCTTTTTGGTTACCAAGATTCCACCGACGACTGATACAAGTACATAGCCAATATTATTGATAAATCCCATCAGCGGCATAATCATCCCTGATACAAATTGTGCCTTCCAGGCCGATTGGTAAAGGGTTTCATTGATTCCCTCAAACTTTTCAATCGATTTCTTCTCATGGCCAAATACTTTGACTACCTTATGACCGGTATACATTTCTTCCACATGACCATTAAGCTGGCCAAGTGATTTTTGCTGTCCTTTAAAATACTGTTGTGACTTTTTGGCGATTTTTGCAATCGCTACACCGCTTAGTGGTAGTGTCACAATCACGATCAGTGTCATCAACGGACTAATGGATAGCATCATGATAATAACACCAATGATCGTAACCACCGATGTAATCAACTGGGTTAGGCTTTGCTGTAAGGTTGTGCTGATATTATCAACATCATTGACTGCACGGCTGAGAATTTCACCATGGGTGCGTGAATCAAAGTATTTTAACGGCAGCCGGTTAAGCTTCTCCTCTACCTCTTTACGAAGATTGTAAACCGTCTTTTGCGCAACACCTGCCATGATATATTGCTGGATATAAGCAAAGATTGCACTCAAAATATAGAGACCAATGAGTAAAATAATAATTTGACCGATATAGTCAAAATCTATTTTAGCCCCTGGGACACCCCTTAGTTTCAGCATCAAGCCTTCAAATAACCTTGTTGTCGCCTTCCCCAAAATTTTCGGGCTGACAATCGAAAAAATGGTACTAATAATCGCTGTAATTAATACCGCTAGGAGCTGTAATTTATAAGGCTTTAAATAGCTGATTAACCTATTTAAGGTTCCTTTAAAATTCTTTGCCTTTTGGACAGGCATGCCCATTCCCATCGGGCCAAATCCGCCGCCCGGTCCTGGTCTACGAGCCCCATTGTCTTGAGTATGTTTTTGATTGGAATCCTTACTCATGCGATTTCCTCCTCTGACAGCTGTGACATGACAATCTCGCGATAAACCGCACTCGATTTCATCAATTCTTTATGCATGCCAATTCCGGAAATCTCGCCATTATCTAGAACAATAATTTGATCAGCGTCGATAATTGTGCTAACACGCTGGGCCACAATTAATACCGTCGAATCGCCAGTTTCTCCTTTTAGTGCAGCACGGAGTTTGGCATCTGTTTTAAAATCCAATGCAGAGAAGCTGTCATCAAATATATAGATTTCCGGCTTACGAACAAGGGCGCGGGCGATCGATAATCGCTGTTTTTGTCCTCCTGAAACGTTTGTTCCCCCTTGGGAGATGACTGCATCAAAGCCATCGGGCATGTTTGAAATAAATTCTTTCGCCTGGGCAACTTCAGCAGCATGTGCTATCTCTTCTGTCGTTGCATCTTCTTTCCCGTAACGAATGTTTTCGGCAATAGTTCCAGTAAAGAGAACCGATTGCTGTGGAACAAACCCAATTTTTTCACGAAGCTGTTCTTGGGTCATCTCCCTTACATCGACCCCATCGACAAGCACTTTACCGCTATCGACATCATAAAAACGTGGAATCAAGTTAATTAATGTTGATTTTCCTGATCCTGTTCCGCCAATAATGGCTGTCACCTCACCAGGTTTTGTTGAAAAAGAAATATTTGAAATCGCTGGCATCTCCGCCCCAGGATAACTGAAGGTAACATCTTGAAACTCAACATAGCCTTTTTTTCCTTGGCCAGTTTTTGTTGATGTTGGATTGTTAATATCTGCTACCGTCTCAAGTACTTCATTGATACGAACGGCTGATACCGATGCCCTTGGGATCATCACAAACATCATCGACAGCATGATGAACGAGAACATGATTTGCATTGCATATTGAATAAATGCCATCATATCTCCGACCTGCATATGACCATTGCTAATCCGAAGTCCGCCAAACCAGACAATTGCAACAGTGGAAAGGTTAAGGACAACCATCATAATTGGCATCATCGCGGCCATGATTTTATTGACCCTAATAGCCGTTTCCGTTAAATCCCAGTTTGCTTCATCAAAACGTTTCTTCTCATGCCCCACTCGGTTAAAGGAGCGAATGACACGAATACCAGTTAAATTCTCACGTAAAACACGGTTGAGGTTATCTAATTTTACCTGCATCGCTTTAAAAAGAGGAATACCTTTTCTTGCGATAACCACGATTGCCAGCACGAGAATAGGCAAAGCAACAGCAAGAACTAAGGTAAGTTTGGCATCTTTTGAATAGGCCATAATAATTCCACCAATACACATCATCGGTGCCATGGCCATCATTCTCAACATCATCACTAAGACCTGCTGTATTTGGGTAATATCATTGGTCGTTCTGGTAATCAGTGAGGCTGTTCCGAGTTGATCAAACTCATGTAATGAAAAATTACCAACGTGCGAGAAAATTTTGCTTCGCAACAACTTCCCAAAGCCTGAGGCTGCTTTTGCTGAGTAGAAACTAGCGGCAATAGAACAAATCATCCCTCCTGCCGCGACAAGCAGCATAAAACCGCCAATTTTCCATATGTATCCCGTGTCACCTTTAACCACTCCTTTATCAACGATATCGGCCATTAACGTTGGCAAATATAGTTCAGATAAAGATTGTAAGAGGACGAGTCCTAAAACCAGGTAAATAGCAAATTGAAATGGTTTTAGATATTTGGTTAATTTGGTCAATAGCATTCAACTCCGTTTTCATTAAGTATTAAGAGTAACTTTATCCTATTTTTATGAACTAAATATGAACAATTTTATTCGTGTAATCTTTTTATCAAACTAACTGGGAGAATTATGCAAATCTAAGTATATTCCCGACTGGTAATCTCGTCAAATATTAACGAAAACGACAAAAAAACACAGGAGAAACCCCTGTGTAGATAGCAGTAGTGCTTATTTATTTTGCTCTTTATGAACAACGGTACCCTCCAGTTTCCAATGACCATGATCATATGACCATGTTGATTTTACAGAGGCGATTACGTCAGCATTGGCGATGCCGGTAATCCGCTGCTCCCCTAGTAACCCGATTTTATTGTTCTCTACGGGGATTGGTTGGAGACTGCTAAAAGGATTAACGGTTAATTCTGTTGGTTCATTTAGCTTTCCATGAGAATAAAGGCCAAGCTTTTTATAATATTTTTGACGGTCCTTTAAATCAAACAAGTAAGACTGCCCCGTTTTGGTGAGTTTGATTTCAGCTTTATAACCATTAAGAAAATGACTATCCATTTCAAGCGGTTCAGGCAGAGCTAATTTTGTCTGGACAAAATTCTTAACAGAATAAGAGTAATTTTGTACAATTCCCTCACTTTCCCCTGTCAATACACTTGCAAATACGTCCTTCACTCCATCATTGTTTAAGTCCACAATTTGTAGTGCCGCCTTCGTACCACTTTCTAAAGGAAAAGTATATTTCTTTCCATTGGAGGCGCTCAATTCGATATAGATCTTTTCTAAAAATGAATCATCCTTCTGATAAGGAATTCCCTTTAGAAAGATCTCTTCCTCTTTTGCATCACCTGTAATATCAGCTTTCTCTTTTGAAATAGTAATAACTTTTGTAGTTTCTTCAATCGCATTAACCCCAGTAATCGCAGTAAGTGACATGAGAAAAAACGAAACAATAACCAATAGCATCTCTTTTTTCATCCATGAACCCCCCAAATTCTGTTACTAGTTAGTATGTCCAGATTTGGAAAAAAGATGAAAAAAAGACTCTCTAATTTTTAGAGAGTCCAGAAATAATTATTCACTTGGTTTTTCTGGTGAGAATACTTTCCAAACCGTGGTTACCTTCCCGTTATCTTCTTCATCAAGGATAAACGATCCATTCGAATAACGGTCACTATAATGAATATCTACTGTATTAAGTGTTTCGATTTGACCCTTTTCCGTTTGGATATAAATCACATCTTGCTCATTGGCAATTTCAAATCCCACGATTCGGTGTGGATTTGATTTAAGCTCTCTTAAAATGACCACGCCACGCTTGGCACGGGTAGCTTTTTCAAACTCTTTCATTTTCATTCTTTTCACAGCTCCGCGCTGTGTAGAAATAACGATCGTTTCGTTACTGTCTGGATGGATGATTTTCCCGCCAATCACGAAATCGTCATCTTTTAAATTGATCCCTTTAACGCCCGCAGCACGTGCACCAACAATACTGATTTCTTCTTCATGGAACCATAATGCATAACCTAAGTTGGTAATTAAGAATAATTCCATGGATCCATCTGTTAAATGAACATCAATAACTTGATCATCATCCTTAAGATTTACGGCGACAAGCGGTTTAGAATATCGTTGCGCTTTATATTGTTTCAGCTCTGTTTTCTTAACCATGCCATTTTTCGTGACAAAAACAAGGTAAAGGTTCGCTTCGAAATCTTTGACCGGAATCGCTTCGATGATTTCTTCATCACGATCAATTGGAATAATATTCGCCACATGTTGTCCAAGGTCCTTCCAACGGATATCCGGAAGTTCATGAACTGGGGAGAATAAGTAATTTCCTTTATTAGTGAAGAGTAGCAGAACATCCTTGGTATTCATGTCAAGCTGCGCTAACAACCGGTCTGAATCCTTCATCGCTAAGTCTTGACCATTGGATGCCGCATAAGAACGTGGACTCGTCCGTTTCACGTACCCTTGTTTTGTAATCGTGACAATCACGTCTTCACTTGGAACCGTAACTTCAAGATTGATCTTTAATTCTTCAATTTCTGCTTCAATTTTAGATCGACGTCCATCAGCAAAACGTTTTTTTACGTCTTTTAATTCCTTTTTGATAACGGAGAAAAGATTTTTCTCACTTGCTAAAATGCTAGTTAGCTCTTCAATCTTCTTCGCTAATTCTTCCGCTTCTTGTCTCAGTGCGGTAATATCGGTGTTTGTTAAGCGATAAAGCTGCAAGGAAACAATCGCTTCAGATTGCAACTCGGTAAAGGCAAACTTTGCGATCAAATTGTCCTTCGCGTCGCGTTTATCTTTCGATGCACGGATGGTCGCAATTACTTCATCGAGAATCGATAAAGCTTTCATGAGACCTTCGACGATGTGCTGCCGTTCTCTGGCTTTATTCAGATCATATTGTGATCTTCTTGTGACTACTTCTTTTTGGTGCTCGATATAAGCATCCAATAATTCTCGAAGTCCCATTAATTTAGGATGTTTCTTATGAATCGCAACCATATTAAAATTATAGGTTACTTGGAGATCACTATTTTTATATAAATAGTTCAAGACACCTGCTGCATCCGCATCTTTTTTCAGTTCAATAACGATTCTAAGTCCTGTCCGGTCGGTTTCATCGCGGATTTCTGAGATCCCTTCCACTTTACGATCGAGACGGAACTCATCCATTTTTTTAACGAGATTGGCTTTATTCACCTCATACGGAATTTCCGTAATGACGATTTGCTGCTTACCCCCACGAACCTCTTCAATGTCTGCTTTACTGCGGATGATAATTTTTCCTTTACCAGTTTCATAGGCTTTTTTAATCCCATCTATCCCTTGAATGATACCACCCGTTGGAAAATCTGGACCTTTGACAATCGTCATTAATTCCTCGACGGAACAATCCGGATGGTCCATTCTCTTGATCACCCCGTCAATGATTTCGCCGAGGTGATGTGGAGGAATATCGGTTGCATAACCAGCGGAGATTCCGGTCGAGCCATTGACCAGTAAGTTCGGGAACATCGCAGGCAAAACAGTTGGCTCTTTCGCCGTGTCATCAAAGTTTGGAATGAATTCAACTGTATTTTTTTCGATATCCCGCATTAATTCTGCGGCAATGGCGGAAAGCCTTGCTTCTGTATAACGCATCGCTGCCGGCGGATCACCATCGACACTACCGTTGTTACCATGCATTTGAACAAGGACATTTCGAACCTTCCAGTCCTGACTCATCCGTACCATGGCCTCGTAAACGGAGGAATCTCCGTGTGGATGGTAGTTACCAATTACATTACCGACCGTTTTTGCCGATTTTCGAAAGCCTTTATCATGTGTATTACCCTCTACATGCATGGCAAATAGAATTCTTCGTTGAACGGGCTTTAGACCGTCACGTGCATCCGGAAGGGCACGTTCTTGGATAATATACTTACTATATCTGCCAAAACGGTCACCAATGACATCTTCTAGAGGCAAGTCACGGAATTTTTCATTTGCACTCATCCTTCAGAACCCTCCTCGGCGACCGTAATATTTTCATTTTCTAAAATCGTGTCATCTTCTTCTAAACCAAATGCCACATTACTTTCAATCCACTTACGGCGCGGCTCAACCTTGTCGCCCATAAGGGTGGTCACCCGGCGTTCTGCTCTTGCAGCATCATCGATTTTCACCCGAATCAGGGTTCGTGTTTCTGGGTCCATCGTTGTATCCCACAGCTGGTCAGCGTTCATTTCACCAAGTCCTTTATAGCGCTGGATGATATAGCCTCTGCCTACCTTTTTGAGAGCACCTTGAAGTTCATCATCATTCCAAGCATATTCAATGATTTCCTTTTTGCCCGTTCCCTTACTCACTTTATAAAGCGGCGGCAGGGCAATAAACACCTTGCCTGCTTCTAACAATGGCTTCATATAGCGATAAAAGAAAGTAAGCAGTAAAACCTGAATATGTGCCCCATCTGTATCAGCATCTGTCATAATGACGATTTTATCATAATTGATGTCTTCCACATTAAAATCGGTTCCGACACCACCGCCGATGGCATGAATAATGGTATTGATTTCTTCATTTTTAAAAATGTCAGCGAGCTTGGCTTTTTCGGTATTAATTACTTTACCTCTGAGTGGCAGGACAGCTTGAAAGCGTCGATCACGACCTTGTTTCGCTGAACCTCCTGCGGAATCACCCTCAACCAGGTAAAGTTCGTTCCTTTGCGGATTACGTGATTGTGCTGGTGTTAGTTTACCAGACAAGACAGCATCTGAACGCTTCCGTTTTTTACCGCTCCTCGCGTCCTCACGTGCTTTTCTTGCAGCCTCTCTTGCTTGATAGGCTTTGATTGATTTTTTGATAAGAAGGGAGCTAATATCAGGATTCTCTTCTAGAAAGTAGGAGAGGTGCTCAGAAACAACTGAATCGACGGCTGATCTTGCTTCACTTGTTCCTAATTTCCCCTTCGTTTGTCCTTCAAACTGGAGCAATTCTTCCGGGATTCGAACGGAGATGATTGCCGATAATCCTTCGCGGATATCTGCGCCATCAAGATTTTTATCTTTGTCTTTTAAGAATGAAACCTTACGAGCATAATCATTAAATACCCTTGTCATCGCTGTTTTTGCCCCGGCCTCGTGGGTACCGCCATCTCTTGTACGGACATTATTAACAAAGGAAAGGACATTTTCTGAATAGCCATCATTAAATTGAAAGGCAAAATCCACTTCAATTCCATTCTGAGAGCCTTCCAAACTGACAACCGGATGAAGGACATCCTTCTCTTCGTTTAAATAGGCAACGAACGCTTCAATCCCATTTTCATAATGAAAGACTTCATGGAAATCATTACGATCATCGATAATTTCAATTTTCAATCCTTTTAACAAGAAAGCTGATTCTCTTAACCTCTCACATAACGTTTCGAAATTATATGTGGTTGTCGAAAAAATGGACGGATCTGGCTTAAAATGAATCGTTGTTCCTGATTGATTCGTTTTGCCGATTTTTTCGAGGGTAGTTACGGGTTTTCCCCCATTTTCAAAGCGCTGTTCATATACGAAACCGTCTCTTTTAATGGTGACAGTTAACCATTCTGATAAGGCATTAACAACAGATGCACCAACTCCGTGCAACCCGCCGCTTGTTTTATATCCGCCTTGGCCAAACTTTCCGCCGGCATGAAGCACAGTTAAAATAACCTCTGGTGTCGGTTTCCCCATTTTATGCATACCAGTAGGCATTCCGCGTCCACGGTCATGAACACTTATAGAATTATCTTTGTGTATTTTTACAATGATTTGATCACCAAATCCACCAAGGGCCTCATCGACAGAGTTGTCGACAATCTCATAAACGAGATGGTGAAGACCTCGTGAATCGGTACTGCCAATGTACATTCCTGGACGTTTCCTAACCGCCTCAAGTCCTTCTAGTACCTGTATGGCATCATCATTATAATCAAAAGCTTGCTGATTCCTTGCCACTAAAATACCCCTTTCATTCCCTACAAAAAGAAGTATCCTTCTAATTGCTTCATGAACTAATTGATTAGTCATTCTTTATATTATCTTTTCATAATAATAAAATAGAACCAATGTTTGCCGCTTTTTATTTTAGCATATAACTTGCGGCGTCTATGCTTTATTTTAGCGATTTATTTCGATTTAGCAAATATGTAATTTGAAACAACATATTTTTGTAATAATATTTTCATTGGTATTTTGGTGAATTGAAAGAAAAAAACTGCTAAATATTAGCAGTTTTTGGGCCAGATTTTAAACTCTTGATAACGCATGTTCTACCTTAATGCAGCGATTCATGATGACTGTATAACCTTTATTTTTTAAGAATTCATATGCTTCTTCATTTTCAAGGCCAAGTTGGGCCCAATATACATCTGCATCAATCTCATCAAATTCCTTTGCGACATCGAACAATTGTTCTGACCTGCGGAAAACATTAACGATGTCCACGTGTCCTTGGATATCTTTTAGTGATGCAACGGCTTTCACTCCTAGTGCTTCATCAATCGTAGGATTCACTGGAATAATTTCATAACCTGCTCTTTGCATTGCTTCAGTCACTTGATAGGAGGTCCGTTCAGGATTATTACTCAAACCAACTACGGCAATTCGTTTTGCTTCTTTTAAAATTGTTCCGATTTCATTGCGACTTGGATTTTCAATAGTCATCAGTCTCACTCCTAGGGTCTTTTTCTTTTATTTTACCTATATTTTCAAAAAAAACATAATTTAAAATCTTAAACAGAAATAGTTCTGGTAAGAGCGGCTAATGAAAGACATCGATTTACTTCTTTAGGAAAAGATTTTCTCTTCGTTTGGTTTATATATCTTCCGAAAATCATTCATCGACCGCGACATTTGCTTAATCTGCAGCATACTATCCAGGGTAAAGCTGTCAATATATTGATCATCGATTTCCCTGAACTCATGTGCTTCTTTTACATCTTGAATTAATATAGACAAACAATTTAACGACTGGCTCAAGGATTCCTCAATCTTGGTCGCCATTTCATCGATCTCTGCATGACTTAAATGCTCGATTAAGCCACTACCCTTCTCGCCGTATTTGGCTGTTTCTTCCTGAATTTGTTTTTCTAAATTTAGACTTTTGCTTTCTAATAGTTCGTATCTTTGGGCTAAGTTTTGATAGTTCTTTTCACTTTCTTTTAGCTGTTTCACAAGCAAATGGTCCTTATTAATATATTTGAAAACGATATAAATGAAAGCTCCAATAACAAAGGTTAAGAAAATAAACCACAAAAGCACTCTAACCACCTTCTTAACTCGCTTAGTTGTAAATCGTTACACAGTTTCTCCTAGTGTTTTTAGAATGAGTGAGTGCTTGATTTGCCTCTAGAATCAATTTCCCTTTCTCTTTCCCCTTAGAAAACTGTGAGATCCCAAAGCTGCAAGTGATCTTACCGATATTTTGAAAATGAAACTCTTCGATAATCGAACGGATAGATTCGGCTAATTCCTGTGCCCCAGCTCCATCAGTTCCAGGGGTGAGTAGTATGAATTCTTCTCCTCCCCAGCGGGCAAAAATATCAGATTCTCGAATCCGTTGCTGCACAATAATAGAAATGGTAGAAAGGACTTTATCGCCTGCCAGTGGTCCAAACCGTTCATTCACACTTTTAAAGAAATCAATATCCATTAATATCATCGAAAAAGGCTGGTTTAATCGTTCGGCACGTCTCATTTCTACTTCCAAGATCGCATTTATTTCCAATTGGTTTATACTGTGCGTTAAAGAATCCATCAGGACTAATGGTCTGTTCTGCCTGCGCTCATCCTCTGATTGAGTGATATCCTTACATACACATATATACTGGTTCGAACTCGGTATGGCCTCGGTCTTTAGAAGAAAAATAACATCTCTGCTATTGGTGTCTTTCCAGTGTACATGTAAAGAGGCTTCCCCCGTTTCTTTCATTTCCTCAAACCATTTGCTTTTGTCGATGGGATAAAAATAATTAGCATCTTCAACAAAATAATTAGAAAGGTATTGACACTTATGTAGATGTGTCTGGGCCTTACTAATTCCAGTAAAGTGACTAAAGGCTTGATTGAATTCAATTATTTCATCGTTTTCAATAACAAAGATAAGGTGGTCCTGAAAGTCCAATAGGGCCCTTGTTAACTTCTTTTGTTTGGAAAACTCTTTTTCAAGGTGCACTTGATAGACTGATTTTTGAATGGATTGGAATAGCTGATTTAAGTCGATGGGTTTTAAAATAAAATGGGTCACATGATTAGCGATGGACTGAATCATGTATTCATAATGATCAAAAGTTGTTGTTACAATCACTTGAACTTGGTCGTTTAATGCGCGGATTTTGTTGATCATTTCTATCCCGCTCACTTGGTTCATTTTGAGATCACAGATAATAATCTCCGGTTGATAACGTTGGTATAGATCAAATCCAACTACACCGTCGATTGCCCCATAAACATTGGCAAACCGACGATTTAGAACGCGCAAAAGCTTTTCTCTTGTAAACTTTTCCTCTTCAACATATAAAATTTTCACATCTTGGGATTGGAAATTTAGGTATTGCTGAAGATTCGTCGCCATTTGGAATCACCTCATTTCTTTCAGAATGATATGATAAAACCGACCATCCACATGTTTTCTAGGCCGGTTACTATTGCTTTTATATGATTTTATCTAAATTATATTGACTCCATACATTGCTTTCAACGGATTAACAAATGGTTTGAAAATTCTCCATATTTTTGTAATAAATTTGACTCTATTTGTCCTTACTTTTGACAGAATCAAAAAAGCAGAGACATGTGTAAAGGAATGATAGTGCTTTTTCTAGATTACATGGTAAAATAGAAGGACCGGATCTTTTTGTAGAAGGAGAATTTGTTAATGGTTCAAATTATTTTAGTATTAATTCTGGCATATGTACTTGGTTCGATCCCATCTGGTTTAATTATCGGAAAGGTTTTTTATAAAACAGACATCCGTGAACATGGGAGTGGAAATCTAGGAGGTACCAATACATTTAGGACTTTGGGCGTAAAAGCGGGATTAGCCGTTACCCTTGCAGACATCCTGAAAGGGACCTTAGCTGCTGCCTTGCCTCATCTCTTCCAAGTGGATATGAATCCATTATTAGCGGGTATTTTTGCGGTGATTGGGCATACCTATCCAATCTTCGCCGGGTTTCGCGGGGGGAAAGCGGTTGCCACATCAGGTGGTGTTGTATTGTTTTATGCGCCGTTTATGTTTATTACCGTATTAATTTTCTTTTTTATTAGTTTATACATATCAAAATATGTTTCCTTATCTTCGATGATCGCAGGAATTACAGCAGTGATGTTTGCGATTGTTTCTGGAATGATTCGTGAATGGGACATCCCGTTACTCATCGTCGTACTTCTAATGGCTACGTTTGTTATCTACCGGCATCGAGCAAACATTAAGCGAATTATTAATAAAACAGAACCGAAAATCAAATGGTTGTAGGAACAAAAAGAACCGATTATTTCGGTTCTTATTTTTTTGACTTTAATGGTTTTAGACAAGGAATAGTTTTATAATTATACAAAAATATAATATAGTATAATTATCAGTCTAAAATTAAGGAGAATCCATGAAAAGGCAAGCGATTATACCTTCCGTAGTAATTATTATTGTTTGTATTGCTTTAGCTTCCTTCCTATTAATCCAGCAATGGCAAAATTCTCAAGAGGATGATCAGAAAGTTTACAAGATGAAAAATCATCAAACTCGTTCATCATTGATGATCAATCGGGAGATGACAGAAAAAATAACCATTGGAGCGATCGGGGATATCCTTATTCATGACAATGTGTATCAAGATGCCTTTAATGGTGCTACCTATGAATTTGACCCAATGTTTAAGAACGTGAAACCATTATTAGAGAAACCAGACATTTTAACGGCTAATCAAGAAAGTACGATTGGCGGAACAAAACTCGGTATTTCTAGTTATCCGCGGTTCAATAGTCCATACGAGGTGGCGGATGCTCTTGTCCATACAGGTGTTGATATAGTCTCCACAGCCAATAATCATACGTTAGATAAAGGCGAAAAAGGGATTAAGTCGGAAGCCCATTATTTAGAGAGTATTGGTTTACCACACGTCGGAAGCTTCCTTAACGAAAAGGATCGCCAAAATTTGCGAATTTTAAATAAAAATGGGATAAAGATTGCTTTTCTCTCCTATACCTACGGAACAAATGGAATCCCGGTTCCAAACGGTAAAGATTTTCTGGTTAACCTAATTAATCGTGAAACCATGCGTGAAGAGATTCATCGTGCCAAAAAAGAAGCCGATGTCATTGTCATGAGTATTCATTGGGGGAATGAGTACAAACGAATTCCTACCAAAGAACAAAAGGATCTGGCCCAATTTCTCGCAAATGAAGGTGTCGACCTTATCTTTGGTTCCCACCCTCATGTACTTCAACCCATGGAATGGATTAAAACAACTGATGGTAGAAAAACGTTTGTGATCTATTCTTTAGGAAATTTTATATCTTCACAACATAATGATTATAAAGACATTGGCGGGTTAGCTACCATTGATATAACAAAACATGTTTCTGATAAAGGAAACACGATTTCATTATCAAACCCGAATTTTTATCCAACTTATATCTCTAGTAAACACAATCATACCTTCCGTGTGATTCCATTAGAAAAGGCTGGATCATTTGGTCTTCGTAATGCAAAAGGAAAATATAAAGAAATTCAAAATCATATGCTGCAATGGCTCCGTTGATACGGGGCCTTTTTACTAACAATTAAGGTAAGATGACAGGAGAATGTGGGATGGAACGGATAAATCAAAAAGGTATTTGGTTATCTGGGTATTTATTAATTATGTTGTTTCTTTTTACTAGAGGATTTTATTCCCCTTTTTTTGTGGTTTTAATTACGTTATTACTATTAATGCTTTTTTTGAAAGAAGCGGAGCGCCTCTTTGCTTGGATGATTATTTCCTTCTTTCTTGGAAATCTCCTGCTTGGTTATATGGATCACTTTATAGAAGGTTTTCATCTGTCGGCCTTCTCGCTTATCATGTTGAGCCAATTATTATGGTTGGTACCGATCTTGATGATGGGCTATGTGATCAAGCAGTTTAATCAGGAGAGTATTCCCTATTTTCACCAACCAATTTTCACTATGGACATTCACCTCCCTTTTAGGATTGTTTTTTCCTTTAAGAGATTTCTCCTTATTTGTGGCCTCCTTGCTTTAATAGCTTTGATTAGCACATTTTTATTCCAAAAAGAAGAAATACAGTGGCGTCTATTCCTATTGATTTTGCTGTTCTCTATGATAAATGCGTTGCTTGAAGAGGTTGTGTGGCGTGGGATGCTCCTTGCAAAACTGATAATGATTACTAATCAACCGATAGGGATTATTGTAACAAGTATCGCTTTCGGTATTAATACAACGATGTTTGGCTTTTCATCTGTTATATGTATAACTTATATTTTTCTAGGATTAGTTTTAGGATTTTTGACGGTTGAATCAAGAAGTATATTTCCTGCGATGATTGTTCATACCTTGGTAACAACCCTATTATTTATGAACGGGTCAATGCCCCTCCCTGTGTAGGATTAAAAAAGCACACTTAAAGATGGCTACTCTTCAAGCGTGCTTTTTTTATTTTTCCAAATATGTTCTAACAATTCTTCTTTATGTAAAATTTCTCTTTGACGCTCTCCAAGTAAATCATAATGTGAATAGCCATCCTTACGAACATGAATCCATTCTTTTTTTAATCCATGCTTTTGTCCCCAGGCAGCTAATTTTTCAAGGTTATTACAGCCAACCTTTGTTACCGTATTGCATCCTGGAAAGCGGTCATCCAGCCAGTAATGGGTTAAGAAAGCTAACTCTCCATGGTCAATTTTTCTCTTCCACTCGATGACTTCCTGTCGTTTGATTCCAAAAGCCACTTTTAGTCACCTCATTTCGACAGAATTATTACCTAAACATGTGTTTGGAAAATCACTATTTTTTCTTTATTTCTTCATATTTTAAAAACCATTCAGGGAAGGCTTTTTTGAATGATGTCGGTCTAAAATTCTCCTTTTTCACGATAATGTGGGTTGTCTTCCCTTCAGCACATACCTCATCATCGCCATTTACAACCTTATAGCCATAAACTGTTTTGATTCCATCATTTAATTCCACCCATGTTCTTACAAAACCTCTATCACCATAGCGCAATGGTTTTTTGTAAGTCACTTGAACGTCATAAACGGGCGCAAAATAACCTGACTCTTCCATGGCAAGATAACTATAGCCAAGATCCTCAATAAAACCAGTTCTGCCAAGTTCAAAAAACTTAAGATAATTAGCATGGTAAATGACACCCATCATATCTGTATCAGCATAATAAAGCTGAATTTCTCTCGTCGAAATAAAAAAGTTTTCCACTGGCCTCCACCCTCTCAGGTAATAAATTTACATTTTACTAATGGCTTTTAGTACATCCTCTACTTCTAGGAGCAGAGACTTTTCAAAAAGGTCTTCATCTTCTTCCGCTTCCATTAACCTTGAGGCCTGTGCTTGTATCATTTCATCGACCATGTTTGTTGCAAAACGACCATTCCCTTTAAAGGATTCGTCATTCATTTTACTTAATAACATCAGTTTAGCATCATCTGATAATCGGTATTGAAAACTTTCAGCATAGACTCCCATGATTTCAAACAGTTCTTCGGATGAATAGTCAGGAAATAAGAAAAATTTCTTAAATCTTGAGCGAAGACCTGGATTGCTTTCTAATAACAAGTCCATTTCATCTGGGTACCCAGCCAGAACTACCACCAAATTCTCATTATGCTTCGTCATTTCATCGACAAGCGTATCGATTACTTCTTTCCCAAAATCCCCTGAGGTTGAACTGAAAAGTGAATAGGCTTCATCAATAAATAAGACGCCTCCAAGTGCTTCTCTAATCTTTTTTTTCGTTTTTCCTGCTGTTTGACCTACATATCCGGCCACAAAATCGGCTCTGCTTGCGACAATGAGGTGACCTCTTTTTAAAATGCCACATTCCTTCAAAAGCTCCGCATAAATCTTAGCTACGGTTGTTTTTCCTGTTCCAGGGTTTCCAGTGAATACAGCATGTAATTGAATCGGCACTGGCGACAGACCTTTTTTCATCCGGTATTGCTGCATTTTAACAAATGAGACAAGTGACCGCATCTCCACCTTTAATGCTTCCAAACCAATTAGCCGGTCTAATTTTTCATAAGGGGATTCTTTACTTTCCTCTTTGTCGATAAGGAAATCTTCTTTATTCAGTAACATATATTCAAGGATATTTTCTTCCGTGACTTCCTTATTGGAGCCCTTCTTGAAAATGGCGTCGATCACGATATTACGGACAGTTCTTGCATTTCCAAATGTATCATCTACCCGTTCACGGTCGAGACGATGATTAATTTCGATTTTAGCATCGTCACTTAGGAAATAATCATTATCTGCCGCTATTTGATCAGCAATACTTATTAACTCTTCATTTGAATAATTAGGCAAATGAATGAGATTGGACTGAGGAAAGCGACTGCGTAAACCGGGATTAGCATCTAAAAAGGTACGCATTTCTTCGGGATAGCCTGCCATAATCACCGCAAATTTCCCCCCATACTCATTACCGGTCATCAGTGAAACTAACGTATCAATTGCTGTCTGACCATAATCATTTCCGGTTTGTCCTTCGCGCTTCAAACTATAAGCTTCATCAATAAATAGCACACCCCCGATCGAGCGTTCAACAATTTTGCGGACGTTTTCTTCTGTCTGACCCACAAACGAGCCGACAAGTTGGGAGCGATCCGTCTCGATAACTTCTTCTCGGGGCAGAACACCTAATTCATGATAAATTTTCGCTAGTAACCGGGCAAGGGTTGTTTTTCCAGTCCCAGGATTTCCAGTTAAAATCATATTCAGGCTCAGATCGTCCTTAATTTGAAAGCCTAAATCCTTCCGCTGTTTTTGGTACTTGAGAAACCGGTAAAAGTCATTGACCCGTTTTTTGACAAACTCCATCCCAATCATTTCGTTAAGTTGATCTAAAGCATTGATTCGCTCGGTAACAGCTTGACCTTCCTCTTCATAAAATAACTTTTGCCACGTCTCTTTGATTTCCTCTAAATTAGATAAATGCACTTTTAAATCATCATAATAGGTGGATGTATGGAAAACACCTGTAATCGATTGGTCATACTCCTCTACTGCCTTTAACAGTCTTCCGGTTTCGTCAATTGCAGATGAGAACAACTCATAAAGGTGATTATACTTTTGAAAAATATCCTGCTTACTCATCGTGACTGACAGGTCTCTTTTCGCTGCTAAATCAGTTTGAATTTCATCTGCATTATTTAAAAAGTTTTGACATACTTCTATGTATTGTTCCGCTGTTTTCTTTTTTGCTGTTCGATTATCTGTTTCTCTCATGGAAGGAAACGTAAGCGGTAAGAGTAACCCCTTCATCTTTTTCCAATCAGATTCCATCATATATTCTTTAGCTGCTTGATTATTTGGGTATAAATGAAGAGCTCTTTCCAGCCATACCACTGCCATTTTATCTTGTTTGTTTCGTCCTAATCGAGAAAGAGCAGCCACGGTTAGCAGTTTTGATAAGGTGACAGGATTGGATTCATCAGTCAAAGCAGAAATTAATGCACTCTCATTGGAAATAGTTCCGTTTTGATGTAATTCCTGTTCCCATTGCTTTAGTTTCTCATCATTATTTATGTGCTTGTTGACAAGTTGTCTCAAGGATTATCACTTCTTCTTCAAAATTTCCTTTCTATCTTACCATAACCGTGTCTCCATACCTAAATAAAAGACCTGTCCAAAATGAACAGGTCTACACATGATTTTAGCTTTGTTGGTTATTTGCTTCATCCTTAATTTCTGAACGGAAAGAATCAATGCTTTCTCGACGGCGTTCGTTCTTCGCCTCAATTTGCTGGCGTTGTTGTTCGCTGTCTGTTAATGCGATTGATTCCTCAGCTGCTTCAATATTATTTTCAGTATTTTGAATCATTGCTTGAAGCTTTTCTACGTTATCACTGCGGTCATCTGGGTTCGGTTTGGTATTATAGGCCATTGTATTTCCTCCTATGGTGTAATTGGTACAAATATAGTTTGTTACGGACTTCAAAATTTAAACTAGAAAAATTTTTTGAAGACAAAAAAGACTCACAGGCTTTTCGCCTATTGAGTCTTGATCATCCATTTCTATTCACCTTTTGTTTGCATTACTTGTGCATGCTCGCCTGATGTATCATTCATTTTTTTACCCTTATTCCCACTAAATCCTCGTGGCTGGGTCCCGACGTGGTCTGGTTGAAAACGTTTCGTTTGATATTTTTTACCCATGTGATGATCCCTCCTTATTAACATTTTGTCCATCAAGGAGGAAATCATTTATGGAAAACATTTCGTTTACTCTGCTTTACCGAGACGTTTTTCTTCTAGGCGCTGTTCAATTTTTTCCATCGCAGCACGGTCTTTTAAAAGTTGCGATTTATTTTCAGAAACTAGCTCTGCAAAAGAGCGTTTTCTAGGTTTTCTCATCGGTATCACCGTCCTTATTTCCTATTCTAACAGTTATTATGCCCGGGAACGGTTGCAATTATTACAACTTTTTGAAAATTTTAAAGAAAAGCAAAAGCGCATGAAAAAAAAGACATTGGAATGATCCAATGTCTTTGTCTATTTTAGTTTGTTTGTAAAATCTTTCATATCATCAAGCTTCATTTCCCCGATATATTTATTCTGAATGATCCCTTTGCTATCAATAAAATAAGTAGTAGGAATAGAAAGTACTTGATAAGTTTCGTTTACTGTATCCTCGGCATCAAGTAGGATTGGAAAGGTAATTTTATTCTTATCTACAAAACCTTGGACATCTAATTGTGGATCAATGTTAACCGCTAAAATAACAATATCCTTTGGCATCTGTTTTGAAAATTGCTCCATTGCCGGCATTTCTGCCTTACATGGGGGACACCAGGTTGCCCAAAAATTAAGCATTACTTTTTTTCCTTTTAAATTAGACAGTTTTATCTTTTCACCGGTAAGGGTTTTTAATTCAAAATCAGGGGCTTTTGCTCCAACAGCGAGACCTTCTTTACTGGCTGTGTTTTGACTTGACGTTTCGGGAGTTTCTGGTTTCTTATCCATAGCTTGAACAATTGCAACTGTAAGTAAGGAAACTAGTAGTACGGCAGCAATTACTTTTTTTATCATTCCCGAATCCTCCTTTACTTCTTAATTTGCTATATCGATTTTACACTATAATCTTAGGTAAAACCAAACACGGTTATGCCGAAACTGTGACAATTTGCATAAACAAAAGGGTTAAAGATGATTTTTCAATTCTGAGTAGCAGTCTGCTTTCCATTTCTAGGCTTGATAGAGTTTTACTAGTTCTTCTTGGTAATTCCCTTTTATTATACCCTTTTCAGTGATGATTGCGGTAACAAGCTCATTTGGTGTGACATCAAACGCAGGGTTAAACACTTTCACACCTTCTGGAGCTGTTCTTTTTCCAAAGCCCTCTGTAATTTCTGCCGCGTCTCTTTCCTCAATGGGGATATCAGTCCCAGTCTTTGTATCTAAATCAATCGTGGAGATCGGGGCTGCTACGTAAAATGGAATATTATGGGCTTTTGCTAATAATGCTACTCCATAGGTCCCTATTTTGTTGGCAACGTCGCCATTTGCTGCGACACGATCGCATCCGACAATCACAGCTTGAACCCAGCCTTTTTGCATGACCATGGCTGCCATATTATCCGTAATGAGGGTGACATCTATTCCAGCTTGCATCAGTTCCCAAGCGGTTAATCGGGCTCCTTGCAAGAGCGGTCTTGTTTCATCAGCAAAGACTTTGATATCCCAGCCCTTTTCTTTGGCCAAATAAAGTGGAGCTAGGGCTGTTCCATATCTTGCCGTAGCAATCCCACCCGCATTGCAATGAGTTAGAATTCCCATCCCATCCTTCAATAGGTTCAATGCTTGTTCTCCGATGGTCCGGCATACTTCTTCATCCTCATTGCGAATGTTATGCGCCTCATTTTCAAGTGCTTCTTTGATTAGATACACCGGTAAATCTTTCTCCTTAAGTGCGCGTTCCTTCATTCGTTTCAATGCCCAAAACAAGTTGACTGCGGTAGGGCGTGATGTTGCTAAATAATCGGATTGTTTTATTACATGTGCATAAAAATCCTCAAAAGAATTTTCTGGGGCATCCTTAATTCCAAGCACCAAGCCGTATGCTGCTGCAATTCCAATCGAGGGTGCTCCGCGAACTTTTAACTGCTTTATGGCGTCCCAAGCATCTTCAATTTTTGTGGTTTCAAGAAAGTCTGTTATGTTCGGGATTTTGGTTTGATCAAGTATTTTTAGAACACCGTTTTCATATGAAACAGATTGTAAGTATGTGTTTTCCAAGTAAAAACATCCCTTCAACTTTTAAGTAAACCATTATTTAAGTTTTAGTATCATTCTTTCAACTTCATCAAATGTAATTTTAACAATATCCAAGGCAGATGCAATACTTTCATTTTTTTTAATTCTCACTCTAGAAATTAACTAAATTGTGAGAAAATTTGTTAAAATAGAAGCATGAATGGAGGGGGATCGTTTGAAGATTCTTGTTTTAGGCGGAAGTCGCTTTTTAGGAAGAACATTTGTCGAAGAGGCTTTAAAAAGAAATCATGAAGTGACTATTTTTAATCGAGGAATTCAAAGTCCAGGAATGAAGGATATTGAAATTCTATATGGAAATCGATTTGGAGATTTGAAAGCGCTTCAAAACCGTAACTGGGACGCTGTTTTGGATACAAGCGGGTTCATCCCTTATACAGTCCAGAACACAACTAATTTATTAAAGGACCGAGTTAACCATTATACATTCATCTCTAGTATTTCTGTGTATCAAGACTGGGTTGAGGAGAATTTGGATGAAAATTATCCTGTATTGAAAATGTCACTTGAGGAAGCCAATAAACTCTCTATTGATGCTGACGGCCCGATCTATAATTATTACGGACATTTTAAGGGATTATGTGAGCAAATCGCTGAGGAAAATATGCCAGGGCGCGTGTTAAATGTACGGGCCGGTCAATTAATGGGTCCCAATGATTATACGGACCGTGTCCCCTATTGGGTCAATCGAATCGCAAAAGGTGGAAAAGTTTTGGTGCCCGGAAATCCTAATCGCCGAGTTCAGGTTATTGACAATAAAGACCTTGCTAATTGGATCCTTGATATGGAAGAGAAAAATTCCTCTGGAACCTTTAATGCGACGGGTCCTGATTATCCATTAACCATAAAAGAGTTTGTCGATACATGTGTAAAAGTGACTAATTCAAATGCCGAAGTGGTCTGGGCGGAGGAAAAATTTCTTCTAGATCAAAAAGTTGCCCCATGGACGGAAATGCCGCTATGGATTCCTGAGAATTCTCCGTTATCACCTGAGTCTAGTGAGCCATGGAAAGGTGCATTTTCCATCAATGTGGATAAAGCTATTGAAAGTGGACTGTCATTTCGGCCGCTTAAAGAAAGTATCACTGATATTTATGAATGGGAGAAGACTCGCCAGTTGACTGAGGATGAGTGGAAAGCAGGAATGCATGCGGACAAAGAGAAAGAGCTATTAGATTTATTAAAAATTGAAAAGTGAGTTGCTAAACTGTCCTCAATAGCGAATATTGAGGACAGTTTATTTTTCAACCAATTCCCGTACTAAATGTATTAGCCCTTAAGTGTTCGTTTTTCTTTAAGAAGGTCATTAAATTCTTTGTCTAACTCGGAATATCTTGGGTCCTTTTGATCCATGAAGGATAACTCACCTAAAATCGACGCAATCTTGTTTTCGATTAGTAATAATGTTTCTTTTAAGGTATCCTCCCTGTTCTTATTTACATCTTGATTTAAATACTCTTCAGGTTGCATCTCAAGCCGTTTTATTTGCTGGTTTTCATATACAAGCAGCCGGTCACAAAGTTTATTTAGAAAGTAATAGTCATGGGAAACGGTAATAATCGTACCGGTAAACTCTGCTAACGTATTTTCAAGCTGCTCTCTGCTAGGCAAATCAAGATGGTTGGTTGGTTCATCCAGGATGAGAACATCATATTCCTTCATTAACATCTCGACGAGCTTAACTCGCGTTCGTTCCCCTAAACTCAACGTCCGAATTGGTTTTGTAAGAAACGCTTCCTTTAGGCCTAAATTAGCAAGAAGGGTTCTTGCTTTTAAATCATTCTCTCGATCAGTGAATCCCAGTGCCTCAATAGCCGTTTTTTCGGAAGGTAAATCGTCCACATCTTGACTTAAATAGGCGATTTTGATCGAGTCGCTTCTCCACAAATCCCCATTAGAATGGCTTTCTTGATCTAATATCATTCTTATTAGTGTCGTTTTGCCGCAGCCATTTTCACCAAAAAGACCGATTCGTTCTCCGTGATTAATGTAGAAGCTGGAATTTTGAAAAAGCGTTCTATCGGCGTAGGTTTTCGTTAAATTCCTAGCTTCGATAATTCGTTTGCCTCTCTTCCCTGCTGAGTCAAACTCAAACCTTATGTGAACTTCATCTAAAGGTTTTTCCAGCTTATTTTTCTCTAATTCATTTTGCAGTCGTTTCATTTTTGACTTCACTTGATTGTCTGTTTTTTTAGCCTTTACCCGATGATATTCCTTAATCCCATTTTGTCTTTTGCTTGGTCCTTTCCCCTTTTTTGTAGATTCTCGATGGGCTTTTTCGGACCACGATTTTAATTGGGTAATTTGTGTTTCCACTTCTTTTATTTTTTGCTGTTGAACACTGTATTGGTGCCTCATATTTTCAACTCTCTGTTGTTTCTCTTTACGATAGTCACTGTAGTTTCCATTGTAAAAATGAATCATGCTATTTTCTAATTCAAAAACTCGAGTAACCGTTTGATCTAAGAAATGACGATCATGCGAAATGATTAAAACTGGGCCCTGGAACTTCTTTAATTCTGAAACCAGCCACTCAATCCCTTTGTAATCTAAATGGTTTGTCGGTTCATCAAGAATTAAGAAGTCAGGTTTTGAAGCCCAAACCATGGCTAATGCCAGTTTTAACTTTTCCCCGCCGCTTAAATGGCCTAAACGATCTTCTTCCCAGTTATAAACCTTTGTAAGGCCTAATGAGCTAGCATGCTCGAGCAAATGATTATCTCCAGTTACTGATAACGACTGCTGGAAGTCACTTACTTGGTAATCAATGGATTGGGAGAGATAGCCGATTGTTAAATTACCTGATTTTTCAATGATGCCTTTATCAGGTGTTATTTTTCCGAATAGGATATTGGCCAATGTGGTTTTCCCTGTTCCGTTATAACCGACAAGTCCAATTCGTTCCCCGCTCTTTATATCGAAATGGATATTATCCAATACCTTCCTTAATTGAAAACTTTTTTCTAAACCGATTGCTTTTAAAACGGTCATTTGATTTGTATGCATAAAAAAAACTCCCTTCACTTGAACCTGAAGAGAGATTTATGTCATAGCTATATCGTTTTAATGACACAACAAATAGACCTGTACAAAGGTTTTGTTGTATAAGCATCTCTACGATTAGGACATAAAAAAGGACAGATTAATCCTATTCTTCAGGTTCAACATTTTTCGTTATTCGAATCATGTCTGAAAAATAAGATTATAATTTCATGGGCCCTTAATCATTCCTTTTCGTTTGTTATATTAATTCTATTAAAAATAGATAAAGATTGTCAATCATTTCAATAAAATTAAAAAACACCATGCCAAGTGACATGGTGTTTTAATATTAAGCTTGTAATTTTTCACGTAGAACCATTGGAAGAATTCCACCGTGACGGTAGTAATCAATTTCAACTTCAGAGTCAAAACGAACAAGAACTTCAAATTCTTTCTTGTTACCAGCTTCGTCAGTTGCCGTTACTTTTAGAAGGTCACGTGGTTTTACATTTTCGTCTACTTGAACATCGATTGTTTCTTTACCAGTTAAACCAAGTGTTTCAGCGCTTTCGCCTTCTTTAAATTGAAGTGGAAGCACGCCCATTAACACAAGATTTGAACGGTGAATACGTTCGAAGCTTTCAGCTAGAACTGTTTTAATGCCTAACAGGTTTGTACCTTTGGCAGCCCAGTCACGTGAAGAGCCCATTCCGTAATCTTTACCAGCAAGAACAATTAGACCAGTTCCGTTTTCTTTATACTTCATACAAGCATCGTAAATAGAAGTCACTTCGCCTGTTGGCCAGTAAGTTGTAACTCCACCTTCTGTACCTGGTGCGATTTGGTTACGAATACGAATGTTTGCAAAAGTTCCACGCATCATTACCTCGTGGTTACCACGACGAGATCCGTATGAGTTAAAGTCACGAATGGCAACGCCTTTTTCAAGCAAATATTTTCCTGCTGGAGTATTTTTACCAATAGCTCCTGCTGGTGAAATATGGTCAGTTGTTACAGAATCACCGAATTTACCAACAACACGAAGTCCTGTTAATGGTTCAACAGTCCCTGGCTCAGGTGATAAGCCTTCAAAGAACGGTGGGTTGGCAATATAGGTTGAATCTTCATCCCAAGTATATAATGGCTCATTGCTTGTTTTGATTTCGTTCCAACGCTCATTGTCCCCGAATACGTTCGCATATTCGCTGCGGAATAATTCAGGAGTAACCGTGCGTTTAACTACATCATTAACTTCAGCAGTTGATGGCCAGATATCCTTGAAGAATACATCGTTTCCATCTTTATCTTTACCGAGAGCTTCAGAAGCGAAGTCGATGTTTACAGTACCAGCAAGTGCGTAAGCAACAACTAATGGTGGTGAAGCAAGGTAGTTTGCTTTAACAAGCGGATGAATACGTCCTTCGAAGTTACGGTTACCAGAAAGAACTGATGTAACTAAAAGATCGTTTTCAGCGATTGTTTTTTCAATTTCTTCTTTTAATGGACCGGAGTTACCGATACATGTTGTGCAGCCGTAACCAACAAGGTTGAAGCCGATTTGCTCTAAATATGGAAGTAATCCAGAATCACGAAGGTATCCAGTTACAACCTTAGATCCTGGTGCTAAAGAAGTTTTTACGAATTTTGGAACTTCCATTCCTAATTCGACAGCTTTCTTCGCAACCAGACCAGCACCTACTAAAACGTATGGATTAGATGTGTTTGTACAACTTGTGATGGATGCAATCGCAACTGCCCCGGTTTTAATTGTTGTTTCGTCACCATTGTTGAATTTTACCGTAGCAGACTTATCAAGCTCATCAGCTTGTAAGCCAAAGCCTTGATTTCCTTGTGGTGCTGAAACAGCTTTAACGAATTCTTCTTTCATTTTTGAAAGAGGAAGTAAATCTTGAGGACGTTTAGGACCAGAAAGATTTGCCTCAATCTCAGAAAGGTCGATTTCTACTACATTTGTGTAAACTGGCTCTAAAGCTGGATCAAAGAATAAGCCATTTGCTTTGCAGTATTGTTCAACCACATTGATTTGATCCTCTTCACGGCCTGTTAAGCGCAAATACGCTAGAGATTCATCATCAATTGGGAAGAATCCGCATGTAGCACCGTATTCAGGAGCCATGTTGGCAATTGTTGCACGGTCTGCAAGTGGAAGTACGGATACACCAGGGCCGAAGAATTCAACGAACTTTCCAACTACACCTTTACTGCGTAGTACTTGAGTTACTTTTAAGGCTAAGTCAGTGGCAGTTGCTCCATTTGGAAGTTCACCAGTTAACTTAACACCAACAACTTCAGGTACTGGGAAGTAAGAAGGCTGTCCTAACATTCCAGCTTCAGCTTCAATACCGCCAACGCCCCAGCCAAGGACACCAAGACCATTGATCATGGTAGTATGTGAGTCTGTACCAACTAATGTATCTGGGTATGCTTCTAATTCACCATCAACTTCTGCCACATGAACAACATCAGCCAAGTATTCAAGGTTAACTTGGTGAACGATCCCTGTTGCAGGCGGAACTGCGCGATAGTTGTTGAATGATTTCTGCGCCCAGCTTAAGAACTGGTAGCGTTCTGCGTTACGTTCAAATTCTAGATCCATGTTTACTCGTAAAGAATCAGTAGATCCATAAGCATCAACCTGTACTGAGTGATCGATAACAAGGTCTACTGTCTTCTCAGGATTAATTTTATCTGGGTCACCGCCAAGGTCAGCCATTGCTTTTCTTAGAGAAGCAAGGTCCACCACCGCTGGAACTCCTGTGAAGTCTTGTAGAATAACACGTGAAGGTTTGAATGGAACATCTACCTCTTTAAGTTCAGCTGTTCCCCATTTAGCTAAGTTTTCAACGTGCTCCTTTGCAATTACGCGGCCATCATATTGGCGAAGTACAGATTCAAGTAATACTTTTACTGAGTATGGCAATTTAGAAACGTTTCCGATTCCTGCCTCTTCAAGTGCACTTAAACGGTAATAGTGATAAACTTTACCATTGGCTTCAAAAGAAGCACGTGCGTTAAATACATCATTTTTAACCATGTGTTAAAAACCCCCTGATTCGTCATAATATACCATAATTAACGAAAAGTCGAAAAGTCTGAATTTTCCCATCCTGCTTAACTTTTCTCGCAATTCTAATCTTAATACAACCTTTTTCATAAGTAAATAACAAGAAAGTTATTGTTATTGATAAGTTTCACTTATGTTATTTTATGTATTCTGTTCTGAAAATTCAAAAAACACCATCTGTGCTGATAAGAAAGCAGCTCGGGAAAAAACAAAATTTTCACTAATATTATCTCAAAAAACCTTTTAAATGTCATTATTTTTGCCACGAAGGAGATAGTAATGGTGTAGGAGGTGTATAGATAATGGTGAAACGAAAGTCTAATCATGTAATTCCAGGAATGAATGCAGCCAAAGGGCAAGGAAAAGGCGCTGGTTTTAACGAAGAAATGGCCAGTGAACCAGAATTAACTGCCAAGGAAAGAATGAATAACAAAAAGCGGAAGAAAAATCAATAAACTTCAAAAAGCGGAAGCGACTTGCATAGGGGCGACAGGCATAAGACGAGCCGGCGAGAAGGTTGTTCTTTAACCTTCTTGACGGATTGGCTTATGACCCGAGCCCCTAGGCGCTCAAGCTAGATTCAGAAATCAAAAAGCAGGCATCCCGCCTGCTTTTTCTATTCCACCTGATTTACTTCTGATACCATGCTTTGCAAATCTTGTTGAAAACGCTCTAATTGCGCCCGTTGATGTTCAGATGCCACTTCCATTGCATTCGCGATCTGCTGGTAGGCTTCATTTACTTCGTCTTTTAGATGCTTCAATTGATGACCATAACTTGCACTATCATTCACAATCGTCTCAAATAGTCCTTGGGCATTCTCATACCCTTGCTGTGCTGCTTGAAAGGCCTGTTGTTTATCTTTGTTGTATGGAAATTTTTGCATTTGCTTCATTCACTCCTTCATTTTGTTTACCGTTAAATTGCACAGAACAACAAAAAATATACGGTATAAAAGGACTTAATGACTGCATCCTAACATATAGGAGGGATGAAAAATGAACAAAAATGATAGCAAAGACATGCGAAAAAATGCACCAAAACAATCCGGTCAGCCTGAACCTCTAAGTGGGTCTAAAAAAGTAAAGAATCGCAACCATACAAGAGCCAAACATAATACTCATCATGATATGTAGATAAAACGAAGCACCCTATGATGTATGGGGAGCTGAATTTGGTTAATAAAAAGCCCCAGCACTTTGTTCAAGTGCCGGGGTTTCCCTCGATAATTTTAAATATTGATTAATGCTTGAAGTAAGTGGGCTTCTTCTTCAGGAGTCACTGTTCGTAAATCAATGATAAATTCATCCTTTTGAATTCGTCCGACTATTGCTGGTTTCGCTTCTGTTCGCAGCTTCCTTCCCAGTTGTTCTGCTGTCAGTGTATCATGTTTTAAGGCTATGACCATGCTTGGAAGCTCTACATCAGGCATTGTTCCCCCACCCACTTGACTGGTTGCCTCTGTAATTTTTGTAACATATTTTCTGGTATTTTGTAATAAGTTTGTAACGAAAGACTGTGCTCGAACGTCTAATTCTTCGAGAGAAACTAATAAGTCCCGAACCGTTGGAATATTTATTAGACCATTTTCACCGCGGGCATAGTCAATTAACGTCCCCTCTAAGGCAGCTAACGTCATTTTATCCACCCGTAACACACGTGCTAACTGATGTTTTTTCAGGCGATCAATGATTTCTTTTTTTCCAGCAATAATCCCTGCCTGTGGCCCGCCAAGGAGCTTATCACCACTAAAAGATACAACATCTGCCCCTAATTCAATGACCTCTTTTACGACCGGTTCTTCACCAATTCCATGCTTTCTGAAATCGTATAATGCACCACTTCCGAGATCTTCATAAAAAATAACATTATCCAATCGTTTCGTTAAATCAATAAGTTCTTCTGTTTCAACTGATTTGGTAAATCCAATCACTTTAAAGTTACTGGTATGTACCTTCATGACAATTGCTGTTTCTGGGCTGACAGCTTTTTCATAATCATACCGATGCGTTTTATTGGTGGTGCCAACTTCAACTAGGTTCGCCCCACTCTCTTCCATGATTGAGGAAATTCGAAACGAACCGCCAATTTCAACAAGTTGCCCCCGAGAAACAATAACTTCTTTTTTGGCAGCTAGGGCTCTTAAGACAAGATAAACGGCAGAGGCATTATTATTAACGACCATGGCCGCTTCTGCCCCGGTGATTTCTTTAATAAACGCTTCAACATGACTATGTCGTGAACCTCTTTCACCTTCAGACAACTTATACTCTAGATTAGAATAGTTCCTTGCCGTTTCAATGACATGATTGATAGCGTTTTCACTCAATCTAGCTCTTCCTAAATTCGTATGTAAAATTGTTCCTGTCGCATTAATGATTCTTTCAATGGTATAGGAATACTGTTTATTTATTTTTGATTCGAGGAGTGAAAACAGTTCATTATTAAATTCGTTGGTCCCTGGCCTAGAACCAGTCCACTTGTCATTAAGAATTGCTCCCCTAATGGTATCAATGACATCTTTAAGTTGATTGGTCAAATTCATTCGATCCAGCTGACTTTCTTTAAGCAGATTCAAAAACTTCTCAGTATTTTGAAGTTCATGGATCGCTGGTAACGAGCGTAGCCATTCTTTCAAGATAAAAACTCCTTTATTAATCGTTCTTTGTCTATACTAAAATTCACGGGCCGGCCAAATGGGTCATTTCCGCATTCCCAATTATATCACATCATTTTCACGTTTTTATCCCTACTGAATAAAATGAAACGAGCAAGGGGGATTAAATATGTCAAAAAAGAAACAACGAAAAAATCAAAGCTTTGACTTTGAAATCGTAGAAAAATGGTTGGAAGAATATTTTCTTGATCCGCTTACAGCCTATTATGATGAAACACAATTTCAAATCGATCTTTATGAAACTGATAAGGAATGGATCGTTGAGGCCATCTTAAGTGAATTTGAGGCTTCTGAGATAAAGGTATATATAGAAGGAAATAAATTAGTGATATCTGCAACCCAATACCCCCCTTCCATGAAACAACAAAAACGTGTCCGGTCTATAAACTTTCCCTTTCTGGTCGTTAATCAAACCGTATATGCAACTTTTACGAATGGAACATTAGAAGTGGTCATTTCGAAAATAGATAGTTGTGTAGGAAAAAGTAGATTTATTACCCTGCCTTGAGTTATTTTGTGGCTTTATTTTTTACGCCACAGTTAACATAATATTATTATTAGTAAAATAGAGCCCTCCTATCCATTTGGACAAGAGGGCTGCTTTTATTTTTTGGAAATGACTTTAATCATTTCTTCTGTATCTGGAAAAACGCCTGTATCAAGCTTGGAATAGATTTTCTCTCCATTTACTGTTACTTCAAATGCGCCGCCTGAACTTGGTATTAGTTCTAACTTTTGTATGTCTCTGAAAAAATGGTTAAATAGCTCTTCCGCGAAACTCGCGGCTTTAGGTGCGTAATTTCATTGCATGCAAAATTCTACAATTATATGGTAATTCTTCATAAAAAATACCCTCCCAAAAGTGTGATTACTACATCATGATAGAGTTAATATTTTATCCCATTCCCACTGCCACTACAAATTTTTTGTCTATTCGTGCGGATTTACCTGGAAAGAGTTATACTATAAAAATGGAGGTGGACACGTTGAGTGAACTAGATAAAATTCGCCTGACCTCTTTGTCAACAAAAGCTGGTTGAGGCTGTAAAATTGGTCCTGAAGACCTGGCGCAAGTTTTGCGTCAATTACCAAAACAAGAACCTGTTCCTGAATTATTAGTGGGACTTGATACATCTGATGATGCAGGAGTTTACCAAATTACCGACTCTATCGCCTTGATCCAAACAGTGGATTACTTTACCCCAATCGTTGACGACCCATATATGTTCGGTCAAATCACGGCAGCCAATGCATTAAGCGATGTTTATGCCATGGGCGGAGAACCTAAAACCGTTATGAATATCGTTGGTTTCCCAATTAAAAAGTTAGGGGCTGAAATGTTAGCTGATATCCTTCGTGGCGCAGCTGATAAAGTAAAAGAAGCTGGGGCGATTACTGTTGGCGGCCATTCTATTGATGACCAAGAACCAAAATTCGGACTATCCGTTACAGGAATCGTCCATCCAGATAAAGTTTGGAAAAATGTCGGGGCTAAGCCAGGTGATGTCCTTGTGTTAACTAAGCCAATCGGTGTTGGAATTATCACAACTGGTATCAAAAGATCGGCGGTAACCCCTGAACAGGAACAAATTGTAACGGAAACTATGGCTACTTTAAACAAAGTGGCATCTGAAGTTTTAACAGATTTTCATCCTCACGCTGTCACAGATGTGACTGGATTTGGATTACTAGGTCATGGCAGTGAAATGGCTCGCGGCAGTGAGGTAAGTTTTGAATTTTCCCTCGCACAAGTACCAGTTTTAGAAGGTGCTCTTGAATTAGCGGAGAATGGTGTGGTTCCCGGCGGTTCAAAGGCGAATCATAAATGGTTAGCGGATGACGTTGTATATGAGGATATCCTTCCAGAGGAACAACTTCTCCTTTGCGATGCGATTACCTCTGGCGGTCTGTTTGTTGCCCTTAATGAGCAGGAAGCCGTTGAATATGTTGATAAGCTTAGATCCAGAGGATTAGCTTATGCTTCGATTGTCGGAAGAGTTACCGAGAAAAAGGATAAATATATATATGTGAGAAGATAACAGCAAAGCCATTTGGTTTTGCTGTTTCTTTTTATGTTTGGAAAAATAACCAATCACCTTTATTAAGAGAAAATCCTGGACCATATTGGCCCAGGATTTTTCTGTTTATCGCTTTTGCCGCAGCTTCTCGATCATGTCTTTCGTCATTTTATCCAGGTCAAACGCGTATTTGAAGCCCCATTCCTCTTTTGCTGCGCTAGCATCAATGGAATTCGGCCAGCTTTCTGCTATCTTTTGGCGCTCCGGATCCACATTATATGAAATTTCAAATCCAGGAACAATCTTAGCAATCGAAGCAGCGATTTCTTCAGGATCAAAACTCATCGCTGTAACGTTAAATGCATTGCGGTGGATTAATTTAGCTGAATCTGCCTCCATTAAATCAACAATCGCGTTCAAGGCATCTGGCATATACATCATATCCATGTAGGTACCTTTATCAATATAAGAAGAATATTTTCCATTTTTGATGGCTTCATAGTAAATTTCAACAGCGTAATCCGTGGTTCCTCCACCAGGAAGCGCAACATAGGAAATTAATCCCGGAAAACGCAGGCCACGGGTATCAACACCGAATTTCTGGAAATAGTAGTCAGACAATAATTCCCCAGCCACTTTATTGACCCCGTACATCGTCGTTGGACGCATAATCGTATCTTGCGGGGTGTTGTCCCTAGGAGTAGAAGGTCCAAAAGCACCAATTGAACTTGGGGTGAAAAATTGTGCCTTTAATTCCTTTGCTGTTTCAAGTCCATTCATCAGTCCGCCCATATTTAAATTCCAGGCAAATACAGGCTTCGCTTCTGCAGTAGCCGATAATAAGGCTGCTAAGTGCATTACCGTATCAACGTTATATTTTTTAGCTACTTCAACCATTCTGTTTCCATCTGTTACGTCGACCGTCTCAAACGGACCACTTTGGGCGGCTTCACTGTCATTCTTTTTAATATCTGTCGCAATAACATTATCCGCTCCATAAATGTCTCGTAGCTTTAAAGTTAATTCTGATCCAATCTGCCCTAATGCACCTGTGATTAAAATACGCTTCATTTTCGTTTCTCCGTCCTCTTCAATTAAGCTAAAAAATTAGATAACGCCCATTTCCTTGCCGACTTTTTCATATATTGCAATCGCTTGATCGAGCATTTCTTTTGTATGTGCAGCAGTTGGCATGTTACGAACACGTCCGGTTCCCTTTGGTACAGTTGGGAAGACAATAGCCTTGGCATAAACCCCTTCTTCATTCAAACGTTTACTGAATTGTTGGGTTTGTGCTTCATCACCAATGATACAAGGAGTAATCGGCGTTTCACTATTACCAATATTAAAGCCTAACTCTTTCAAGCCTTTTTTAAGATAATTTCCATTTTCCCAAAGCTTCTTGTTAAGTTCCGTGCTTTCCATCAGGATTTCAATCGACTTCTTGCTCGCTGCTACATCGGCAGGAGTAAGTGAAGTTGAAAATAGGAATGGGCGGCTGCGGACTTTTAACCAATCAATAAGATTCTTCCTGCCAGCCACATATCCGCCAACTACGCCAATGGCCTTGGATAAAGTGCCAATTTGAAAATCAATTTTATCAGAAAGACCAAAATGCTTGACGGTCCCTGCTCCATCACCCAGCACACCTGAACCATGGGCATCATCGACATAAGTGATTAAATCAAATTCTTCAGCTATCTGCACAATTTCCGGTAGTAAGGCGATATCGCCGTCCATTGAGAAGACGCCGTCGGTGATAACCATAATCTTATTGTAGAGACCAGACTCTTTTGCTGCTTTTGCTTTTGCACGTAAATCTTCCATATCGGAATGATTAACACGGATTATTTTTGCTTTCGAAAGCCGACAGCCGTCAATAATCGACGCATGATTTAATTCATCCGATAGAATCGCATCATTTTTATCCATTACAGCGGAAATAGCCGCCATATTACAATTAAATCCAGATTGGTAGGCGATCGCTGCTTCGGTATGTTTAAATTCAGCCAATTTCTCTTCGAGTTCAACATGCAGCTTAAGCGTTCCATTAATCGTCCGTACAGCCCCTGCCCCTACACCATATTTTTCAATAGCCTCGGCTGCTGCTTTTTTCAAGCGCTCATCCGTTGCTAAACCTAGATAGTTATTGGAAGAAAGATTGACAAGTTCTCTTCCATTAATGGTGATAACGGGACCATTCGGGCTCTCGAGTGGATCAATGACATTGTATAACCCTTTTCCTTTTAAATCCTCTAGATTTTCATTTAAAAATTGCTCCAAAATATGACTAGACATATTTCATTCCCCCTAATTCTTTAAACTAGTATTGTCGTTTACGGAAAAACAATTGTCCGTTTCAGACGGACGTTAATATTCCTGTTAAATAGCGGTATTAAAGGATTCCTATTGTATATTTTAACATAAATTTTTAAAGTTGTTCATATCTAGCGGACAAAAATGAAAAATATTTTTATTCTTTTAAAGTACCCAATTTGAAATTATGTTATTTCTAAAGAAAAAACCAAGGACCTCATTCCTTATTTTAATAATCGCACACTTTACGTTATAATGGTTTTTAAGGCTCTTTTCGTAAACTTTGTTGCTAAGCATAAAGTTATACGGGTTAATGAACTTATACGAAAAAAAACAATTAATGCGAAAATAGCCTTTTTTAATAACCTTAAGCAATCTCGCTCGCTAGAAAGAAAGGATGTCAATTTTGTCATTATTGTATTCTACCCTTTATACACTTTTTATTGGCGCAGTCTTTATTTTTATTATTATTGCCGCTTACGATTTCCTGTACGGAGAAAAGGATGAGAAGCAAACAAAGAAAATACATAAATATTTTCGCAAAGAGACGGTTAAAAAAATCGACGTGCTCGAACGTCAGCCTCGGAAATTTACTATGTTCCATGTTACAACTAATAATGGAGTCCAAAAGATTAAGATGAAACCAGGTTATAAAGTGATCAAGATGGTCACAAAAGAGAAAAACAAAAAGTAACAAAGTCTTCTAACCTCAAAACGTGAAAAAAGCCAGCGTCTTTTAGCGACCTGGCCAACGGGCATATAAGCTGAAATAGGAACGGAACCATTTGCTGAAATAGTTCCGTTCTATATGTAGAAGATATTCGATAGAAAGAAAGGACCCAACAATGCGAGTCCCTTTTTAGATGATTTAATTGCTTTAGTTTACCGACACTGAACTTAATTTCCCGGCATTTCGATTGATATTTTGCAATGCTTCTTTGTATTCTTGTTCTAAACAATTAATTATTTCTGATACTGGTTCAATTTTATGGATGGTTCCGACGCCATGGCCTGCTGACCAAATATCGCGCCATGCTTTCGCGTTCGTTTCTCTTTGCATACTATCAAAATTTACCTGGTCTTTTTTGACAAGTTTCTCTGGGTCTAATCCCGCCTTTTTAATACTAGGTACCAGCATATTGCACATAACTCCAGAGAAAGCATCGGTTAAAATGATATCCTCTTGTGTGGCTTCAACAAGCATTTCCCGGTACTCATTATTAGCCATACTTTCGGTTGCCACGATAAATCTTGTCCCCATATAGGCAAGATCTGCACCTGCCGCTTGTGCCGCTAAAATCCCTTTGCCCGTTGAAATTGAGCCAGCGAGGATTATAATTCCATCCCAGAAATTTCGGACCATATCCACAAAGGCAAAGCTGTTAATTTGTCCAGCGTGACCCCCTGCTCCGCTTGCCACCAAAATTAAGCCATCGACACCAGCTTCTGCCGCTTTTTTAGCAAATTTCAAATCACTCACATCTGAGAAGACGAGCCCGCCATATTCATGAACAATATCGACGACTACTTTTGGACTTCCTAACGAGGTAATCACCAATTGCGGTTGATGCTTTTTAATCAAATCCAGTTCTTCCTGGAGGCGGCTGTAGGAGCTATGTACAACCATATTCATGGCCCAAGGGGCAATTTTTCGATTAGGTTCGAGGGCTCGCGCCTCTTCCAACTCCGCATTTAACTGTCCCATCCACTGATCTAGTACTTCGATTGGTCTTGCATTTGGAGCAGGAAAAGAACCGATGACACCATTTAGACAGCAGTTTTTTACAAGTTCGGTGCCTGACACCAAAAACATTGGTGCCGAAATGACCGGTAATTTCAGTTGGTTCCACCATGATTCTGGAATAGATTTTTTCATTTTTTTCACCCTTTATTTTAGAATTTTCTGAATAAATTTACACTCTAATAGTACCTGAAAATGAATGGTTATTCAATCTTGGAGTTAGCCTTTTATTTAAGCTGAAAAAATCATTTGTAATATACGAACGATGAGTAAATAAAAAATTAAAATGTTCGTTTTTTACGAAAAAGCTATTGATTTAATTTTTAACTGCTCGTATAATGTGAATAAATTCATATCGTTTCACTCATATAATCGCGGGAATATGGCCCGCAAGTTTCTACCGGATTGCCGTAAACAATCTGACTATGAGTGGGTAATAGGAAAGTCGTCGTCTTTTTTAAGATGTGCGCTCATTCCATTTCTTTTGGCAACGAAGCCCAAAGGTCATTACCTCACTCAATTATTTTGTTGTGAGGCAATGACCTTTGGGCTTTTATTATTTAATAGAGGAGTTAACAAACATGAGATTACTAGAAGAGAAAATCAGCTCAGACGGAAAGGTTCTATCGGATCATGTTTTAAAGGTAGATTCTTTCTTAAACCATCAAATCGACCCACAATTAATGCTTGAAATTGGAAAAGAGTTTGCTAGGATTTTTGCAGATGATGGCATTACCAAAATTGTGACAATCGAATCTTCAGGTATTGCCCCTGCTGTCATGGCCGGTTTATATATGAATGTCCCTGTAATATTTGCACGGAAAAGAAAATCGTTGACACTTGTCGATGACTTAATTACAGCATCAGTATACTCATTTACAAAAAATGAAACAAACGAGATTTCCGTTTCAAATAAATACATGAATGAAAGTGATCGAGTCCTGATCATTGATGATTTCCTAGCTAATGGAGAAGCTGCCCTTGGTTTAGTAAAAATCGTTCAACAAAGTGGTGCGGAAGTTGCCGGTATTGGCATTGTCATCGAAAAATCATTTCAACACGGTGCACAAAAATTAAAGGACCTAGGTTTAAGAGTAGAATCCTTAGCTAGGGTTGCCTCACTTTTAAACGGAGAAGTGACATTTATCAATGAAAATGTGGAGGAATTAATCTAATGAAACAACATCCATTTAAAATTACCTCATTAGGTATTCAGCATGTTTTAGCGATGTATGCAGGCGCAGTCATCGTCCCACTCATTGTCGGCGGAGCGCTTAAATTTTCAGGGGACCAATTAACCTACTTAGTATCAATCGATATTTTTATGTGCGGAATTGCGACGATTTTACAAGTTTGGCAGAATCGCTTTTTCGGAATTGGTTTACCAATTGTACTTGGCTGTACCTTTACCGCTGTCGGACCTATGATCGCGATCGGTGGACAGTTTGGTATTTCCGCAATTTATGGTTCGATTCTTATTTCTGGTCTTATCGTCATTGTTATTTCTCAATTTTTTGGGAAGCTAATTAAGTTCTTCCCTCCTGTTGTCACTGGCTCAGTTGTAACGATTATTGGGATTACCTTGATTCCTGTAGCGATGAATAACATCGCTGGTGGTCAAGGCAGCCCTGATTTTGGCAGCATTTCAAATATCAGCTTAGCTTTCGGAACGTTGCTGTTTATCATCTTGCTTTATCGATTTACGAAAGGTTTTATTCGCTCTATCTCTATTTTACTTGGATTAATTGGTGGTACCCTGGCTGCTTCTTTTATGGGGAAAGTTAATTTCTCAGCCGTAGCTGATGCATCTTGGTTCCACATGGTAAAGCCCTTTTATTTTGGCACACCTACCTTTGAATGGACTCCGATCATTACGATGACTCTCGTTGCCATTGTTAGTCTTGTTGAATCAACTGGAGTATATTTCGCCTTAAGTGATATCACTGGAAAAAAACTAACTGAGAAGGATTTATCAAGAGGATATCGTGCGGAGGGTCTTGCAAGTATCATCGGTGCGGTGTTTAATGCATTTCCATACACAACCTACTCTCAAAACGTTGGACTTGTCCAGCTTTCAGGAGTAAAGACTAATAACGTCATATATACAATGGGTGGTATGTTAGTATTCCTTGGATTTATTCCGAAAATTGCTGCGTTTACTACTGTTATTCCAACACCTGTTCTTGGTGGTGCAATGGTGGCGATGTTTGGAATGGTCATCGCGTATGGAATTAAAATGCTAGGCAATGTAGATTTTACATCCCAAGAAAATCTTCTAATCATTGCTTGTTCTGTGGGTATGGGAATGGGCGTAACTGCCGTACCAGATATGTTTTCCCACCTGCCAGAAGGAGTGAAAATTCTAACAAGCAGCGGGATCGTAACAGGAAGCCTTACTGCTATATTCCTAAACATTGTTTTCAATGTTTCAAAGTCAACAAAGCAAATGAAGCAAGTAAATAATCAAATTACCTCTTAAAGTCAAAAAGACGATATATCCCACATATTAAGACCAAAAATACGTTGATACGTTGCCTACATTTTCTTAATAAAATGTGTATTGAGGGTGACGTAAATGAAACGAAAAAGACTTACAAGTAGAACAGTAAATGAAGAGGAATCGAACAAAGTCAATTTTACTTTTGCACAGGCTTATGAATATTTTCTTTCCTCAAAGAAGGCTGAAGGGTTAAGAAAACCTACAATTGTAAGCTACCATGAGCATTATAATTTTTTCAGTAAATGGTTAAGTGAATTTCAAAAGGAAATTGTAAACGTTAATGCTTTAACTACTCAAATTGTAAGACAATACATTAACTATCTTAGAGAAGAGCATTTTAACTACAAGACAAAAGAATATGGACTATCTATCCAAACAACAAATGCCCGATTAAGATTTCTTAAAACATTTTATAACTTTTTATTCAAAGAAGAATTAACAGATATTAATCCACCAGAACAAGTGAAATTTATTAAAGAGGACGAAAGAATATTTGAACCTCTAAATGAAACTGAAATACTGAAATTACTTAATGTGCCTGACACAGATCAATATCCTCAGTTTCGTGATAAGTGTATTATGTTTCTTTTATATGATTCAGGGTTAAGGATTAAAGAAGCTATAAGTTTAACTGTTGATGATTTAGACCTAAGTGGAAGAAGGATCATCTTACCTTCTGAAAAGGCTAAAGGAAGAAAATCAAGAATAATTCCCCTATCAGGCTTAGTAATTAAAATGTTAATTGAATTAATAACGGAAAATGAGACGCACTTTGATAGTAAGAAATTGTTTTTGAATTGGTATGGGGAACCGATGTCAGAAGATACTTTTAGAAGAAATTTAAACAGATATGTTAAAAAAGCAGGAATTACAAAGTCATTTACTTGTCATGATTTTCGAAGGCAGTCTATTACAGAAATGTTAGCTTCAGGAGCCTCAATATTTGCTGTCCAGTCTATAGTTGGGCATAGTCAAATTAGTACAACTAAAAAATATGTCCATTTTGACGAACAGACAATAAAAAACCAGCATGAGTTATATAGTCCTTTAGTAAAGGTTAAACGAAGGGGTAAATTAAGATAAACTTAAAAGAGACGATCCTTTAATGGGTATCGTCTTTTTTAATTCATTTCCCTTTATATTTCCTGCCAGTAATGTATTTGCTTTTCAATAGTCGGAGAATTAGTTTCTCTACATCTAATTCTCCGACAGATGTTACATTCCCTACACCTTTAATGTATATTGTCTTTTCATCATTCTTTCTCATCTAGTACATCCTTCTAAAATTCTCTTGTTTGATGATACAAATTAATTATTGCTTTAGCCATTAAATCTAAATTCGGCTCTCTAGTTCGTCTTCTGTTACATGGAGGTCTTCTCTGACCAGTAATTTTTGAATAGACGATATTATCTTCAATAGTTTGTTTTTTGGCCATTGTTTTTACCGTTTCCCATCTTCATTTAATTCTAATACTGTGTATCCGTAATTTTCATCAATAATCCCCTTTCCTAAAATAATTTTATATAATTCTCTTAATGAGGTAGTACAATCAACCCCATTATTTATACTAATGACGCTGATTTTCACATCAGCATATCTGTTTATCTTTGTTGACTTCATCTCCACACCTCCAATTCTTAAATGATTATACACAAACCAAAAATTAATATCAAAATTTTCTGTTAATAATAATTAAGTTGATATTAGAACAAAAAAAGAGCGACCATTTCAGCCACTCTTTGATTAATTAGTCCATTCTATAAACGAAGGGATTCTAAGTAGTCCCTTTTTTGTAAGGTTACGATATTTCACCTTTGCCTTCAATTTTGGATCAAGATAAATGAACTTATCATTCTCTTCTACAATATAATCTTTATATTGCTTATAGAACTCTTTACGATTCTGTATAGGCATGAATTCCATTAATCCTGCATACTTACCGTTATCAAAGTTTAGCAGAAGTCCAAATTCATCTTTCCTTAATCCAGATATATAAACATCTTCATAATGATAATTAATAACCTTTAACCAGTCATGAGAACGCTTGTTGATTTGATATTTAGCGTCAAACTTTTTCTGTACAATTCCTTCAAGTCCATGCTGCTTAATTAACTCAAAGTATTGTACACCATTACCCTCTAGCCACTGGACTTTATTAAACAATGGAGTATCTTCAGGTATGATTTCCTCAAGTAGAGCCTTACGTTCAATTAATGGTAAATTAGTAATCTTTTCTCCATCGTAATAAAGAATATCAAATACAGTGAATGATATTTGGTGCTCGGATTTCCTACTCATAAAACGTTCCATAACTGCCTCAAAGTCAGGTTTCCCTTGAACATCCGTTACAATAATTTCACCATCTAAAACTACCCCATCTGGTAAAGGAAGATTAACCAATTCAGGAAACTTAGATGTAATTTCATTCTTGTGTCTAGTATATATTTTTACTTTATTATCAAACTTAGTCCAAATGGTACGGAATCCATCTAGTTTTAATTCAGTTATATAGTTATCATCATCAAAAGGATCGGTTGCTTTGTGTAATAACATTGGTGAAACAAACATACAAACCACCTCATGTTAATTTTAACATGGTATTTATCCTATACTTAATGGAAATTAAATGTAAAAAAGAGCGACCAATTAAGCCACCCCACGCAATATTATTTCCTTTGATTTTTTGTTTTGTGCATATACCATGATCTCATAATTTTATGAAGTTCATCTTCTTTCCCTCTGCTGCTAATTACCTCTACTACCTTTTCATAACTAACGTTTAATCTTTTCGATACTTCAGGAATACTACTTGTTTTGGCATATTCTTTGATGATTTCTTGTTCTAAGTTAATTGGTTCGTAGGTTTCAACTAGATTAACATAGTATTGCAGTCTCTTAATTTCACTTTTTGCCCTGTCCAGTGTAATAAATTTACTTGCCACAAAGCACCTCCCAATTTTCGACACAAGTTAAGCATATACTATTGGAAGATAATAAAATGGAAATAATTATGAAAAAAGAGTGACATTTTTGCCACTCTTTGCATTAACTAGCCCATTCCATAAACGAAAGAACCTGCTGAAATTGGTGTTATTTCCTAATAAACTCAATTTTTTATTAAGTTCATTTTCAGTAACCTTTTTATTAAATCATCTGGAGTTATCGCCTGTCTAGTAAAGTATTCTCTTTCATTCTTGGGTAGTAAATCCATCAAATCAGAATAATATTCCATACCTATACTCCAACATGATCTTTCTTTATTGAAATCATCAATCAATGAACCATACTTACCTAATTCACCTTCATCGGCACATTTACCATTAAAATTAGATTCACATGTCCTACATGTTTTTGAGAGTTTTATTTTCTCCATATTCTGTCCCCCTTTAAAACTAAATTTTTAAATCAGGACTAATGTATGATTACTCTTTTAGATATTTAAAAATATCCTTAAATCTTTCAGAATCTGGATTTTTCTTATAATCTTCCAATTCTTCTTTGTATTGATCAAATTCTTCTCTTGTATTAAAAGCGTCAATATCAAATTCTTTCCCCTTAATCACAAAATTGATAAAATGCTCACTGAGTTGATATTTTTTTCTCGTCCATTTTTCCATAGTTCTTTTATTGTGTGTTACTTCTTTTTGTTGAAATAATTCACCTGTATATAAATCCAAAAAATCACTTAGTGTGATCTTTGCTGTAAACAAATCACCGTACTCAGCATTTCGAGTTTGGTTATCATATTTAAATGAAATATTATAAAGTTTACCAGCCTTAGTTCTTTGAACTAAGTTATTATCAACTAAATATTTGGCAAGTAATTTCAAGCTATTTATATCATCATTAGAATACCAACATATAACCCATGAATTATTATCTTTTGCATGAAAATTTTTAAATTCCGATTCAATATTTGTATGTTTAACTACAGGTGTGATATCATGTTTAATCGCATTTAATATCAATTGTTGTAAATCACTAGAAATATCACCTTCTCCAAAGGTCATAAATTTACCGACGGATTCAGGACGAAGTGTAGGTTTAAGACGATAATCTGGACTTTCATACCAAACCCAAGCGACATCTACCCTGGTGGCTAATTTTAAATTCACTTTCATCCACTCCTAATAAATGATTGCATTTACGCGTTATTTCTTTTTATTCTTAATTTCTTTTGTGAAGATTTTTCCACATTCTACACAACAAAAATCAACAATATTTACTGTCCTATACGTACCATTAAAACTATCTTTATCAATAACTTCATAAACCCCATGTTCACAACTTTATTGTTTCTTCTCTATCTCTTCTAATTGTGAATAATCAGTAGTTAAAAATGGCTTCTTTTTATCATTACTCATTTAACCCACTCCTTTTTAATATTTGGCTTAATAGGTAAAAATTTCTTATAAGAATAATATAAAAGTCTTATGCAGTAATACACAAGGCTTTTTATTAAATTAATATAAATCAATTAGAAAAAGAGGAATTTCTACCCCTGAAACTATTTCCTTGTACACACAACTTGCTTTTTGTTTTTCTTCCCCTTTGACATCTTGTGATAAACTCCACATTGATTACATTGTGCGTACTTTCTTCCGTCAATTTTAATCTTAATTCCCATTATTGTAGCCTCCTAAGATGTAGTTTTATATAAACCCTCATTTTAGACAGCGTTACCTACTTGCTTTAAAACGTCTAAGATAAGAGGAGATACCTGAATTAAGACGTAACCTAAACCAGCGTTTTGAATCATTTGCCAACCCCTATCTGCTCTATCGAACATAAATTGGAAACATGAACCCACAATGATAACTGAAGCTATAGGGAAAGAAAGAGCAACTAGTATATCAACAACTGGATCAAGTACGTGTGCTAATGTACTAAGAGTTGCTTGTGACATCCATTCCTTTGCACCAACAGTTACAGCCACTGGAGCAGTTACAGTCAACGCATTGGTTGAAGTTGTAGCAGCTAACGCTGTCATTGCAAATCCTATTGTTCCTACTGAACCACAAGTGACTAATGGTAAAATTGCTGCTGTTGCTATTTTTGTAGTTTTACGGATCATTCTTTGTTTCTTTTCTTTTTGTTTTACCTTATATTCACCATTCATAAATTCACCAAATTTGATTGCCTTTGCTTTTCTCATTAGAATCACTCCTTATTTGATGTCGTTAATTGTGAAAATCCCATAAGGTAATCCTTTGCATAACTCTGTTAGTTTCTTTTTTCGTAATTCTGTTGTAGTAACCCAAATTAAAGGTGGGACATAACCTAATTTATTTTCCATACCTTTGTTTTTATAAAGCCCTCTGTACTTTTCAATTTTAATTCTGTTTTCTTTCATCGTTTGTTGATAATCGACTTCTAGGATGTGATATTTTCCATTGGAATTGAACCAAGCATCACAGATAACCTTGTATTCACCGTCATTTAATTCCATTTCATTTTTCCACTCACTCGGAAATCCTGCATATATATAAAATTGATTTCTCATTAATACATGGTTAACAAAGTTTGTTTTCTTACGGATTTTTTCAGAAGTAACATATTCTCTGCCTTCTTTATTGAGATAATAAATAGTTGAATAATCTTCACGATAACTAGATAGATAGAGGGATAATTGTTTGAGGATACGGTTAGTATTGCGGATTGTGCCTAGCCTGTGGATTCTGTTTAATTGATCTCGGTCAAGATAGTCTAGTTTCTTTAGCGACAAAAGAATCTGTTCTTGTCGTTTGTTTAGGGGTTTCAACGTTGACAACCTCCTTTTTTTGAATAATAAATTGTGAAATGGTTTCTTCAATATCTTCAGATGTGATTAGTGGTGTTTGGACAATAACACGTTCATCTGCCATCTGATAAATTGCTCTACCTTTTATTTTAGGTAATGATTCTGCACCTTCACTATCTAAAACAACCCTAGATGCAACACCAGACTGAACACGAAAACAAAGTTTAGCATCGCTATTTTGCTTACATTGACGTGGGATAATGTCTCCAGTTCCGTATTGGGTTGCTAGTATCAATCTAAAGCCTAATCCAGCTCCCAAACGTGCGATTTGGCTCATATATTTTTGGCATTCTAATTTGATCGTTTTTTCGCTCTTATGAATGAAATTTCCATCTTTATCCTTAATATCTTTCTTATCAACTGCTTCATCAGGATTCAATTCCCCTACTTCATCAATAATTACAAAATGACGTTCCGTAATTCCTGTATCCTCTACCTTCTTCTTCCTTGCTTTTTTAAGGATTTCTTGTTTCATTCTCATAAGGTTATAGGCATTTTCTAATGTTTCAAGTGCTTCTTCAGGCTCATATGCTATTGAAACGGTCTGCTTAATATTTTCATAGTCACATAGTTCAACCCCACCTTTAAGATCAACTAAATGTAGTTTCACATTGTCAGGTTGCTGCCTAAGTAAAGAAGTAATAATACAATTTATCATGTTAGATTTGCCGTATCTTGTAGCACCACCAAAGCAAATGTGAGGGATTTTTTCAAAGTCATGTAATATCAATTTATTTCTATCCCTAGTCGCTCCGAAAACCACCTTCCAGCCTTTCCCCTCTTGAAATTTCACCTCCGTGGGCAACGGTTGATTATACACTCTAATCTTCAATAATCCGTCATATATCATCTCTATTTCTTTATTATCAGTGAGTTTTTTTGTATAGAGTGTTTTTATATTACTAATGATATTTCGGTCTAATTTCAATGATTTGAGGTCTTTAATTTGAAGTTTAACTTGTCGAGTGTTGATCCCTGACTCAATGGTTTTTTGTTTAGCAAGATAATCCTCAAAACTTCTACCCAATGGGATTCGATATCGATACTCAACGCCCCAATCATAATTTTTCTTTTTTAGTTGTTGAGCAGTTAATGTTTGATTTCCGTCTTTAACATTTAATCCACTGAGAGCGAAAATCCTGTTGATTTTTTTTGAATCATTCCCTGCCCCACTTTTCGATTGATAAGCTTTCAAAGAAATTGCTGCCATTAAAATTGTTGAAGCTACTTCAAATATCATACTTACTCCTCCTTCTTTCAACGCCACCTCTTTGATAATTACAGAGTAATTAGTTGCATCAATCTGGAACAGTGAAAATAGTGTCGAAACTATTGATATTTCAACATCTGGAATATACCTTGGAAGTATGTTGAGGTGGAATTTCATCTGGTTTAATACATGGTATGGGCGATGGAATGTCCATTATTCCTTTCTATCCAAAATAAATTTTGATAACTACAAATCTGATTATGAAAGGATTTTTAAAAAGAATGGGGAAATATTAATTAGGTGATAAAATGAAGAAATTAAAAAGTAATATTGGGTGGCTAATAGATAAATCAGAGTATTCCAGGGAAGATTTAAGACAGAGATATAAAAAAACAGCTAATACAATTTCGAACTGGTGTACAGGAAAAAGTTTTCCTTCAGCACCAGAATTGTTTGATTTAGCTGAGCTGTTGAACTGTAAGGTGGATGATCTTTATGAACGAAAAGTGGATTAATTTAATTGAGGAATTTGAAGAAAATGGACAGACTCCTGAAGATATACAGATGATAATTCATTTTTACGATATGATGACTGAGCAGCATAAAATTATGAAGAAGTATTATGAGGATATGAAAAATGAATGTAGTGATTGAGATACATTACAAATCAAACTCAACTAGAGCAATGCAATCAGGGTCGTTCCCTCTTAGAGGAAAAAAGTCAGAACAAATTGCACTGGAGTTTTGGAAACAAATTAAGAAGGATATGTCTTACCAAGCTGAATTGGAGAAAGTAATAGCGTTTGGAGATCAAGATATTACCGCTAACGTAATTGAATTAGAAGAGGAATTAAACAGAAGTAGGCAATCAGACGTAGATCAGTTACCTTTTTAAACAAAAAAGCCCAACTCAATGATGAGAAGGGTTTATTTTTTTGGGATATTTTGAAACTTTTCCATTTTTCAATACGTAGTTCTGGTATAATTCTACTATACTAGAAAAAATAGGGGGAAATTAAGTGAGTGAGTTAACTGTAAATGTCAACCAAACTTATGCAGCACAAACAGAAGGAAAGTCTTATTTCGATGGTGGATTACTTCAATATATTGGATGGTCATTATTGGGCTTGTTAGTAACAGTTTGTACATTTGGAATATGTTATCCTTGGTCAATCACAATGATTTTAGGATGGAAAACAAGACATACAGTTATTAATGGTAGAAGATTGAATTTTACAGGTTCAGCAATGGGGTTATTTGGGAATTGGATAAAGTGGTGGGTCCTAACCATTATTACATTGGGAATTTATTCTTTTTGGTTATTCATTGCTATGGAAAAATGGAAGGTTAAACATACTGTTTTTGCTGATTAATTTCCAAAGGAGAGGTAAATATGACAATTGGAAAAATAAGAAGTATTCTTTATTCAATTGCTAAAATTCTAGGGGATACTAATGCAGTAAAAAGAGGAAAAGTTGGAAAAAGAATCGAGCGAAGAGTTGTAGGTAAGATTACTGGAAGATTACTAGGTAAATTGTTTAAATAATAAGCCCTCCAAACAGGAAGGCTTTTTTGTTTGTGTCATTAAAAATATCAGTTAAGGTTTCCTTGTACTGACAATACGTCGTAAATCAGGAAGGAAAGTTGAAGCATTTTCAGTTTTAATTGTGAGATTGTTAAAATGATAATTTTGGATATTTTGAGTTGAGTTAGCTTGATTTGAATTCATTCTCATTTGTTTATCTAATCGGTTAAAAACAGCGTCAGCAAAAGGATCCATCCTTCGACCAATTAAAGGGACAGCTGCTTCCTTACCTCCATCACCTAAAACAGCCAATTCAGGTCTGTCAAAGAAACCTCCATTTGCATACCAACTAACATCAAAATCAGGATATGGAATTCCATAATCATTCTTTTTCATACTCACAGAGACATGAGGAAGTTTTAAATCTGGTAATTTCCAAGTAAAATTAAAGGCATTTTTTATTTTTTCTACAATACCCAAAACAGTTTCTTTTGCATTCTCTACAGGATCGGTAATAGCAGACTTCACTTTATTAAAAATTTCAACAGCTTTACTTCTAATCCCATCAAATATTGTTGCAGCTGATTCTTTTAATGATGTAATCTTTCCCTTTACTTCTTCCCAAATATTGTGAGCAATACCAACAAGACCTGATTTCATATCAGTGAATATTTCAGAAGCCTTTGTCTTAATTGATCCAATAATTGAAGAGATACTTTCCTTCAAAGAATTGAATTTTCCCTTGACATCATTCCATATATTTTGTGCTATATCCACCACTGAAGTTTTCATATCAGTAAAAATCGTACTGATACTGGATTTTATATTATTTACTGTTGTCGAAAGACTTTCTTTCATTGAGTTGAATTTAGCCGTAACACTATCCCAAATAGATTGAGCAATACTCACGACAGCATCCTTAATACCAGTCCAGATAGTTTTGAAAACATTTGAAATGGCTGTTAAAACTGTATTAATTACCGCATTCATGGCATTCATATAGGTCTGAACTAAACCATTTAACGCATCCCAGACACCGCTAAATATTTGCTTGATACCATTCCACGCTTTATCCCAATCCCCTGTAAGTAAACCTAAAACAGTATTAACTACTCCACGGATAACTTCTAAAACCCCAGAAATAACTTGTGAGATACTTGCCCAAATCGTTTGTGTAAAACTCATAATAACATCACCGTATTTTTGCCAGATCACCTGAATAGCACCCATGACATCTGTAATTATACCTTTTATCGTTTCAAGAATAGTGGAGATAGTTTCCTTTACCTTGCCAAAAGATGTACCTGTTGATGATTCTGTTTCCTGAAAAGCCCCAATGATTGACTTAACAATGTCAATAAAACCACCAATTACACTTCCAATGGCACTGAAAACAGTAGACATAGTAGCTTGTATTTGAGGTAAATGAGCTATAAACCAATTCGCAAATTCGGAAAGAACAGGAAGAACATTCTTTTGCATAGGTTCAAGTAAACCAGTAAGGAGATTTCTTTTAATTCCCTCAAATGCTTCACCTAAAGAATTATATTTAACCTTATTAATTTCACCCAAAGCATCTTTTGATAACGAAGCAGTAGTGCCAATATTCGCTAATGATGCAATCCCCTTCGCTTCCAAATCCTCAAATTGTGTACCGAATAATTCAACTCCAATTCGATTCTTTTCAACAGGGTCTTTGATACTATTTAATGAAGTCATTACTTGACTAAAGGATTTCTGAGCACTCTCTCCACCTTTTGCGAAACTTTTACTCATTTCTTCCCCATTTAATCCTAATGATTTAAAAGCATCCATTGAAGTTGCGGACATATCCTTTGAACGAATATTAAATTCCTTCATTGCATCTCCGACTTTATCAATACTGAAAGCACCATTCTTGGCACCGTCAATTAGGACATTTGTAAATTCATCAGCAGAAAAGCCCATAGCTTTAAATTGTGGTGCGTATTCATTGAGTGAGTCAATTAAATCCCCATTCTTATTAGCACCATTTTGTGCCCCTTGAGCAATCAAGTTAAATGCTTCATCTGAACTAATACCAAATTGCTTCATCATTGAATTAGCTGCATTTGTAGATTCTGTAACATCTAGTTCAAATGTATCTCGAAGCATTAGAGCATTTTGAGTTGTTTTTTCTAATTCAGCACCAGTTAAACCTGTATTTTGCTTTACCGTTGCCATTGAATTAGCAATATCTTCAAAGGAATCACCAAAATTATTATTGTATATATTTTTAAGGCTTTGTTCCATGCCTTTCATTTCCTCATCAGTAGAACCAGTGGAAGCTTGTAGACCATTTAAGGCTTTATTTAAGTCATCTGCCATTTTTACACCTGCAACGGCTGCTCCTGCTACCGCTAAACCTAGACCAGCAACCGCACCTACTGCAATGGTTCCAATACTCCCTGCCCAACCTTTTGTTTTTGTTTCATTGTTAGTCATTTGTTGCTCAGCATTTTGCATAGAAGATTCAAATTGAGAAGTATTTAAGACTATCTCAGCACCATATGAACCTAGATCAAATGCACCTGTACTCATTAATTACCACCTGCCTTTTGATAACCGCTTATTTGACTTAGTTTACTAAAGTCAGGAGTGGTTACTTTTAACCGTTCAATTTGTTCTAGATAAGCACGACCTTCAGGAGTTTCTTTTAAATCCAAAATGTAATTTTCTCTTAACAGAGCCAAAAAAATAGGATATTGCAACTTCATTAATTGCTCATATCCCATTCCTGTTTTCCTATTCAAATATGTAATGTTCGGCATAATACGAACTTCTTCGTTTCCCATGTTCCCCTTCCCCTGTGCTATTCCTGTTGTTGGGAGGGAAGGGATTGAGAGTTTGGGTTTGAATTAATCTCACTCATACGGTTTTTATAATGCTGGATAATTGCACTTTTTTGAGTTTGACTTAATTTGCCTACCCATTTTTCATCAACTTCATTTAATTGTGAAAACAAAATAAGAACCATTTTATCTTGAAGTTCTAAAATTTTCTCAATGTCCTTTGTTTTCTTAATCTGCTGTTCAGTATGCATTAAATTAATAACTGTTTCAGTTGTTAGAGAAGTTGGAATTTCATAAATTTCTCCACCAATTTTAAACGGAATTGCTTCCGATACTAATAAATCTAAATCAATAATTTCAGCCATTTATTTTCACCTCTATAATTTTTGTGCGAAAAAAAAGGAAGGAAAATATCCTCCCCTTTTACATTAATTAAGAAATTGTAAGCGTTTTGGTTGCTGTGGATACAGACGCACCATTTCTGACTTGAATAATCTTAGTACCTGTTGATAGACCTTGAATTACTGCCTTCAATTGAGTAGAACTATCGTAAATAGTTTGCAGGTCAATATCTCCACCAGCAATTTGGTCAACGAATACAACACTATCCTTAGTAAATCCTGAGCCTGTAACCGTAATTAAAGTTGGTTGTGAAGCTGCTGCTAGAGTTGTAGGAGTCATAGTTAACAATACTGGTGCTGGTGGTGCAGTTACCTCTTCAATAATTTCAACCAAGTTACCATCGCTCTTAGTTGTTACAGCAAGTGCTTTAAATTCTGCATCAATTACAGTTTCTTTTTCTTTGTCGAATGTTAATTCAAAACCTGATTGTGCTTGTGCTTTAAATACATTCACTGTTAATTTCTTTCCATCTGGCTTGGTATGTACAAATCGAAGGTAGTTAATAGGAATATTTTTCATTCCCCCTACTCCAACTCGTCTAGTACCTGCTGTATTATCCTCAGAATAGTAAGCTGCACTTAATTTTTCAACATTTTGTAAATCCCAAGTTAAAATACCAGACTTAAAAGAAACTTCCTCATCAGATTTAAAACTTGCGATTGTCCCTCTATTCGCTGATTTAATCTCAGTAAAAGACGGTTTATAAGTAAGGGAAGCACCCCCACTAATCGCTCCTACATTTTTAAGAGCCGCATTAATTTCGTCTGCTGTTGCAGTTGGGGAAACTACTCCAATATATAAATCTCCACTCCCCAACAAATATGTATCTTCTGCTATTGTCATTGTTAATAACACCCTTTCTAATTAGCTTTAATATTAAAAGTTAACGTTTGTTCGAAAACTTTGTAATCAGGATAAAAAACAATTCCACTTCCACCAGCATGTCTTGATGTATAGATGGTTGTTTCATTGACTTTTACACCTGTTTTTTTCTTGTGGAATAAAAAAAGAAGCCTATTCGATATAGACTCCAACAATAATACATCTTGAGTTGTCACTCGAATGTCACAACGATATTGAGTAGTCCCCTCACTTGCAAGAAATGGAGAAACCTCATAGACTATGTTCGGATAATCTTCATTATTGAAAGCTTCATAGGGGTTAATACGTTTATTTTTATCGTTATAACCAATTAGACTTAATAAGTCTTGGTCAGCTAATAAATATTTAAGTATTGATTTAATCAACTTACTCCAGTCCCCCTTTTTATCCTTTCTTGAATTTCTCCTACATTTTCGTCAATTGCTGGACGTAAAAATGGTTGAGCCTTCGTTCCGGGGTGATTAACCTCATCAACTGTTACCCATTTACCATCAATTTTTATTTTTAAGGGTTTATCATCGTTACGCTTAATCTTATGAGGATTTGAACCTTCCTCAACTGAAGGAGCATATTCCAAGTTAGTCCCTATTTTGGCACGACTCTCATCATCACTATGTTGTGTGATATGAGTAATCCTTCGTCTAAGATCACCAGTATCAACGGGGGCACGTTGTTTAGCTTCTGCCTCTACAAATATAGCAATCTCATCTAAGGTTTCTTTTCTTTTTCGCTTCATATCCTCGATAGCATCCTGAAACCGACTCATTATTTCACCTTCTTTATCAAGACTTCATAATGATTGTCGTATGCAGTAAATTCTGTTACTTCAAAATTAAGACCATTGTATTCAATCAATGATTTAACCTTAATCTTTTCATTAGGAAAGCAAAATACACGGTTAGTAACTTCAACCATTACACCATACCGTTGTTCAGCTAATCTAGTGGAATAAGGCTCTACTTCACCAAAAAAAGGTGTTTTTGTTGGAATATCATTATAAATCGGTCTGTCAAATTCATCTACCCCATTAGAAGTTTCACTTTTGACTTTTTCAATTATGTAAAGGGTTTTAGTCAATCTCATAGGAATTTCACCTGTGCATGTCTACTAAGCCGATTCATGATATTTGATGGATATTCAGGTAAGTAAGACTCACTTAAACTTCCTTTTCCCTCAGATTGAATATTTTCAACACCCTTTTGCCTATATTGAAAGACAATCATTTGAGTTAGTACAGAAAATAATGTTGTTGGAACTTCTGTAAGATTACAATAATCACTGATAAAATCGACAGCATTCTGAAAATAATATTCAAGTAGACTATCGTAATCAACATCTAAAGGAATATCAAGAACTAACCTTGCTTTTTCGATAATATCCTCTTGATCAACAATATCCATAATTATTCACCTTCTTTTTTTGGTGACTGTTTACCCTTTTTAGATTGTTCCTTCTTATGTTCTTCTTGTTTTAACAATTTATAACCAAAATCATTAACAAGGATATTTTTTATTTCCTCATTGTCCGTCTGTCCATAACCATTTTCAAATTCCACACCAGAAGTTTTACCACTATAATGAGGATTTGGAGTTTTAATTTTATACATTCAATCACCTCGATAAGAAATAGGAGAGTGACTAATCACCCTCCTAAGTCCAGTTATTTATTAAACAATTAAACCTTTTAAACGAGCCGCTGCTTTACCATTGAAGATGCCGATTCCATTGTAGAATTCAATACGAGTACGGTAAGCAGGTTTAGATTCAAGTTCACCAAGGTCATAGACTTGTACTCCGCCATTAGTTAAACCTGATACATACTCATCTGCACCAAATTTTACTGCATAGATTGAAGTCGTATTAGTGGCTGTCCCTTGAGTTTCTGTGTGACCAATAACCTTTTGTCCTGCTGCATTTACACCTGCATCAAAGAATGGTACTCCATCATAAGCGAATACAGAACGACCGAAAGCATCCACAGTTTTATCAAAATAGTTTAATTGGCGAGCAATTGATTTAACCTTTAACAGTGTCTTAGAATCCATGAATAAAGCATCTGATTTACCAGCAACTTGATAAATTAGAGAATCAAGTGCTTCCATGAATAAATTCATGTTAGTTACATTAGCGTCAATATCTAATCCATTTGTATCCCCAGTAATTACCTGACCACCAGTTAAACGCTTTTTCAAACCATCAAAAGAGTTTGCATCAACAGCAGTATCACCATTGAAGAAAGTATCTTGGAATTTAAAAGCTAATGCCTTTGATTTTAAAGCAGTTTGAATTGCTCTTTGATCATTGATATTACTACGTGTTTGGGCAATAAATTTGTCAGTATCAGCATCTCCACCAAGAATTACTAATGATTCTGTTTTAGGATTTACTGTACCTGTGCTTTCAGAATAAGAATTGTTAACAGCCCGGAATTCCACCCCAGGAAGTGTAGCCTCTTCGTTATATGTATAAGCATTTCCTTGAATATCCATAAACGGTAACATTTGAAGAACAGGAGCGTTTAATACAAAAGTTTCAGAAACACCTTTTTTCAATTGATTTTGAGATAATTTTGCAGATTCTAATAATGTAATAGCCATAATTTAATTCACCTTAACCCTTCGATTTTAATTTTTATTATTTTGTGAATATGCCGCACTCATGAGTTGAGTTGGAGACATATTACTTGTGTTGTTGTTTTGGTTGTTTAATTGAGGGTCAATTCCCCCATCTTTTAACTTTTCTTGTACTAAAGTTTGAAGCTGACCATTAAATACTTCCTCAAACGTTTTTAAATTACCTAGAGTTGATTCCTCATCTTTACCAATTAAATATTCAACTAATTGAATAGGGAGTTTCTTTTCACCTGCAACAGTAACCGCTTTTGCTTTTAACTTTTCACGTGTATTTTCTTGTTGCATTTGTTCAAGTTGTGCCTGTAGTTTTTTCATTTCTACATCTTTCGGGTCTGCTTCTGGGAAACGTTTCTTAACTTCTTCATCAATCAATTTTGAAATATTATTGGATTTCCAAGTCTCTAAACTCTTTGTAAAATGTGAATCTAGTCGAGGTTGTAGTAATTTCTTACCATCCTCAGTATCTAAGAATGTTGTAACTCCTTCAGATGTTACTTGTGATAACCCCTGTAAGTAGCTTTTTACATCCTCATTATCTTTTTGTTCCTCAAAAAACTGTTTTACTTCTTCTAAATTCATTCCAATTACCTCCAATAACCCTTTATGTACGAGCCATAAAGTGTTTGATTTTTGTTCCAGTTGTTCTTTATTTCGTCTACAAACAAGAAAAAAGACAATATAAAAAGCCACTCCAATGAAGTGACTTAATTACTTAATTCCTTTAGCTTTTGACCATTCTTCATAATTCTTATATTCAACAATTCCCTTAGTTTCATTGTCTTTGCGTTTCTTAGGTTGATAATTTGATACTGCCGGAATCCAACATGAGCGACAATTCGGGTGTGCTGGAATCTTAGGTCGTTTTGGACCATCCACTTTCCATCGTTTACCGTCACGGTTGCGACAAATCTCAGAAGTTTTATTGTCTAAAGTTGCAGTATAGATTAATTCTTGAACAACTCCACTTTCTTGGTAAATCTTCTCTTGTGCAGAAGAAATTACTCTTGCTGATTCTGTTCTCATTAATCGTTGAGAATTATACACAGACGTATTGAAACTTTTCCTTATCCTTCTTGCCATTTTATCAACCGAATCACCGTTTATAATGCCCTGTGTTAGTTCTGTTCTTAATGCTTTGACTAAGGCATCGTTATTACCCCAAATACGCTCGGAGAATGGGACACCAGACCAATTAAAGGCAATAGCTTCCTTCACAAATTCAGGCTTCAACAAAGCAAAATCAATGACTGCTGCCGTATTCATTTCTAAAGTAAAGGCAGATTGATAGTATGATTGTTTATAAATATCGGTAAGAATAGAATTAAAATGTTTTGTTTCAATACCGCCTAAATTTTTTATTTCTTCCCTAATTTGCTGTTCAATGGATACAAGCCGATTGTATTTGTTTAAATCGGCCAATGTTAATTTTCCATCAACCGCATACTGCATGAATAATTTAGCAACAATCGAAAGGACATTATCCAAAGAACCCTTATAAGCCTTAATAATTTCCTTGTGCTGCTCATCTGTTAAATTGAACATACTATCTATTAGATTAAGAAAATCATTTTCAAACTTAGACATTAAGCATCACCTAGCAAGTCTTTATTCATTCCCGTTCCATCCATTTCTTCTTGTAGTTTCTTAACAGATGCAGAAGGATTAGTAATTCTAGGTAACCATGATAAACGCTCCTCTAGTGGAACAATTCCCTCTAAGTCTCTAACCATTTGAACAATGGCCGCTTCATCAACTGGAACATTTCGAGTAAATGAAATGCCTATATCCCTGCTATCGAAGTCTTTATTTTTAGCAATTTTTAACCACTCACAAAAGAATTCTAAGCGATCCTTTAAAACCTTCTCAAACATTGATTCCGCAATAGCTGATTGATTCTCTAATTCTTGAAGTTTTAAACGAATAGCCACCCCTGAAGTATTGCTCTGGAAGGATTCATTTAAATTAACTTGGGAACTCTGAATATAAATTTCATCTTTCAAGTTATCCAATAAATCTTTAAAGAATTGGCTATTTGGATTCTTGGTCAACCATTCTGCTTTAGCCTTTTCGTTAGGAAGAATGATAATTCCATTTTCCTTCATTTTTTGTGCTTCTGTTTGGTCTATTGAACAATTGGTTAGAACAAGATAAGCATTTCTAAAGTCCATCATTTCTTGAACAGATACACTATGAAGGGAATTATACATGTCGATAATTTTTATGATATCTGCAAATGTAGACTTTTGATTGTCATTGTTCTTTAATTTACGAACTGGACACCTTGAGAAACGATGTGGTTTTTGCTCAAGTAAAGTGAGAATACCGCCACTCTTTGAATATCTGGAATAATTCTGAATGTCCCATACCTCTACATATTCAGTATCATCAAATTCAACTTTATATTTCCTTACTGCTAATGAAACCTTTGAATCTACTGTACCATCATGTAGAACTGACATTTCCAAAGGTGTAAAATAAGTACACTGGAACTCTCCTTTAGTATTGATAAAGGAAACCTCATAAGCTGCTCCATGAATCGCACTTTGTAATTTTAGATTGATATTATGTTCCTTTTCCCATGCACTACAATAATAATCAATTAAATCAAGAAATTCCTTATTCCCACTTTTAGAGGAATAATTAACAGGCTTACCCAAGATGTAACCAACACTGTTCTGAACCATTTTTCTGCAATAATTGAAATAGGCTCGCATATCAGATTTAGTGGGATCACTTTTTCCTTTTTCATGTAGGATGTCATGATCACCATTGTAGTATCTTTCTAACTTTGAAAATATTGGTTTATCCAAGTCGATTTTTTCAATTAATTTTAAAACAATATCTTGTTGATTCACTATTTCACCTTCCTCTATACATTAAAAAAGCCACTCCTTAGGAATGGTTTTAATGTCTCTTGGTATATTTAATTCATCTATTAACCGGTCAAATTCTGCTGTAATATCAGGAGCATCATCATGTAGTGTAAACTTTTCTCCTTCATAAGAAAGAATTTGATCCGTGAATTCCTTATCTTCTTCAGCAAATACAATAGAACCTGAATCCACTTTACCAGAAATAGCTCGAATTTTAGCTTCTTTGTTTTTATGCTGTCGTTCATTGATAATTTGAATTCTACGACTTATTAAATTTACATCTTCATTGATACGCTTCTGAATATCTCGCACATCTGCACCGTTAAATGTATTCTTTTCTACCCAAATTGTTTTAATGTCATCATATTCCTTTAATAACTCAATAACCTTGTCTATATATTCATCAAAAGTAAACCGTTTAATAATTCCTTTTCGAACCCATCTAAAGTTATTAATACTTTTAGAGCCGACTAATAAAGCTGTATAGTCATTGTTATCTTTTTGTTCAACTGCTGGATCACAACAAAGTATCGTATTTGTGAATGCTTCCTTTTCCATTTCCTCTCTAGGAATAGTAGTAATTTGATGAAAGGCTTTTTCACCAATTTTGGAAGCGTCATTTTGCATTTCCTGTTTGAAGGCTTGAGGATTAGAATAGTAATCTAAAGCTAAATCTAAACAATCATATTTATCTTCCCATAGGACGGGATATTTCATTTCATTTTCATGCTGATAATAAAACTCTTTCCCTTTTTCTTGAGCATGTTCATCTTTTGAATTGAAATAAATCTTTTTAAACTCTTCCCATAAACCAGTATTAAAAAGTATGTCTAAATCATCCACTAAGATAGCCTTTTCCAACATATGTACATATGAGTTATCCTTTAACAAGCGAGATATGAAACAATCCCTATGCAGTATCGTACCAAGTACAATAAATTTTGTTGCCATTTTAACTTTTTTACCTTGACGGATAACCGCTTTATCCCCTGCATACACGGAATCCTGCTGCCATGTATCATATTTCTTATCCCTGGCCTCTTGTGTGATTACATCGCTCTTACTCTGATAATCGTCCGCAATGATTAGGCTAGGTCTATTTCCATTAAACTTTTTACCACGCATGGAAGATGAAGAAGAGATAGCTTGAATCTTCGTTGAGTTGGTTAATTCCAATTCCAACTTATTCACCGTATATTTCCGAGTATCAATCAATTCACCAAAGGTATGCTTTATGTATGGATTCTCTTCAAATGCTCGTCTAGTTTCACGAATGAATTCAATGGAATCCTGTTCTGTTTTACCTGCAACTAAAGTGTAAATAGAAAACTTGTAACAGTGTGCCCATACGGATAAAGCAAAGTCACAAACAGTAGTCTTCGCTGCTCCCCTTGGCATGACTAATTCTAATTTATCAAAGGAATCGGATATAAACATATCTTCCAAGTTATTCCATATTTCATAATGGATAGAAGCGAGTTTCCTTGCTTGATTATCTGGCTTAGGGATAAAGGTATCTTGTAGAAAATAGACACAAAAAAACTCAATGGAACGTTTACCAAGTGAATAGGCAAGACCATTGAATTCAAATAGATTGTCTTTATGCTTAATCATTAATTCCTTTGCTTTGTTTGATCCGTAAAACTTAGATAAATATTTAAAGAGATGTTGCCGATTCTCTTTTGTATTAATTACATCAATTTGTTTCGTTGCTATTCTGTTCACCTCCAATCAAAAGAAAAAGAGTCCATTAGACTCTTTAGTTAATCTTTCTTATAAATTTTTCTGGCTAATAAGAAACCAAAAAGTAAGGCTGGAATGACATGACGTAAAAATATAATAAATTCATTATCCATTAATAAGTTTTTCTCCCATAATTTTATATTTTTATCATAGAGGAAGAACCACTATTTAACAATTACTTTTTACTTTCTTCAAAACTTGTAAAAATTTTATAAAATTCTTATTATGATTACGATTATTGCGAAAAGCAAAATTAAAGAAAAGCCGAACATTACATACCCAACAAACCACGATAGACTATATCCTAACTTTTTCCGTAATAACTCATGAAATGCTTCTGGTATTATTTTGTAAGAAAAGTAGATTACTAAAATCGGTACAAGCCATAATATATTAACTCCACTTCCACTGCCTCTTCCCATGACTAACCATGAAAAATCCAAACTTCCCCACCCCATACCATTTTTCTATATTTTAGCATTACTTCAATACTAAAATATCTTTAAAATCCTTAAAAATTTTATAAAAAATTGTAGAGGTTACCCCTACCCTATTTAGACTTTTCAAAACAGAAGGGTGGGGGTCTGACAAAATAAAATTTTCTTTTTATCAGAAAATATTTTCATGGACAAAAGAAAAAGACCATCACATTGTAATGATCCTAGAGTACAAAGTCATCTAATTCTTTTTCGATTTCTTCATCAGTAATACCAATATAAGTTAATGTAATCTTAGGTGTACTATGATTCAATATATCTTGAAGCTGAGCAACGTCTTTAGTCTTCTTATAGTACCAGTAGCCAAACGTTTTCCTCATGGTATGTGTCCCTATTCCCTCTACAATATCACTCATCTCTGCTGCTTTATTAAGCTGTCTGTATGCCTGTGTGGGTGTGATAGGCTTATCACCTTTTCTCGATGGGAATAACCAGTCGCTATCCACTGTCTTGATATATTCCTGTATCTCATCATAGATATTTCCTAGCATTAACACACGCTTCTTTTTAGTCTTACCCTCTTGGATTACTACCCTTTTCTTACGTCTAACATCACTTACTTTTAACATTAACAAATCCCCGACACGACAACCAACATTAATACCAATGAGGAATAAAATATAATCACGTTCAGAACAATGTCTTTTGAGTGACCATTTCATATCTTCAATTAGTTTTTTACTTCTAATCGGTTGAACATCTTTTATCTGATTCATTATTAACACCTTCCTTGATATTAATGAAATCAATAATTTGAATGTATGTTTTTTTATGATAATTTCATTTTAATACCATTTTAGGAAATAGTCAATAATATCAATCAAACGAATGTAAGTTTTTATTTATTTTCTTACATTGGGAATTACTCCTCGCTATCCTGTTCAAACTCTGCAAACTCAGCTTCCAATACATCCTGATCCACAATCTTAGTGTTATCTATTTCAGTACTTAGTTTAATGTTATTAGTCACTTTACCCAATGATCTCTCTATAAAGAACTCGTAACCACCCTTAGCAACCATTGGATTATTGGTCTTATGTATCAAATCCCAGTAACCATTAACCGCATCAATTAACTTTGCCTCCATTATTTGCTGCCCAAAATTTTTGTAGTCACGTCGAATCGAGTCCACTTCCGCCATAAACGCTTTATTCTTATTAATCCAATTATATAAGGTTTGCTTACTACAGCCCACAGACTTTGCAATGTCTTGTTTATCAATGGTTCCAATGGCTAATAATTGAGCTGCCGCTAATTGTTGCTTATTTAATTTTTCATCACTCATAGTCAATTTTCCCCCCTTTACACATTGACTTATAATTAGTGTAATTTTACACCTAATATTCCTCGATCTATCTCCAAGTTAAATAAACTTTTTCCCCTGTTCTCCATTGCTTATATAATGCAATCATACAAGCTAACAATACAGAAAAAGTAACTAACACAATTACAAATGCAATCACTAAAATGATTACAGTAAACATAAATGAAAAGAAATCAAGCATTCTCTTCACCTACTTTACCGTTCAAATATTCTAAGAACTTATCACAAGCCCTAATACTGTCCTCATTAAGTTGTAATAATTCCTTAGTTGAATAAGCCATATCATCAAATATAAGCTGCAATCTATCTAATGTTTCAAGTGTAGTTTTCACTCTACATCACTGTCCTGTACTTCTTTTAATTCCTTTAATGCATTTGTCGCTTTCCTAGCTTCCCTCTGTACTGCTTTAAGCCCTTTTAACGCTTCTGATACATCTACATCAATCTTATATTGTTTGTTTGACTCTCGGCTCTCTGCCATGTCACAACAACTCCATTCTTATAAAATTATTAATCTTTTCTAGTTCACCCTTAGCAATCTCATATTCAACTAATAATTGATTATGTTTCTCTTTATCTTTACGATTAAGCCACATATCAAACTCAATTCGAGTTACCTTATCAAAATATGTATTAATAAACTCGTTATAAAATCTCACTGTATGTACATGCTTACAAACAGGACAAACATAATGCCATTGGAATACAGGTTTATCCTTGTACATTCCGACATAAGGCTTATAAAGTTTTTTTACCCTGAATTTAGTAGGACAGACATCACACTTAGTCAGATGAATAGGCATTAGACAAAGAAACAAACACATTCCGCAATTATTGCTGCTAAAACAACTGCAACATATCTATTCTTGTCTTCATAATCTACATGATCATAATCGGCAAATAAGCCTAAACTGAAAAGGACAATTAGCACAAATAAAATAATTTGAAAGGCAATAAGCATCTATTTACCCTCCAACAATTCCCCTAATTTCTCATTAATACTTTTCAATACCGCTAATACATCTTCTTTCCACTGCCTATCTTCTTGCTGCTTCTCCTTAACTAAATTAAGGTTTCTTTGTAAATCCGTATTCAACATTTGTACCTCTCCAATCTAATTTTCATTAATTTTGAGCAGGAATTTCCTATTTTAGACATAATAAAAGCACCCCTTGAAAAAGGATGCTAGAATGTTATTGACCCATAATCATTAACTTCTATATTATAGTTATCTTTATCCAATTCGTAATCGTCCATATTAATACGAATTAATTTTTTACACACTTTATTATCATCAAAATAAAGCAATCCAATTTCACAATCTCTTCCAACATTACTAGGAGAATTCGTTGATATTTCATTGAACATTTCTAATGTCTGATTTATAACTTTATTAAGGTTACATTCTTGGTTAAGCATATCATATCTATTTTGAAACTCATCGACATCTATTTGTGTATAATTTGAAGGATAAAAAATAAGAAATCCATTAAATAGTTTAAGTTTACCATCTGTATAAGTATTTGAAATATAGCATGAAAAAATGTCAAGTATTGAATCATTTTTAAGGATCATTGCTAAAGAAACTGCACTGTCGTCAATTTCCTTTTCTGACATCTCCCATTCAATCATTTTACTTTTTGAATCAAAAAATATCTTTTCTATATCTTCTTTAATATTACTAATATTAGCTTTAGATAATTTCTCTTTAAATATCTCTAGAAAGTTTCCTAAACCCATTCCAGAAGTCCAACCAAAAATATTATCCAAAGAAATTATCTTACTTTCAAAATAAGGTTCAATAATGTTATCCTTAAATGTTACTTTTGTGTCGGAAGCAATTAAAGAAAAATTTTCTGACATATAATTAATAACTAATGTCATTTTTCCACTCCTCATCGATATTAGTTGCTTTTCCAATATTCGACAATAAGAGTACATATCCTTTAATTTATCATATTTTTATAAAATGGACTAAATCTTCTTCTTTTAATTCTATTAATTTCGAAAGTGTTTTAAACAATGTTGATGTGTACCCTTTTGCACCTAAACCAGCAAAAGTTAATACATCTACAAAACATCCTGTCCTCATTAACCTCATAAGAAATAATCTTAATTCTTCTTCTGTAATACTTAAATCATTTGTTATTTTTGAAGAAAACTCTTGCCAATGATTTAATTCTTTCGAATCTGTATAATTCGTTATATCCTCAAATCCTTTTAAAGTATATAGTATATAAATTTCTCTGTAAGTTAACTCATCGAGTATTTTTAAATAATCATCATATACTTCTACATCATCAATAACTTCAGAAATCATCCCGTTTTTAAGTAACCGTGCAAAGAATCTTATTTTTTCTCTGTGTTTTGTATAAAGAGCTGCTTTGTATGTAGTAAAATAAGAATGTAAAAAGTCTTCATTTTTTATTAATTCTGGTGTAATTTCAATATTCCCTAATCCTAATTCATCAAAAAAAGTCTTAGAACGAGCAATCAAAATATTATTATATGAAGATGTTAAAACACTATCAACTAATCCTCCATAAGGAACAATTTGAACAAGTCCCTTTAATAAAGTATTTTGAGAATATTTATTTAACAATTCCTCTTTTACTGTATTTTTTATAATTTTATCAGTTATCGATAAATCATTATTTGACATACACTCACCACTCCATTTTTTGGACATGAGTATATTATACCATTATTTAATTGATCAGGAGTGTTGGAATCGAACCAACTAACCACGTTGTCAGAGGAATGACAAGTTGAACTTCCATTGTTCTAACACCTGTTATGTATTATTAATCATCAATTTCAATTTTCCAATTGATTAAAGTAAGATGCAATCTTTCAGGAATTTTTCCTTTGTACTCATCGGCTACTTCCTTAATAACATTTTCTTTACATTCCTTATAAATAAAAAACGCTTCTTCAGAAGTATCAAAATGACCTAAAGGGATAACCTCACCTTTTCCATTTGCACATTGTGCCTGATACTTATTATTTCCTTTATTAAAAGTAACCCCAACAGGTAGTTTACCTCTTGAACCATTACATTTAACAACCAAACTATTAATTCGTTCTGGAACAAATACACAAGTATCTGGTGAATAAATTTTATTTCCCTTCACTAATATATCTTTATCAATGGACATAGGCTCATTATCAACTTTATAATAGTTATTATAAAACCATTCAGCAAAGTTTTGAAAATTCCACCATTCTCTGCAAACAGTCACATCTTTATAAGATGGATTCCTATCATGATACTTTTTACTGTACGCACGATTTAACATGGAATTCCAAGTCACATAAGCCCTAGTTAATTTACCATTTTTACTTGCCTTATGAATTCCCTCTCCAATAAAACCAACCTCACATACAGTTGGATCATATGGATTTCTCACACTACCGTTTTTAAATCGCTCATATGTAGTCCTAACTAAATTACCAGTATCAAACATTACAATAACATCCATTGCACTATGGTATTCTTCAATTACCATTTCGCTGCCATAATTATTAGTATTTACTTTTCCAATTCTACTTGCCTTCATTACTTAGCTTTTTCCTTCATGAATTAACTCTAAAATTACATCAATCTCATTCGATGAAAAAGCCAACATTTCCAATTTTTGTGTATGGTCAAGTATTACAAATAATTTTTCTTTGTCATCAATTTTATTAAAACTGTTTAAAGCCCAGCGCAAAGCATGGCTTTTAAAAAAGAAATTAGCTAATACTGGTGACCAATCATCGTCAGTACCTTCAAAATCTCCGAAACTGACTTCATACATATTACTATCTGGATTTAATTCAACTAGTACATCCTTTATCAATTCAACACATCCCCTCTTAATATCTAATAATCTTGTAATCTATCCCATATTTCTTAGCTGCTCCCACTGCAAAACCAGCCTGGTCATTTTTCATTCCATTCCAAAAAATCAAGGAATAATTAGCGAAATTGTACATGAGATCGTTTCTTATCTTTGCTGCATCTCTTCCATACTCATCCCAATGGATAGGAAAACTAACAATATCTGCATCGTTCGATACTGCCCATTTCTCACCCATCGTTCCGATTTTTTCTTCATCTGACACAATTACAATATCCGATTTATCTTTAAGCAATAAATCTAATTTTCGCTTCAGGAAATCATAGTCATCAAAGTCTTTTGAGCCTGTCACAATAACCCTATTCATACTTTTTTCCTGACTGATGTAATATGTAAATATCCTTTGTTTCTTGGTTACAGCAATTTTAACAATCTCTTTATCTAGTGATATAGATAAACACCTTGCACAATAGTAATATTTAGCCATGTTCATTCTCATTCCCTCTATGCTGCAATTTAAGATTAATATCATCTAATTCCTTAATAATCGTCTCAAAATCCTTATCGTATCTATCCAAGTAAGCTTTAACCAAACCATTGTAAAGGTTACTACATGCCTTGCTTGATGCTTTAAAAACTATATCTTCCAATGTCTCTAATGACATAGTGACTTTCACACTCTTATTATCCATACACAACACCCTTTCAGATTGAATGCACGATAAACAGGCTGACTCTCCTTGGAGTGTTACCTTGTCAGCCATTCATGCACAATAAAAATAAACTAATATTCGTTAGGAGGGCTTACCTTTTGTTTATTAGGATGGAGGTAAACTAGGGCGCACAGCATGACGCTGCCGATACCATCCCATTTCATCATGTACGATACAAAGTTATCTACTATTACCTTGATAACCCTCATACATCCAAGAGGAAATACATAAATGAACAAACTCGAAACATGCTGTATTCAAATATATTTATTACGTCCGTTTGAATACTGTCAGCAATTAGCAACCGACACGGACAAGAAAATACTTAATAAGTGATGCGGACAGAATATTAATTTGTAAACTTTAAACTAAAACCAAAACACTGCTCCAATTTCTCATTAATTTCCTTCGTTACTGGTCTTTTTTCCCGTTCAAGTAAGCTAAGATAGGACTGGCTTATTCCTAAACGTTCAGCTAACTCACCCTGACTTAAATCGGACAATATTCTCAGCTTTTTTATAGATGACAATCCTATCTCAACTCCTTCCTGTAAAATTTTATGACATAAAAATAAATAAAAAAACTTGCAAAAATCTTCGTTTCTATGTTATGATTTAGATGGATAATTATATTCATTTTTATAATATAAAAAAAGAAAAGACATTCGGTACATGAATGTCTTACTACCCACAAATTAAGGGATTTTTATTTTACCTAATAAAATCGTAGACCTAACTCCATATAGTCACACGTTCGAATTATCGCATGCCCACACACAATTAAGTCTACATATTTTTTATTGAAAGAAGCATGTTGCAAAATCACACTTCAAAACAATAAAAGGAAAGAAGGCTCGCACTACTGATCCTATAGATGTTCGTGCATTGTGAACCCTCTCTACCACTAGGCGACCTTTAGAAATACCCTAAAACCCTTTATTCATGCGTATTTGAGCGTTGTAAGTGGTGACATTTTTAACCTTGTTTGAAAGCATTTAAGAATGCTTGTTTTTGAGTTTGATATAAAACATTTAACAATTTAACTGGTAATTTACCTAATCTCATATCATCCAAAATAGAGAACATTGTATCTGGTTTGACCTCTAATTTTTGCATGTAAAAATCATAATATTTAATCACATCTTCAATAGCATTATTTCTTTCTTTGCCATCCTCGAATTTGTCAAATGCCTTATTAATTTTTGTATTCATGTTTTCAACATAATTAAGAATCTTTTTCTTCTGCTTACGATTTCCTTTTCTTTTATCCCGTTTAACTAATAAACTTGTAAATTCAACATCCTCATGATGATCTGCATATGGTAAATTACTCATTTCTTCATAAAGGTAATCCATCGGACAATTATAAGCTACAACTTTATTCTTGATATTTTTATTTTGACTTACATACTTAAAGAACATTGGCTTTGCTGGAATATTTTTATCATTCCCTTTTTTATCCACTACCTTTTTATTCCTCAATATCAAGTCTTCTTCAACATTCTTAATTTCCTTTTCAATATCAATTTCAAAAAACTTTTTACTCATATCAATTGCAATGCCGGAAAGAACTGTCATAACGTCCGTTTTCCTCATTAGGGAATCTAATATTTTTTTACTTACATTGTCCTTTTCTTTAAGATCCCAATACCTAGACATGCACAATTGCCCTAGGTTAACCACTGTACCAATATAATCTTGACTGGCAGCTAACTGATTATCAATGTTAGACATATCCAAATTGTTTAGCATATATGGTTTCTTTTGACTCTCCACCTTGTTAACGCAAACATGAAATTTACCATAGCAATTTTCAGAAATTTTTCGAAGATGCTCGCTGTCAAACAAAAGGACTGAATCAGAGTCGTAATCACATCCAGATAAAATATCTTGAATAGCAAACCTAACTGCATTTACACAAACGATGTTATCACTTAAATTAAAATATGTAGCAATGTCTTTATTATATGTATTCTTAGCTTTTAGAACGTTAGAAGGACTTGTGTGAGGGTTCCTAAAGCCCGTCAGCACTACTTTATCAGCAAATAGAGGGGAATATACCTCATTATCCTTTAAAGCTAATTTCGACTTTTCTACATCAAATTGACCAATAGCATGATACAAAAATTCCATCGGATTCCCTAACATCACACAATAATCACCCTTAGAAAGTCTAACTTTCCCCTTTTTCACATGCGTAACATATTTATTGATCTCCGATTTCCTAAAGTCACGGAATACTCTTATATTAACAATCTCCTTATTCCACTTGTACAAATCAGCAAACATCAAATTACTGTTCATGTCATTAGCATTATCAATTATGTATCGGATAAAAAATTCATCGTTATTTTTTAGTTTTTCTATGTAATCTTTTTCAAATGTAACCAATTGTGCAATATCTTCTTTTTCCATCGGAATACTATTCAACATTTGATAAGAAGTTTGTTGAAGAACATTCCCTTCTGCATCAATCCCTCTTTTTGACTTCTTTTCACTTTTACAAACTCCGAAATGATTACCCTCTTTATCAACCAACCCCTGCCAATAGTTCCACATTTGTTTTTCTTTATGCTCACCTTCAAATACTTGACTGAATCGTAAGGCTTTCAGCGAAGAAGGAGTTATTATTAATTCCACATCTTTTGCAAGGATCGGATAGTTAAACATATCAGCTAATTCCCATTCATCATAAGGCGTATCTACTGGACAATTATCCTTTAAGAATTTTTGAATATTTGTATTGAAAGCTGCACTCTTAAACATGTGATTTCTCAATAATTTCATTGATTGTCCATCGTCAAAGTATTTACTATCAAGAAGTGATTCACCATCAAACAGGCTATTTACCACTTCAACATTCTCTTTAAAACTATCCAAGCATTTCTTTTTTTCATCCTTCTTTACCACATTACAAATTTGATCAAATTTACTTTCAACATCATCGACAATTAGTATGTGTTTAGGGTTAATTTCAATCGTATCCTCAATAGAAGAAAGCACAAGAGATTCATAAGCTAATAGACTAGCATAATCAATTTCCATATTCTCTGTGAATGGTAAGTACATCCGACTCCAGTTAATCATTTCTTCGTGTAGGCTCTCTTTGATAAATAAACATTGACCGGTTCTAGATTTTGATGAGCTGCGTTTGTATACTACATATTTAGTTTGAATCCCTTTATCATCTGTAATTGTAAATCCATTCAAGTATAAATATTCTCTTAACTTGTCATTACTAAGTCCTTGCCATTTTTCTAGGGGCTTTTCATTCAATAAGACATTTTTAAATTCATTCAATTTTTGCTTATAATTTTCACTGGTATTTTCATCATTAATTTTCTTGGTCAATTGCTTAATAAGAAATTCACCTGATTTTACACTTTGCTTAAATTTCACATTAATAATATCATTGCTAAAATTCTTTTCACTTGTCTTAACTTTGAATGTAGAAAATTCTTTTTGCTGCTTAAGCTTTATTAACTCTAGGCTAAAAGGTATCATCCCTTTATAAGTTAAATCAATTTCCTTTTCCCTGTGCATATGTGAATAAATCTCATTACCTTCTAAACTTAAAATATAGACATTTTTGTTTTGAGTTGCCATTATTTATTTCCTCCTATTTTGAATAATTAAATTTTTATTAATCGCAATGACCGAGTAGGGAATTGCAGACATGAGCAAATGCGAAATGTCATTCTTTTAAGTATGTAAAAACAACTACCGCACAAATTCCTGAAAAGAGTGGAATTCGTTTGGTCAAGTGTCTAAATCCCCTTTCCGTTGGTCAGGAAATTTAAACGCTTGGAATATAAAATTATGTATTTACTTTTCTATTAAACTTTGCTAAACTTTGTAATATAGAAATTGGGTTCGACTGTACTTTTTGAAAATGAATTCTTAAACAACTGCCAAATTATTAAGTAATTCATTCTCGCCAGTTTTACTTTATATTTACTTATATAAAAATTTCGTAAAAGTGGCGATTTTTAGTTTAGCTTGGATATGACAATATACCTCTTATCCTTCATATCGCCTTTAGTTTCTTTTTTCGGTTTACTTACAGCATATGGAAGTTCTAACTGTTCTCTGATAATAATTTCAAGTGTGGAAGGTTTCAGTTTTTTAGTTCTATAATCTGTCTTAGGTGAAACAGTAATTAATTCATTAATAATTAAATCGCTTAGTTTTTGTTGATCATCATTGAATAACTTTTCACCCACTACACTATTAAGATACTTATTCAAAGAATCAACCTCCTCATTAACTACTACCTCAGTTATCATATTCTCATCATAATTAGAATCCTTTAATCCTAACCAACTTAATTGTTCATGGATGAAAGCGTATTTTCCAATATAGTCAAACTTTGCAACCATGTATTCAGCAAATTTAATATCTCCCAGCAATCTTGCACATCCTATTTCATTGAATTTAATTTCACCAGTAGAAAATTCTCTGTAAAAAATATCATTCATTCCATTGAAATCCTTTAGAGCATTATCAAATTTTCTGTAAAATTCCATTTTGTCGTTATTTAACAACTTTACTGCCTTTTTCTTCTTGTAATAATCATTGAGTTTAGACCTGAAGCTATTCTTATATCTAGTTGGTATGTACAAATTAACTGTTTCAGCGTTATCAATATCAATTCGTTTTCTTCCTAACATTTGAATAAAACTGATTCTATCCCAAGTCATGATAACAATATTCTTAAGTAAAGGATCATCAATATTGACGCCATTATCCATTGCTTTAGTTGAAATCAACACTTTCTTATTAAATTTACTGTCATTGATTATGGAAGTAAGTTCATCACTATTTGTACCAGATTTAATTAATGAACATTTTTCATCCCCCAGCTCCTCTAATATTCTATTTCCATCTCTTCCTATATCACTAATGAATATCAACCACTTTTCATCTGACATATCATTCTTAATCAAATTGATAATATTATTAATCTTATTGAAGTACTTTGCTGTTATGTAACTATAATCATTACCTGTGTTGTATTCATGGATATTATAATTATCAAGTCCAAATCCACTACTCTTCAATTGCTCAACACGTTTGATTATAGGACTTCTAATTTCATGCATTGTGGCTGAGATAAATATCTTAATGCTATATGGAAAATGCTCTCTAACTAGTTCATCATAAGCAAACCTTGTCTTATTATTGAATCCACTATCAGAAAACAGGAAGTGCACTTCATCCATCACAATATAATCGTAATTACCTAAGTTCCATTTTTCACCACTTCCATACATAGAATCTTTATTGTTATCGCTGATTGCATGATACGAAGTGATAGACACCTTTTCTATTTTTGTAATTCCATCTAATTCCTCCAATGTTTCAGGAATAGTTAAGTTATGTTTTTTCAGTAAGTCTTTCTTAATTTGTCTTTTTAAGTTAGTTCTATTGGAAATAAACAACAATCGATCATTAGAATCCAATTCATCCAATAGCACTTCCTTGATAAAATATGTCTTCCCTGTTCCAGTCTGTGCTTGGATTAATACGGTATCACCCTTGTTCCACTTTTTGTAATCATCACCTATTGAATCTGAAACCCACTGTAAATTTAGTTTTTTCATTTAATTAACTCCTTTGTATAGTTGATCATTTGAATAGAATTATTTGAATGCTGTCATTAATTGATTGAATCTGACATCTGTTTTGTATTCCAAGATTGCCTTTTGGATTCTGTCGCTTTCCTTGAATATAAACACTTTGCGTTTAGTCTTTAAATCAGGCTCAACTTTAAACAGGATAAAGCCCCGACATTGAAGATAAATCGCTAGTCTCCTTGAATGGATAATAACTGTTTCGTTCATGTTTTTACCTCCTTATTTTTCCAATATGTATTTTTTGTACTTGTCTACATAATGCTGCGCCACTTCCCTAGTACCAGTTTCAAGAAATGATACATAGGTCTGCGAGCACTCTAATACTTTTGAAAGATCGTTTTGACTTATTTTTTTCTTTCTACGCATCAACATAAATAGGTCTCTTTCTGATTCATTCATTCGATACACCTCCTTACTAATAGTTATTACAAAAAAATATTTAAATCAGGCAATAATCTGAGCATAAAAATATGTAATTATTATTACCAAAAAATATAAAACTACTACTCTACCATTAGGTAACCTTTAGGATATAGTCATAGCAAGGCTTCAAGGCTCAATTGTGTGACTTTTTATTTAGTCTCCTTAAAATCCTATTTCCCATAGACAATCTAACCAAATAAAAGTATTAATTTATTAGGATTATTATCCTTTTCAAGCATTGTTGAGTTATTATTAATTCCGTGTTAAGAAACATGCCATTGTATTCTTTAACACGCCCCCTTCGAATAAAATTAAGCTGTAAATATTCTTTCTTAGGAGGTATATATTTTATATGGCTAATTTAAAAGACAAATTTACGGTTGAAGACATCAAGGAATTAGACCGAAGGCTTAATCGTATTTATTATCATGCTACACACGGAATTACCATAACAAATTCAGGGGTTACAGAAATTCAATTATTGAACATAATAGACCATCTATGCAGAGCATCCGGTATGCTTTGTGATATGATCGAACAACAGTTAGAAAATAATATTGAAACAGTCGATCCTTATGGATACATTGTTCGTAAGATATATTCTGCTGAAAATGGTATAGAAAATTATTTAAAGGTTAAAAAAATAGATATATATTAACTACCCTGGAGGCTTACTAAGAGCTTCTTTTTTTCGTTTAAATTTATCTTCAATTAAATTACATTCCAATTTTACTTTTTTAAAAAATTGGATTGATTTTTTATTGCGTTCTGAAATGACTTGTTGTATACTTTGTTTAAGAGTTTACTAGCTATCAAGTTGACAAAGAACATTTAAATAGATAAGAAAGCAGACATGCAGATTTACTAATAAAAGTAAATACAGCACGTCTTATTTGTGTTTATAAAGGTGTTCACTCTTAAATATATCAGACTAATTCCCTTTCGTCATCTATTTTTTGTGTAGTTTTCAAAATATTTTTAATACCATTCATTTGACCTCGTATAATGCCACCAAGCATCTTCATAGTAAACTTTTATACAACCCTCTATCACACCATTTAATATCACTAATCTTAGATAGACAGTATTTCTTTTGCATTTCTGTTCCCATAGCCTTTAAATGTTTAATATGTACCTGTAAAAACAAGAAATACTGATCTGGTTTTAATCCAAACATTATTCAGTACCTCCCTTTTTGAATTCCCCTGATTTATCCATCCCACAATAAAGTCCCACAGCGAATGTAAATATCGAAAAGAATGCGAAAAATGTGGTCATAGATTTACTCCCCCATTATCTGTTTAATATCTTCATCATTAAGAAAAGCATTTATCACCTTATCCTTTATCTTAAATAAAGAACCTCCAGCAATAATTTGTAAAAGTTCCTTATGAGTTTTAGCAGCAAACATTCCTGATAAAATTTCATAAGCAAAGGTTTCAATAATAAACATTGAATCGTACTCTTTTAATCTGCTAATTGTTTTTATCATTTCTTCTTTATTTTCTTGGACACATCCATTAATAAAATTATCAATACCTACAGGAAGCTTCTTTTCTTTGCTCGTTTTGTATGCAAAAGCAAGATCAACTAACTGATTCATTTAAAATCCCCCAATTTAACATACTAATGGTTTAGTTTTGATAAAATTATTCATTTCTTGGTGGATTTCATCTTGGGTGATTTCATAAATGTCAATTTCCTCTAAAATTTCTTCCTTAAAGTCCAACCATTCAGAATCTAAATTACTTACCATTTGTTGAAGGAATTCCACGTAGTGATCTTCTAGGTTGGATGACATTAACCAATGTTGAACAACCATCAATCGCTTTAGATTTTTTAACCCATCAGTGTACATTAGATGGCTGTTTTCTGCCTTAGAACTAAACATTTAACGTATCCCCCTGAAATAATAGTAAGTGGTTTAAAAGGGGCTTAAATACCCCCTAGCAGCATTTACAGTACACAATCTTCCTGATAAATCTCGATTCCATCACTATCACAATACTGTGTTTCTCTTTCTAAAACTTCCATAACGCTGAAAGAAGTTTCTTTGCCATCACAGTCAGTTAGAACAAGTTTCGCACCAACAAAATTGGTGAATAATCCTTCAAGTTGTTCCCGTGAAAGTGTAGAGAAATCAAAAGTGTTAATTGTAAATTGGTTCATTACCATTTTTTCGTTTGTCATAATATGTACCTCTCCCTTTTCCTTCAGAATTTTTGTATTCTATTTGGCTCCCTTTTTCAGAGAGCCGTTATTTTTAAATATTAGTTACGTCGAAATTGATATCCTGATCCGAATAACAGTGTTTCTGAACGATGTAGCTAAACAACGAGGTGTTTTTTTAATGTTTAACTATACTCTTTGCATATTCTTCTAAATCAGGTACTTGCTTTTGTTCACCAAGAAGTGACATAGGCTCGTTTATTTCAAAAATTCCATTGTCAGTCTCTTTCACTCTTCCGAGCCATACTTGGTTGTGATAAAAAACAATTGTGTTCTCCTCATCGATTAAGTAGCCAAATGTTACTTCGAATCCTTCAATGTTGTGTATTAAGACTTTAATCGATTTCAACTTTCGAAAGCCTCCCTTCATTTTTGTTGGGTAAATCTTTAACTTTCTAAAGATAGTATATAATGAACCTCATTTTAAGTCAATAATTTATTTTTAGTTATCTAAAGATATGTTACAATTAAATAAAGATATGCTTTTTGTTAAGGGAGAGAGTAATATGATTTCTTATGCACCTTTGATGGCAACTTTACACAAACGAAAAATTTCTAAAACTGAACTTCAGAGTCTAATCAAAGTTTCTTCAGCTACTATTGCAAAGATTAGTAAAGATGAATTTGTTTCTATGCAAGTGATTAATGATATTTGTACAGTTTTAAATTGTAATATTGAAGATGTAATTATCCATCTAAAAGAGCAAAAAGACGTTACTGAATAAAACCAGTACGTCTTTTTTATTTGATAAAATTTAACTACTCAGTTATCATTGGTATGTTAAGAAAATGTAGGACAATTTATAATATGTTGGGTATTTTACAACCTTTAAATGTTGATATGACAATGTTTTTTAACTTAAGTGGATTCTAAACCTACTCTCAAAACGTGGGACTTGTCCAGCTTTCAGGAGTAAAGACTAATAACGTCATATATACAATGGGTGGTATGTTAGTATTCCTTGGATTTATTCCGAAAATTGCTGCGTTTACTACTGTTATTCCAACACCTGTTCTTGGTGGTGCAATGGTGGCGATGTTTGGAATGGTCATCGCGTATGGAATTAAAATGCTAGGCAATGTAGATTTTACATCCCAAGAAAATCTTCTAATCATTGCTTGTTCTGTGGGTATGGGAATGGGCGTAACTGCCGTACCAGATATGTTTTCCCACCTGCCAGAAGGAGTGAAAATTCTAACAAGCAGCGGGATCGTAACAGGAAGCCTTACTGCTATATTCCTAAACATTGTTTTCAATGTTTCAAAGTCAACAAAGCAAATGAAGCAAGTAAATAATCAAATTACCTCTTAAAGTCAAAAAGACGATACTTGTTCGAGTATCGTCTTTATTTATTATTCATTGTCTTAATCGTTTCTAAGATATTCGTTATTGTTCTTTGTGATGTCGAGCTCCTACCAGAACTCGAAGTTACTTCTGTGCCTGAATTATCACTTCCAGAACCTGAGTTTGTTGTAGTTATTGATATGGGAGCAATCCAGACGGCACCGCCAAAGTTTACAATCCCGCCAGAAATGGTCCCAATAGAAATTCCCTCTCGATTGATTGCCAACCTCTTCACGCCTTCCACTCTTTTTTATTACTATATGGACAAGATGATAAAATGGTTTAAGCTTTTCCGTTAATATAATGAAATACTTTTTTGCCATTGAAAAAAGAGCCGCATCTGCAGCCTTTCCAAAGTTATTAATGGCTATTTTCGCATAGATTGTTGTTTTTCGTATAAGTTCATCAACCCGTTTACCTATATGCTTCGTGGCATCTTTTCGTAAGAACATTTGCGAAAATTGCCTACAAACTTAGTAAATTCCCTTATAAAGCTCCAAGAGCAACAATGTATACGAAAAGAGCCTTATTAATTTACCTTATTGAAGCTTGCATGCTTTTTTTTCCAATTTACAAATCCACTTATAGAATCCTAACAGGATTAGTAATAGAAAAGGATTGATCATGGCTGCATGCCACAACTTCCACCATCCATAATGAAAATACCCCCAGGGAGCCGGAAGTAATGTGACGGCTTCATATGTCAAAATAGTGATAACGAAAAGAATAATAAAAGATATTTGCTTGACTACTTTTGATTTATGAGGGAAATAATTCAAAAAAATCATATTTACGGGTGGAACTAAACAAAGATGTGGGAGAACCCCTGCCCAATCGATTTCTCTGTCAAAATACCAGTATCCGTGGTATTTAAATTCAATAAACACATCGAACAAGGATTGAAGGGCAATCGTAAAAGTCCAAATATGAACAATTTGGTTACCTGTCAACCGTTTATTTTTTTTAAAAGCGAAGTAATTAAATAAGAAAATGGCGATAAGAAGTCCAATCATATTTATATCCTTTTTTTAATTAAATTACCCAACTAAATAGGCAAATTATACATTAGGTCTAAAATGGATGATGACTTCGAATTCCTAAATTTGAGTCAAATTTCTATTTCCAATAAAACTCACAGGATTTTTCATAGTAAAAATATAGTCGGATTCTCAAAAATCTAGTATGATGTACTAATGTATTAATTCTTGAAAAAGCGAGGATTACAAAAAATGAGCTTACTAAACGTTGAAAATTTAAGTCATACATTCGGGGACCGTACTTTATTCAAAGACGTTTCCTTTCGATTATTAGCTGAAGACCATGTTGGACTTGTTGGTGCTAATGGTGTCGGCAAATCCACTTTAATGAATATTATCACTGGACAATTGATTCACGACAGCGGTCGTGTGGAGTGGACACCTGGTACCCATTACGGGTATTTGGACCAGCATACAGTACTGACAAAAGGAAGAACGATGCGTGACGTCCTACGCGACGCGTTCCTTCCACTTTTTGAAAAAGAAAAAGAATTAAATGAAGTAATCGCTCAAATGGGTGACGCCACACCTGAAGAGCTGGAGGTTCTTTTAGAGAAAATGGGTGAAATCCAAGACGTCTTAGATGCTGGCGGCTTCTACTCTTTGGATATTAAAATTGAAGAGGCAGCTCGTGGCTTAGGTCTCGATGCCATTGGTTTAGACCGCGACGTTGCAGCGCTTAGCGGTGGCCAGCGGACAAAGGTTCTGCTAGCTAAACTTCTATTGGAACAACCCAAAGTCCTTTTGCTGGATGAGCCAACCAACTATCTTGATGTAGAACATATTCGTTGGTTACAAAATTATCTTAAAGACTACCCTTATGCGTTTATTCTAATCTCTCATGATACTGAATTTATGAATCACGTATCCAATGTTATTTTTCAATTGGAATTCTCTAAGCTGACACGCTACACAGCAAGTTATGAAAAGTTCCTTGAACTTGCGGAGATCAATAAGAATCAGCATATTAACGCCTATGAGAAGCAAATGGAATTTATCAAAAAACAAGAAGATTTTATTGCGAAAAATAAAGCTCGCTATTCTACAACCGGCCGGGCAAAGAGCCGTCAAAAACAACTGGATCGCATCGAACGAATTGATCGTCCGGAAACGGCCATGAAGCCAACCTTTGGATTTAAAGAGTCTCGCAGCAGCAGCCGTTATGTGTTTGAAGCGAAAGATTTAGAAATTGGTTACTCTGAGCCACTTCTTCCAAAAATGAATATCACGATTGAACGTGGTGAAAAAGTGGCGATCATTGGTTGTAACGGTGTCGGGAAATCGACCCTTCTTAAAACGATGCTTGGAAAAATTGATCCAATTAATGGGAAAGTTGAACGCGGAGACTTCCTCTTCCCTTCTTACTTTGAACAAGAAGTTAAAGCTGGTGGAATTACACCAATTGATGATGTTTGGAATGCCTTCCCATCTATGGATCAAAATCAAGTGCGTGCAGCGCTTGCCCGCTGTGGATTGAAAAATGATCACATTTCTCGTCCTATGAATCAATTGAGCGGTGGAGAACAAGCAAAGGTTCGACTATGTAAGTTGATGATGACTGAGAGTAACTGGATCCTCTTTGATGAGCCGACAAACCACTTGGATATTGACGCGAAAGCAGAACTCAAACGAGCGCTAAAAGAATATAAAGGAACAATTGTTCTGGTTTGCCACGAACCCGACTTTTATGAAGATTGGATAACCAAAGTGTGGAATGTCGAAGAATGGTCACAATTAACGGTTTAAGAAACTTTACGGAACCCCCTGCTCCTTGGCAGGGGTTTTTTTGATATCATTGGACTAATAGTTTATAACCATCTGTTTCTACTATCGAAAAAATCGATTAGTAGGAATAGTATAAATCGATTTAATGAATTTATTAATAAAAAACATTTAAGTATAATTCTAAAAGTACAAAGATATTTATTGTATTTAAATTAAACTAAGGTGGAATTATTGTGAAAAAATGGCTTTCTGCTCTTATTCTTGTTATGATTGTATTTTCATTAGCAGCTTGTGGTCAAAGTGATGAAAAAACAACTGAAGGAAAAAAAGAAACGACAACAAATGAAGTGTTTAAAATTGGGGCAATTCCTGATCAGAATGCTGCAGATTTAGATAAAGGCATGACAGCTGTTGCTAAGTATCTTAGTGAAAAGACTGGTTTGAAGGTTGAATTTGTACCATCAGTAGATTATGCTGCACTGGTTACCGGGTTTCAACGTGGAGAAATTCATATGGCTTGGTTTGGCGGTTTAACAAGTGTTCAGGCCAGAAACCTTGTTCCTGAAGCAGAATCGATTGTGCAACGTCCTCGTGACGCACAATTCCATTCTGTCTTTATTACACAGTCATCAGAAAATATCAGCAAACTGAAAGATTTAAAAGGCAAGTCCTTTACTTTTGGCAGTGAAAGTTCAACTTCCGGCCATTTAATGCCGCGCTACTTTTTATCAGAGGCTGGAATTGATGCAAATACAGACTTTGATGGCAAACCAAACTTCTCTGGATCTCATGATACAACCTACAAGTTAGTTGAATCGGGTGCCTTTAAGGCTGGAGCATTAAATGAAGCAGTTTGGGAAGCAGCTGTAAAAGAAGGAAAAGTGGATACGAATAAAGTGAAAGTATTCTATACAACTCCTGCTTACTATGACTATAACTGGACAATCAATAGTAATGTCGAAGATGTCTTTGGTAAAGGAACAGAACAAAAGGTAAAAGAGGCCCTTCTATCAATTACAGGAGACCAAAAGGAAATAGCGGATTTATTCCAAACTGATAGCTTTATTGAAACGAATAACGATAATTACAAAAAGATTGAAAAAGTGGCCAAGGAACTAGAGATTATTAAGTAGTAGGTGTCGAGGAATGTCTTCAAAAATAATGATTGAAGCAAAAAATATATCAAAACACTTTGAGCGGAAGATAGCCTTATCTTCCCTTTCTTTTTCTATTAAGCAAGGAGAAATGGTCGCGTTAATAGGACCAAGTGGTGCAGGAAAAACAACATTATTAAATTCTATTGCTGGTTTAGTGCCCATCCATAGCGGTGAGCTATTAATTGATAGCAAGCCGATATCATCCTATAAAAATGGCAAAATATTTTCAAAAAAAGTTGGGGTCATTCGCCAGCAATTTGATTTGATTGGGTCAATTGCGGTAATTCATAATGTCCTGGCAGGCCGATTAGCAAATTGGGGTGTTTTCAAATCCCTCTTCTCTTTGCTAATCCCACAAGAAAAAGAAGTTGCATTGACAGCACTTGAAAGAGTCGGCCTTGCTGATAAAATGTACGAAATCACCTCCACTTTATCTGGAGGCGAACAACAGCGTGTCGCAATGGCAAGATTGATGGTGCAAAAACCGGAAGTAATCTTAGCTGATGAACCAGTCGCCTCTCTTGACCCGGCACGAGCGGAAGATGTTTTAGCCATGCTGATTAAAATCGTTACTGAAAAACAACAAACATTAATTGCCAGTTTACATTCCGTCGAATATGCTCGTAAATATTTTACAAGAATCATCGCCCTTAAAAATGGGGAAATTCTTTTTGATTTACCAAATGAAAAGGTAACAGATGATTTGTTAACCGACCTTTATCGAATAAAGGAGCAAGGGTAAGATGTTAAGACAAAAATCAGTATTTGATCAGCATAATCGTCTCATTCTTACTTTGTTTTTAATGGCAGTCTTCGCTTGGAGCTTGTTTTCGATTCACTGGAATGCCGATCTTTTTCATGCCGGCGGGATTCCGACAATGCTGCAAATATTTGAAGGACTGATTCAACCGGATTTGTCAGCAGAGGTCTTAATTAAAGGGCTTGAATCAGCCTGGGTTACACTGGCATATGCTGTTGCTGGAATGTCACTAGCGATTATTTATGCGCTCCTTGTCGGTGTTCTTGCATCTGGAACCTTAACATCCAGCAGAGTTGCCCGTTTAACATCTAAAATATGTTTTAGAGGAATTCTCGGGTTTACCCGTTCGATTCATGAGTTAATCTGGGCATGGCTTTTCGTTGCTGCAATTGGTCTCTCCCCTTATGCAGCAATATTTGCCCTTGCGATTCCATATGGGGGGATTCTTGGCCGTATTTTTGCAGATATGTTAAATGATGTACCTGAGCAGCCAATTACTGCCTTAAAATCTACGGGAGCATCAAAACTCCAAATTCTAATTTATGGCTATTTTCCTTTGGTTTGGGCAGACATGATCAGCTATACGATGTACCGCTTTGAATGTGCAATCCGATCTTCAGCAATTATGAGTTTTGTCGGCCTTGGAGGTCTAGGCTACCAAATACAATTATCGCTCGCGGATTTGAAGTATGATCAAGTCTGGTCTTATGTATTTTTCCTAATTGGACTGGTAATTTTAGTAGATATATGGAGTAATTTCGTCAGAAAAGGATTAACGGAAAGGAAACGTCGAAAGGTGATTAGTCCTGGTTGGACTTCCCTCCTCTTCACACTGTTGTTAATCGTTTGTTCTTGGGTCTTTATTACGGTTGCTGAGAACGCTCAATTATTTGAATTAATTTCTGATAAGAATATAGAGTACGCAAAAAAGTTCTTTGGTGGCCTTATTGGAATAAATAAAAAGCACCCTGCCTTCTTCCAGGCTGACAGTTGGGCCGCGGCGCTGAAACTTACCCTTGAAACGTTGGAAATGAGTATCATGGCGATTGGATTTACAACAATCTCTGCGTTCTTAACGGTAATTCCAGCGGCAAGAAATATGGCTAATGGGAATTTAACCTCGTCAAAGAAGTGGTATAGCTGGATTCTTTATGGGCTCGTCCGGATCACCTATATCTTTTCTCGTTCTGTTCCTGAGTTGGTCTGGGCAATGATGATTATTTTTATTTTTAAACCAGGGTTATTGCCTGGGGCTATCGCTCTTGCACTCCATAACTTTGGGATTCTCGGTAAACTCTGGGCAGAAGTAATTGAGGATATGGACCCTCGCCCGATCCGAAATTTAGCTTCTGCAGGTGCATCGAAAATCCAGATTTTCTTCTACGGCATCCTGCCAACGGTCTTACCTAGATTTCTCACTTATATCCTTTATCGTTGGGAAGTCATCATGAGAACAACCATTGTGGTTGGTTTTGTCGGAGCAGGTGGACTTGGAATGGAGTTTAAGCTTGCCATGAGCTATTTCCAATATACAGAGATCACCCTGTTGCTGCTTTGTTATATGATCCTGGTCATTATCGCTGACTTTGCCTCAGAAAGTACGAGAAAAGCAGTGAAATAAGAAGAACACCATTCCTTGATCGGAATGGTGTTTTTTTTACACACTCGGATATGAAAGTCATGCTACTAATTTGATAGCCTTTACTAGCTATTCGCTATCCTATTCCTATATATCAAATAACATTCGATAGGATCAAGTAAGAAACAGTGCATACTATTACCATCCAAGGAAATAATTGATGAATGAGGCTTGTATTTATATGAACTCTTCCATTATCCTATTTATAGGAAGAAAGTAATATCAACAACATCAAAAGTTTATCTAGGAGTGAAATTCTTTGCAATCAAAGTCCGCTTTACCGATTTTATTTGTGGTTATGTTTTTGGTGATGGTGGGATTTGGAATTATCATTCCAGTTTTGCCTTTCTATGCCGAAGAAATTGGGGCGAACCCCACAGAATTAGGATTGTTAATGGCCGTTTATTCGCTCATGCAGCTCATTTTCGCACCCATGTGGGGCCAAGTTTCCGACCGAATTGGGAGAAAACCAGTGATGATGATTGGGATTGCTGGACTTGGTTTATCCTTCCTAATTCAAGCTATGTCAACGGAACTATGGATGTTATTTGCCGCAAGAATTATCGGCGGCATTCTTTCTTCTGCCAATATGCCAACCGCCATGGCCTATGTTGCAGATATAACCACGGAGGAAAATCGCGGCAAGGGAATGGGAATAGTCGGTGCAGCAACAGGCTTAGGCTTTGTATTTGGTCCAGCAATTGGCGGTATTTTTTCAAGATTCAGCTTGAATATGCCCTTCTATCTTGCTAGTGGGTCTTCCTTTATTACTTTGATCCTTGTTTTTCTTTTGCTAAAAGAATCGAAACAGAAAAAAGATGCAGGTAGTAAACAAAAACGCTCGTTTGGGAAGGCGTTTAGTGGTGCAGTAGTGGTTTTATATTTGGTGCAATTATTAATTTCCTTATCCCTTTCTGGCTTGGAAGCAACGTTTGCCTACTTTGCCGCTAAAAAGGCAGAGTTGGGTGCCACCCAACTGGGGTACATTTTTATGATCATGGGGTTTGGAAGTGCGCTTGTCCAGGGCGGTCTAGTTGGTAGATTGACTAAGAAATATGGTGAAAGAATGGTTATCCAAGCGGGAATCATTGTTTCTGCCCTTGGATTTGGGTTGATTTTATTCGTGAATAGCTTTGCAACAGCAGCCCTTTATTTAACGATTTTCGGTTTAGGGAATGGGGTTATTCGTCCAAGTGTCTCATCATTAATTACGAAGACCTCTAATGCTGGCTATGGAAGTTCAACCGGCCTTTTATCTTCCTTTGACTCACTTGGTCGAATTATTGGTCCGCCGCTTGGCGGATGGTTATTTTCGATGGCGCTGGGGCTTCCTTATATTTCAGGTGCAATTATTTCAATTGCAGCATTTATCCTATTTCTATTTTTTCACCCGCAGATCGCCTCAGTGAAAACAACAAATATTCATAACTAAACAATTGGCATATGTTTTTAGGACATGCATAAAATGGGTTACGAGAATGTAAGTGAAAAAGGAGCCCAGATTATGAAATTAAAAACTTTTCTATGTGTTTCTTTCCTTTTGGTTACCTTAGGTTTTGCAGCCTATCTCGATTCACCCTACTCATTTATTAATAAAAAGTATGCCTATTCAGCCGATCAACCTGTAATGGCACAGCCTGTAGATGTTGAGCCTTCAAGCGATGTTCCAGTTTTGGAGGAAAAACTCGAGAAAATCGAAAGAGTAGATGACTATATCGTCGAAACGTACCAGGAGTATGAGGTTTATAAAGACAAAGATGGCAATGTATTAAAAAGTGAACCTACTGGAAAAATAGACACGCTACAATACTGGGATAATCAATAACAACACGAAAGACCGCTACCATTAGCGGTCTTTCGTGTTGTCCAGATCTATCAACAACTAATTGTATTATTCAATAATTTCAGCATATCGGCAAAGTCGAACGGGGCCTCTTTCCTAACACATTCTGCAAATTGAGAAACAAGCTTCAATGTTTCGATACTCTGAACTGGATAGTTGCCTGCAGCGCTTTCTGCAGATAACATGACACCATTTGTCCCATCTAATACGCTCTGGAATACATCCATGACTTCCGCTCTTGTTGGTAAAGGGTTATCCACCATTGATTGCAGCATCTGAGTAGCCGTAATTACATAGGTATCCAACCGATTACATTCACTAATCATTGCTTTTTGTAGTAAAGGAATCCATTGGTAGGGCATCTCAACACCGAGGTCACCACGAGCAATCATTACGGCATCAGTCTCCCTGCAGATTTCTTGGAAATTTTGAACTGCTTCAATGGTTTCTATTTTTGCCACTATCTTTGGAGAATGTCCTTGCTGATTTCCAATAAAATTCCGTACTTCTTTGATATGCGATGCCCTACGGACAAATGAGCAAGCAATAAAATCGATTTCTTCCTTTAAAAGGAATTGGATATCTTGTCGATCTTTTTCTGTAATAGCAGGTAAACTTGTAACAACACCTGGAAGATTGACTCCTTTATGGGATGATATTTCACCGCCAGTTTTAACTGTAGTGAAAACTTTAGTTTGTTCTACATCCGTAACAATTAATTCCACAGCTCCATCATTAATCAAAATACGATTTCCTGGTTGAACATCTTTAACTAAATATTCATAATCAACACTTGCTTGTTTCTCGCTTCCTAATACTTGATCAATATGAAGGATAAAGGTCTGTCCCGTTTTGAGAGTAACTTTTTCACCTTCAACTCTACCCAATCGTATTTTTGGACCTTGTAGGTCACCTAACAATTTGATTTGTTTCCCCGTCTCGTCGATAAGTGATTTTATTAATCGAATCACGTTACTATGGCTTTCGTGGGTCCCATGGGAAAAATTCAATCGGGCAATTGTCATTCCATGATTAATTAGTTCAGTGAGCACTTTTTTATCATTACTTGCTGGTCCAATTGTACAGACTCGATCAATCGACATAATATCACCTCAATTTTTATGGTCAAAACTATTGTGCCCTAAGCTTATCCTTGCTCAATAGAGTTTAAAAAAGAAAAACCCATATAAATGGGCATTGTGTTATTATCCATAACAAATATCCCCCAAGGTTACAATTTGTCCGTTGAACTGGATTCACTAGTTCGAACATCAAATGGTACTGGTTGATTTATTCCATAATATAAGCAAAGAGTTACTCAATTATTCAAATAATACAGATAGGATAATAAATTGATTTATTCCATATTTTTCGTTGGACGAATGAATAGGATGAGAGTATAGTAGACTCCATGAGTCTTGTAATAGGAGGACTAATATGTTTGGTATAACCTTACCGCAATCTTTTTTACAAATGAATACTATTTTTATTTCAATCTTAATTGAAGCCTTGCCGTTCGTGACTCTTGGTGTATTAATATCAGGAATCATTCAAATATTTGTTACCGAAGAAATGATTGCAAAAATCATGCCTAAAAATAAAGTTCTAGCAGTAATCTTTGCAAGTTTCTTAGGTATTCTATTTCCTTCATGTGAATGTGGGATTGTTCCAATTGTTAGCAGGCTGGTCTCAAAAGGAGTACCGATATCGGCGGGTATTGCCTTTATGCTGACCGCTCCGATCATCAATCCTGTTGTTTTGTTCGCCACCTTTATTGCGTTCGGCAGCGATTGGAAAATGGCAATTTATCGTGCGATTGGCGCCATAGTTGTAGCTATTTTAGTAGGGACTTTGATCGCTTTTCGATTTAAGGGAAGCCCATTTAAAGAACATCTTCATCATCATCATGCTGTTGGTGGGACATCTACTCCATGGTTTAAAAAAATATGGCAGACCTTGGAACATGCGGTTGAAGAATTTTTCTCCATGGGTAAATATTTAATTATTGGTTCACTAATTGCAGCAGCCGTTCAAACATATATTAAGACATCGACTTTGGTTTCGATTGGTCAAGGACAAGCTTCATCCTCTATCGTGATGATGGCTCTTTCCTTTATTCTTTCGCTTTGTTCTGAAGCTGATGCATTTATTGCATCGTCATTTAGAACGACGTTTTCGACTGGTTCATTATTAGCGTTTCTTGTGTTTGGACCAATGGTAGATATTAAAAATTTAATGATGATGCTTGCAACATTTAAAAAGCGACTTGTATTTATGATTGTTTCTTCCGTTTTCGTTGTTGTATTTGTTTACTCTTTGCTGTTTTAAAGGAGTTGGAACTATGATAAGAAGCTTAATATTAATTGGTTTTACTTATTTAATCTTTCATATGCATCTGACAGGAGATATTAATAAATATATCAACATGAAATATTCTTATCTTTCTGCCACTGCTGGTTATGCTTTACTTGTGTTAACGATTGTCCAAATTATTATGCTGAGCAAAAGCGATTCAAAAGAGGCTTCCTGTGATCATGAACATTGTGGACATAATCATGCGAAAGAAAACAAATGGTATAAAAAGATTTTCATTTATCCGATTTTCGCTTTTCCAATCATTTCAGGATTATTTTTTCCAATTGCAACCCTTGATTCCAATATTGTCAAAGCTAAAGGATTTCATTTTCCCATTTACGATGAAAGTAAAGGTGATTCCTTTATGCAGCAGCAATTTTTACGGCCAGATACGAGTGTGTATTATGGGAAAGAAGATTACGATGTGTTAATGAAGAAGGAAAAGAAAAAGTACGTCAACAAAGAAACGATTATATTAAATGATAAGAATTATTTAAAAGGGATGGAAACAATTTATAACTACCCTGGTGATTTTCTTGGAAAAGATTTCGAGTTTAAAGGGTTCGTTTTCAATGATTCGGAAACTATCAATAAGAACCAGCTGTTTGTCTTCCGATTTGGTGTGATTCATTGTATTGCTGATTCGGGTGTCTTTGGAATGCTCGTCGAAATGCCTGATGGCACGAAATTGAAAGATGATGAATGGGTCACAGTAAAAGGTAAAATATCTACAATCTACTATCAGCCCTTTAAAACAAACATCCCTTATTTAAAAGTAGAAGACTGGTCTACAACTTCTGCTCCTAAAGAAGAATATGTTTTTAGAGGATATTAATATGTAACGGAAAATGACCTATTCAACTGCTGAATAGGTCATTTTTTGATTTAGCTGTTTTCGAAAAAACCGCAGCCTGAATACACTTCGCTTTCCGCGGGCGGCCCGGGGAGCCTCCTCGGCGCAAGCGCCTGTGGGGTCTCCCCAGCCCCGTCCTCCCGCAGGAGTCTTCGTGTATTCAAGCTGCTCAGTACTTCTATAATGTTTTCAACTTATTTCAAGAACAACACATTTTTTAGAAAACAGTCTTTTCATTTAAGTTTCTAAAATGATTGTTTTAATGCTTCAAGGTTTTTTTTCATCACATCTATATAGTCTAACCCTTTTTCTTGTTCTTCTTTAGTTAATCCTTCTAATGGATTTAACACTTCAGTTTTAGCACTGATTTCATTAGCTAATGTTTGAGCCACTTTAGAAGATGTAAGTCCCTCAAAATAAATTACCTTTACGTTTTTCTTCTTCGTCACTTCTGCTAATTCTTTCAATTTACCTAGGGTTGGTTCTACATCTGGGGACAATCCGGCGATTGGGATTTGAGTTAACCCGTATTGTTTTGCTAAATATCCAAAGGCGGCATGTTGTGTTACAAATTCTTTTTTCTTTGCCTTAGCAATTGTCTCTTTGTATAAGTGATCTAAATCAGACAGTTGGGAAATAAAATCCTGTGCATTTTTTTCGTACTGATTTTTATTGTTTGGATCTAGCTTTTCGATAGCCTTAGTAATCGTGTCGACCTCCTGCTGTGCTAACACAGGAGAAAGCCAGACATGAGGGTCTTTTGAAGAGGCATGATCAGAATGATGCTCCTCCTCCTCTGATGCTAATGCATTCATCAATTCAATCCCCTTTGAGGCTTCAACAACAGTTAAATTTGGATCATTAATACTCTTTAATACCTTTTCAGTCCAGCTTTCAAAGTATCGGCTATTGTAGATAAACAAGTCTGCATCTTGAATTTTTGCCATATCTTTTGCTGTTGGCTCCCAATCATGTGGTTCTGCACCGTTCGGTATTAATAGTTCAACATTCGCTGAATTGCCAGCCACTTTTTGGGTGAAATAATACATTGGATAAAATGTGGTGACAATATGTAATTTTTTTGTTCCATCAATAACTTTTTCACCTTTTGTCTGTTCAGCATTAGAACAGCCACTTATTACCAGTAGAAAAATAATTAAAGGACATATAAGTTTTTTCATGATCTATTTCCTCTCCATTTTCATTAATTAGGAATTATTACGATTTAAAACGAATAACTTTTCCATATAATATTAGTTTATTAGATTCAATAAATCGTAATCGTTACGAATTGAATGTTATAACGATTAACTATTAATGTCAATATCAAATTTTATGAAATTATCTCACCAGAGGTGCATATCAATATGATAGGGATGATAGATTTGAGGAGGAATTTTGTTATGACCTATTTAATGAAGCTGCTAAAAGACGTCATATGTATACTATTATTTGGTTTTTTCATGCTTCTTTTTCTTTTTGCAGAGGAAATGAAAGACATCTCCTTTTTTAATAGAATACCAAGTACTTTTTTTAATATAAATACGATTTTCTTAAGTATTATTTTAGAAGCAATTCCTTTTATATTGTTAGGAGTATTTGTATCAGCGATTATCCAAGCATTTGTATCGGAAAATGCGATCCGAAGAGTGTTGCCGCGTAATGCCTATTTAGCCGTCATACCCGCAGCCTTACTTGGAATCATTTTTCCAATCTGTGAGTGTGCGATAATCCCTGTGGTTCGCAGGTTAATAAAGAAAGGCATGCCATCACATGTAGGAGTTGTATTTATGCTTAGTGCTCCTATCTTAAACCCTGTCGTCTATGCATCCACCTTTTTTGCTTTTAAAAGCACACCCTATATTGCCAATGCTAGGATGGTTGTTGGATTTATTAGTTCAATCATCATTGGACTCATCATCTACCGGCGATTTAAAGGGGAAAATATTCTTAAGTTAGCTAATAATGGTGAGCACGATCATCACCATAAACACCAACATAAGAAAGGGAATAAATTTTTAGAAACGTTATATCATGCAAGTGATGAATTATTTGATACAGGTAAATATTTATTCATTGGTGCCTTCCTTGCGAGTTTATTTCAGGCGTTCTTTGACCGCAATGTTCTCTTATCCATTGGGACAAGTACCGGCTTTGCACCAGTGGTAATGATGGGGTTTGCCTACGTCCTTTCTGTGTGTTCTTCAGCAGATGCCTTTGTTGCTTCTTCATTCGGTTCTACCTTTACAGAAGGATCAATCCTTGCTTTCCTAGTCTTCGGACCTATGATTGATATAAAAAACACTTTAATGTTATTTGGTTATTTTAAGAAACGATTTGTACTATTCTTACTTATGGTAACTCCTGTCGTCGTATATTTGTCAGTCTATATTTTTCAACTATTCTTTATATAGGAGATGCATTATGAAGAAGAAAGATGAAATCAATAACTTCCACCATCTTATCAGAGGAATCATTTTAATTGGATTTATGTTGTTTTTATTTAAATTACTTTTAACCGGTAATATCACACTTCTCATTGCACCCAAAATGATTCGTTTTATTTACTTTACCATATTTGTATTGCTCACTTTAGGTGTCCTATTGATAATAAGAGGAACATCAGATCAGAAACATCCTCATCATTGTGATTGTGAAGGCGATCATGCCTACCCAACTTCATTAGGTAAAAGTTTATTTCTTTATTTATTATTTATTATTCCTATCACCACCGGCTTTCTTTTCGCAAATAATGTGCTGGATAGTTCCGTGGCGATGAACAGAACGATTAAAATTGGCGCAAGTTCACATGACGTTAATCAAAACAAGGCAGTTAAAAACAAGACCAAATCAGAACAACCAAAGTCTACTTCTGTTACGGATAATAACAGTCTCCTAGTTAATAACAAAAATAATCTCGATGATCCACCAGAGCCACTAACTGAAACGCAATATAATAAATTAAAGCGAGACATGTTACAGACAAAGAATATTAATTTTAATGATCGATCGTACGTTCCAATGATGACTATCATTCAAGATAATCTGCAAAGTATGATTGGTAAAACTGTCTCCACAAAAGGGTTTGTATATAGAGAAAAGAATTTCATGCAAAATCAAATCATAATTGCTCGATTTGGAATTTCATGTTGTGTTGCAGATGCCACTGTATTTGGAATAATGGCAAAAGGAGATGTAGCTGCCTTACCAAAGGATAAATGGGTGCAAGTAAGTGGTACAATTGATCAAACTAAATATGATGGTGGTACAATCCCTTTTATAAAAATAAAGAAGATTTCAATAATAGCTCCACCAAAGCAGCCCTATGTATTTGATGTTGGTGTAAAGATTGAATAATGACATACAAAATAAGAGACTAGTAGCAAGTCTCTTATTTTGTATAACAAATTACCAGTTTTCTATTTATTACCTGGAGCAGGTTGGTCCACACCTCTTATTCGGTGCTTATGTCCATCGTTTTCGGTTGTATAAAAATCATAATGATGAACATGCATGCCATTCCCTACTGGTATAGCTGGCCCGGAATATGCCTTATAGTGATGGGTATGCCCATTCTCGAAAACAACATAACCTTCTGTATAATGAATATGATTTTGATCCTGAGTCTGAATGGGAGGCGAAGTCACATCTAAACACTGATGAACATGTCCTTGATCAACAGAAGTATAATCAACAGAACCATGATTATGGTGTGGCACAAAGCCTTGAATAAAATCATCCTTACTTACCTTACTCATGCATTCACCTCATTCATTATTTCAAGATTTATTTTATAGATTTTGTTCATTTATTATTTGGGATGCCTTCTTCTGCTGCACAAAACAATCGTAAAACCGATTTTCATGGGAAACCTCCTTTATATGCCATATTATTCATAATATTATTGGATTCACTGAATTATGTTTTAGACAGGAATTCATTTTTTCTTTTCATAAAAGAAGCAATAAAAATAGAACAAAAAAAGAGACTTTCGAAGTCTCTTTTTTTAGCCAAGAAGGAAAAAAGGAAAAATTATTCCGTTTTCTTATCTAATTCTTTCAAAGCATCTGTAAGCTGCTCGTTTAAAGTACCTAATGCTTCTTTATCAAGTGAAGCTGCTTCTGAACCAGCAATGGTTGGGTCCAGGTATTTTTCGATTTTCTCATAGAGGTCTTTGTTATCCTTTTTAACATCGTCTTCAAATGATGACCATTGATCTTCTAATGTTGGCCCCACTTCTTTTACCTTTGCTTGATCGCCACTATCAATTGCTTTTGATAACTCATCCGTAGTTTCTAGCATCTTATTTACCCCATCAGAAACTTTACTATCTGTTGAACCACAACCCGCTAATAGTAATGCACTGCCAAGACCGATTGTTAAAACCATTGACGTTAACTTTTTCATTATAATTTCCAACTTTCACTATAAATTATTGTTAATGATTGCAAGTTTATTATTTTTATATTTTTTGGCTAATAGAAGGATAACTGCTCCAACAACCAGCGCTATTTGAGGAATAGTACTTTCCCATGAAGGGTAGATAGCAAAAAAGTTAATACTTGGGATGTTTTGAGAATTTGTCGTCTGGATGAATCCTGCTAGTTGCAGGCTATGGATTCCCATACCCGTAAACTTAATGCATAGGTAAAATACGATAATACTAGAAACCATAAAGAATGGACGAAGCGGTAATTTCAATCCGACAAATACCATTAAATAAGCAAGAATTCCAAGAATGATTGCTCCAATAAGAAAACCGATAAGTAATGATTGAAGTTTTATTTGGCTTGCCATGCCGATATAGAATAATACTGTTTCTGTCCCTTCGCGAAAGACTGCTAGAAAAGCAAGCACACCTAACGATACAAGTTTACCCGTTGTTAAAGCTGTTTGACTTTTTTCTCGAATATACCGGTTCCAATCAGCAATATTCGATTGGCTATGGAGCCAGTAGCTCATATACAATAACATTACTGCTGCAAAAACACCGGTCCATCCAGCAATTTGAGCATTATTATTACCAAATGCTCCGGAGGAAATGACAAATTTTACAATAATGGCAAGAATCACACTAACTCCTAGACCCGATAATACACCGGACCAAATCCAGCCTTTTCCCTTTCCATCCGCTGATTTTTTTACAAATGACATAAGGGCAATGACTACAAGTAATGCTTCTAACCCTTCACGAATAAGAATCATTGCTGCATCCCAATAAGTGTATTGAGATTTTTCTGCTAAAGGGGTAAGGTATTTGACCATGTTATCGATTGTTTGATTAGCATCCTTATAATTAGGTGGATCAGCCGCAAGCATCGCTTGAATGGTTACTAAATCTCTTTCAGAATCGCTATAGACTGAGGCAGATTGTGCAACCACCACTCCTTCAACGCTTAACCAACTGTTACTCGCCTTTTTAATGCCTTCTAATGCTTTAGCTTGTTCCTGATCCTTTACTTCATTCTTTGTTTCTTGAAGAAGCATGATAAAATCATTTAATGAAATATCTTCCTTCTTAAAACCTGATTCTTTGGGGTAACCACCACTGACTACCTTTTCATTCACAGCCTTTAACCCTTGTAAAGCCTGTAAAACTTGGTCTTGCTTTTTTAAGGTTAAAGCATAGACAACTTTTCCCATATTCGATTCAATATCTCGATAAGCTGTGGCTGAGTCTGCTTTAATCCCTTCTTCAATTTTCCTCCAGGTTTTGTTAAATTGATCATAAGCTTTTTCTGCTGCTGTTAGGTCCCCTTTAGAAGCATATTTGATGGCTTGATCAACTGATTCCTCAGCCTGCTTCATCTCTTCACTTGAATTTCCTGTTGCAAGTACAGGGGTATGAAACCCAATACCGATTAATAAGAGAAGGATAAATATTTTATGTAATATGCTCTTTCTCATTGGATCCTCCTTTTTGGAATCATTCTAATTGAGAATGAATTTCAATATCACCCTATACCTATTGTATTTCTTGTGAAAATGATTGTCAATTAAATATTTTGATTGTTCTCCAAAAAACGTGGTTTTATATTATAGACTTTGGCGGAATTATGGAAAAACAGGTACAAACCTAGAGCCTGTCTTAGTTGTGATACATATACATACAGTACAAAAACACAACAGAGATAGATGGAAGGGGGAGACATCCGCGGATGCAAAAGGAGGAGGTAAAGTCGTATCATGATATTTCATGAATTACCAGCTTCCGAAAGGAGAAAAATTATTCAATGATTTGGTTAACAATCGTATCTTTTTTGCTTACATTAGGATTTATTCTTTGGAGACCCAGAGGAATGAATGAAGCAATTCCTGCCACAATTGGAGCAATTCTTGTCATACTAAGTGGGAGTGTTTCATTATCAGATCTAGGTTTAATTGCGGAAACGATCAGCGGTGCAGCGATTACAATTATGGCAACGATTGTAATGGCTATCGTCTTAGAAAGTTTCGGTTTCTTTAACTGGGTAGCAGAAAAGCTTGCAGAAAAAGCAAAGGGTTCAGGCATCCGATTATTCTGGTATGTCAATCTTTTATGTTTTCTGATGACCCTCTTTTTTAATAATGACGGGAGTATTTTAATCACCACTCCGATATTAGTCATGTTATTAAACAATATGGGCTTAAAAAACCATCAAAAAATACCATATTTACTGTCTGGTGCTTTAATTGCTACTGCGTCAAGTGCTCCAATTGGTGTAAGTAATATTGTCAATCTAATCGCTCTAAAAATCGTCCATATGAGTTTGTATTTGCATACGGCGATGATGTTTGTTCCTGCAACGCTTGGTTTACTAGTGCTGACATGGCTTTTGTTCCTTCGCTTCAAAAGAGTCTTACCGAAAACTGTTCCTACTAAGGTAACTGGTTTGTCACTCCCTTCTTATCATCCACTAAAACCCAGTTCAATGAAGCATGCTTCTGAAAAGGACCGTTCACGGTTTATGCGCAACGTTCTTCTATTTGTATTTGCTGTCCGTGTCAGCCTCTTTGTCGCATCGTTTCTGTCGATTCCAGTCTCACTAATGGCTGTTTTTGGATCGATTATCCTTTTAGGATGGAGATGGGCTTATTTAAAGATACCACCAACCGATATGCTAAAAAAAACGCCGTGGTACATTATCATTTTCGCTTTTAGTATGTATGTAATTATTTACGGCCTCAATAATATCGGTCTTACAGACTGGTTGATTCAATTTATGCGCCCAATGGTATCTGGAAGCCTGCTCCATACAAGTGTGTTAATGGGCGTCCTACTCTCGGTACTGTCAAATATTTTTAATAATCACCCTGCTCTTATGGTAGGAACACTCACGTTGACGAATATGAATTTAGATTTGTTATCCTTAAAAATCGCCTATCTTGCCAACGTCATTGGGAGTGACATGGGGTCATTACTACTTCCAATGGGAACACTGGCCACATTAATGTGGATGCATATCGTAAGAAAAGGAAAAGTAATGATCAGTTGGTGGCAATATATCAAAATCACCATCATAGTTATCCCGCCGGCTACTTTGTTTACGCTTGTTATTCTATATTATTGGGTTTCATGGCTTTTTGGTGGAACACTTCAACAATAAGACAATTGAAAAAAGGAGCAATAAAATGAATATAGATCTATTAGATTTAAGAGATAAATATATTGAGGTTGATATTTCCGGGGGTAGTTTTCACAAGGGGATTCTTATAGATTCTGGATTAGATATCGTTGTAATCTATGATTGCAGGAATAATACATTCCTCTATATCCCATTTGTCCACATTCAACAATTAAAAGAAGTCTTAATAAGTGAAGATACAATTTATGACCCGCCTTCAGAAAAACCAATTACTTCCGATTCAATCTCCTATCGTAAAATATTAATGAGTGCGAAGGGATTGTTCGTCGAGGTTTATGTGACAGGAAATAAATCCATTCATGGCTATTTAACCAGCATAATGAACGATTATTTTGTCTTCCACTCTCATGCTTATAAAACAATGTACATTTCTATGAACCATGTAAAATGGCTCATCCCTTATCCACCAAATACAACGCCCTATTCATTGGAAAATCAAAAACTACCCGGTAAACCAGTATCTGCTACATTATCTAGATCATTTGAAGAGCAGTTAAAAAAATTGGAAAATCAATTAATTATCATTGATGGTGGATATCATGAGGAGAAAATTGGCTTCCTCCAGAAGGTTCATAATAACAAAATGATTCTTATAACAGCTAAAGGGGAAAAAATATATCGGAATCTAGAGCATATTAAAACAATCCAGTTACCATAAAACGGATTTAATAAAGAATTTAACCAACAAATAGAAAGGTGCTATTCATATGAACAAAAAAATGGGCACGAAGAAAAATCCACCCTGTTTTTGCCGACGAGGATGGATTAATCAGTCACTACACTAGGAATATTTTAGACCGTGTTTTAAGGCCACGGTCTTTTTTTTTATTAGACCTACTACCTATTATTAATATATGGATTTTTGCTAACTTTTGTTCAATATTGTAAAAATTTCCATTAATATGTTAAACCATTAAGTAACACAAACTGGTCGAGATGTATTGGATGTAGCCATTTTTTTCGGCTTTTCTCATCAAAATCTAAAATGTATTGGGACTAGTACTAAACAACCATCAATCTCTATAAAATAAATGAATTAATACTTTACAAAAGGTTAACATCGACTCAACTATTTCTTAGTATTTACCGGATAAAATGTAACTATAGCAATTCCTATTCAATGATTCTTTTTAAAATTTCTGATTGGGAGGTAGTTGCATGTCTTATTTTCTTAATTTTCTGTTCCTAGCTTTTATTTCAGCTGCATTTATAAGAATTTTTTATTTCTCATTTTTCAAATCAAGATCAAATAGACATTAAGGGGAATAACCATTCAAAATCCATCTTTTCAACCACATATTTATCCAATCACTTTTTCCATCACCAAAAATTCCGCATCTGTGCTCTTTTACATTTTCTGTACTTCCAATTGACTAATAAACAAAAAAAGAGAAACCCTTTTGGGCTTCCCACAATGAAATCTGTCAAGGTTTGTTCTAATCTAAACTAATAGACACATGTCCTCAAATACTTCGTTCCAATTTTTTGTTTTAGCAAGTGCCTTGCGCTTCTGGATATAGTTTTCTTGGTTCTTGGTGTCTTCTAATTGTTCACAGACATTGATAAATTGGTTCGAGTCATTTGTATCTAAATGAACATAGACAGATTCCTCAGCATATTTTTCCGTTGAAGGTAAATGCATGCCAAGGACAGACTTCCCCGCTGCCAAAAATTCAAATAACTTTAATGGAAATACAGCTTGATTATATTGAGATGATTTGTAAGGCATAATTCCAATATCAATTAAATTCATATATTTTGGAACATCGGAAGGTGCAACACTTCCAGTCCAAAAAACATTACTCTCCGATAATAAATTTTTAAATTCTGGATGATCATTCGTACCATCTGGCCCGACAAATAGAAAAAGCCACTCTCGTTTTTTTTGTGCTACTTCCTTTATTAAATCAAAATCCAGCTTAGGTTTAATTCCTCCGATAAATCCTAAAACCGTTCCGTCAAAATGGTCAGGTAGAATGTTCTCCGTTTGTAATGGATTTGTTGCAAACAAATCGAATTCCACCCCATTTTCAAAGGTAAACACTTTTTCTTCGGAACCTAACTTTTCTACTATTCTTTTACGAAGATATTCTGAGGTGCAAAAAATCACATTTGCTTTTTGAATGATCCGATTTTCTGCTCCTGCTATGATATTCTTTCTAAAATTGGCAAGAATCGAGTTTTTCCCATTGATAGGAGAAGTCCATAAATCACTGCAATCATAAACGACTTTATTCCAAGAAAAGAGTTCAGTAAGTGATGGGAATCCAGGAAATGTATACCATAAATTAACAGTATACTGCTCCTGTTCTTCTTTTAAATATTGTAATAAGGGCTGCACCTTTGTTTTATGAAATACATCAAGATAGCGGCCAAACCGAAATACTTTTTGGGGAAACAAATCTTGGATGGCCCATTGTTTTATTCCATTTGATAATCGTGTATGAGAATTTTCTTTGCGATAGGGTGTTGGACATAACCAGATGACTTCTTTTGTATCTGGATGATTTTGCAGGTATTCTGCAAGCCGATGTCTTCGGTAGCGTAACTGGTCCTGTGCCCACTCTCCTGTTGCCACTAGGATATGTATATTTTTCATTTGTCCCCTCCCCTTTCTAGATTCTTTTAAGTACAGCATGAAAGGCATAATGAGAAAAACACCAAAATGCTTTAAGGACATTTAGCTTTTCAACTCTGCGATACACAAACCAATTCATTTTTGCCGCTTTCCACTTGTTTCTTGATATGGAGGGATTCCCTATCCGATACTCAGCCAAATTTTCATTTAATCCGTAGGCATGGATTCCTTTTTTTAATATTGCTAACCAGGTGGCTAAATCTTGGCGTGTTCGTATATTAGGCATTTGAAAATGGCCTACCATTTGTCGGTCGATCATGACTGTCAAACATCCGATGATCGTATTCTTTAACATATCATCGTACGAAATTTGCTCAGGAGCTGATATTTGTTTGTTCAATCGTACTCCCTCGTTGGTTACGAATTCATATCCGGTAAATGTAAAAGCATAATTGTTGGTTTGCATGAAAGAAAGCTGTTTTTGTAATTTTCCTGGTTTCCAGCAATCATCACTATCAAGAAATGCCACATATCTGCCCTTTGCATACTGCAAAGCTAGATTTCGGGCAACGGCCGCCCCACCATTCTGATTTAAATAAATAACATGAATTCTTTCATCTTCTTTTTCAATACGCTCTAAAATATCTGGTGTATCGTCAGTAGAACAATCATCGACAATAATCATTTCCCAGTTTTGATAGGTTTGCTTTCTTACAGAAGTAATTGTATGTTCGATATACAAACTAGCATTATATGAAGGCGTTATAATCGAGATCAATGGCTGCTGTGGACTCATGTGAAAACCTCCTATTAAAATGACTATTCCCGGAAAACGACGGGGAACACGATCCATAAAAAGCTTAATGTTAGACCTAATAAAATCCCTAATACTGCTCTTTCCTTTGAATTGAAAGCTCTGTTTTCAGTATCGATGGTGTTTATGTCAGCAGGTTTTAATAATTTGGCTGGTTTTATATCATTTAGAGTTGTCTCAAGTTCAATTAAGAGGCGCAACTGGTCAACTTTGGCCTCGGGTGCTACTTGTTCACCCTTTGTTGCTTCAATTTTTTCTTGAATGAATTTTTGTTTTTCTTGGAATTTTTTTTTGTCGATGTCCAGAAAAGCAGTTGTTATCTCGTTTAGCACTTTAGCCGTACTTTCCTCTGAATGATCTGAATACGAAAGTGTTATCAAGTTGTCAGGTCCTGCAGTTACATGTAAATTCGTATAAATTTCCTCAAACCTTTCTTCCCATAAATCCTTCAAATGTAATTCGTAAATCAGGATGTTCGGGTTCGTGAGCATATTAATGACACGTTTAGGATCATTTAGCTCTGGATTATCCTCATAGTTTCCTAAGGTAAGGACTGTATCGAAGGTATAATTTGATTTTGCCTTTCCAACTGGAAGAATCCATCCAATTACACCCAGCAATATCGTTGTTGCTAATAATAGTAGGAAGTATTTGTTCAATCTTTCTTTTAAAATTTGAATCTTATGTCCCATTTAAACCTTGCTCCTTAGTAGGAATTTTCTTCATGATGTTGATATTGTTTGTTCGAAAACACAGAAACCGTACAAATAACAAATCCTAGAAATACCCAATGAAAAAATAGATTACTGACAGAACTCGGACTGATACTAGAAACAATGAATCCGATCAACCCCATCATACACGCTTCAAGTAACCCTTTTTGGTTCCTGTTTCGTTGGACTTTATAAAATCTGTAGAGACTTATGAACAGATAGACATACATGGTGACGTAACCAAGCATTATGATGACTCCAAAATTGCCCATTATTTCAGCGAGCCAATTATGGACTTCAACCACATGGTTTGTTGCATAGACTGACTCGTTTTTTAAATAGTAAGGTACATTGCCTGCCCCCACCCCAAATCCAAAGGTTTCGATCAAGAAGTGAACGGTATTCTTCAGTAGATTTAATCTTGCTACATTAGATGGAAGAATTTCATACCCAGAATAAACAGTAGAAGAGTTAACCACTTTGATTATTTTTGGGATAATTGCAATCGTGCCCACTAGAAAAACCGATGAGCCGATTATAGCTGCCATTCTCTTTAAATAAGCCGGTAGAAGGATATACAGATAAACGGCTAAACCGATCATGACTCCAAGCAGACTTGCCCGTGAATCCGTCAAATAAATGAGATACACACAAATAATCGCAAGAAATAAGCTAGTTGTTTTTAAAAATAGTTGATTACTATTTTTGGTTAAAGATAGATAAAAAAAGAATGATATAGTAAGAAACGTGGCAAAGTCATTTTGATTAAAGAAAACAGATGTTGGAAATGACAGCTTATAAAGTGGAGCCCCATACAAAGTTGATGTCGGCAGCTGAATCTGAGCAAAATGATTTACTAATCCAATCACCATTAACAAGACTGTCATAACCAGCCAAATACCATAAAACAGGAACAAATGATTCATCTTTCTAAAGATAAAGACGGCTAAAAAGACAAACAATAATCCCATGCCCAATAGAATTAACGACTTAATTCCCTCGAAAACTGATTTTGCCCATAGCAGTGATACCGCCCCATAGGCAAACCAAAACAGTAGAAACAAGAGAACACCTTTTACATTTACTTGATTCCAATAATAAGGAAGATTCTTTTCTTTCATTACATGAGAGAAAAAGATCATAGCTGCAACGATTAATACCAAACGATACAAAAATATACTAAAAAAGCCTACATGAATACTTAAAACAGATTGATTCAAAAATGTTGTTATGACTAATAAGGACATCATGCTAGATAATTGGGGTTTATTAATAACGTTCATTTTTATAAGTAAGATTAAAACGATAATTGCCCATACCCCAAGAAAAATTATCATTTCAAACCGCATTTCAACAAGTGAATAGACAATGGCCAATCCTACTAAGAGAAAAGCTGACACACCTGTTGCTTGTTTAACTAGTAGATTACTTTGCATCAAACTTCCTTCTCCTTTTTTAAATTAACCATTTAGTGATAGCGATTGTTTATCCATTGAGAACTGCAGGGTCTCATGTAAACCTTCGTATAGCTTGATAGAAGGCTCCCAATTTAGTATTGCTTTTGTTTCTTCATTGGCAAGAATACTATGTCGAATATCGCCTGGACGATCTTGTTTATAGATTGGGTACAGATTGGAACCAGCTGCTTCCTTCATCGTTTCAAACAGCTCATTGATGGAAATGCATGTTCCAGATGACACTTGAACACAGATATTTTCCTTTGCATGAAGTGCTTTTACATTTGCAGCTGCCACATCTTTAACAAAAATAAAATCTCTCGTTTGCTCTCCATCTCCATAAATAACGGGTGCTCTATTTTCGGTAAGTTGATTGGAAAATATAGCTACAACTCCCCCTTCCCCCTTTGCGTCTTGTCTTGGTCCATATACATTGCTGTAGCGCAAAATACTATATGGCAGTTGATACAGTTCACAAGACATTTTTAAATAATTTTCAACAGATAACTTTGTAAGACCATATGGTGATTCTGGCTGAGTTGGGTGTGAAATGGTGACAGGCAATGAAACCGGGTTTCCATACACTGCTGCAGATGAAGCAAATACAAATTTTTTCACCTTTGATTCAATCGCTGCTTTTATAATGTGCAGCGATCCCTTAATATTTACTTTTTCATCAAATAGAAAGTCCTTTACAGAGGCAGCCACACTTACTTGTGCAGCTTGGTGAATAATATAATCCGGACAAAGAGAAACAATTAATTTAATTACACTAGGATCGGTTATGTCGTGATTATAGGTTTCAATAGGCAGGTGTTCGATGTTTTCTTGTCGACCTGTTGAAAAATTGTCAATTACTGTGACATTGTAATTATTTCGAAGCAATTCCTCCACTATATGGGAGCCAATAAATCCTGCTCCTCCTGTGACAATTACTTTACTCATCCGAAAAACCTCCTATATTGCTTTTGATATGACTGAATTTGTATGAATGGCTGGCCTTCCAACCGAAAGATAGGTAAATCCAAGTTCTTTCATCTTCTCTAAGTCAAAAAGATTTCGCCCATCTATAATCAGAGGCTGGTTCATTAATTGCTTTACTAATGGCAAATCTAATGTTTTTACATCCTGCCAGTCTGTTAAAATCATGCATGCATCTGAATGATCAATCGTTTCATAAATATCCTCTGAATAAGTGCACTGATATCCAATTTGTTTTTTTGCTTCTACAATTGCGATCGGATCATATGCCTTAACGATTGCACCCTGCTCTGTTAAGTAAGGAATAATATCTAGGGCTGGAGAAGACCGAATATCATCTGTATCTGGTTTAAACGCCAATCCTAGAACACTAATCGTTTTTCCTTTTAAGGACCCTAATGCAAGTAATAATTTTTTCACCAGCTGCACCCTTTGCCCTTCATTGGTTTCTATGACTGCTTTGATTAATTTAAAATCGTACCTGCATTCTTCAGCAATGTGCAGAAGTGCAGCGGTATCTTTAGGAAAACAGGATCCGCCAAATCCAACGCCTGCCTGTAAAAATTTATTGCCTATCCGGCTGTCTAGACCAATGCCTGCGGACACTTTGGTCACATCAGCCCCAACGCGTTCGCAAATGTTGGCAATATCATTAATAAATGAAATCTTTGTAGCCAAAAATGCATTGGCAGCATATTTAATGATTTCCGCTGTTTCTAAGGAAGCTTTCACAATATTTGCTGTAAAGGGCTGATGAATTTCCGCAATTATTTGAAAAGCTTTTTCACTTGTGGTGCCAATGACTGCGCGCTCCATATTCATCGTATCCTTGATAGCAGTACCTTCTCTTAAAAATTCGGGATTTGAGACTACGTCAAATGGATGTTTTCCATGGCTGGACTCTCTAATGACTGATTCAATTAATTTTCCAGTGCCGACGGGTACCGTGCTTTTTGTGACGACTACTTTGTAACCATTTAAATTTTCACCAATAGATTTAGCAACTTGCTTTATATAGGTTAAGTCCGCTTTACCTGATGAAGTCATCGGGGTCCCGACTGCAATAAAAATCACTTCAGCATCCTGGATCTCTTGACTGATATTGGCGCTGAATTGAAGTGTTCCTTTCCGAACATTTTTGTGGACCAGTTCTTTTAATCCAGGCTCATAAATTGGCATGATCCCCTGAATGAGATCATTTATTTTTAATTGATTAATATCACAGCAAGTCACCTGGTTTCCTGAATCTGCAAAACAAGTACCTGTAACGAGACCAACATATCCAGTTCCTAAAACAGCAATTTTTTTCATCCTTTTCAATCCTTCCAGTTCTTTAATACTTTCAAAAAAAGACTATATCGTTGAGTAAATGGATTCTATTGTCCGTTGATAGACAGCTTTTAGCAAAACAGCATTGTGATCAACATGAAAGTTTTTTTGAATATTTTCATACAGTTCCTGCTGAACCTGCGTGGTAAAAAGATTTCGATTTAAAACATCGTTTATTCGATTGACCAGGCTTGAAACTGACTTTGTTTCGATTAAAAGCTGACGATGCTCCCCAAATAACTCCGGGACACTTCCCACTGCCGTACTAATCACAGGCACCTTTAGGGCCAGTGCTTCAATGACAACGGTTGGCATTCCTTCTGAATAAGATGGGAGAGCAAACACATCACTAGCAAACAAATAATCTTTTACTCTTTCATTTTCAACCTGCCCTGTTAAGAACAGCCTTCGATTGAATTCAGCATGCTGCCTTAATTTATCTTTAGCTGGTCCATCTCCAACAAACAAAATGGCAACATCATTAGAAAGCCATTGGAGTGAATGAGCGAGTTCAAAAACTCCTTTTGCTTGTGTTAACCTACCAATAAATACAACAATCTTCTTTTCCTCAGGGAGTTGAAGGCGTCTTCTAATTTGGCTTTTGGCTTCATCGGTAGGTTGAAACCGAGTTAGATCGACCCCGATGGGAAGGACCATGCTATTTCTGTCTGTTAACTCCTTGGCTCGTATCTTTAAGCTTTCACCCACTGCTAATACCTGATTTGCAGCAAGGACAGCTTGTTTGAATACTTTTTTGGCACCTGCGCTATAATTGGGATAAATATTTACATCACTACCATGCAATGTTAAAATCCATGGCAGCTTAGTTTGTTCTGCAACAATTCTCGCTGCCCCTCCTGACGGCATGGCAAAATGGGCGTGAATTAAATCGGGCTCTATCTCATAATCAGACATTGTTTTTAAGATGGAAGCAGCAATTCGTTTATCCGGCTGGGCCCATCTAAGTTGGCCCGGAAGTGCTAAATAAGACGGACGGTAGACCGTCACTCCTTTTCGGAGGTACGTTAATGGAATTCTCCTATTAGCACGATATTGCTTTTTTACATATCTGATCAAGGTTGGATGATGCGGCACAGGACAAATCACTGTAACCTCTACGCCTAACCGGATTAATGCTTGAACTTGAGTTTCATGAAAAACACCAAGATCAGGTTTTTCGTCACTAGGATAGACACTTGTAATCCACAAAATTTTCATGATGTTTGCCCTCTTATTTGTTTTTTTACGATCTTTAAGAAAAAATGGGGATACATCTTCCATAAAAGAAAAATATAGACCACTGCACTTATGCCTACTGAAAATATAAGGGGCCAAATGCTTGTTTGATGAAAATAAAGGATAGAAATCTTTTTCAGACAAAAAGCGATCGTAGTTATGAGCAAAGCTAATAGAAATGGAACAGAAATAGTTTTCAAATATTGCCGGAAACGGAGCTGAATTAGCCAGTTTAATAACCATCTTCCAACCAAGAAATTCACAAGGCTTACTCCTGCATAGGTCCAGGCTACAACTTCCAATTTATTCGACATAACTGCTAGCCATAAAGACGCACTATAGACAATGAGGACGGCGGCATCCCAATAAAAAGCAATATTAGCTTTTCCTTTTGCTAAAATAATTGATCCATTTGGATTCATTAAAACCCTAAGAATGCCTACAACTGCCATGATTTGTAAAATAGGAACAGCGTCCAGCCACTTCTCTCCAAAAATAGTTAAGATAAACACATTAGACACGGCCGTGAGACCCATCAAGATGGGAAAGGAAACAAGACTTAACAGCTTTGTCATGTGTAAGAATCCATCTGTTAATAAAACTTGATTTTGGTAACTTTTTGAGAAAACCGGAAAAGCAACTCTGGTAATAATCGGATTAATCTTTAAGACCGGAATGGTCACGATTTGATAGGCAAGATTATAAATACCAAGTGCCTCAGCGCCCATAAATCGTCCGATTAATATCACGTCAATGTTGGAGCCAATTCGATTGACTAACCGTGAGGCTAATTGGTAGGCCCCAAACGCCAAGTATTCCTTGCACTCCGATAAATCAAATACGAATGAGGGCCGCCATTTTTTTTGATAACAGATAAAATAAAGAAGGCCCTTTAATGAATTCAGTACGACTTGTGAAATGACATAGGCATAAATAGGACTAATCGTTAAGATGAGAACGACCATCGTAATGAAAGAGATGATTGTAGTACCCGCTTCAATCGTCCCGAGCAAATTAAAACGTAATTCTTTTTGCAGCAAGTACTGGCATTGCTGCCCGACCGGAGCGATTAAAAACATCACAGCCAATAGTCGAATAAGATCAATTAATTCGCTTCGATGAAAGTACATCGCAATCAGAGGGCTAAAGAGGAATAGGAATACAAACAACCCGATTCCTACCACCACATTAAGCCAAAACAGAGTTGACAATACGCGCGCCGAAACCGCTTCTTTTTGAATCACAGCTGTACCAAAACCAAGATCAAGCACGATCTGGGCAAACACTACAATTGTAGTAATCATGCCGACTAGCCCAAATTCGGATATACTCATTAGTTTGCCAAGTAAGGCAAATTGGATAATTTGGACGGCTGTTATGATAAGAGTAGAAATTCCCGTCCACTTTACTCCTTTATGTAATTGGTTTCTGATGACTGACATATGCTTCCCGCCTTTTTTAACGTGCTCCCGCTCCTGTAAAAATGACTTTAAATGTCTTTAAAATAATTTTCACTTCAAGTGAGAATGTTAAATTTTGTATGTATGCCAGGTCATATTTAAGTTTTTCTCGTGGAGAAATATCATATCCCCCACTAACCTGAGCCAGACCCGTCAGGCCTGGTTTAACAAGCAATCGATTCTCGAATCCCTTTATCTCTTTATTAAATTTTTCTGTAAAGAAGGGTCTTTCGGGTCTTGGACCTACAATTGACATGTCTCCTTTTAAAACAGAGACCAATTGAGGAAGTTCGTCGATACGAGTCTTCCGGATGAATGCTCCCACTTTTGTGATACGAGGATCATTTATCTCTGCCCACTTTGCCCCTCCTTTTTCTGCATCCATTCTCATGGATCGTAACTTCATCATCTTAAATCGTTTGCCATTCTTGCCCATCCGCTCCTGAACATAAATTGGAGAACCTGGTGTTTCAATGACAATAAGGATTGTAAAGAAAAAAACAATTGGGATGGCAATAATTAACCCAACGGTTGCAAGGAAAATGTCATAGGCTCTTTTTAAATAGAGATAATGTTCCACATTCTTTGATAAAGTGAGATTGGATGAAGGGACTATTAGATATTCTTGGTAGTAATTGTAGCTTTTTTCAGTATTCACAAATTTTTCACCCCAAAAGATTTAATATAATGAGACTTGCTAGCTCATACGTAAAGTATAGGTTCATAATTTGAAGTTGCTGTTGAGGAAGGGTGAAGAGTTTGTAAAAGATTTTGAATATTTATTAAGTTTTTAAATACTTTGTAAAGTTTTTTACAAAACATAGGTAGATATAACGATGAAATGAAAAAAACTGCGACAAAAAGAGAATTGGATTTTCCCCTTTTGTCGCAGCTTATTAAATAGAATATTATAAGTTTCTGCTCAAACAACATAAAAACTCCCTCTTGTTTTGACAAGAGGGAGTTGGTTAGGCGATTGATTCTTGATTAGCTAATTTTAAAATTTCTAGAGATTTTATATGGTAGCCTTCGATTTCAAGGACTTTAAATACGTAATTGTCGTATCTAACTTTATCGCCTTCGACGACATCCATTTTTTCTGATAGAATCCATCCACCAATGGTATCCATATCTGAATTTTCGAGATCTAGCCCGAATAAGTCATTAATTTCATCAATAAGGACTTTACCATCAACGATTGTTTGGTTTTCACTAATTTTGTTTATTTCTGGTACTTCGTCTGCATCAAATTCATCACGAATTTCACCGACAATCTCTTCAAGGATATCTTCAACAGTGACTAAACCAGCTGTACCGCCATATTCATCCATTAATATAGCCATATGAACACGTTCTTTTTGCATTTTTACAAGTAAATCGTGAATAGGGATCGATTCAATCACTTGGATTACCGGGCGAATATATTCTTGAATAGAGGATTCAACATTCTTGCCTTTGATATATTCGGTAAAAACTTCTTTCATGTTGACCATACCGACGATGTTATCTTTCTCACCATCAATAACTGGGTACCTTGTATAATTTTCTGTCGTCACAATTTGCAGACATTCATTTAAGGACTGTGAAATGTCAAAGGCTACAATTTCGGTACGAGGTACCATAATTTCATTGGCATTTCGATCATCAAATTCAAAAATATTGTTTACATATTTATATTCTGATTGGTTAATCTCTCCGCTTTTGTAGCTTTCAGAGATGATTAATTGAAGTTCTTCTTCTGAGTGAGCCGCTTCATGCTCCGATGCAGGCTGCAACCCAAAAATTCCTGTAATGAAACGCGCAGAGCCATTTAACGCTTTAATAAAAGGATACATGATTTTGTAAAAGAGGATCATCGGTCTTGCAAACAACAAAGTGACCTCTTCTGCTTTTTGGATCGCAAAAGTCTTTGGTGCTAGTTCCCCTACTACCACATGAATAAATGTTACGGATGCAAATGCAAGGATAAATGAAGTAATACTTGAAACAGATTCAGGCATGTTAAAGTAATTTAATAGCGGGTGAAGAATATGCTCTACCGTTGGTTCTCCTAACCACCCAAGACCTAAAGCTGTAACGGTAATACCTAATTGACATGCAGATAAATATTCATCAAGATTGGTTACAATTGTTTTCGCCGCGATCGCATTCTTGTTCCCTTCACTTACGAGTTGATCAATTCTTGTACCGCGGATTTTAACAATAGCAAATTCATATGCTACAAAAAATCCTGTAAAAGCAATTAAAATTGCTATTATTAATAGATTAGTAATTATCAATGATCTCCTTACTTAATGATTAAGTAAGGATTACACCTCCTGTTTTTTACGTGCTTAAATGATTGATTCTAGCAAAATAGGTATTTAGTTAAATAGTAATAATAATGATTGTGCTAATGTACGGCTTTCTGCCGAAAGTCTGTTAGCAAGCTCTTCTTTTTGTTGTTGATTTAATCTTTGAAGAATCGGTTCCATTACATGAATTTCCTCTTTTAGATGCTGCATAATACTAGCAATCTGTTCAAAATGTTTTTCAGCTTTTTGCCTATCAATGGTATTGTCTGATTTAATCAATTCAATGGAAGACTTTATTTCCTCTAGGGGCATATTCAGATTTTTATAGTGCTCAATCATATTCAAAACCTGAAGACACTCTTCCCCGTACAATCGATAATTAGAATCCGTCCGAATAGGGTTTAGTAAGCCTATTTGGGTGTAATAATCGATTGTCCGTTTAGAAATATTCTTCAATTTTGCTATTTCACCAATACGATAAAACTCCCCAAATTACTCACCCCTTCCCAATTTAATGTTAGTATAACTATACCACACTTCAAACCGTACAGTCAACGTACCGGTTTATATAGTTGGAGCAGAAAGCAACTGTCAAGTTTAACAAAGGCAACAAAAAAGGATCTAGAGCTTAAGAAGTTGTCTCTAGATCCCCTTAGGATTATCGGGTTAAAATAACTGGTCCGTCTTTGGTTATGATTAACGTATGTTCGTACTGAGCCACAAAACTTTTTTCTGTAACAAATGTCCAGCCGTCATCAAGTTGAAATACTTCTTCATCATGGGTTGAGATGAAGGGTTCGAAGGCAATAACCATCCCTTCCTTTAACAAACCATTATCAGAAGTTTCATTATAATTATAAATATATTCTGGTGGTTCATGAATGGTACGTCCAATTCCGTGTCCCGTTAGATTTTTAATGACTGTTAATCCATGATTTCTTGCGGTTTGGAAGACTACTTTACCCATTCCATTTATTTTAGAGCCTGGTTTGGCCTTTTTAAGACCGGCTTCAAAGGCTTCCTTTGCCACTTCACAAATTTTGCTTAAAATTTCTTCGCCTTCTCCAACGACAATCGAGATCCCTGTATCAGCAAAATAACCGTTCTTTGAACCGGAAACATCGATATTTACAAGGTCCCCTTCTTTAATCACTCGGTGACTCGGAATTCCATGAGCTACTTCTTCGTTTACACTAATACACGTAAATCCAGGAAAATCATATTCGCCTTTTGGAGCTGAGACTGCTCCTTCCTTTTCAAATAACGCAGCAGCTATATCATCAAGTTCTTTAGTGGTAATCCCAGGTACCGCTTTTTGCACTAATTCATCGCGAATTGCAGCTACAATTCTGCCAATTTCCTTCAAGCCATTAAAATCTTCTTCCGTTTTTGCAATCATTCTTTTTCCCACCTATAATTTTTATCTTATAACGTTCACTTATTAGATTGTACATTTATCCTTAGGTAAAATCCAAGGATAACAATTTATAAGGGCTAAAAGGACAAAAAAAAACAGAGTCAACACGGCTACTCTGTATTTGTTTCCATCATAATGTTTTTATTTTTTTGATAAAATTTATTTCGAGTTGAAATTTTTCGAAGATTTCTTTGTAAGTGGAATTAATTAAGAGTGGAAAGAGATTTTCAATCGCTTCATCGTAATTTTGGCCTAAAGCTTCCCTAAGAAAGACATATTCATGAAAAAGCAGTGCTTTTTCAAAATCTATCCCTAGTTCGTGTAAACCTTTGTATAATTCCTTCTTAGGTATTTTTAAAATCTTTTTAAATATTTTAATGTTTTTATCAATGAATTTTTCTTCTATATAACGCGTGACATAGTCTGTATACACCATTTGACCAATTGTATTGGTTTCATTTTTGGAGTACTTGAAGCCAATCACTCGGTCTTCTTTATTTTCACGGATGATAAAGGTTTTACTACCTCGCAAATGGGAAATAAAATTTTTGACGCTCTTATCAAATATTTTATCAAATTGAATGATCTTTTGTAGTTTAACGGCAAAGTCAGTATGCTCTTCCCCAATTACAAATAAACGGTCCACAATCGGTAAAAGTTTTAATACCCCCTCCGACAATTGACTGGAGGCATCATAAATGATGATATCATATTCATTTTTCATTAATTTTACTTTTCGTTTTTGTTCCGTTACGGTTAATTTTGAAAATTCATGGATGAGCTCATTTGAAGTCTGCTCTTTTTCTAAGGTTCCGTAGGAAATAAATGCAGCAGATACATTTGTATTTAATTTGAGCCAATTGTATATGGATAAGGCTAATTCAGTAACACCTGATTTTTCTTTTGGAGAGTAAAAGCCAACTAAATACATGTCCCTCACATGCCTTTTATTTAAATAATATTCAAAAGGCAAATAAGTGTTAAAGACAACTATTAAACATTTTTTATTTTATGAAAGTTTATCTAATTCACATTCCTAAAAAAGTGATGTGTTAAAATAAATCTATTGTAAAAATTCTTATTACTGACAGGGGGTTCCGATGAAGAAAATGAATGGTATGGATATTCAATCATGGCTCGAGAGCAAACAGCTTCCATTGTTAGATAATCTCAAGACATTAAATGAAGTATTTTGGGTGAATCCGAACTTAAAAAAGGCACAGCTTGGAATTAACAACTCTCCCCTTACGGCAGCGGATATCAAGGATGCGGAGGAAAGATTAAATCGGTTTGCTCCCTTTCTCGCGTTAGTTTTTCCGGAAACCAAAGCAGCTAATGGGATCATTGAATCTCCATTAGTGAGAATCCCGTCTATGCAGCAAAAATTAGCGCACAATTTCGGTCCGCCTATTTTAGGTGATTTATTATTAAAATGTGATAGCCACCTGCCTATCTCAGGCTCAATTAAAGCAAGAGGCGGGATTTATGAAATCCTCAAACATGCAGAAGAATTGGCTTTAGCACATCAAATGCTAACCATTCATGATGATTATTCCAAATTAGCTAGTAAAAAATTCCTATCCTTCTTTTCTCAATATTCGATAGCTGTTGGTTCAACTGGAAATTTGGGTTTAAGTATTGGGATCATCAGTGCTAAATTAGGGTTTAAGGTAACTGTACATATGTCTGCCGACGCAAAACAATGGAAAAAGGACTTACTTCGCAGTAAAAATGTCATGGTCATTGAATACGAGGAGGATTATAGCAAAGCTGTCGAGCAAGGCCGAATTCAAGCGGAAGCAGATCCTCGTTGTTATTTTGTCGATGATGAAAACTCCCGTGATTTATTTTTAGGATATGCAGTGGCCGCCTCCCGGTTGAAGAACCAGCTGGATCAGTTAGAGATTCAAGTCGATGAAAATCACCCGTTGTTTGTATACCTGCCCTGTGGTGTTGGCGGTGGTCCAGGTGGAGTTGCGTTTGGTTTGAAACAATTGTTTAAAGATAACGTTCACTGTTTCTTTGCAGAACCAACCCATTCTCCTTGTATGTTACTCGGCTTAATGACAGGATTACATGATCAAATTTCTGTCCAAGATATCGGAATTGATAATATAACCGATGCAGATGGACTTGCAGTCGGCAGGGCATCGGGATTTGTTGGTAAAATAATCGAACCTTTTCTGAGTGGAAGTTATACGATTCATGACGAACATTTATACAAATTACTAAAAGACCTTGTTGATACCGAGGAGATTTATCTTGAGCCTTCCGCCTTAGCAGGTATGATGGGACCCATAATCTTATCTAACGAGGGAAAAGATTACTTAGAGAAGCATGATTTAGTGAAAAAAATGCGAAATGCCACCCATATTATTTGGGCAACAGGCGGAAGTATGGTCCCTAAAGAAATGATGGAAGAATATTATCAAAAAGGATCAAGATAAAGTGAAAAAACCATTAATTATTTCCATATTAATATCTATTGGAATATTTATTGTGTTGTCTCCTGTATTGATTCGTTTAGTTTCCTATTTACACCCCATCGTTTTAGGAGTTGTCTTATTATGTATTATGGGGATGGACTTATTGCTGGTTTTACTAATCAGAAAGGAAAAGATTTCTATTCCCTATCCATTATTTTTAGGTTTGATAACTCTCTATACCGTTGCACTTGTGATTTTATTATTTTTTCGACCCAACGATCAAAGCTATAATTCAATAAATCTTGTTCCCTTTTCCACTATAACATTTTATTTGTCAGGAAAAGTGAATTGGTTAATCGCTTTTTATAACCTAGCTGCTAATATTGGTTTGTTTATTCCCTACGGCCTATTCCTAAGATTTAAACGTTTATCTCTGCGGAAGGCATTATTAACTGCCTTCCTGATGATTGCATGCATTGAAGGTTTGCAATTTGTATCTCAACGCGGCAGCTTAGATATTGATGATTTGATTTTGAACGTTTTGGGAGTTTACCTGGGTTGTGTTCTATTCCCCTTTATTCAGCAAGTGGTGCAGATTGAATTAAATAAAGGACCCATCGAATGATGAGTCCTATTTTTTTTATTAAAATATCATCCTGCAAATACGAGCAATAGCCATATATATAAGCTAATTAAGGTGAAAATCAATGTGGCAGGAATGACAACAATGGTAACTTTTATATATTCCATCCAAGTTATTTTAATTTTATTCGTCTTTAAAATATGCATCCACAGTAGTGTGGCAAGAGTACCGATTGGAAGGATCAGTGAGCCGATGTCACTGCCTATGATGTTTGATAAGTAAACGGTTTTCGTTAATAGGGGATCTAGTCCCATGTCCGTTAAAGCAAAGGTTGAAATCATTAAGGCAGGATGATTGTTAAAGATATTGGAAAGAAAGGCGGTTATCACACCCATGGTTAAACTTGCATGGAGCAAACTATCATTGACGATCGGTTTTAGATAGGTTAATAGGAAATGCGATAATCCAATATTGTGTAAACCATACATAATGACATACATACTAAAGGCGAATATTAAGATATGCCACGGAATTTTTCCGACTACGTCTTTTGGGTTTACTTTTAAGTAAATCCATCTCCAAATCAATAAGATTATAGATCCACATACAGCAACCAAAGAGACGGAGATACCAATAAAAGATGCGACGAAAAGACTAATCCTGACAAGGAATACGAAGATAAGCATATTGATCATGAGCTTCTTTTGCTGATTAAATAAATTTTCTGACCCTGGTTGTAGTGGATGGTATGATCGGTTTTTTTGGAGTGGGATTGAGTAGGAGTGAAAGCGGATTTCTTTTGGAATATCTTTCTTGAATACTAGGAATAATAAGTAGGATAAAAATAGTAATCCTAGTACTCCAGGAACAAACATCATTTCCGTTTGAATGTACAAATCCATACCTATAATTTTCAACGCGATTAGATTAACAATATTACTAACACCTATCGGGGCACTTGAGGCAGTCGCAATTAGTGCGCCACTTAATAGGAATGGGATCTTTTGTTGATTTTTTAACTTCAGATTATTTAAAATTAAAATCAAAATTGGTGTTGTAATTAAAATACTTCCATCGTTGTTAAAAAATAGTGTCATTAAAAAGCAAAGTAATAAGGTATTCCAAAATAATCGAATGCCAGATCCTTTTGAAATTTTTAACATTAAAGCTGCTGTCCAACTAAAAAAGCCAAAACTTTCGAGTACAATCGCCATAACGATCGTGGCTATGATGGTAATAGCTGCCCCCGTAACCTTTGAACTTATATCGAGTAAATCTCCTATTGAAACGCTGCCACTTATAAAGACGAGAATGGCCCCTAATGTAGCTGGTATTGCTTCGTTCATATTTTTGGGACGGATAAAGATCAGGACCATTGTTAGAAAAAAAGCAAAGATGGTGATAAATACCGTCGATTGATGATACATAAAAGTTTATTTACTCCCTTCACTTAAGCTTCCTTCTTGATTTTCCGTTTCTTTTATTTCTTTTTTTCTTGTCCTTGCTTCATAGTACGTCCCATTGTGAAGGCTTGTTCTAAACGAATGCCTCGTATTTTGATAAATCAGCAAGTATCTAGAAATAATTTCAAAAATCATTCTAGATTTTTACCTATTTTTTTATTAATAGACGAATGTCACACAGGCTTTTTTCTAGGTTTATGTACAAGAAATGAACAAAAAACCGATACTTTTGAAAGTATCGGTTGCTGTTGTTAATGCTTTTTACCTTTTGGACCTTTTGGACCTTTTTTCCCCTTACTACCGTGGCTGCCGCTGCTACCACTGCCTGAACTTCCGTGACTACCAGAGCTTCCGCTGCCTGAACTTCCATGACTACCAGAGCTTCCGCTGCCTGAACTTCCATGACTACCAGAGCTTCCGCTGCCTGAACTTCCTGAGCTACCAGAGCTTCCGCTGCCTGAACTTCCGTGACTGCCAGAGCTTCCACTGCCTGAACTTCCTGAGCTACCAGAGCTTCCGCTGCCTGAACTTCCGTGGCTACCAGAGCTTCCGCTTCCAGAACTTCCGTGACTACCAGAGCTTCCTGAACTACCTGAACTTCCTGAGCTTCCTGAACTTCCTGAGCTTCCTGAACTTCCGCTGCTTCCTTTTTTTCCTTTAGGTCCTTTTGGTCCTTTTGGTTTTTTGCCGCTACCGCTGCTACCACTACTACCGCTTCCAGAGCTTCCAGAGCTTCCAGAGCTTCCGGAGCTTCCTGAGCTTCCGGAGCTTCCTGAGCTTCCAGAGCTTCCAGAGCTTCCGGAGCTTCCAGAGCTTCCGGAGCTTCCAGAGCTTCCAGAGCTTCCTGTGCTATCGCATCCGCATGTTCCGCAACTACTGCTGCTTCCGCTACCAGAGCTACCAGAACTTCCAGAGCTACCAGAACTTCCAGAACTACCTGAGCTACCTGAGCTACCTGAGCTTCCAGAACTACCTGAACTACCTGAACTACCTGAACTTCCTGAGCTACCTGAACTTCCTGAGCTACCTGAACTTCCGCTGCTTCCTTTTTTTCCTTTAGGCCCTTTAGGCCCTTTTGGTTTTTTGTGACTGCCGCTACTTCCGCTACTTCCACTACTTCCACTACCGCTCTTACCACTGCCAGAGCTTCCACTGCCGCTTTTACCGCTGCCACTCTTACCGCTGCCAGAACTTCCACTGCTGCTTTTGTTGCTTCCGCTCTTACCACTGCCAGAGCTTCCACTGCTGCTTTTGCTGCTTCCGCTCTTACCGCTGCCAGTAGATCCTGAACTTCCTGAACTTGATTTATTGTTACCTCCTTTTTTACCTACAGGATTATTATCTAAAAAACCTACAACACCATTTTCTTTAGCTTGTGAAAGTAAATGTTCAATATCAAGCTTTAGTACCATTTTTCCACCACTTTCTTAACAATTTTTTCTTTTCTATTTCAATTTATGAAGTTTTCTTCCATTTGACATAGACAATCATATAATTTTAGTCTCATTTTTTTTAAGTTTTTGCACACAAACACCCACACAAATGCATATATCTAGAAAAAATGTTATTTAGGAGAATTCAAGTGTTAAAATATGATATTTTAATTAATCCTAAGTGGTTAAGAAAATTGGAAAAAGACATTTGGAATGATGAATTAGTACCTGCTGAATTAAAAATAGGAGAAAATCGGTACAGTATTAAACTTTCTTATCGAGGAAATGTGATAAGGGATAAGAAAAAAAGATCCTATCGAATTGTTTTTCAAAAACCGTACAAGGTCAATGGGGCACATGAAATTCACCTCAATGCCGAATTTTCAGATGTATCATTAAGCAGAAACAAATTATCGCTCGATTTTTTCGATCGAATTGGCGTCATATCTCCCCGCTCTCAGCATGTTTTACTGTATATTAATGGATATAGTAAGGGAATTTATTTAGAGATTGAATCATTTGACCAATATCTACTTGCAAAAAGAAAATTGCCAGATGGAGCTATTATTTATGCAACCAATAATCGAGCAAATTTCTCCTTATTAACTAAGAAAAAAGAAATGAAAAAACGATTAGACCAAGGATACACATTAAAATATGGTGATCAAGAAGATATCCATGATTTACAGAACTTTATTGCTATGATTAATACGTTAAGTAATGAAGACTTTGAAAAAATAATCCCACAAGTACTTGATGTAGAGAAATATTTAAGATGGGTATCTGGGGCTGTGTGTGTGCAGAATTATGATGGTTTTATCCATAATTACGCATTGTATAAAAATGGTAAAACTGGACTATATGAAATCTCTCCTTGGGATTATGATGGGACCTGGGGAAGAAACCTTCACGGCAGGAAGCTTGACTATGACTATGTTCCATTAACTGGATACAACACGCTTTCTGCAAGACTTTTTCACTTTCCACGCTTTAGAAACCAATACAATGATATCCTAACAAATATTTTGGTAAACGACTTTACTCTAGATGTCCAAAGACCTGTTATTAATGACTTATTCGACTCGTTAAAACCACACATGAGACTTGATCCGTTTATAAACTCTACAGCTGAATCATTAGAGCAAGAAAAAAAGGTTTATTTTAATTTTATTAAAAAAAGAAACGCGTTTCTTAAGAAAGAATTATCATCTTTTATAAAGGTAAAGAGTATATGAAATTCAATCATATACTTTTTTTTGCCTATTTTTTCCCAAAACAGGAAAAAAAGGCTACTTTATTAGTACAACATCATCCCGTGATACATATAGATGCAGTGTAAATGTTTATTTAATTTAAAGGAGGATAATTCTTTTATGGAAAAAGAGATGATGAATTTATTTGTGGGCAAAACAATCAAGGTAGATCGCGGAGGGCCCGAATCAAGAAGTGGGAGATTACTAGCTGTTTTAGATGATTTTTTTGTCCTTTTAACTGAAAGCGATGGTGTCGTTTACTATAAGATGAATCACATTAGAAGCATTACAGAAAGTGCTAAAGACGATATGAAGTTCGATTTAAAGGTCCCAAAAAAATTGGATTTTAAATCAGCTGAAACCTTTGTAAAGCTTTTAGAAAGCATCAGATTTCAATGGGTAAGAATTAATCGTGGAGGTCCTGAATCATTTGAAGGTGTTCTGAGCGAAGTAAACAAACACTTTGCTTCCCTGATTGTTAAAGAAGAAGTTGTCCGTGTGTCGATGAAACACATTCGAAACGTAAGCTACGGACTAGTGGTTGATAAAAAAGGTAATGACGGTGACGAAAATTAGTAAAAAAAAGTCGCTTCTCCATAAGAGGAGCGACCCATTATCTCTTAAGGAGGATAACTATGGGGTTAGATAAATTTTCAGCTGCATTAGATTTATTAAAAGGCTTTGAAGTAAATCTATTTGTAGGTGAAGACGTATTTAAAGGAAAATTAATCGGTGTTGAGGCTGACCATGTTGTGTTAGAAACAGAAGATAAATACATTTTTTATTATAACATTGAAAAAATTCAAGCCATTACCAAAAACACAAGATCGTTCAAGCCTGATAAAACGACTGCCAAGTTTCAAAAAACACAGAGTTTAAAAGATTTACTCCAATCGTTTCAGCATACTTGGGTAACGATATTAACTATTAACAAGCAAAGATTTACTGGTGTGTTAAGTGAAATCGATACTGACTTTGCTACGTTAATTAACGGTGAAGAACGAATCTTAATTAAATTAACACATGTGTCCAACATTCTCAAAGGATTTATTAAAGAAGAAACTGTCAAGACATCATCATCAAAAGATAACGAGAAAAATGAAGATTCTGATAATAAAAAGAACTCCAAAGATCAATCATCTTCTTCCTCTAAAAAGGATGATTCTGATAAAGATGATTCCAAAAAAGATAAAAAAACAAAGTCAGAATCAAAAGATGATTCCAAAAAAGATGAGAAATCAAAGTCAGAATCAAAAGATGATTCCAAAAAAGATGAGAAATCAAAGTCAGAATCTAAAGATGAAAGCAATAGCTCTGATAAGAAACAAAAGTCCGAAAAGTCCGACAAAAAACATGAAGCAGCCATCAAAGAGGACTATGTTGATCCAAATAATACCATGGTATGGTCACAACCAATAAAAATTGAAGCAACAAGGGTTCAATCCAAGGATGTGATCACATCTAATTTCTTAAAGATTAAAAATTCTCAGACAGAAGTTAAGGACTCATCTAAAATTATGGCTGAAATGAAAAAGTCAAAAGATGATATGAGTACTAAAGATAAAAAGTCTGAAGAAGTTAAGTCGAGCAAATCGAAAGATAGCGATCAATCGAAGGACATGAAAGAAGTAAAAGAAGCAGTTACAATTCAAATAACAGATAATATACCAGCACCACCGTTAAAATTACAAATGAGTGACGGAAAATCAACAAAAACACAAGAGAAAGCTAAATCTGCCACTTCATCAAACCAAGCAACGAAGAAAACAGAAAATACCAAAACAGTTGAAACAACAACTACTAATAACAGTCAAAATGGATGGAAACAAAAAGAGCAAGAGCAAAAGGTATTTCGTTTTGCTGGTGAACCAGTAAATCGTGATGACCAAAGAGCATTCCCTTTTGCAGGATGGCCAAACAGAAACAACCGGACATCATTGTTCTAATTTAATGATATGATAATAAAAAATGATTAGTAATATATGTTTATTCCCCCTTATTCCCCCTGTTAAAATCCCCAAACACCATACAAATATGAGCTGGGCAGTTCTAACTAGGTATACATGTTATAAATGAATAGTCTTTTCAGCCCTCCTCTATTTGTAAATGGGAAAACCTAGGAAAGGATGTGAGTAAATGAAGTTGAAAGATAATATCGGAAAATATATCAAACTAGAGATTTCAGGGAAGAAATTTATTAGTGGATTACTTATTGATGTAGGCAGCGATCTATGGGTGATTTTTAATGGATATGACTACCTTTACATCCCCGCTATTCATTGCCAAAACTGGAAGTATTTACAGCAAGATGAAATTGATGAATTTACTATTAGTGAAGGCTCAACACCTATATATAATCATAACGAAGAAATCTCACTGCGAAAAACGTTGACAGCTGCTAAAGGAATTTTTACAGAAATTTATGTAACAAGTAACCAAGCGTTACATGGTTATATTATTAGTATTATGAATAATTACTTTGTTTTCTACTCGCCAATTTACAAAACCATGTTTATATCCCTTAACCATTTAAAATGGTTAATTCCCTATACAAATAATCAACGTCCCTACGGTCTAAGCAATTCAAATTTGCCAGTGAATCCAAGCAATATTACCTTTGCAAGATCGTTTGAAGTTCAAATTGAAAAGTTAACTGGTGAATTGATCGTATTTAATATCGCGGAGAACGAAAATGTTATTGGTAAGGTAAAAGAGATTAAGGATAATTTTGTGGAATTGATTGGTGCAAAAGGAGATCCGGTTTTTATCAATCTTCAACATATTAAAACAATCCATATGACTTAATCCGTTATGTTAATTTTTAAATTATAATGGATTATTAGTAAACAAGCTTTTTTTAAAAAAAATAGAGTGTCTAGAGACACTCTTTTTATTAGGAAAATTATTACCTATTATATTTTTAAACTATTTTTCTTTCACGAAAGCAGTTTCTGCTTTTTGGTTAAATGTCAATAATTCAAACGCAATTCCATATAGGAACGTAACTAGGAACATGGAACCAATCATATCAAAAATGACATGCTGCTTTATAAATAGCGTTGAAATAATGATTAAAGTTCCGATAATATGGATACATAAATGGTGAATGACGTGTTTATTTTTAATATGAAGTGAAGCAAGCATGATTGAAAACGTCGTAAGCACATGGATACTTGGGAAACAATTAAATGGACGATCATGGGCGTAAATCCATTGAACAAGTTGATTGAAGACATTATCCCCTATAATGGTTGGCCTTGGGACTGTTGTTTGGAAAAAGAAATAAATAACAAAACAAATCAACTCTCCCACCACAATTAAAATTAACGTCTTCAGGTATACTTTTGTGTCTTTAAAACAAAAGTAAATAAGATAAAAAAAGATGTAAGCATACCAAATGATATAAGGTATGATAAAAATCGACAAAAACGGTATGGCCTGGTCGAAGGATGTACTTATATCGAAAGATTTATGTGAACGAGAATTTAATAATTCGTATATTTTGGCAAGAGCAGGAATGACCAGCAGTAATAGTAAGTAGGGAGCTTTTTTAATTAAGTTTTTCAAGGAAGATCCCTCCTTTAATAAATTAATAACTTTCTAGATAACTAACTTGAAAAATGTCGAACACACTCCATAATACCATATAAATGGAGAAAATAAACGAAATTTCCCAATATCATAAGAGATTTTATCTGGAAATTTCTTTCATGAATAATTTGGTGTCAGGCACCATTCGTGGACACTCCCCTTAATTTGTCCGCCTCCAGTGGACATCGTCTGCAAAAAATTTTAGAAACCCTGGTTTTGGTTTCTATCTTTCCTAATATATACCATGGATTTCCTGTGTAGCAAGGATATTTTAAAGATCTGGAAATTTATGTCTTGCGAAAGTGTCCCAGCATGAGATTATGCTAAACTAAATACAACAAACATAGTAGTTAAGGTGGTGAAACTGTGGATCGAATCATTTTATTTGATGGGGTATGTAATCTATGTAACAGCAGTGTGCAATTCATTATAAAAAGAGACACTGTTGGCTATTTTAAGTTTGCCTCGCTCCAGAGTGAATCCGGCCAGACACTTATAAAAAAATTTGGCCTGAACAATGATTTAAACAGTTTCGTACTCATCGAAAATAACAAAGTCTATCTCAAATCAAGTGCAGCACTTCGTGTTTGCAGTAAACTAGGCACAGGGTGGCGGATATTATCGATTTTCCGTTTCCTCCCTCCTTTTTTTAGGGATTTCCTTTACGACATTGTTGCAAAGAACCGCTATAAATGGTTTGGAAAAGAAGAAAGCTGTATGCTCCCTTTGCCCGAATGGAAGGAAAGATTTTTAGACTAGGCTGTTTTCGTATAGATTATTGTTATTTAGCCCGCAGTCCGAATACACTTCGCTTTCCGCGAGGGAGTTGTGAGCCTCCTCGCTCGGGGGTTTTGGTGCCAGACACCTTAAATCTAACTAATAATTTATTCCTGAAAGCATAGATATTATTAATACTATTTTTTTACAGCAGGAGGGTCTAAATGGAGATTGTTGTTAGACAAGGAGATTCTCTATGGCATTACAGCCAGATGTTTCAGGTTAACTTACAGTTAATAAATGATTCCAACCCTAGGATTGACCCGAATAACCTTTCTGTCGGTCAACAGGTTCGCATTCCAGGTTTTTCTGCCAAGGAATATCAGATTCGCCCCGGAGACTCTTTATGGAGCATTGCTCAAAACATGAATCTTCCTCTAGAAGCAATGGAGCTGGTTAATCCAGAATTAAATGAGGCAAACCTCAACTCTGGGCAAATGATAAAGGTTCCTACACGGGTGAACAGGAGATTAGTTAAAAGTGGACAAAGATATGATTACAGCAAGCTGCTGAACGATATGAACAGATTAAAAAAGGCCTATCCATTTTTGCAAATATCATCAATCGGAAAGTCAGTACTTGGAAAAGAAATTCCCGAGATAAGGATTGGGACTGGTGAAAAAAAGGTTCATTATAATGGTTCCTTTCATGCCAATGAATGGATAACCTCCCTGATCATTATGACGTTTTTAAATGACTATTTATTATCTATTACAAATCATTATCCGATTCGAGGACTCCATTCGTTTCCCCTTTACCAACAAACTACCTTATCAATCGTCCCAATGGTAAATCCAGATGGAGTCGACCTTGTCTTAAACGGTCCTCCTGAAAATGAAAAATGGCAAAAAAGAGTGGTTAATTTTAATAAAGGAAGTACAGACTTTACGGAATGGAAAGCAAATATTAGAGGTGTCGACCTCAATGACCAATTCCCAGCCCGATGGGAATTAGAGAAGGAGCGGAACCCAAATGAGCCTGGACCAAGAGACTATGTCGGGGAAAAACCTTTAGTAGAGCCCGAAGCCATTGCTATGGCGAAACTGACCAAAGAGCGAGATTTTTCACGTGTGCTGGCCTTCCATACACAAGGTGAGGTCATCTATTGGGGATTTGAAAACCTTGAGCCTGTTGAGTCAGAAGGAATCGTCAAAGAATTTGCACGAGTCAGCGGGTATGAACCGGTCAAAACCATTAAAAGCTATGCGGGTTACAAGGACTGGTTTATCCAAGATTGGCAGCGAACGGGGTTTACGATTGAGCTCGGCCGTGGAATTAATCCACTTCCGCTGTCAATGTTCGATGATATTTATAAAAAATCCCTAGGAATTTTCTTGGCAGGACTTTATATGTAAAACAGGAGGCCTGAAAATTTCCCGCCTCCTTTCTCTTTGGAAAGATTAAGATTCTGTATGATATAAAATTATTTTTTACTTAAGGCTCACGCCCCCTGATACGATGCCTTATGGAACCTTTCAATGTACTTAAACAGTTCCTCACCGTGTTCAGGTATATTGGTGTCAGGCACCAATTTTAAAAACATAGCTCGATAGGATTCAGGGACCCATATGTAATCGTGAATGTATTCTGTTAATGTAAAACCGCACTTTTCCCAAAACTGATTTCTTGCCAATGTTTCAGGCGTATTGGCTGATTCTACTTCAATCACTAGACTTTTCACCTTTCCTTTAGTTAATGACCAGTCTTGAATATATTTCATCATTTTCATCCCAATCCCGCGATGCTGCCAATGGGAATGGACGGCTAAATAATCAATGATTAAAGCGTCGGTTCCTTCCAGCTTCCCTGTCAATGCCATGGCCACTACCTGACTCTCCATAATCCCTATATGTAAGTAACAAAGTCCTTTCCGGAACATATTACCTATGATCTTCTCCGGCTTTGCTCCCTTTCCATCAAATGCTTGATGGTAAATGGCGCTTATTTTGTCGTTCCATAGCTTTTCATCCCAATGATCAATTGTTTTAAGTTCCAAGGTCTGCCTGCCTCCTACGCCTTTTATATTACCAAATTACCCAGTAATTTCATTTTTTATAAAAAAAGGGACCTTTGAATTATTCAAAGGTCCAAATGAGGACTTGGTGGTCTATGCCAAGTCCCTAATTAGGAGGTCTAAACTCAGAAGAATTTAAACACCTTTATCTTACCATTTTCCAAATATTCATTCAATCATTATTGCTTTAAAGTGGAAAAGTGGTTCGAAAGACATAGAAAATAAACAAGTTCCACCATAATCGAACTTCATTCCCCCTCTCCCCCTTTTTTTAAATTTCCTAGTTGACATACTTGTATATACAAGCTAGAATGAAAACGTAATCAAAACTTGTATATACAAGCAGCAACCACTTTATGAAACCGTACACATCGCCTGTATATAGAGTGAAAAAAATAGAAGATATAAAATGGGGATATTCCCATAAAACAGGGGGAAAGACAAATGACGAAATACACAGATCCTTCAAAAGATCTCTTAAAACACATTGGCGGTAAAGAAAACATTGCTGCCGTTACCCATTGTGTGACAAGAATGCGCTTTGTTTTAAACGATCCAAGCAAAGCAAACATTAAAGAAATTGAATCCATTAAACTGGTAAAAGGTACATTTACCCAAGCTGGGCAATTCCAGGTCATTATTGGTAACGAAGTACCTAGCTTTTATAATGAATTTGTTAAAATTGCTGGCGTAGATGGCACATCCAAAGAAGAAGCAAAAGTGGCAGCAAAGCAAAATATGAACTGGCTGCAACGTATGATGGCTCACCTTGCTGATATCTTCACGCCATTAATTCCGGCGCTTGTTGTCGGTGGTTTAATCCTAGGCTTTAGAAACATCATCGGTGATATTAAATTGCTTGATGGTGGAACAAAATCGATTATCGAGGTTTCTCAATTCTGGGCAGGTGTCCATTCGTTCCTTTGGCTGATTGGTGAAGCGGTATTCCACTTCCTTCCTGTCGGAATTACCTGGTCGGTTACGAAAAAAATGGGTGGTTCACAAATCCTTGGTATCGTTCTTGGGATTACACTCGTTTCTCCGCAATTGCTTAATGCCTATGCCGTAGCGGGTGCAAAAGATATTCCAGTCTGGGATTTCGGATTTGCAAAAATTGAAATGATTGGTTATCAAGCACAGGTAATCCCTGCAATCTTAGCCGGATTATTACTTGCTTTCTTAGAAACAAGATTACGTAAGGTTGTCCCAAATTCCATTTCGATGATTGTTGTACCGTTCCTTGCATTAATTCCAACTGTTTTAATCGCTCATACAGTATTAGGCCCAATCGGCTGGAGCATCGGTTCCGGAATTTCTCATGTGGTTTATTCAAGCTTAACTTCTGCATTTGGCTGGATTTTTGCGGCAATCTTTGGATTTGCTTATGCCCCACTTGTTATTACAGGATTGCACCACATGACGAATGCCATTGATTTGCAATTAATGAGTGAGCTTGGCGGAACCAACCTATGGCCAATGATTGCTTTATCTAATATTGCTCAAGGTTCGGCAGTACTTGCGATGATTTACATCAATCGTAAAAATGAAGAAGAAAAACAAGTCTCTATTCCTGCAGCCATCTCTTGTTACCTTGGTGTAACTGAGCCAGCAATGTTCGGGATTAACTTAAAGTATGGCTTCCCCTTCCTTGCTGCTATGATTGGTTCTATGATTGCAGGCGTTGTATCCGTTGCTAGTCACGTTATGGCGAATTCAATCGGTGTCGGCGGTCTTCCTGGGATCCTTTCGATTCAGGCACAGCACATGACGATGTTTGCTATTGCAATGTTTATAGCAATTGCCGTTCCATTCATCTTAACGATTGTATTTGCTAAAACACGCATGAATAAATTTACTTTTAAAAAATAACATGAACATCACATATGGAGGAGGGAGCACAAACTCCCTCCTTTTCTCCATGAAGAACTACAATTTAACTAGGAAGGTGTAGGAGATGACAACAGCATGGTGGAAAAAAGCAGTCGTCTATCAGATTTACCCAAAAAGTTTTAATGATACCACCGGGAATGGTACCGGAGATATCCAAGGCATCATTGAAAAATTAGACTATCTAAAAGAACTCGGGGTAGACGTTCTCTGGCTAACTCCCATCTACAAATCCCCCCAACGGGATAATGGCTACGATATTAGTGATTATTACTCGATTCATGAAGAATATGGTACCATGGAGGACTTTGACCGTTTGTTAGTAGAAGCCCACAAACGCGGATTAAAAATCATTATGGATATCGTTATTAATCACACTTCAACAGAGCATGAGTGGTTTAAACAAGCAAGAAGCTCGAAAGATAATCCTTATCGTGACTTTTATATCTGGAAAGACGGCAAGAATGGTGAGGCGCCGACGAACTGGGAATCTAAATTTGGTGGTTCAGCATGGGAATATGACGAGAAAACTAACCAGTATTATCTTCATTTATTTGATGTTACCCAAGCTGACCTTAACTGGGAAAATGAAAAGCTTCGTGCCGCTCTATACGAAATGATGCACTTTTGGTTAAAAAAAGGTGTTGATGGCTTCCGCCTCGATGTCATTAATTTAATTTCCAAAGACCAAAATTTTCCACAGGACAACAGTGATGGCCGTAAATTCTATACAGATGGACCAAAGATACATCAATTTTTACATGAAATGAATGAACAAGTTTTTTCGAAATACGATATTATGACTGTTGGTGAAATGTCATCAACATCGATTGATAACTGTATTAAGTACACGAACCCAACGCAGCAAGAATTAAACATGACCTTTAGCTTCTATCATTTAAAGGTCGATTATCCAAATGGTGATAAATGGACGAAAGCAGACTTTGACTTTCATTCCTTAAAACAAATTTTATCTGACTGGCAAGTGGGAATGAACCAAGGCGGCGGCTGGAATGCCCTCTTCTGGTGTAATCATGACCAACCACGAGTGGTGTCTCGTTTCGGCGATGATGAAAAATATCATAAAGAGTCAGCGAAAATGTTGGCAACTGCCCTTCATCTGCTCCAAGGAACACCTTACATTTATCAGGGGGAAGAAATTGGGATGACCAACCCAAACTTCAACTCCATTGATGAATATCGTGATGTTGAATCTTTGAATATCTTTAACATTAAGAAAGATGACGGAATGGACGAGCAGGAGATTATTGAAATTTTAAAACAAAAATCCCGTGACAATTCGAGAACACCCGTTCAATGGAATGCAACTGAACATGCAGGTTTCACAAGTGGGACTCCTTGGATTGAAACGGCTCGTAATTATCAGGAAATCAATGCGGCAAAGGCACTCAAGGATTCAGACTCGATTTTTTTCCACTATCAAAAACTGATTCAATTACGAAAACAGTATGATGTGATTACAGATGGAGAATATCAGCCTATTTCCAATCAGGATGATGTTGTGTTTGCTTATCTTCGAACAAGTGGAACAAAAACATTGCTTGTTATTAACAATTTTTATGGCAAAGAGCATCCCTTTGTCCTCCCTGCTCATTTACATCTTGATGAGTATGATAGTGAGATGTTACTCTCTAATTATGAGGATTCGCCCTCACTTGGCCAGGAGATCTCTTTGCGGCCATATGAGTCGATTGTGTATTACCTGAAAAGATGAACGGAGATGTCATTATGACGAACAAGTATCTAACAATCTATAACATCATTGTCGAGCAAATTAAAAGCGGAGCAATTCCGCCCCAAACGCTTCTCCCCTCTGAGAACGAATTAAAGGATCAATTCGAGACATCGAGAGAAACGATCAGAAAGGCATTAAATTTGCTCTCACAAAATGGCTATATCCAAAAGGTTAGAGGAAAAGGTTCGATTGTAATCGACATTAGCAAATTTGATTTTCCTGTTTCGGGCTTAGTAAGTTTTAAAGAACTGGCCAACAAAATGGGCAGTAAACCGAAAACGATCGTCAACGAGCTCGAGTTAATCAAGCCCGATGGTATAGTTAGACAGCAGCTTCAGCTGGGCAGTAAAGACCTAGTATGGAAAGTCATTCGTACCAGGGAGATGGGCGGAGAGAAAATCATCTTAGATAAAGATTTCCTAGCAAAAAAGTACGTCCCTTCCCTCACTGAAGAAATTTGCGCGGATTCCATTTATCAATATATTGAAAATGATTTAAATCTGACCATTAGCTTTGCCAAAAAGGAAATTGTTGTGGAGGAGCCATCACCCGAGGATCGTTCGCTCTTAGACCTTGAAGGCTTTCACAATATTGTCGTCATCAAAAACTATGTTTACTTAGATGACGCTACCCTTTTTCAATACACCGAATCAAGGCATCGACCCGATAAGTTTCGCTTTGTGGATTTCGCTCGAAGATCCCATTAATTTTAAAAAGGAGACCGCTTGGCAGCATTGGCGGTCTCCTTTTCCTTTCTTCCTCGTTTGGAAAGGATTTTTATTCATGAAATTGCTACAATATAAGTAACCAATTCGTGAGGTGAAAATTGTATGTGCGGCCGATTCACGTTAACAGCAACGTTCGAAGAAATCATCGATCGTTTCGATATTCAAGCATTTATAGACCAAGAAAATTATCAACCCAGTTATAATATTGCCCCATCTCAGGGTGTCCTTGCCGTAATCAATGATGGAAGGTCCAATCGAATGGGATTTTTAAAATGGGGCCTGGTTCCGCCTTGGGCAAAGGATCCGGCCATTGGTCATAAGATGATTAATGCCCGAGCAGAGACTTTAGCCGAAAAGCCCAGTTTTCGAAAAGCCTTCCAAAAAAAGCGTTGTTTAATCATCGCAGACAGCTTTTATGAATGGAAACGTCATGAGGATAAAAGCAAAACCCCCATGCGGATTAAACTAAAGTCCGATGATTTATTTGCCATGGCGGGCGTATGGGAAGCGTGGAAATCCCCCGAAGGAAAAACGCTCTACACTTGTTCTGTAATCACAACCGGACCCAATGAACTAATGAAAGATATTCATGACCGAATGCCCGTTATTTTGAAGCCAGACGATGAAAAAATATGGCTGGACCCTTCTTTATCTGATGCTAGGGATTTAAATAAATTACTCGTCCCGTTCGATGAAACCTTAATGGAGACCTATGAAGTATCTTCCTTAGTGAACTCACCGAAAAATAACTCAATCGGGCTTATTCAAAAAATTTGTTAATCCTTTTAAAAAAAATAGGCTTATATTTTAATAAATATTTTTTCAATATGGACAGGTTTACTACATGCAAGTACAAGCTTTTACATATTCTGTATTAACCCATAAAAGTTTTCCTTCTTTAGAAAGTGGTTCGACCACTTTCTTTTTTTTGTGGAAAAAAATGGGCAGTGCATCTCGTTTGGAGATATAATGGCAGTAAGGAGAATAATGGATGAGAGGGGCATTTCTATGGACCAGATCGTTGAAAAATTTAAAGACATCCCCACAACCTGTTTATCGGATGCGATGGAAGGCTTAAATAACCTGCACCCTGCGATTAAACCGCTACAAGAAGCATATAAGCTTGCAGGAAGAGCATTAACTGTAAAGATACCCGTCGGTGATAACCTTGCTGTTCTAAAGGCTATTCGCGCGTCAAAACCCGGGGATATTATCGTCATTGACGCCAAAGGAGATCTTTACCGAGCTATTGCTGGTGATTTTGTTATTGGAATGGCTCAAACACTGGGGGTTGGAGGATTTGTTGTGGATGGTGTAATTCGTGACATAGCGGGGATTAAAGCATTGAACTTCCCTGTTTTCGCTAGGGGCACAACAGTCGCTGCAAGCGGTAAAGCCGGGGTTGGAGAAATAAATATCCCTATTTCATGCGGAGGAATGACAGTACATCCAGGCGATATGGTTGTGGGTGACGCGGACGGCGTCGTCGTCATTCCGCAAAGGGTTGAACAAGAAGTATTAGAAGGATCGTTGAAAAAATTAAAAAAGGATCAAATAAGAGAAGAAACGATTTCTGGAAATCGCGATGCCATTCTAAAACATTTAGATGAACTTATAAACAAATAAAACCAAAAGGATGCCATGACTAGCATCCTTTTTTTAGATAGAATAGTAATAAAAGTAGTTCGATTCCCTTTCAAACCCAATTTTTTCATAAAGGCGTTGGGCATTATGATTCTCCTTACCTGTTTCAAGCATAATGCCTTTTGCTCCTGTATCTTTTGCAAACTGAATGGCCTTTTGGATGAGTTTCTCCCCTGCCCCTTTTCCGCGAAATTGTTCTTTCACATACAAATCATTTAATATCCATGATCGCATCATGCTTACCGATGAAAAGGTCGGGTATAACTGAACAAAACCAACGGGAATGCTCTCTTCAACTGCCAGAAAAACAACAGACTCCTCGTTCACTAACCTTGCTTTTAAAAACTCTCTTGCCCCCTCCAAGTCTGACTTTTGCTCATAAAACTCCCTGTATAAATCAAACAGTTCCGTCACCGACTCTAGATCATTCATTGTCGCTTTTTCAATGATCATTATAAATTCCTCCTTAACAAGATCAGTTTACTAGTCTTCGAGATCGATTGATTTTCAAAAAATATAGAAGGATTATTTCAGGTGAATACAGAATATTAAAATAATATCATTCAACCACAAGATTTGTTCGTTTGTTCATTGCTCAATTAGAATATTTGCCTTGGAGGAAATCAACATGAACAGTTTGGACGTTAGGCGCACATTGTTTGAAAGAATGATTCCTTTTAATCATAAGTTAGCACCACTATTCATTCGGGATAGTTTACATTCTATCATTCCAGAAGGTACAGAACATATTTTCGTGATGGGAATTGGTTCAAATGTTATAAATGGTGACAGCCTTGGACCATTTGTTGGTACCTTACTTCATAATCTCTATCCCAAACATTTAACTATATTCGGAAACCTCCAGTCACCCTTAGACGCACAAACACTTATCCCGCAGGTTTCTGGGATTACTCTGCCGAAAAATAGTTTTGTCATTGCTATTGATAGTGTTCTAGGTTCAGAAAGAATCGTAAACTCCATTGTTGTTCGTGACGGCTCCATCCTGCCAGGATCAGGGTTAGGGAAAAACCTTCCACAGATTGGAGATTGCAGCATTATGGGTGTTGTCTTGGAAAACAATCCCACATTGGAATGTTCGCTGCTCTCGACCAACCTCCATCTTATTTACACAATGGCTACAAATATTGCGAAAGGGATATCACTAGCCGTAAGACAATATTATAAATATCCTTCGATTCATCCACTTTTGCAACATAGCTAGAAATCGATTCAAACGATTTATGGACCATATTAATAATATCAGATTTCTCAATTTATTGAAATTTTAGAATCGTATTTTTTAGAAACAAAATAGCCCGGAGCTGCCCCCGGACTCTCGACATTTTTTAGTGTTTATATACTACTGCTCTTGGTCCCATAAATAATTTACAACTGCATCATATTGTTCCTTTGATAAGGAACCTGGAGCAGACTTAGGCATTTTCTTTGCTACAAAACTATAAAGATCTTCTTTCTTTTGAAAATCGGCATGAATTTTCGTTGAATCCAGTTTTACTTGACCACCAGTAATGTCACCTGAACTATGGCAGGTGATACAGCTTTTTTGAAAGATGTCATCGCCTGCAGACGCTGTAGCCGGTTCACTTGCAGGTTTGTTTGCTGGTTCCTTTGATGATTCATCATCACTACAAGCGCTCATTAAAGCAATCATTAAAATAGATAAAACCAAACCGAAAATCCTTTTCAAGCTTTCACCCCTTTTTTTTTAGTTTCCTAGGGGATTGCCTTCTTATTGGAAATAGCGTCCTTTAGGCAATCACTTAGGTGAAAATAACATAGTCTATGACATCATATTTCTAAAGTCCTATGTTTATTCCAGTATTAATACTATGTTTAAGGTACCTTAATTCAAAGAAAAAAAGGATAGATCAAAGCAGAAAACCTGCCTTAATCTATCCTTTTTCTTATTTATTCATTTTCGGAATCTTCTTTATTGAACCAAAGTGGGTCATTATTGTCCTCTTCCCCATTATAGTTGATAAGGATTTCTTCCCCTGCTTTAATGTCTTTGTATGCGTAAAAGTCGAATGTGTGATTTGGAAAATTAATTTCATACGTAGCATTGGGCTCATACGAATGGTTAAAGAGCATCCCATATCCTAAAAGAAGCGCAGTATGGTTAATTCCATATTCAAATGCATAATCTGCAAGCAGCGTTTTCTCAATATGAACATGTTCCTCATTAGGATAAGGAATAACTGGTGCTTCATGAATCAGTTCACCTTTTGCGATATCACGCGTCGCAAATACCCCTCGATTTAATTCCCCATCACTAAGCTTAGAAGTTTTAATCTCAATCATGTTAATCACCTATTAATTTCTTTCCAATGAAGTTTTTAATCTTAATATAGCTTGCCATTAACTAAAGAAGAAAGCAAATGTTTTTTCCTTCCACCTTTATTTATGCTGGTGCCTGACACCCTTTCAGAAAAAACTCATTGTTCAAAAAATGTCAAAAAATATTTCTTATTGGCAACCTGATGAAAAGGTTATTTTTTGAAGTGGGAAAACATAATATAGGAATATACGTTCGCAACAGGAGGCGGTTACATGGGGAAAAACGATGTTTCTTTGATTACTGGTGAAATGTTGATGAAATATTACGAGCTGAATAAGCAAAAGAAAGAAATTGAATTGGAAATGAATGAACTAAAGGATACCTTTCAACATTACTTTAATAATTTAGTTGGTTCTGATCATAAAGGCGAAATTACCATAAGCGGTTATAAACTCCAACGGCAAATTCGAAAAACAGAGAAATATAATGAAGTGGAAACCATTAAAAGATTAGAAGACTTACAGATGAACGAACTTATCCAGGTAGTGAAAAAGCCAGATGATGCCAAAATCAAGGCGGCCCTTCATTTAGGGTTATTAAATCCTGAACATTTAGAGGGATGTATTATTTCAACTATCTCCCCTGCTATCACAGTGAAACCAATCACTCCAAGATAACTTATAAAAGCTCCCGCATTTTTGATGCGGGGGCTTTTTGTTCATAAAAACGTTGTAAAATTATGGAGGAATTTATAAAACAATGGAGAAATCTCTATATGTAGACGCTTACATTTCTTATATGAAAGGGGAAAAAACGTCATGGCAAGTCAAGAAAGTGTATTAGTTAGACAATTTTTAATCTCATCAAAAGCAAGCCAAACAGCAGGAGCTGACATCGAAACAGCAAGAAAGGGTCTAGAGGCATTATCCACCTTAACCCCTGTGGCACCGGATATCATCGTCGAAAAAACAAACATTGAGGGAATTCCAGCCGAATGGGTAATGGCACCCAATGCCGTGGAAGACCGGGTTTTCCTTTATCTTCATGGTGGAGCATACATAATGGGAAGCTGTAATACTCATCGATTCCTTGCATCGAAGCTATCACGGTCAACATCGGCACGTGTTTTAGTCCCTGAATATCGACTTGCACCGGAAAACCCATTTCCAGCTGCGATTGAAGACGCCCTCAAAGTCTATCGCTGGTTGATTTCCTCTGGTATATCTCCGGATAAAATTATTATCGGTGGTGACTCTGCTGGTGGCGGTCTAACTCTTGCTACACTTCTTTCATTAAAGGACGAGGATGAAGCCTTACCGGCTTTGGCGGTACTCTTATCTCCGTGGACAGATATGGAAGGTACGGGTGAATCAATGGAAACTAGGGCTGACTTAGATCCATGGCTCTCCCCGGATGCATCGCGTGCCACACCAGCATTATATATTAGGAATTTGGATCTCAGGCATCCTCTTGTATCACCAATTTATGCGGATTTGTCTGGGCTCCCTTCACTGTTGGTTCATGTTGGGAACGATGAAATCCTCTTAAGTGATTCGGCCCGTCTAGTTGATCGTGCTCGTGCAGCGGGTGTCGAAGTAACCTTTAAAGTATGTGACGAAATGTGGCATGTGTTTCAAACGTTTGCGATTCCAGAAGCTCAACAGTCAATTGACGAAATTGGAGAATTTGTTCAGAAGAAGTTGTATTATTAATAGTTTGTTACGACGATGTCCTTCCACAAAAAGGGCAAATTTTGATAATTTGTGACTAAATGGTATAATCGATCAATAATTACAATTATTTACAAAGGGGCTAATGCACATGTCTGTTGATATTTATCTTAACTTTAATGGGAACTGTCGTGAGGCAGCAGAGTTTTACGCGGAGGTTTTTGGAACAGAAAAGCCGCAAATTATGACCTTTGGGGATGCTCCGCCGAACCCAGAATATTCACTTCCTGTGGAAGCAAAAAACTTAGTCATGCATACAAGGCTTAACATTGATGGAAGTAACGTTATGTTTTCTGATGTTTTTCCTGGTTCCCCGTTTGTTGCAGGTAACAACATAAGTCTGGCAATCGTAAATAAGGACTTAGATAAGATTAATTCCTATTTTAACAAACTGAAAGAAGGTGGCACTGTAGTCATGGAGCTACAAGAAACATTCTGGAGCAAGTGCTACGGTTCCCTAAAAGATAAGTTTGGAATTGAATGGCAATTTAATTATGATAATGGTGAAAGCGTTATGTAATTGGTTTATTTATTAAGAAAGACCGGGCAAATTGCCAGGTCTTTTTTTGTGTCCGTTGAATTTTTCTTCTTTAAAGACATTCTGCACTTCAGTAAGTTACCGTTGAGGAAATTTTATTCGCATAACGGGCATCATAGGCCCTCTATAGTTACCGCTGAATCGAATTTTCTCATTCAACGGGCATCATAGGCCCTCTATGGTTACCGCTGTGCCGATTTTTCAGACTCTATGGTAATCAGACTACTTTGCTCTTCTTCCCATCCTTTGCAAACGTCGATCCATTTCTTGGCAAAGGAATACTTAAATAACTCTTCTTTCGTTAACTCAATTGCTGAGTTTGTGCTTCCACAAGCTGGATAGAGCATATCGAAGCGCTGCATGGAGACATCTAAGTACACATCTAGCTCATTATTCAGCCCGAACGGACAAACACCGCCAATGGCATGTCCAGTTTGTTCAAGTACTTCATCCGGAGTGAGCATTCGAGCTTTGAAACTGAATTGCTGACGGAACTTCTTATTATCAATTTTTGCGTCCCCAGCAGCAACGATCAAGATAGCCTTATCCTCGCTCCCTCGAAAAGATAAGGTTTTGGCAATCCGAGCTGGAGCTACACCAATTGTTGCAGCAGCTTGTTCTACCGTTGCACTAGAGGTTTCAAATTCCATTACATCTTTATCACGGTCCCACTGTTTAAAATGGGCTTTTACACTTTCCAATGACATCTAATTCATCCTTTCTAAATTGTTATAATTATGAATAATAACATAATTTATAAGGATAAAGCGAACAGACGACTTAATCGTTACCGTCCACACGTTTTTTGGGGGGCCACGGGCACGATTAGCCTCTATTCGTTACCAACGACCCCTTTTTTATTTATTAATGGGCACAATTAATCTCTATTTCTTCGGCCGTTTACTTTTTGAGATTGCCATAAGCCATCTTTTTCTAAGAAGTGCTATAATCATTGTTAATAGATTAGATTATTAGTATGGTTTCATAATGGAGGGATAGAATGAATTCGCAAGTAGCAACAGTTTCCTCCCCAAGGCCAAGGGCAAAAGGCATCATTTTAGTGCTGATTGCAGCAACCTTTTGGGGTGTTTCAGGAACGGTGGCTCAATACTTATTTCATCAACAAGGCTTTAGTACGAACTGGCTGGTTGTTAACCGGCTGCTTTTTTCAGGGATTGGTTTATTATTTTTTTCACACACAGTGGGCAAACAAAATATCTGGAGCATTTGGAAAAATAAACAGGATATTTTCCGGTTAGTCATCTTTGGTGTGATCGGCATGTTTGGTGTTCAATATACATATTTCGCAGCCATCGAATATGGAAATGCAGCAACGGCAACCGTCTTGCAATACCTCGCACCTGTGATTATCGTTTGTTACTTAAGTTTTCGGACAAAGAAATTACCTGCGAAAAATGAAATAATGGCGATAGGAATAGCCCTGTTCGGAACATTTCTACTTGTTACAAAAGGAACTATTCATTCACTTTCCATATCAGGCTCTGCTTTTACTTGGGGAATACTTTCCGCTTTTGCTCTTGCATTTTATACCCTCTATCCTGGAAGTTTGTTAAAAAAATGGGGTTCTCTCCTTACAGTTGGCTGGGGAATGTTGATAGGCGGGATTGGCTTTAGCTTGATTCATCCTCCCTGGAATTTTCAAGGTCATTGGAGTTTATCATCCTTTGTTGCTGTGGTTTTTGTCATTATTTTCGGTACTTTAATTGCCTTTTTTTGTTTTATGGAAAGTCTAAAATACATTCAGGCCTCTGAAGCAAGTCTTCTCGCCTGTGTCGAGCCACTTTCAGCTGCCTTTTTAGCTGTTGTCTGGCTCCAAGTATCATTTGGTCCGGCCGAATGGATTGGTTCTTTTTGTATTATTGCAACCATTTTTATATTATCGGCGGTTAAACGGTGACGCCTGACATCACCAAAAAAGTGCTAGGTAAAGCAGCAATGTGATTTAGGTAAAAAAGTGTGAACCATGCCCACTCGGGGTGAGATACCGAGTGGGTTTTGTTGTTTTTTAAACTTAGGAAAACATGGATTTATTTTCCGCTAATTGCCTGAGTTTTTATCACACACCTGCATTAGGGGACACGTCATATGATACATTAGCTGTGAAATAAAAGGGATTCAATCACTACTACCATATAGAACAGCATTATTGGGAGAAATGCCCATTTTCAAAAAAGGAACTTCAGGAGGGACATTTTGAAGACATTATTATTGGAGAACATTTTAACTGCAATGATCATTCAGCCAAATGAAAAACAAAAAGGTATACGGATCAAAAAAGTCACTTATGACAGATTTGAAATTAGGAGTCATACGTTATATTTTCGTTGGAACAATAGAGAGGTTCCTGTTGAAAGGATAATGAATTACAAGAATGTATTCATCGTTACAGATACACCATTTTCGCATATGGAAAGATTAAATCCTGAGCAAATCATTATGGTAAAGGATCTCAAAGACAGTTTCTTTAAATTCACTTCGTATTACAGGCATCTGTTTAACATTCCTGTCGTCGCCATTACTGGTACATGTGGAAAGTCTACTACGAAAGAAATGTTAAAACACATTTTGAAAGAAACACACAATGTGCAGGCAACCATATCCAGCAAAAATGCCGATTATTACAACCTTCCTTATTTAATGGGAATTGATGAAGATACGGATGTAGCAGTGTTTGAAACAGCCGTATCTAAAAAAAGGGATATGACGGAGTCCTGTAAGTATTTTTACCCGACGATTGGAATTATGACAATGATTGATGTGGATCATACGGATAAAATTCGATCATTTGATGATTATCTAGCAGAAAAGGCAAAAATAATGGAAGGTATGAACAATGAGGGAATTCTCATCCTAAATTCGGACGACCCCTATCTCTCCTCCATCGATACTTCTAAATTTAAGGGAGAGATTATAACCTTCGGAAAAAACAAGAATGCTATTTTTAGGATTAAGGAGTATCAAAATAATTCATCCGGCATGACTTTTTGGATTAAATATAAGCGAAGTGAATTTAAAGGATATATACCGGGTCTTGGTGTGCATAATGTATATAATGCAGCCGCTTCATTAGCAGCCGCTGCAATCTTAGGAGTGGATATTCACTATGCTTTAAAGAGACTATCTTCTTATCATCACATGAGATCCCATTTTCAAATCATTGAAGGACGAAATCAAATTACGTTGGTGGATGATACTTGGAAGTCAAATCCTGCTTCCTTAAGAAAAGGCTTAGAAACATTAAGCAGTATTTCATTGCCATCCCAAAGAAAAATTGCTGTTCTGGGAAGAATGGCAGCACTGGGAAAATATGCAGATGAAGAATACGAAAAGGCAGGACATCTACTCGGTGATTCGGGGGTCGATATTCTCATCACCAAAGGGTTTATTGCAAGAGATTTTGAAAAGCCAGCTATAGAGGCAGGAGTAAATCCGAATAATGTTTATCATTTTTCAGATGCAGATGAAATAAAGAGGTTTTTTGATTCATTTTTAATCCCAAATGACATTGTTTATTTCAAAACGGGCGGGGATGACTCAGACTTCGATGATGTCATCGAATATTTAAGAAGTTAAAATAGTAGAAACTTTGCTCATAAAAAGGCAGCTTTCCTTTCATGAACTGCGTCCCAATTCTTCAAAATTGGTGGTTCAGTTCATGAGCGGCAAGCTGCCTTTTTTAGAGATGTGGAAATTAAATTTTGAAGGTATTTAGTGTTTTATTTTATTTCCCGTTTAATGTTTATTTGTATCAGCTAAATATTTAGCATACAAAATCGTATTTATGGCTACATCTAATTCAAGACTATATATATTAGGTGGACCTGGTCTCCAATTCACTTCAAAAAGCCATAGTTTTTGGTTTGCATCAATTCCGACGTCAATTCCTAATTCATCCAATTCATTGTCATATAAAGAATCAAAATGATTTGAAAAACTGATCGCAAACTGTTCAAGGTACTTTTTAATATCATACCAGGAGTCACCAAACTCTGTTTTTAAAAAAATATCCAGGTAAGTACTATAACCACCACTCCCCATATTAGATGTTATGGTCCCTAAACGCCCGATCCTTGGATATATAGAAGTAATCACCCATTTTCCTTCTCCATTTTTTTGTACATGCAACCGGAAATCAAAAACATGACCAGATTTTGTTTGACTTGTAATAAACTGTTGAACTACGTAATCTTGTTCGTGTATTTTATGGGATAACATGTCTAACATTTGTTTTTCATTAATTGATGATTCTAATCCTGCATCATTCATTTTGTAATGATTTGATCCATATTTTTCAATAAAAACAACGCCCCCACCTTGATGCCCAGATAACGGCTTGATAATCACTTTTTGATAACGTTGGATCATGTCAAAAAAAATCTGAACGTCCGTTAATTCATAAAAAGGAATAAGGTACTGTTTAAATTTATTTGCCTTTTTAATTCTGTTATATACCGACAATTTGTCCCCTATTGAATGACTAGTAAACGGAATCCTATCAAACAAATAATCAAAGATTGGTTTAGTTTTCTCACTTGCAAGGTAACTCGCATTATAAATGACATCAGGGAAAGGAAATTCCTTTTCAATCCATTTTCCATTTTCATAGGCTTTTCCTAAAATTTTTTGCTGTTTTATATTCACCTTCCCTAGGGTAAAGTAAAAAAAGGTTACGCCTTCTGCTTTTGCTACTGCGGCATAAGCATATGCTTTCTTTACATTACTTGGATCTCTACGATAATGAAGCATGCCAATTAGCGTCATTTTACTTTTTTTCCACCTCTCCAAATTCTTTTCCTCATAAAAAGACTAGAATTTTTGTTCAATCATTAAAAGCTCATGGTGAACTAACAAATTTTTTGGCTGAACTCTTTTTTTTCAGCACGATCTTGTGACTCGGAATTTTTAAATTGGGTCAAGGTAGAAATGTATATTGCTGGCTGCACGCATGGCAATTCTTTTAGCTTCCATTTTAAAATATGAGGACGCCAAAATGTATCCATAACGATCTCCCATTGATAATGGCGGACGTAATATCTGTCCTTGTCGGGGTTTTATATACACCTCTTCTACACCGGGATATTGAGAGCTGAGCTCTTTCCCTGTTACCCTAATTAATTTTCCTCTAGAATCAACTGTTAAATAATGAGCGTATACATACTTCCTATGTTTTTTAGTAAGATGTGGCTTATTTCCTAACATTAATTGAATCGTTTCCTCTACTAAATTAATTCCAAATCCCACTTCAATGATTCGATTCATCGCTCCACCTGAGATTCTTGGGTTAATTTCAATTAATTTCCATACCCCATTTACTAAGCGCATTTCAAGGTGACAGGCACCATTTTTCATTTCGAAAGCCTTTAAAATAGAACTTACTGTTTCAAGAATACTATCGTACATTCTTTGATTGATATCTGGTAGTAAACAATATCCGGTTACGATAAATCGATGTAAAAAAGTAATCTGTTGTTCGATGATCGCGACAATATGAACTTTTCCATTGTGTACCAAAACTTCAATTAAGTATTGGGGTCCTTTTAGATACTCCTCCAGTAAAATCTGTTCATTTTTTTTTCGTAATTCTTGTATGGCCACCTTCAACTGGTTCTCGTTATTTGCCAGGAGAACATCTTTTGAGCCGGCAGATGCGGGAGACTTTAAAATAAGAGGTAAATAGTCCTTGGCTTGATTTATAAAATACTCTAAGGGGTAATCTGGTGTATAAAGGGCATAATAGGGAGAATTTGGGTGTCCTTTGAGAAGCTCACGAGTTAAAACTTTATTTTCCATTTTTAAAATGGAATCTGTAGAGACAACACTTGTACAAAATTCTTCTGATAATACTGCTGCTAAATGAACGTAAGAATGTACAAAACTAAAAATGCCTTTTATTTGTTTACCTTGTTTTTGAAGTTTGCTGACGTTTTTTTTTAATTCATCATAATTGGATGTTTCTACTAAAATCATTTGATGGACTTCGGGAAATTCTGTTCTTTGTTGAATGAATTTTTGTCTATTGGTGAATAACACCGTAAAATAGCCGAGTCTTTCTGCAGCTTTTATTGCTTCTCTACTGGAGCCGGATTTGTTCGTTTCAATAAATACAATGGTTCGCATAAGCCATGTCATCCTATCTTTGAAAGTTTTTTAATGAAGGATGTAGCTTTACCAGTTTTATATGTTATTATCTGATAAGTACAATTTATTATATTGTCATAGGACAACAGTGGTATGGACAATCGTCATAATTCTTAAGACAATTAAATGAAAGAATTTCTAAAAATGAAAAGAGTGACTGCAATTTAGCAGTTTTTTTATTTGATCTAAATATCAACAATGAAATTTAATAGATCCTAAGTAAAAAAGCAAAAAAAGATGCCACATATTTTATTTGACTAATATGTGGCATCCTTTTATTTTATTAGATTTTTTCAATTAGTGTCTTGATCAATTTTACAGGTCTGCTTTGACGTTTATTCACCTAAATCAACATTGTGGTACACTTGTTGAACGTCTTCTAACTCTTCTAATACATCAATCAATTTCTCGAATTTAGCTTGTGCGTCTTCTGGAAGTTCGACTTCATTTTGCGGAAGCATGGTTAATTCAGCCACAGTAAAGTCCGTAACTCCAGCATTTTTGAATGCTTCTTGCACAGCATGGAACTGTTCTGGCTCAGCATAGACAATGACTGATTCCTCTTCTTCAATGATGTCACGAACGTCCACATCGGCTTCCATTAATAGTTCAAGAACATCTTCCTCGGTTTTTCCTTCCACACCGATTACAGCCGTTGCATCGAACATATAGGCCACAGAGCCACTTACACCCATGTTCCCGCCGTTTTTACCAAATGCAGCACGTACATCTGATGCGGTACGGTTTACGTTATTTGTTAAGGCATCAACGATAACCATGGAACCATTTGGTCCGAACCCTTCATAGCGAAGTTCGGAATAGCTTTCCTCGGAACCGCCTTTTGCTTTTTCAATTGCACGGTCAATAATGTGTTTCGGTACATTATATGTTTTTGCACGCTCGAGCACGAACTTTAAAGCCTGATTGGATTCAGGATTAGGTTCACCTCGTCTTGCAGCTACATAAATTTCAACTCCAAATTTAGCGTAAATACGGCTTGTATTTGCATCTTTTGAAGCTTTCTTTTCTTTAATATTGTTCCATTTACGTCCCATTCTGAACACTCTCTTTCTGCTTCCTGAATCTACACAAAATTATTATCATGAATTAGGCTGCATCATCAACAAAGTTCAAAATAATAATTAGGAGTTCATTACTTATTTGATGTATATATCATTGACAAATAATATTATACCTTAATTGCAACATTTGTTAAGTGTCTATTAAGCAAAATTGTCCAAGAAGTTGATTTTCATCCCTTTTATACGACAAAAAGAGGTCGAAACCTCTTCGTTCGACCTCTGTCTATTAATATGGAACTATACCAACATTTGAAACAGGGTACTATCCTTATTTACTTCACGATATAAAAATCCCTTCGCTTTGATTCGTTCAATCAACGGCGAGTAATCTTCCTTATCCTTCAACTCAATTCCTACCAACGCAGGACCTGTTTCGCGATTATTTTTTTTCGTATATTCAAAATGGCTAATATCGTCGTTTGGTCCGAGGACATCTAGTAAAAACTCACGTAAGGCACCTGGACGCTGCGGGAAATTGACAATAAAATAATGCTGCAGTCCTTCATAGATTTTTGAACGCTCTTTAATTTCCTGCATCCGGCCAATATCATTGTTGCCACCACTGACGATGCAGACAACCGTTTTTCCTTTAATTTCTTCTGCGTACATATCCAAGGCTGCCACTGATAGTGCACCTGTCGGCTCAACTACGATAGCATTTTCATTGTATAAAGATAAAAGTGTAGTGCATACCTTGCCTTCTGGAACGACAAGAATATCGTCAACGAGCTCCTTACAAATGGCAAAAGTCAACGAACCCACCGTCTTGACCGCTGCCCCGTCCACGAAGGGATCAATTTCTTTTAAGGAAGTTACTTCCCCTTTTAAAAAGGATTCCTTCATACCAGGAGCACCCTGGGGTTCCACACCAATTAATTGTGTTTGAGGAGAATAGTGTCTTAAGTATGTACCAACTCCAGACAATAGTCCTCCCCCGCCAATTGCGGCAAATAGATAATCAATTTTTTCAGGGCAATCATTGAGTAGCTCTACCGCTACCGTTCCTTGTCCAGCAATAACATCGGGATCATCAAACGGATGGATAAAGGTCCGATTTTCTTCTTGACTGCATTCCATTGCTTTTTCATAAGCATCGTCAAAAGTATCTCCTACTAAAACAATTTCTACATCCTCTTTGCCCCAAAATTTTACCTGATTGACTTTCTGCTTCGGTGTCGTACTCGGCATAAAGATTTTTCCATGAATATTTAGGAGATGACAAGAATATGCTACGCCCTGTGCATGATTTCCTGCACTTGCACAGATAATTCCATTCTTTAACTCGTCCTCATTCAGTTTTTTAATCCGATTGTATGCTCCGCGGATTTTAAAAGACCGAACGCTTTGTAAATCTTCGCGTTTCAAGTAGACATGGCAGCCATATCGTTCTGACAACAAGTGATTATATTGCAGCGGAGTTGGTGAAATTTCATCCTTTATGTTATGGCTAGCAATAATAATATCCTCCACATTAAACACTTTCTTATCAACTTGTTGATTCATCTTTTTTCCCTCCTAAATTTTTGCATCCATTCATAAGTTCAAATACTATTTATTAAACACAAAAAACTCGTCCCCATAGTATAGGGACGAGTGAACTCGCGATACCACCCTACTTCCACAGCAAACAAACACTGCGGCTCTCGATCAACGTACCATTCCAGTACGTGTTCCATTGTAACGGCGGACATTCCGGTCTAGCTTACTTCACTTTTTTCAGCTACACATCTCCGAGATGATCTTCGCATACGTCCTGACATCGACTTTCAGCAACTGTCGACTCTCTGTAGAACAAGGGCATATCCTACTCTTCTCTTCATTGATTCTTCTTCAATTTTTTATAAGGTTACCACTGAAAAAAATGCCTGTCAATATTTTTTGACTATTTTAATTATTTTGTTAATTATAAAGCGCTTACATCGAATAAGCCTTCTTTTTACCCAGTTTATTGGTTATTTTTTAAATTTTATTTCTCCATCAATAATCGTCATTTCAATTTCTGTATGAAGTAGTTCGTCAGGATTCTCCATTTTAAATAGATCGTTAGAATAAACCGTGAAATCAGCCAACTTCCCTCTTGAAATGGATCCCTTATGATTTTCTTCATTGGTGGCATAAGCGCCTCCGACTGTAAATAGTTTAACAGCCTCAAGCATCGAGAGGTTCTCTTTTGCATTCCATCCCTGATGAGAATCCCCAGGAGATCTACGGGTTACTGCAGCATGAATACCAAGTAAAGGATCGACAGGTTCGACTGGTGCATCAGACCCACCGGCACACAAAACGCCAGAACCGAGTAACGTTTTCCACGCATATAGATAGTTCTCCCGCCTATCTCCCACTCTTTCTATCACCCATGGATAGTCCCCAACTACAAATCTTGGTTGTATATCAGCAATCCGGCTCGGGTCTGCTAATCGATGAACTAAATCCTCCCGTACCAGTGACGTATGAATGATCCGGTCACGGTATTCGACTTTTGGGAATTGATCAAGGATATCTAGAACATTTTCTAAAGCCTTGTCGCCAATCGTATGGACTGCTAGTGGCATGGAATGTTCTCTTATGTCTCTAACTACCTGATAAAGGGTCTCTTGATCATACATGGCATCACCAAACTGGTTTGGTTGATCATGATACGGCTCCGACAGAAGAGCGGTTCTTCTTCCAAAAGCACCATCAGCAAAAATCTTAATCGCCCCGATTTGTAATTTCTCATTTCCGAATCCTGCATACATCCCTCTTTCTTTCAATTGATGAAGATAGGGATAATCGATAAGTAAATTACAGCGTAATCCTTGTCCCTCTTGGTTAATTAATTCATTAAAAAGCCGATATGTTTGATCTAAACCTCCTAAATACGCAGGATCATTGGTATGTACACTTGTTAAACCCTTTTTCATCGCAAATTGCATCGCTTGCTGCAAACCATCCTTCAACTCTTGGCAGGTGCGCTCCGGTATATATTTTGTAATCAGTTGTGATGCCGATTCGAGCAGTAGTCCTGTCGGTTTATTCGTTCTCGGATCAAATACGACCGTGCCGCCAGTTGGTACTTCATTTGTGGGATGATACTGACTCATTTCAAGAGCCTTGCTATTCACCAAAAAGGCATGGTGACATATCCGTTTTAGATAAATTGGACAGTGGGGTGCCACATGATCTAATTCCTCTAATGTTGGAATGCCTCCTTCCGTAAAGAGATTTTCATCCCATCCCATTCCAATGAGCCACATACCAGGCGCAACTGTATTGGCCTTCTGTCTAATTTTCTCAAGCATTTCGTCCTTTGATTTAACGCCTGTTAAATTAAGGTCTAAAAAGTTGAACGCCACACCAGACAGATGCAGGTGGCTATCAATGAGGCCTGGAGTGACCATTTTCCCTTGTAAATCAATGACCTTGGCCCCATCTCTTCCCCATTGTAAAAGCATATCCGCGTGCGACCCTAAATCTACAATTCTCCCCTTTTCAACAACGACCGATTCCACTATTGACTGACTGGCGTCTAATGTATAGATGGCTCCGTTCGTAAAAATTTTCTTGGTCATCCTATCTCTCCTTACAAAAATGAACTTTTCTTCTATTATAATTAGTAAATCGACAGCAAGATAGACGTATTAATGTCGTTTTCACTAATGGCTCTAAGAAAATTTGATCTTTACCATGGAAAAAAACTCTTTCCGACTGAACGAAAAGAGTTTTATAAAAGTATATTTGAGTGCTTTAATCGGATCCAGTAATTAACAAATCATCTTGGATGGTTGCTAGGACTGTTTGAGAATTAACTTCTTGCCCCTTCTTAATAGGTAATGATTTTATATACCCACTGATCCCGACAGAAATCTCTTCAATTCTACCGTTCTGGGTTTTAATTAAAAACAGTTTCTCCCATTCATATACATGATTATTTTCCTCTGTTAAAACAGATTCCACGGTACCAGAACATGGACTGAAAATGGCTTCTTCCGTTACAGACAAATTTCTCCACTCCTTTTTTTATTTTATACAGTCATAGATCAGATAGAGGTTTTTTCCGTCCTATCCGTATATGGGAGATTACTATCTTATGAAGCTTGCTCTAATCCTTTTACACCCATCCTCTAAAACGAGAGGCTTCAGCTACTTTCTTTATTCCAATCATATAGGCTGCTAAACGCATGTCAACTTGATGGGTTTTAGATGTTTGATAAATATTATCAAAAGAACTAACCATTACTCGTTTAAGCTTTTCATCAACTTCTTCTTCGGTCCAATAATAACCTTGATTATTTTGCACCCATTCAAAATAAGATACAGTTACACCGCCGGCACTTGCAAGGATGTCTGGAACAAGGATCACACCGCGATCGGTAAGGATCTTAGTTGCCTCAAGTGTGGTTGGTCCATTCGCCGCTTCCACGACAATCGCTGCTTTAATATTGGCTGCATTTTTAGCAGTGATTTGGTTTGAAATGGCTGCCGGAACAAGAATATCACATTCTAATTCTAGTAGTTCTTGGTTTGTGATCGTAGTTTTAAATAGTTGCGAGAAAGTACCGAAACTATCCCTACGATCAAGCAAGTAATTTATATCCAGACCGTTTGGATCATAAACTCCGCCATACACATCAGATACAGCGACAACCTTCGCACCTGCATCATGCATAAATTTTGCTAAGTAACTTCCAGCATTTCCGAAGCCTTGAATAACAACGCGGGCACCTTGAAGCGGTTTATTGATTTTCTTCACCGCTTCTTCAATGCAGATGGTAACACCACGGGCAGTCGCTGTTTCACGACCTTGTGAACCGCCGAGCACGATCGGTTTCCCTGTAATAAAACCAGGTGAATCGAATTCACGTAAACGGCTGTATTCATCCATCATCCATGCCATAATCTGTGAATTAGTATAAACATCTGGTGCTGGAATGTCTTTAGATGGTCCAACAATTTGACTAATGGCACGAACATAGCCGCGGCTTAAGCCTTCAAGCTCTCTAAAAGACATGTTCCGCGGATCACAAATGATGCCGCCTTTACCGCCGCCATATGGAAGGTTTGTGATACCACATTTTAAACTCATCCAAATAGACAATGCTTTTACTTCTTCTTCATCCACCTCAGGATGGAAACGGACGCCGCCTTTCGTTGGGCCGACCGCATCATTATGCTGGGAGCGATAACCAGTAAATATTTTGACAGTACCATCATCCATTCTTACGGGAATACGGACTGTTAACATTCTGATTGGTTCTTTTAATAATTCATACATTTCGTTGTTATAGCCTAATTTTGTTAATGCTTGTTGAATAATCGTTTGGGTCGAATTGAATAAATTTAACGATTCTTGTTCCTCTTGTTGTTGGTTTCCCATTTCAGTTAGCATTGTCTCTATAGACATGTAAGCACCCCGTCGCATAATAGATTACTAGCCTTTTTTTATTAAAAAATTAACTTAATACCGTTTTAATTTTCTCAAAAGCCCAATCGATTTCTTCTTTGGTAATGGTAAGCGGTGGTGCAAAACGAATGACTGTGTCATGGGTTTCTTTACATAATAAACCTTCGTCTTTTAAGCGCTCACAATATGGTCTTGCCTCTTCTGTTAGTTCAACGCCGATGAACAAACCTCTGCCTCTGACCGTTTTAATTTTTGGATTGTCGATGGACATTAATTTTTCAAAGAAGTATTTCCCTAATTCAAGCGAACGTTCCGCTAGTTTTTCTTCCTCAATTACATCCAATGCCGCAAGTGACACTGCGCAAGCTAATGGATTCCCACCGAAAGTTGAACCATGTGAACCTGGATTAAATACGCCTAATACATCAGAATTTGCTACGACACAGGAAATTGGGAATACACCGCCGCCTAATGCTTTACCTAAGATCAACATGTCCGGGTTTACTTCTTCCCAATCACAGGCAAACATTTTACCTGTACGTGCTAAGCCCACTTGAATTTCATCAGCAATGAACAATACATTGTTTTCTTTACATAAATCAGCAGCTGCTTTTAAGAATCCTTCTGGTGGTAAGATAATCCCAGCTTCACCTTGAATTGGTTCGATTAAAAATGCGGCTGTGTTCGGTGTAAACGCCGCTTTTAGTGCTTCAAGATCACCATAAGGGATTAAATTGATTCCAGGAAGCATCGGTCCGAAGCCGCGCTTATATTCTGGGTCAGATGATAAGGAAACAGCCCCCATTGTCCTGCCATGGAAATTCCCTATACAAGCGATAATTTCTGCTTGATTTTCAGCAATCCCTTTTACATCATATCCCCAGCGACGAGCAGTCTTAAGTGCCGTTTCAACCGCTTCCGCTCCAGTATTCATAGGGAGTGCCATATCTTTATTAGTTAATTGACATATTTTTTCGTACCAAGGGCCAAGTTGATCATTATGGAAGGCACGAGAAGTTAGTGTTACCTTATCAGCCTGGTCTTTCAATGCTTGGATAATTTTAGGATGACGATGTCCTTGGTTAACAGCTGAATAAGCACTTAGCATATCCATGTAACGGTTTCCTTCTGGACTTTCGACCCAAACTCCTTCTGCCTTCGCAATGACGATTGGCAGTGGATGATAGTTATTGGCACCAAATTTATGTGTTTGTTCAATAATTTGATTGGTTATGTTTGTTTCTGTAACTGTCATGATATTTCCTCCTTTTAATTTCCTAAGATAGGTGGTCTAAAACCATCTACCCGAGGCATCTAAGTTGTAGTATTTTATAATGTTTCAGATGTTGTTTTTGCTTGCATGTGGAGCAGTAAATATTCAGGACCGCCGGCTTTGGAATCCGTTCCAGACATATTGAAACCGCCAAACGGTTGGTATCCAACAATGGCACCAGTACAAGTCCGGTTAAAATATAGGTTCCCCACGTGGAATTCTTCGCGTGCACGTTCGATATGCTCACGATTATTGGTAATCAGAGCACCTGTTAAACCGTAGTCGGTATTATTAGCAATGGTCATCATATGGTCAAAATTACGTGCTTTACTAATACCAAGAACAGGTCCAAAAATTTCTTCCTGCATTAGGCGGGCTTTTTCGTCTAAATCAGCGAAAATCGTTGGTTGAATGAAGTACCCTTTTGTATCATCTCCTTCTCCACCAGTCATAAGTCTGCCTTCTTGTTTGCCAATTTCAATATAATTCATGATTTTATTAAAGGACTTTTCATCAATAACTGGACCCATATAAGTATTTGCATCTTCAGGATTGCCAAGAGTGAGCGTTCTTGTTAAGGCTACAACCTTCTCAAGGACCTCATCATAGACCTCTTGATGAATGACGGCACGGGAACCTGCAGAACATTTTTGACCTGAAAAACCGAAAGCGGAGTAGACAATGCTAGCTGCAGCTAAATCTAAGTCTGCGTCATTATCGACAACCACTGTGTCCTTACCACCCATTTCAGCAATGACACGTTTGATCCAGATTTGTCCTGGATGAACCTTAGCTGCTCGTTCATTAATGCGGCAGCCTACTTCGCGTGAACCGGTGAAGGACACGAAGCGAGTTTTTGGATGATCAACGAGGTAATCACCAATTTGCGCGCCGCTTCCTGGTACAAAGTTTAACACTCCTTTTGGAAGTCCTGCTTCCTCCATTAACTCTACGAATTTTGCCGCAACCACTGGTGTAGAGTTAGCTGGCTTGAGAAGAACTGTATTCCCCGAAACAATCGCAGCAATCGTGGTACCTGCCATAATCGCTAATGGGAAGTTAAAAGGTGAAATAATAATTCCGACCCCAAGTGGGATATAGTGATATTGATTAAATTCTCCGCCACGGCTTTGTACTGGTGAGCCTTCTTTAAGTCTCAGCATTTGGCGAGCGTAATACTCGATAAAGTCGATTGCTTCAGCTGTATCAGCATCTGCCTCTTTCCATGGTTTTCCGGCTTCTTTTACTAGATAAGCAGAGAACTCGTGTTTCCGGCGGCGCATAATTGCAGCTGCCTTGAATAAGATGTTTGCACGATGTTCCGGCTTCCACTTTTTCCACGTTTCAAATGTTGTTAATGCGGCATGCATAGCTTGTTCTGCTAATTCTTGGTCGGCCATTGAGACTCTACCAATGACTTCTTCTTTATTTGCTGGATTAATAGAGATAATTTTTTCTTCCGTTGTAATTGATTCGCCGCCAATCACGACTGGATAATCTTTTCCTAATTGCGATTGAACGTACGCTAGAGCTTCTTGGAAAGACTGTTTATTTTTTTCATCTTCAAAGTTTGTAAATGGTTCATGAGTATACGATTTCAATTGGTTAATCCCCCTTGTCGTTTGCTACATAAAATTAATATGCAAGTTCTGTGCCAAGTTGATTTTTGCGTAAATAAAGGGTTTTCAATTCCATTGACGCCAAAATATTTTGCGCAAAATATATAATTTATAGAATATAGCAAAAATATTTTGCGTTTTGACGATTCAAATCAATAATTAGACGCAAACATTTCATATTTAAGAAAATTAGAACCTACTCCAAAATAAAAATACCATTAAGCCGTGTTTTTCATGGTATATTGAGTTTAATAGAAAGAAAATTCCGATATTTAAAAGGAGAGATTCATATGATTATCCCTTACAAAGGTATTTCCCCTGCTGTCCATGACTCTGTATTTATAGCACCAGGTGCCTATTTAATCGGTGATGTAAGGATTGGCAAGGATTCATCCGTTTGGTTTAATGCGGTACTACGTGGAGATGACGGACCAATTATCATTGGTGAACGCTGCAGCATTCAGGATAATTCAACGATTCATTTATTCGAAGGATTCCCCGTCGAAATTGCTGATGATGTTACCATTGGCCATAATGTTATTTTGCATGGCTGTAAGGTTGGCAATCGCTGTATTATTGGAATGGGTTCAACACTTTTAGACAATGTAGAGGTTGGCGAGGATTGTATTATTGGGGCCAATACACTTTTAGCTGGAGGTATTAAAATCCCACCCCGTTCGCTTGTGTTGGGGTCTCCAGGAAAGGTGATCCGTGAAATCACCCAAAAGGACCTCGAACTGCTGCAGATGTCAAGCGAGCACTATGTTCAAAGGGGAAAAGAGTTTAAGGAGATACTTAAATAAACGGAACGTTTAAGTAAATTGGTATTCATGAGGACAGAACTCAGGCGTATAAACCAATAACTGTCCTCATGAGGCGGTCATGAGGACAAAACTCAGGCACGTAAACCAATAACTGTCCTCATGAAACATTCACGAGGACAGTTTATTAAACATCAAGACTATTCACTCTCACTAAAGGCGGTTGTTTTTGCTGGAATGAGGAAACTTAGGACAATGGTGATCAGGCTCAAGCAAAGGGCATATAAGAACACGTATTTCATTCCAATCACGATGTTTGCCGCTTGATTGATAATTAGACCCATGACTGTAACCCCGATGGATGTTCCAATGTTTTTTAGAAACATTTGCAGCGAAGTAGACATTCCTTTGATCTGGGGTTCTGCAAATTCTTGAGATGCGATAGTTCCAACCGCAAATAATAAACCAAAGGAAACACCCTGGATCGTTAAGATGATAAACAGTCCGAAATAGGATATATCCGATATGAATAAATATAAGGCTAATCCAGAAAGCGTCGTTATCAAGCTTCCGATTATAAATAAGAGTTTGTAGCCAAAGCGAAGAATCCACTTTCCTGCCGGGGTACTACCGAAGGTCCAGCCAACGGCAATACTTAACAAGATTAATCCACTTTTATAAATACTCATCTGATTGCCCTCTTGGAGGAACAAAGGAATAAAGTTGGAAGTTCCAAAAAAGGACAAACAATAAACTAACATGAATAAATTTGTCATGAGGATTCCCTTGTTCTTAAACAACGAAACAGGCAGAAACGGATGTGTTTCCTTCCTCTCTACTAACACAAAGACAATTATTCCGATGATTCCTAAGATAATGTACCAAATTGAATTTTGGATATTAGTAGATAACAATAATAGCGTGATCGAAACCCCAAATAAGAAGAAACCTTTGTAGTCAATATGGGTCTTCTTAAATTCCATTTGTTCTTTATAAGGAAGCAAACAAAGCACGCTGGCAATGCCAATGGGAATATTGATAAAGAAAATCCATCTCCATGAAAGGGCTTCAACAAAGAAAGAACCCAATATAGGTCCAACAATGGAAGAAATGGCCCAGATACTGCTAAAAACCGCTTGAATTTTCCCCCGTCTTTCAATCGTAAATAAATCTCCTACGATCACCATAGAAAGTGGAATCATCCCGCCTGCTCCTAAACCTTGAATACCTCTAAATATAATGAGAGTGACCATGGAATTCGCCATCCCGCAGAGGATCGATCCTAGTGTAAATAATCCCACAGCAAACATTAACAGCTTTTTCCGACCATACATATCCGATAATTTACCGTAAAGCGGAACGGTAACTGTACTCGCTAACATATACACTACAAATATCCAAGCAAATAACTCCATCCCGCCAAGTTGTTTAACAATTGTCGGGCTTGCCGTTTGCATAATATTTGCATCAAGTGCTGAAATCAAGGTTGTGATCACAAGCCCCCAAAATACATACTTATTCTTTTTCATATCTTCCTCCAACACCGTTTATAGACATTAATTAAAATCCCGGATCCCTTTATGAAACATTACTAATACGGAAATAAGAACGATGACTGTACTAAAGGTAACGAAAGTGAAGATTTCACCGATTCCTTCTGCTACCCATCCAGTTAGCAGATAACCAACCGGTAGTAAAGCAAAGGAACCAAGCATATCCAAACTCACGACCCGTCCGAACTTTTCTTCGGGGACCAGTTCTTGAAGACTAATTTCCCAAATCAAGCCAAACAACATCATCCCTGCCCCTTCTAGGAACATAAAGACCATTAATAAGGGAATCGACGAAACGAATGGCATTAACAGTAAGGCAAGACCACTTACAGCCACACCAATATAAGCGAGCAGGCCTCGCTTCTTCCATTCTTTTCTTAACCCAAATACAAGACCGCAGACGATTGCTCCTGCTCCTGATGCCGACAGGACGAGACCAAAGACAACAGGTTCAAAGTCATAATAGATATTAATGAGCCAAGGAAGTAAGATTCGAATAATCCCGCCTGAAAATATATTAATTAACGAGAATGTTAGAATGGTAATCCAAAGCCACGACTCCTGCTTCAGCACTTCAATGCCTTCGAAAAAATCTTGTTTGATTGAGTTTTTTTGTCCTAAGGGAACGATTGACTTTTGAAAAGTTAACGATCGAAGGCTAAATAAAAAGAACAACGAAATTATGTATGTGATCGCATCGATCCCAAACCCCCAAGCCGCTGAAAACGAGCCGACAATTATTCCTCCGATAATGGGTCCAAAGATTCTTAAGGCCTGCACGCTTACTTGGGTAATCGAATTGGCCGCATTACGAATATCCTTAGTAAATACTTTCGCTCTTACGGCCGAATAGGCCGGCTGAAAGAAACTATCCATTGTTCCCATAATAAACATAATGATGAACAGAAAAACCATGTTCAGTTGACCCATAAAAGCAAAAACAGCTAATAGCAGCATCAGAAAAAACCGAACAAGATCAACCACAAACATAATTTTCACCTTGTTCATTTTATCAACCAGGATACCTGAAACAGGGAGAAGAATGACAAACGGCAGCATATAAACAGCCATAACAGTCCCCATCATAGCCGTTGACTTTGATACTTGAAGGACAACAATCGGAAGAATCACATTCGTTATCGAACTTCCTAATAAAGAAAAGATTTGGCCAAAAAGCAAAGCCGTGAAATGTTTAGATTTCATAAATAGGTGAAAAAAAGGAACTTCTTGATGCACCTGTTTAGTTTGTAACGAACTCACAATCCCCCTCCTAATCTCTTGAATCTATCTCCATAGTGATATTTTATCATTTTTTCAAATAAATAGAAGAAGCCATCACTAAGAATGGCTTGTTTCCATCTTTAATAATGGCTGGGTAATCGTGGGTAAAATGATTTCAATCGTAGTTCCTTCATTAATTTTACTATAAATGTTTAGTTCCCCATTATGGCCTTCAATAATTTTGTAGCAGGTCATTAACCCGAGACCGGTTCCCTTTTCCTTAGTTGTATAAAATGGCTCACCGAGCGTGGAAATCCGTTCTTGCGGAATACCAACACCTTGATCGATAATCTGAATCGAAATTTTTCCTGCTTCTTTTTCCTTTACGGCCACATGAATATTTCCGCCCTTAGGCATGGCTTCCATCGCATTCTTAAGTAAATTTAGAAAAACTTGCTTTAACTGATTTTCCTCACAGCTGATCAACGGCAAATCATTGTCAAATTCCACCATGATTTGAATATTATTTAGAAGTGATTGGTTGTTAATTAAGGTGATAACATCCTTTAATAGAATCTTAATGTCCTGTGTCCTATATACGGCTGCTGACGGTTTGGCAAGGACTAGGAATTCTCCGACGATTTCATTAATCCGGTCGAGCTCCGATAACACAATCTCATAATAGTCCTCTTTCATGGTACCCGTCTTTAAGAGTTGAATAAATCCTTTAATGGAAGTGAGGGGATTTCGGATTTCATGGGCGATCCCTGCTGCCATTTGACCTAATAAGGCTAATTTTTCGGACTTTTGAAGGAGACGTTCGGTTTCTTCCATTTTTTCCGTAATATCCTTCCCAATCGACAGGATTGCCTCTTTTTCTCCAAAAACGATAAACAAGGAAGATGCCTCAAATAAAAAGGTTGATCCATCCAATCGCTTTGCTTTGTATTCAATCGTGTTTACGGGCTGTTTTTCTTTCTTTATTTGTTTATATCGTTCCAGCAAACGACTCTTATATTCGGGAACAATAAAATCCAAAATGGACTTCCCAATTAAATCTTCTAGTTTCGTAGCACCACTCATGGTCATCGCAGCCTGATTTACATATAATAATTTATGATTCCGCGTAATATAGACGGGTGCAGGCAATGAATCTATCAACTTCTTATAGCTTTCTTCACTCTCACGTGCTTTTTTTTCATAGTAGCGCGCTTTATCATATTGCCAGCCCACTACCCAGGCAATCAGGGTAAAAAGAAAAAAATCGATCGTAAAAAAAGGTTGATGATCGTAGATCTTTTGAAAGCTGGTAAATAATATTGAAATCAGCACCAGGATAATTTGACCAGATTTATTCATAATTCCGCCCTCTTAAATAGGTATATTCACTTACTCCAATTCGACATATTTTTATTAAATCCTCTATTGAAAACGATAAATTTAATTATGGAGAGAAACAGGAAAAAAAATTACCTAAATTCAATGGCAAATCATTCATTACATTTACGGAGTATGATTTATAAAGAATGGCAGAAAAAAGAGCCTATAATATTCATTATAAACTCTTACAAACTAAATAATTTTTATATAAACATTTCTTCTTTAATGCTTTCAGGAAACCACGATAGTTTTTCTGATAATTTCACCACTTCTCCGATAACAATCATCGCTGGATTTGCGATTCGATTTTCATTTACAATATCCACAATCGTCTCGAGGGTTCCGACTACTGTACGTTGATTTCCGGTTGTCCCTTGTTCAATGACAGCAATTGGTGTGGAAGAATCTTTACCAGAGGTTTGCAGTTGGTGACATATAAATGGAAGGTGTTTGACCCCCATATAAATGGCAAGCGTATCGACCCCATGGGCGAGATGGTCCCAACGAATGTTATTTGGTTTACCGCTCAAACAATGGCCTGTAACCACGGCGAAGGAACGGCTCAAATCTCGATGAGTGACCGGTATTCCCGCATAGGCTGGGGCGGCAATTCCCGAAGTAATCCCTGGAACCACTTCAAAATCAATACTATTTCGAATCAATACCTCGGCCTCTTCCCCTCCTCGGCCAAAAATAAACGGGTCGCCTCCTTTTAAACGAACAACCCATTTACCTGCCAAGGCTTTTTCGACCAATAATTGATGGATGGAATCTTGGGAAACACAATGGTTCCCCGGCTCTTTTCCACAATAAATGATTTCGGTAACAGCATTGGCATAATTTAATAACACCGGATTCACGAGTCGATCATATAGAATGACTTCTGCCTGCTCAAGGCATTTCATTGCTTTCACCGTAATTAAATCAGGATCGCCAGGCCCGGCTCCAACAATATAGACTTTTCCCTTTTTATCGGTCATATGAACCTGACCTCCTTTTTAGTAGACTAATCAATGAGAAGAAACACTTCATCTCCGTCTATTCTAGTTTGATAGGTTTTTACACAGCCAGTATCTGGCTCCTGTACCTTTCCGTTATCCAAACATATTTTCCAATCATGCATGGGACAAAAAACAAATTCTCCGCTGACCAATCCTTCGCTCAATACCCCGCCTTTATGCGGACAGCGATTTTCAATCGCACGAATGGTCCCGTTTAATAATTTGAATACTGCCACTTCTTTATCACCGACACATACGGTCTTTCCTAATCGTTCTGGAAGATCCCGTACAGAACCGATTGACACCATTTCTACGCTTTTTTTTGTCATTGGATGATTTCCTCCTTAAAATGTAGGTTCTTAAGACATGACCACAGTCTCAAACAATTCTTTTCTTACTTTTTCATCCTCTGTTATGGTTTTCCATGGATCCTTGATCACCGATAATGCATCATCCATGCGTTCATTTAAGGCTTGACGTTTTTCCTTATCGTCAAGAACGGAGCGTACATGTGTTAGCCCCACACGTTCAATCCATGCTGACGTACGTTCTAAATAGTTGGCTGTTTCACGATAATATTGCAGGTACGCGCCGGTAATCTCCATCGCCTCTTCAGATGTTTTTACTTTGTATAATAGATCTCCTCCACGTACATGGGTACCGCCATTTCCGCCTACATAAAGTTCCCACCCGCCGTCAATTCCTATAAAACCAATATCTTTAAACCCAGACTCTGCGCAGCTTCTCGGACAAGCAGAAACAGCCATTTTCACCTTATGCGGCGTTTGAAGTCCTTCGAATTTCTTTTCGAGGTCGATGCCGAGTCCCATGGAATCTTGGGTTCCAAAACGGCAGAACTGTTCACCGACACATGTTTTAACTGTACGTAAGGACTTTCCATAGGCAGAACCAGAAGGCATATCCAACTCCGTCCATATTTTCGGCAAATCTTCCTTTTTAACTCCGAGTAAGTCGATTCGTTGACCACCGGTTAGTTTTACTAAAGGTATTTCATATTTATCTACCACGTCCGCAATGCGGCGTAAGTCTTGCGAATTGGTTACACCACCATACATCCGCGGTACAACAGAATACGTTCCATCCTTTTGAATATTTGCATGCATGCGCTCATTGACAAATCGGGACTCTCTTTCGTCCTTATAGTCAATCGGATTGACCATACCCAAGTAATAGTTCAGAGCGGGCCGGCATTTTGAACACCCTTCCTCTGTCATCCACCCAAGCACATTCATCACTTCTCTGATGTGGGTCAAACCTTTTGCTTTAATCTCTTCAACAACTTCATCTCTCGATAGTGTAGTACAGCTGCAAATCGCTTCTTTCTGAATCGAGCTGTCAAACTCTGAACCAAGTGTAAGCTGTAATACTTCCGCGACAAGCGGCTTACAGCCCCCGCAAGACCTTGATGCACTTGTACAAGCTTTGATCTCATCAACGGATGAACAACCTTGATTCTGAATCGCCTCGATAATCGCTCCTTTGGATACCCCATTACATCCACAAATAATTTCCTCTTCGCTCATAGAAGCAACTAAGCTGCCACCAAATTCCTCATTAAGAGGTTGTAAGAGTGATACTTTTGTTGTATAGGAAACATCTGCTTGTTTTTGAATCATCGAAAAGAGACGATTTCCATCACTGCTATCACCAAACAGCACAGCTCCAACAATTTTATTGTCTTGGATGACGATCTTCTTATAAATACTGTCATTTCCATCAAAGACTTTGATGGCTTCTTTTCCTTCGCCTTCCATAAAGTCTCCTGCTGAAAACACCTCAACCCCTGATACCTTCAATTGTGTGGATAATACCGAGCCTTGATATCCCTTTGTTTCAAGCCCGCTGATGTGTTTCGCTAATATTTTCCCTTGTTCAAACAAGGGGGCTACTAGACCATAAACGGTTCCGTTATGCTCGGCACATTCACCAACTGAATAAATATCCGGAACACTCGTTTGCAAGTAATCATTGACGACAATTCCACGATTAACTGCTATCTCACTTGCTTTGGCTAATTCGATATTTGGCTTAATACCAACAGCCATCACAACTAAGTCTGCATCAAGGATGGTTCCATCACTAAACCGTAAACCTTCGACACGATCATTTCCAAAGATTTCTTGCGTTTGTTTTTCTAAAAGAAATTTCATACCTTGCATTTCTAATTCGCTTTGGAGCAGTTTTCCTGCTTGCGGATCTAATTGCCGTTCCATCAAATATGGAGCGAGGTGAATGACTGATACATCCATTCCAAGGTTTAAAAGGCCTCTCGCCGCTTCTAGTCCGAGCAATCCACCGCCAATGACGGCCGCTTTTTTATACTCTTTCGAGGTCTCAAGCATCACTTCAGTATCCTTTATATCCCGAAAAGCTGTCACACCTTTCTTATCTGCTCCCGGAATCGGAAGGATAAATGGGAGGGAACCCGTTGCTAAAATCAATTCATCATATGGTTCTATTCTTCCTAAGTCCGTGATAACCACTTTCCGCTTCGAATCGACTTTAATTACCGTTTCGCTTGTAAACAATTGAATGTTATTTTCTGTGTACCAATCCCAGTCATTAAGGGTAATGTCCTTTACCGCTGTATCCCCTTGTAATACTTTTGAAAGAAGTATTCTATTGTAATTCGGATGCGGTTCAGCTCCGAAAATAGTAATCTCAAATGATTCTCTTGATAGTTTTAAGATCTCCTCAATAGTTTTCACTCCAGCCATTCCATTCCCTACTAGTACCAACTTTTTCTTATCCATGGTAGCTTTCCTCCCCTATGAAAGTTTCTTAAACTATATCACAGCCTAACTAAGAACTAACCTACCGTGTGAGATCTTCTAACATAAAAATTTTTAATTTAGGAAATCGATAGCTGGACTCACCTTCACAGCGCTGACTTTAAAGCCAGGCATTTTGCAGGCGGGATCCAATTCTTTTGCGACGAGGAGATTAATATTTTGTGAATCTGCCCAGTGAAAAGGGACAAAAATGGTATCCTGACGAATGGTTTCCGACCATTTGCTTCTGACCACCACACTTCCTCTTCTTGATTCGATTTTCACTAAGGCTTGATCTGGAATCTGATATTTACTTGCAGCTACAGGGTGAATTTCCATAAATGGTTCTACATTTCGCGCAGCTAAGGCTGGACTTTTCCTTGTTTGCACTCCTGTTAAGTAATGTGACATGACTCTTCCTGTTGTTAAATAAAGCGGAAACTCATCACATGTTTGTTCTTTTGGAATCTCCGGAATGTTTGGTACCACTACCATCGATGCCTTTCCATCTGAATGGGCAAAGGATGTTTCAAACACTCTTTTTGTACCTTTATGGTCAAGGGCAGGGCATGGCCATAATATTCCGCCTTCCTGTCTCAGTCGTTCATAGGTAATCCCGAAATAATCAGCATTACCTCCACGGCTCGCCCATCTTAATTCAGTAAATATTTCCTCAGCAGATGAAAAGGAAAAATACTCTTCCTTTCCTAGCGCACGGGCAATTTCACAGATGATTTGCCAATCATGTTTCACTTCTCCCGGACACGGATAGCTGGCTTCCCGCAATGTTACTCGTCCCTCTACATTCGTCATCGTTCCTTCATCTTCTAAATAGGATGAGGCAGGCAGGATGACATCTGCTAATCTTGCTGTTTCTGAAACAAACAGATCCACCGCTACAAAGAAGGTTAATTTTTCAATCGCCTCTTTGACAAAGTGGGCATTTGGATTGGAGACAATCGGATTCGAACACATGAGAAATAAACCCTTTATTTCCCCTTCGTGGATTTTCTCCATCATTTCATAGGCCGAAACACCTTTACGTGGTAACTCCTCCTTGTTAACCCCCCATACACTGGCCACGTAGTTTCGATGTTCTTCGTTCTCAATCGAACGATATCCAGGAAGCTGGTCAGCTTTTTGGCCATGCTCTCTCGCCCCCTGGCCATTCCCTTGGCCGGTAATGGCTCCATAACCACAGCCAGGCTTGCCAATTTTACCAGTTGAAACCAGAATATTTAGGAAATTGCGTACGGTCATCGAACCATCGGTGTGCTGTTCGACCCCTCTCGCTGTAAAAATCATTCCTGTTTCCTCTTTTCCAAATCTTACTGCCGCCTTACGAATGAGCGGGATTGGAACGCCGGTTATTTCTTCAATTTCATCTAAACTGAGGGATAACACGTATTCCCTGACCTCTTCAAACCCATTTACCCGTTCTTGAATAAACGCCTCATCCACATAATTTTCTTCAATGATCACTTTCAATAACCCATTGGCTAACACGGCATCGGATCCTGGTTTAGGCTTCAAATGCAAGTCTGCTATTTTCGTTGTGGCTGTTTCGCGTGGATCAATCGCAATAATATAGGCGCCATTTTCTTTCGCTCTTTCAAAATAAGGCATAATAGTGGGCTGGCATTCAGCGATATTCGTCCCCGCTAACATGATACAACGAGTAGTTGGAATTTCCGATAAACTATTCGTGAACCCGCGGTCCAAACCAAAGGTTTGACTCGCTGCAGAAGCAGCCGCGGACATACAAAGACGACCATTATAATCAATGTATTTAGTTTTTAATGCGACCCGTGCAAATTTACCCAATAAGTAGGCCTCTTCATTTGTGACTGATGCACTCCCATAAACCGCTAAGGCATTAAGGCCAGATTCCGCCTGAATCTTAGTAAAGTTTTCTTTAATGTGATTTAATGCTTCCTCCCATGAGACCCGAACAAATTCTCCATTTACTTTTAACAATGGATATTTCAAGCGGTCTTTATGAAAAGCATGTTGATGAGCATTCATGCCCTTAACGCATAAACGCCCCTCCGAAGTTGGATTCTCTTTTCCAACGGTTATATATTTTTTTCTCGTCACAATGGATTGTTCAATCAATTGCATTTTACATTGCATGCTGCAGTAAGGACATTGCGACTCGTATTTTTTCTCTGATTTCACTTCTTGTTCCTTTGTCCGAAAATACTTTAATAATGCTTCCGTCAAGATCGCTCACCCTTCCTTCACTTTTTTTAAATTGAACATTTCTTACAAAACGGTTGATGATTTGGAACTTTTAACTAAGAACTTTTTGCGCAAAATATGATCTTTCTCTAACCGTCGCAATAATTGCTGGCGATAGTCTAGGTCAAACAGAATTTCTCGCACATGCACTAAACCGACCCGTTCAATCCATTGCCAAGTACGTTCAAGGAAATTGGCGGTCTCACGGTAATACTGAACAAAAGCACAAATAATATCGATCACATCATTGTTCGAAGATTCAAGGCATAATAATTCTCCCGCGCGGACATTCCGGCCGCTGCTGCCACCGACATAAATTTCCCAGCCAAGACCCGTTCCGATCACACCAATATCTTTCGTCGTTGAACCAGCCCCGTTATGCATACAAGCAGATACGCCCATTTTTACGCGATAGGGAGTTGTCAGAAATTCCAACCTTTGTTCGAGGCCGACAGCCAGCTGAATCGATGATTGTTTGTCACAACGGCAAATATGTTCCCCAATACTGGTTTTTACATTTTGAACCATATTCCCATAGGTGGCACTTACTTCCATGTTCAAATCCGCCCACACGCCAGACAGATTTTCTTTCTTCACACCCATCAAATGAATTCTTTGTTCACTAGTGACTGCAATATTTGAGATGCCGTATTTCTCTGCAACATCAGCAATCGACCGTAATTGTTCTGCCGTTGTTTTTCCGCCGTACATTTGTGGGACAATGGTGTACGTACCATCCTGTTGAACGATGGCATTCATTTGTTCGGATACAAACAGCGTTTCTTGGTGGCTCTCATATTCCGGATAAATCATGCCTAAATAATAGGCTAAAGCAGGACGGCAGGTAGAACATCCTTCCTGATTGCCCCAATCAAGAATTTCCATCACTTCTTGTACAGAAGTCAAGCCTTGCAATTGCATTTCATAAACCACTTCATCTTCTGTTAACGAGGTACAGGCGCACATCGATTTTTGTTCAATGATCTCATTAAAATCATCGCTTTGAATGTAGGTGAGAAGATCGGAAACTAAAGGTTTACAGCCGCCGCATGATCCAGATGCCTTGGTGCACTTTTTTACTTGATCCACGGTCGTTAATCCTTTTTTTAGAACCGCTTCAATAATGGACCCTTTTGCGACTCCGTTACAATTGCAAATGATTTCACTTGGGGTCATTGCTGCGACGGAATCCCCTTCTATATTTGATGATTGAAAGAGTGTAACTATCTCTAGGTCGGACACATCTTGTTTTTTCAAAATCATCTCTAGTAATCTCGTACGATCCCGAGTATCTCCAAACAACACTGCGCCCACCATTTGAGAATCTTCAAAAACAAGCTTTTTATAAACACCCTCTAATTCATCAAAAATCTCAATAGACTTAAGATTCTCATCACAAGTAAACTGACCGACCGAAAACACATCTACACCCGATATTTTTAATTGGGTCGAGAGAACAGTTCCTTCGTACCCTTTAGATTCCAGACCACAAATCCGTTTCGCTAAAACTTTCCCTTGGTCATAAAGAGGTTTGACTAATCCATAGACAATCCCTCGATGTTCCACACATTCACCGACAGCAAAAATATTCGGTCGATTCGTTTCCAGATAATCATTAACCAGAATCGCTCGGTTTGTTACGATTCCGCTTTCTTTTGCTAACTGGATATTAGGTCTCACCCCTACAGCCATCACTACCAAATTAGCCGCTATTTCGGTATCATCCTTAAAGGTCACTCTTTCCACCCGTTCGCTTCCGCATATCTCCTTTGTATCTTTTTCAAAAAGAAATCGTAAACCTTGCCCTTCCAACTCTGTTTGCAACAGCTTCGCTGCGGTTTCATCGAGTTGTCTTTCCATTAAATATCGGGCATTATGAACCACTGTTACTTCCATCCCAAGATTGAGCAGACCTTTGGCAGCTTCTAAACCTAAGACTCCACCGCCAATGACGACCGCTTTTTTGAATTGATTCGCTGTGTCTATCATGTTCTGACAATCTTCAATCGTCCGAAACGTGATGACACCTTCTTTATCAGCACCCGGTAAAGGGAGGAGAAATGGAACGGACCCTGTTGCGATAATGAGTCGGTCATAAGAGAATTCTCGACTTTTATCCGTTTTTAACAATTGTTTTTCTGGATCGATTTTTATCACTGTTTCTCCTGTAAATAGCTTGATGTTCTGTTCGTTATACCATTCACGATCATTGATGGTAATCTCATCAAACGTGGTGCCTCCCTGCAAAACCGCTGATAATTGGATCCGATTATAGTTAGGATGTGGTTCACTTCCGAAAATAGTAATCTCAAAGGAATGTGGAGCATTTTGTAAAATCTCCTCAATACACCGCACCCCTGCCATTCCATTTCCTATCAAAACGAGCTTTTGCTTATCCATTCTAAATACCTCCGCTAGTTAAATATGTGGATAACTGCAACCATAAATATCACCTATTATTCCATAAAATTCAGCAAAAGGAACCGATTGTGTAACATTTTCTAACACGGTAAGTTCTATGTCAGGGTACCTTACATACTAGGTGACATTCTCGCTGCCTATCGGATATTGTTGAACAAAGCAAGAGCAATTCACATTCCAACAGTGTTAAGGAGGGAAAATTATGAAAAACAATATCGGTTTATTTTCATTCTTGGTGTTACTAGTAAGGGTGATGTTTTCGAAAGATAGTTGTTTTGAATGGTAATTGGATAAAAATTCTGATGGTAGGTACCTATGAACCAAAAAAAAATGTTTTACTAGAAGGGAGCACAATACTATGAAGTTATCAGATCTAAAAAAAAGCGGTCATGCGCCATCATTAGCGGCATCATTCTTATACTTTGATGTTAGTTTCATGATTTGGGTTATCTTGGGGGCCCTCGGGGTTTATATTACAAAGGACTTTGGGTTAACCCCCTCTCAGAAGGGATTTATTGTTGCTGTTCCAATTCTAAGCGGATCGTTTTTCCGCCTGATCCTTGGGGTTTTAACGGATCGAATCGGACCACGCAAAACAGCCATCAGCGGAATGCTTGTTACCATCATTCCACTTGGATGGGGCTGGTTATTTGGTCAAACATTAACTGAACTTTATATGATTGGAATCCTTCTTGGTGTTGCCGGAGCAAGCTTCGCCGCAGCCATTCCCATGGCAAGCAGATGGTATCCTCCGCATTTACAAGGACTGGCGATGGGAATAGCGGGTGCCGGGAACAGCGGCACGCTTTTTGCCACCTTATTTGGACCGCGGCTTGCTGAAGAAATGGGCTGGCATAATGTATTAGGATTAACACTGATTCCTCTGTTGGTCGTATTTATTTTGTATATCATCATGGCAAAGGATGCTCCTTCGCAACCAGCACCAAAACCGGTGATTGAATATTTGAAAGTATTTAAACAAAAGGATACCTGGTATTTTTGTTTGCTTTACAGTGTTACCTTCGGGGGATTTGTGGGTTTGTCCAGTTTCTTAAGTATCTTTTTTGTGGATCAATATGATTTATCAAAAGTAAGAGCTGGCGATTTTGTCACTCTATGTGTGGCAGCAGGCAGCTTTTTCCGTCCCGCTGGCGGATTTATTGCGGATAAAATCGGCGGAGTTCGCCTGCTAACCTTCTTATTCATTGGGGTATCCCTTAGTATGTTCGGCGTGAGCCAGCTTCCTCCTTTAGCTTTTGTAACCATTTTATTGTTTTTTGGAATGCTCTGCCTGGGAATGGGCAATGGCGCAGTCTTTCAATTGGTGCCGCAGCGCTTCCAAGAGGAAATTGGGATGATTACCGGGATTGTTGGTGCGGCCGGCGGAGTTGGCGGATTTTTTGTTCCCAATATCTTGGGAACGCTAAAGGAAACTACGGGCAGTTACGGAACAGGCTTTATGGTATATACGGGGATTGGCATCGCAGCATTGGTATTGTTACTTATTGCACAAGTTTCATGGCGAAAAACCTGGTCGCCAAAGGAAGCTTCTGTTAAAAATTAACAAGCACACTCAAAGAAAACGCATTTGCTACTCTTGATAGCAAATGCGTTTTTCTATTACTTAATAATGCTATTTTTGCAAATTTACTTTTGTTGCAGAAGATAATGATAAACCGCCATCATTTCCCTTTTATTCAACTCGCGAATTCGATTGAAAATCGGAATTTCTGCAATGTCCTCTTGGTTGATGCTTTCAGGAACGACATCCATTACTTTGCCCGTTAGCCAGGTATTCACATCGATGCCATCAACGATTTCCTTCCGCCCTTCTTCATTGATGCCACTTGCTGAACAACTAACACATGGGATTGATAATTTTTGCACGCCATCATGGAGACCATCTTCTGAAATGACTTTCTTCCCTTTACAGAATGGACAAGGATGACTAGCCTTAATTTTATTAATTTGCGTAACAATCTTTTTGTAACTAAACGCCTCATAGACATACGTGAGTTTCTTGTATTTTCCATTGGTGAAGTACTTATCAATAATCCTTTCTCTCGTTTCAGTAATATTGGCAAAGTCACAGATTGTGAGTAGATTTTTGCTGCTGATGGCTTCGATATTACCTTTAATACTGCCCCAGAATGGTAAGGCATTTTGTAGAACCACTTCATAGTGGGTGAAGCTGGCTAGCTCTAGTTCAAGCATTTTTAGCGCTACTTGTGTTTCCCTTGGAAGGAAAGACACATCTTCCGTGAGCGACATATCGCCGCCAACAATAGCTCTTAGTTTTTCCAGTTCAGGTAACTTCCCTACTAACTGAATGACCCGATCAATCGGTTGCTGAATAATTTCCCGAATATCCGTGTCCGCAAAGGCTAATTTTTTATGATGGTTTAGTACGGTACCTTGGCAAACCGGACAGGTGATCATCTCTTTTGATGCTTTCATCTGCTCTTTAATGATCGATTTCGAAATAAACATATAACGACCGATGATGTAGTTAAAGCCTTCCCATGTCCTCGATGCTTTACCCGCTTTATCATAAAACGACTTTTCCCAATAACCATATAGGAAGGTCTGTTTTTCTGCTTCTGTCATCTCATTAATGCTTTTACTAATATCTTGACCAAGTTCATTCTTTATCTCGTCAAAAAGAAATTGCAATTTTGGATATTGATAATATTTTAATACTTCCATTACGTCTGGATGTAATAAGCCATCCCAGAATGGCACGGTTTTGTCCTGAATAACAACATCAATATCAAATTGTTCTATGACACGACGACCAGAACAACACGGACAATGATTTTCTTGATGATAGAAATCAAAACTCCTAGTATCTTTATTGGTCGGATGCGCAGCCACTATATGATTAATAATTCCACCAATTTCATAGAGAAAGCTGTATTGACTATATAAATGTCTTTCTAGATCGATGGCGATGACAGGTGCGATCTTGTCGGATTCGTATTCACCATAAATCAACCGGGCCATTGGCGATAAGCTTTTTAAGATTCCACCCTTATAGACATTTTCTGCATTTTTAAAATAAGCGATATGATCCTCATGTAAATAATTAACTCCAGTTTTTAACCTTAGTGTTGAAGTAATTTGCACAGGAGCCACTTGATCTTCCTCGTTTTTTTGACAAGCATAGTCATCATGACTGACAACATCTAGATGTTGGACAGGAGCAAGCTGCCTTTTACCAAAATCAACGATAAAATCAGAGCTATCTAGCATATAAGAATTATGTTCGATCATCATGATAGAAACAGATTCATCTTGAAGAATGACCCTAACACTATCAATAAATTGGTTTAAAATATTTTGTGATAAACCTTTTGAAGGCTCGTCAAAAATAAACAATGTATGCGGGTTTCTTGAGTTCGCAAATAGCTCAGATACTAAATGAACACATTGAAATTCACCTGTCGATAAACTTTGTGTTTTCCTTTCCAAGGTCAAATACCCAAGTCCAAGTTTGATCAATAAGCTTAAGCGTTTATGAGCGATGTCTTCATTTGGCAATTCATCAATAATGTCTTCAATCGAACGCCCGAAAATATCATCAATTTCTTCACTATATTTTGTGAGTTTCCTTTTAATATCAAGAAACGTCGCAACCGTTGACCGACTGGTAATTGATTGGTTTCGATCTTGGCCTACCATAACTAATTTATCTTTTGGATATCGCTTTAGAAAATCTTTGGCAATACACTCATTCACGAGAGTAGATTTCCCACATCCCGACTCCCCCGTAAAAGTGACCAGTCTATTTTTAGGTATCTGGATTTCCGCCATTTGTATATTACGACAGTAAAGGTCATGAAATTGATAATAATCAGTTGGCGCCGCTGGGTTTCGTTCCCATGAGATTGGCTTGGGCCGTGGTGATTCCCCCACAATTTCCCCGCCATATTTCCCACTGCCAGGTCCAAAAAACAATTGTTCATCTGTTGCATCGAGGACCGTATCCGAATGATCAATGAGCCAAATTTGATTCTTAAAGCCTAATTGTTTAATCTGTTCTAAAATTTTCAATAGGGTTTGGTGATCAAGACCAACGGAGATTTCATCAATGATAATAACCGTATCTTCACTCGTTGCCATGAATTCTGCCAAGTAAAGTCGTGTTAATTCTCCACCTGACAAGGTACCCATAATCCGATTCAGTGTTAAATACCCAATATTCATATGGATGATATTTTGGAGAATATGTTGTTTTGGTTCACTAATATGTAAGACTTCTGCTAATGAGAGAATCGATTCAATACTTAGATTGTTGATATCGGAAATAGTATGTGGTTGATCAAATAATTCAAGGGTATATTGCTCCACTTCATGATTGTAGCGCTTCCCTTTACACTTTGGACATTCGACATTTTTAGTTGTACCGCGTCCCTTACAATCGGGGCACCAGCCTAATGCATTATTAAATGAAAAAACTTCCGGTGATAGATTAAATTTAGCAGCTAACCGATCGCGAATCTCTTTAAATACGCCGGTATGAGTGCCAATGGTTGACCTTGGATTGGAAGAAATCGATGATTTTCCGAGAAAAAGGACTAAAGGCATTTCTTCCATCTTAATGGCACTGAAATTGGTTTCCATGATATTGGAAAATAAATACTGGTATTCAGCCTTTGGCAATAAGGAAACGAGACGTTTCTTGGATTCCTCACCAATTGTTTGACAAAAAGTCGTCTTACCAGATCCAGACAAACCGGCAATTCCTAACGACTTTTCAACTGGCAGTACTGCATCTAAATGGTTAATATTGTTCGCAATTAATTGATTGATTTTCATCCATCTATCCTCTGAATTCTCTAAATTTACTCATTTCATGTTACCATAACTACTAATGGCATACTAAATACAAAAGGCTCTTTTCGTAAACTTTGTTCCTATTGGAGCTTAATAAAGGTCATTTACTAAGTCTCTAGGCAATTTCCGCAAAGGTTCTCACGAAAAGATGCCACGAAGTATATAGTTAAACGGGGTGATGAACTTATACGAGAAACAACAATCTATGCGAAAATAGCCATACAAAAAAAATAAAAAACTCGTCTTTCATAAGAAAAAACGAGTTTTTTGCTGTTATTCTAGCTAACTTGAATTTCATTATAATTATCTTTCCAAAACATCTTAAAAGAAAGCTCTATTCATGTTAGAACCACAATCTTAAATGATAGTCATATTCAGGGATATCCTTACTTTCATCTGCTTCTTTCTTTGGGGTACATTCATCACAAGGTTCTTCCGACTGGTTATGTTTACATTGTTCAAATAAAAGTTCCATTGTTTGTTTCCCCTCTCCTATATCTTATTCTCTATTTTAATGGAAACGCTTTCAATTGTCTTGTGGTTATTCCTGGAAATCATCAATCGTTGGATATTATAGTGAAGAAATAGAAGAGAAACAACAATATTAAAAATTGTTTCTCCATAGATTCAACTTTATCTCATTTTTCTTTAACCGTTCATGAAGTTAACGAGCATCCCTTGTTTTCAGGAAGGCACCAATGACACTCAAAAACTCATCCGGTTCCTCCACATAAGGCATATGGGCACTGTTTTCAAACACATGGAACTCGGAACCTGGTGTCAAACTACTGTAATACTTGGTTGTTTCCGGGGTCGCCTCATCAAACCGCCCGCAAGTATAAAGTGTTGGAAAGGTGATTTCCTTTAATCGCGGGGTACAATCGAATTCTTTCAGATTGCCCAGGACAGTAAATTCAGAAGGTCCCCACATGATATTGTAAACCTCAGGATTTCGATAGTGAGAACCTTTTTTTAACCATTCTGGATAAGGATTCAGTCGACATACAAAGTTTTTGTTAAAAACCTCTGTGGCTTTTTTATATTCATCAGTGTCTGTCGTTTCATTTTCCTCACATCTGATGATCGTTGCCTGAATTTCTTTAGGCAACTTTTCAAGATTGCGTCGTTGATCTTGTTCCCATAATGGAGCACTCAAGCAGGGACTTGAGAAAATAACACTTTTCACCCCGCTTGGCTTGGTCAAACAATAAGCTGCAGCAAGTGTTGTTCCCCAAGAATGGCCCAAAATATGTACTTCATTAAGGTTGAGAGATTGTCTTATCTGTGCTAATTCCTCAACAAATCTCTCAATTCTCCATAGTGATGGATCTGATGGACGATCTGATTTCCCACATCCTAATTGATCGTAAAAGATAACAGGACGGTCCTCAGCTAGAGCTTTTAACCCTTGAAGAGAATAGGATGACGATCCCGGTCCACCATGCAAAATAATCACAGGAGTCCCCACGGCATCTTTATTAAAAAGTTGATACCATACCCTTCCACCAGTTACATCAATGTATCCCTCTTCGAACATAAGTCATTTCCCCTTTAATTAATTCGTGTCTCTAATGGAATAGGTTCGACATCTTCGCAAAAAATTCCTGTTTTTTACCTTGATTCCGTTAATGAAGGAATTTCATGATTTCAGTTTTCTTTAGATAATTTACCACTCCAATGCTTTTGTACTTCACTAATTTGAGTATTAAACATTTCCTTACCATAAAGATAGAAATCCTCACCACAATCGGTTTTTGTTATTTGAAGAGTATCGTATTGGATTTCCTTCCCACTACTCGTGGTAAAAGTTCCACTACCATCGCCAGAAGTGCAATAATTGTCTATTTTAGTTCTTCCTCCCATTTCATCAACGTAATAATATTTATCATTAACGGTAGCACCTTCAGTAGTCCTAGGAGTAGAAGTAAAAGAAATACCATAATGTTCTATTTCAGTGCCTTCTAATTCTATTAAATTCTCTACATTTACTGGAATAACTGAAAATTCTCCTTCTTTCTTTATAGGAGGTTCCTCCGAAACATTATAGTAAACCACTATAGACCCCTCAAAACCATTAGGAATTAAATAGATATTATTCGTTTTCTTTTCAAAAATTGGTTCATTAAAATTTACTGCCCCATATATCCCTAATGAGAAGAAACTTATTGTCATAAACCCGTTTATAATGTACATTTTTCTATTGAATTTGTATAGGTTGGTGTTCTTCTTTTGCCATTCTTCTAATAAGAAAAAGAGTAAGGAGCATACCCCTGCAAATAGACCAAGCCTACCAATTACAAGAGTTGTTAAAAAGCCGAATAATATATGTATAAAACCTGCAACTATAAATCTATATTTTATTAGTTTTTTTGTAAGAAAATCTGATAGAAATGAAATAGGTATACCAAAAAGAAAGTTACCTATTGCAGAATAAAAAAGGACAATTATAAAAAATACTGCAGAACCCTCCTGTATCAATTCAAACAGGAAAAATAACACTCCCAATATAAGTGTTGTGAAGAATGCCGATTTTAACTTTCTTACCATTGTTTTCTCCTTTACATTTTACTATTCCTTTGTAAATTGAATTGTTATTTTTATACCACCTAATATAAAACGAAATATAGTTGATTCATAGTGTGATTATACTGAATTTCTTTATATCACCAAAAGGATTAGGATTAATTAATCCTAAAATAATTGCAAAGATAGTACTTGAAACTGATGCTGATATTATTTTCCATGGTAAAATTGTCATTCACCCCCTGCTTGTCAATTTTCCTATATTTTAACATATAATAGTTTGGAATTTTTCTTTTCTTCCACTCACCTGCTTACGTTACAATAAGAAAAGCTGCCACAAAGGACAGCATTGATCTCTCGCTAAAGCCCCCTTTTGCCATAAGGGCCAGAACTTATTTTATTTTAATCGTTATCTAATACCAATGGTTTTTGATATTAAGGATTTGAAGGAACTACGGTAATTCCTTCTAAGCTGTTCGAACCGTCACCTTTTATTCCTGTAATTATCCATTTTTCGTTTGAATTTTCCACCGTAAGATATGCTTTTACGGATCCTGCATATCCCGTAGAAGTAGCCAGCCTAAACTCCACAGTGTAAGCCTCTACTCCTTTATCCGTTTTCTTTCTTTTTGATATGGAATATTTATCAACCCACGGGCTTGAAAGTCCAGTTACCCAATTTTGCTCTTCAAATATTCCTTTGGTCTGTTCCTGTAGTTCCTTGGAAAGAACAGCAAATTGTACGGCACCGTTTCTCATTTTTACGGCTTTAGCCCATGTTTGAACTGCCTCGTTTGCAGATTGAGGTGCTATCCAGTCTTGCAAGAGCTCTACCTGACGTTGCAGTGAATTTGGGTCTGGTGTAACGTTTGTTACAACACTATCCGATTTAGTCGAATTCGCAGCATATGCAACACCGTTTAGTAAACCAATGGCAAAAAAAATTGAAATAAACAAAAGCATCCAATTTCTTCTTCTCACAAATATGCCTCCCTGATTTAGTTTAACTTACGAATAGCTAAGCGATCTAATAGTTTATTATTTTCTCCATTTATATTTTAATCATCCCGCCATTTGATTCTTTGCATCTGCTGGACAAAAGACAGAAATATGGTTGATGGTAGATTTTGAACCTATGAATTTTAATTGGAATTTCTCATTCACGTTATATACCCATATTGTGTCACCGTTACTGTAATGAATTTCATTTGGTTTGCCAAGCACTCCATTTACCTCGTCAAAAGTTATTAGTTGAATCTCTTTTGAATAGGAGCGTACATCAAAAATTTGTTCTCCCTTATTAACACCGAATACAATACCATGGCTGGTATAAGTGAAATATCTATTTCCTGCAACAAAATCTTGTTGATCTGGCTTTCCCCATTTTGCGATTACCTGATCAATAACCGTTGTATCCGCAGGAAAACTACAATTTTTGACTGTTCCAACTTTAGCAAGTGTTACAATTTCGTGTATCAATGTAGCATTTTTATTATCAGTTATGTTTTGTTGTGAATTTGATGGGTTATTGGATGGGTTTTTTGGTCCATTATTTTGAGTTTGATTGGGAGAACTAGGACTAGTCGTAGATTGCTTTGGTGGAGAGGTTGTAGATTGCTTTTCTTGATCATTAGAACAGCCTACTAGAAGCACAAATAGACATGGAATAAAAAAAGTTTTTACCGTTCTTTTCAAATTTTTTACATCCTTTCAGGGAAATTTATAATTATAATTGAAGATCTTTATTTAGGTAGTAAAATGGATCATTCTTCTATCATACCCTCCTATATTATGAAGTGTTCATTCTAAAGTGTTATGTTCGTTGAACATGGTTAAAGTAATATTGTTTTATCAACATACCCCCTTTACTTATTTAAAACGAAATGAGCTTATAAATTGTTACATTAATTACAAAATTTTTCTTTTTTTGTGTAAAACTAAAAAAGATGAACTGTTGTTACAGTCCATCTTTTTCAACTCTCCGGTAGTTAAGTGCAATTTTTCACAATCTGGATTTTGGAATTATAAAAATCATTCTTCATTAAGAGATTTGCAAAATAAACAAAAGTAATATTTTTAATTAGTCCTAATGAAATGAATATGCCATCTAAGAAACAAAAACGCACAAATATAATACGGTGCTGAGTACAGTAATTTCCAACCAGTAAAGTTAACATATTTTAGGTGTACTAAGACAGCTTCAAAAAATAAAGAGTAAGCTACCCAAACAGTTAGGTAAAGAATAAATTTATGCACTTTTTTGGGCATAAAATTAAGAAAAATTATGCCGTAGGAAGCTCCTAATGTCCATTCCAATAGATGGACACGTAGTTGAATTCCGCTTCCATCCAACTCATAAAGTTTAAAGTATAAACACAAAACAAAATCTGAACTTAAATTAATCATGGCGATTATAAACCAAGTTACATATATCTCTTTTAATGTTAATCGCTTTGGCATAAACCAGATAACAAGAAGGTTAATACTTAATGCTGTATAAGTAAACCACCACATATCTAAACCACCTTAATAATACAAGCATTAAAAAATTAAAATTAGGTTTTCCTAAAATGGAAAATCCAATACACATATAAATTTTATATTTACTAACCTGCCACGTAACTTGAAGAAGAAAAAAGAATTTCCGTTAGAACAAACATACCTTCGTAAAACTTTCAAGTAACCTGCGTACCTCATTTGCTATAATAGTTAGATATAAAGATAGTTTACGATAGTAGAGGTGACAACATGAAAAAAACGATAGGTATGTTTGCTCATGTCGATGCAGGAAAAACCACATTGGCAGAACAACTGCTCTTCCACACGAAAACAATTCGACAAAGAGGACGTGTCGATCATCAGGATACCTTTCTCGATACACATGAAATTGAACGACAAAGAGGGATAACCGTATTTGCCGATCAGGCGATGTTTTCTTATAATGAATCCACTTATTATTTGATCGATACTCCAGGTCATGTCGACTTCTCTCCCGAAATGGAACGGGCGATTCAAGTGATGGATTACGCGATTGTGATTATTAGTGCGGTAGAAGGAATCGAGGGTCATACTGAAACTGTTTGGAGACTCTTACAAAAGCACCATGTTCCAACCTTTTTCTTTATCAATAAAACCGATCGCGTTGGTGCCGATTCTGCACGGGTCTTAGATGAAATCCGCAGCAACTTAACCACAGAAGTGTTTGATATGACGGAGACTTTGACCCAGGGGAAAATGAATGATGAACTGATTGAATTTATTGCTGAACGTGACGAATCCCTTTTGGAAACATACATGGTAACTGGATATCATCCACAAAATTGGTTAGAAACCACGAGAAAGCTAGTAAAAGAAAGACAGATTTTCCCCTGTGCTAGCGGTTCGGCTTTACAAGATAGTGGCGTCAACAGCTTCCTTGAAAAATTAGACCTATTAACCAGTTCCGATTATCCAAGTGATCCTCCCTTTTCCGGCCGTGTTTACAAGATTCGCTATGATGAAAAAGGCACAAGGATTACGTTTATCAAAGCACTGCAAGGGACATTAAAAGTTAGGGATGAATTAAGTTACAGTGTGGATGAAAACCTTCTCCGCGAAAAAATAACGCAGATAAGACTTTATAATGGAAGTAAATTTAAAACGGTCGACCAAGTAGTCGCAGGTGATATTTTTGCTGTATCAGGATTGTCAGCCACTACGGCTGGGGATGGTCTGGGAACATTACAAGAAAAAGCCGAATACGAAATGGTTTCGGCATTAAAGTCCAAAGTTATTTTCGAACCATCAATGAATGTAAAAGAAGTGTTACGGTATTTTAAAATGTTAGATGCCGAAGATCCTTCTCTAAATGTCACCTGGGAAGAACGGACTCAGGAAATCCACATCCATGTCATGGGGGTCATCCAACTTGAGGTTCTTAAACAGGTAATTAAGGACCGCTTTCTTTTTGATGTTTCGTTTGCTGAACCGGAGATCCTATATAAAGAAACAATCGGTTCAGAGGTCATTGGTTATGGCCATTTTGAACCACTAGGACATTATGCGGAAGTGCATCTTAAATTAGAGCCAAGTGGGAGAAATAGTGGGATTTCTTTCGAAAGTGTTTGTCATACCGATGATTTACCGGTCGGAACGCAGAACGTAATCCGGAATCACCTTTTTGAAAGGGAACATCATGGATTACTTACTGGGTCGCCAATTACCGACCTGAAGATTACGTTAGTAACAGGACGAGCCCACAACAAACATACCTCTGGCGGGGACTTTAGAGAGGCAGCTTTCCGAGCATTGCGCCAAGGTCTTGAAAAAGCTAACAACATCCTGTTAGAACCTTTTTATGATTATAAAATCAAAGTGGATATAGAACATATGGGGAAAGTCCTCACCGATATCCAGAATGGACACGGCAGCTTTAACCCACCAATTACCGATGGAAATAAAACCCTATTAACAGGGAAAGTTCCTGTTGCTACCTTTATGAATTATGGCCCTGAGTTTGCCTCGATTACACAAGGAAAAGGAACACTAAACCTAGTTGTTGGAGGTTATTACCCTTGCCATAATCCAAACGAGGTAATGGAAAGGATCAATTACAATAAAGATGCAGATCCAGAATATACCTCGTCATCCATCTTCTGCTCCAAAGGGCAAGGCTATTCCGTGCCGTGGGATGAAGTGGAAAGTGAAATGCATTGTTTAAAGTAGATTCAAAGTTTATGAATTCATGAGGTCGTAATCTATATTTAATTCAATTATCTTACAGACACAGTTGTCATACCCTAATGACGACTGTGTCTTCACTTTTTCTGCAGTTAGGGTCGTCAATAAACCCTATTGACGACCGTTCCTTCACTTTTTTCCCAATTAATCATTCATCCAATGTTCCGGGATTTTTAAAGTAGATGGTAATTTTGTGGTACGATCGCCCTTTGCTGAATTGACTTGTGCTTGAGTCAGGAACAGACTTCCTGTCAGATTTGCTCCTCGTAAATCAGCGTCTCGCATGTCCGCCCCAATGAGGTCTGCCATTCGGAGATCAGATTTCCTTAGATCCGCAGCAATCAGCAATCCCCCTCTTAAATTAGCTCCTCGCATGTCCGCCCCTTTTAAATTGGCTCCAATGAAGTCTCTCCTTTTTACGTTTTTCTTAGCTGATACTTTAGCACGGACAAGTTCACTTGTACGGAGAAGTAAATCATTAACGATCGCTCGATGGGCAGGAACATTTACCTCTAGAATGGATAGTGGATTTAGATATGTTAGTTTCTCAGTTTCTTCAATAGCGGATTGCAATTCTTTATAAATAGGCTGCGCCTCTTCTAAGTTAAGAGCCTCCTGTAAATAACAAAGCATCTCATGCAGTTGCTGCATAATCGGAAATACATCAAACATCTCTTTTGCTAAAGCTGGTTGATCCCGCCAATCGTTTCCACGATAGGTAACTTGTGAAACTTTTTGACCAGCACCAAAACACTCATAGCCAACACAGCCTCTAAATCCTTCCTTTCTAAGATTCTTATGAATCCCACAACGAAAATCAGATTGTAAATTGGGGCAAGGAGTACCTGCTTCTTTATCCAACGCAAAATCTGCCGACTTTGCATATGGCAAAGCCACACAGCACAAACCAAAGCAATTTATACAATCTGACCGTAAACTATGAAAATTATTGTCTTTTTTTATTAATTCATTTGCCAATCCAACCGCTCCCTTATACGTTCTTCTAGATACCATTTTTTAACTTAACTTTTTAAATGCCAGCTTACGATATATTCAGTCTGTTCATTAAGGAGATTTATCTTGGGTTCCTCTACAGTCCAATTGCCTTTAATGTTTAATTCCTGACATGCTAAATCAAACTGACACATCGCTATTCCTATATCCAATAACTGCATATCATAGCCTAATTTAGTGCTATAATTCGGTGTATGTTCGATGTGAAAATGACAAACTTTACGATCATCAGAAACCACGAGTCTCCACGGTTGTTTGTTGGAAGCAGAAGGTCCAAGCCTCACCATATCTATCGGTACTTCAAGAAGACCTGCATTTTCCTTTGTTAAGGTCCTTTCAAAGTTGGCATCATAAAAAAGCTTATCCCAAGACTTTTTATTATCTGCTTTTACGACTAAACGAACGGCTTTATCAAAAACTCGTTGTTTTTGTTTCGGATAACCAATGGGTGTGATACAAGGAATAAATCTTCGTTCATCTAACTGAATCTCCTTTTCAAAGGAATTCCGATTGAACGTCCCTCCCATCCAACATGTACCGATTCCTAACTCTGTCAAAAATAAAATCAACTTTTGAAAAGTGTAGGCAAAATCGACGAGAGAATACTGATTGTTTTCGGTGATCCCGATTATATACGCACTTGGATTTTTGATAAATCCATAGGTTCCTAACTTAATCCCTTTGTCAGTAACATTGTTAGTTACCTCGACCAACTCAATTTGACCTTTTTTTCCAAACGGTCCTATTAAATTGTTTTCCTCATTGAAATAGTCATTTATTTCTTTTAGATGATCTGTAGTTATCTTTTGAGTTTCATAGGTTCTAATCGATTGACGTTTTTGCATTGTTTCAATGACCGACTTTTTAAAAATCATAAAGTCCTCGCCTACCTTTGGATATATGCTTCTAATTTAACACAAAATATCCTCTCATCCATAATAAGATGAGAGGGTATTTATCTAGTAATCTATTTAGGTAAGAGCTTTTCTTTTTAGAGCATGACTGTTTAAATTCTTACTATTCCAATAAGCCATACCGCAGGCAATTAATAATAAAATACCTGTTACGATAAAAACACTTTGAACAGGGAATATCCCACCGAGGAATCCGCCAATAATCGGACCAATCATCCCGCCGATTTGGTTAGCCGTTTGATTCAAACTAAAGGCCCTGCCACGGAAATCTTCAGGTGTTGACTTCACAACAAGACCATTGAGCGCTGGGAAGACGGCACAGAAAAATATTCCAAATACAAAGCGAATGATTGAAAATCCCCATATTTCACTGAATAAAATTTGAGCGATTGTTCCTACTCCACCACCCAATAACCCAATAAATAAAACTCGCTGAAAGCCCACCTTGTCAGCCCATTTCCCCCAATAGGGAGCGAACAAGGCGCTTGCGATTCCAGGCAATGAGAACACAACTCCCGCTAATAAAGAGGCATTTTCAGAAGATCCTCCCAATTTCACTATATATAAAGGAAGCACAGGCTCAATCGTCATGATCGAACAACTCGTAACGACAGTGAGTAGGAGTACGAGGAAAAACGGACGATTCGTCAAGGCCAATTTAAAGTCATTTTTTACAGAACCCCGTATTTTACTAGGCGTGAAATTTTCCTCCACTACCCAAAAAATGATAAGTAGTGTGGCAAGAAAAACAATCGTTCCTGCACTGGCAAAGGCCCACCGATTTCCTACTAGATGTGATATCCCTCCACCAAGCAAGGGTCCAAGGATACTTCCTGAGGCCGACGCAGAAGAAATAAGAGAAAGGGCATAGCCCACCTTGTTTCCGGGTGTATTGGTCCCAATCAATGCGATGGCACCAGGAATGAATCCACTTAATAATCCCTGCAAGATTCGTAGAGATAGGATTTGATACGGATTGGTGACAAATGCCATTAACGTATAGATGACAAAGAGGGCAAATCCGGCCCGAATAATCATTGGTTTCCGCCCATATTTGTCAGCCATCCTGCCCCAAAATGGCGAGGCGATCGCTCCTGAAAAAAATGCCGCACTAAATAATAATCCTGACCACAATTCCGTATGCTCATGCACACCTATTTGTAAAAGAAAAATTGGCAAAAAGGGAATGACCATGGAAAAGCTTGCTGCTGTAAAAAAGACCCCAATCCAAAGCACCCATAAATTACGTTTCCAGTTTAGCATGCTGCTCCATCTCCAATGTTTGATTCGATTTAGTAAATTTCTCCTTAGCCACTTTTAATATCGTCTATAATAACATACTGACAAATTATTTTCATTTCCGAAATATTCGTATACAGAAATTTATTCAAAAATAAAAAAGACCAGGATGCCTGATCTTTTCGAGCCTTTCAGTACAGATATTATAGTATTTTTTCATTCCCTGAATTTTTCCTGACGAAATGAACTAGGAAAGTGGCCGAGAACACTGCAATTAAGATTGAAAAGAATACAAATTCATCTAATTGGTATCCAAAGGCAGAGACAATCATTTTTATGGCGATAATGGCAATTAAAATAAATGCAGTGATTTCCACTTCAGGGACTTTTTCAATTAATACCAAGAATAGTTGAGCAACCCCTCGCATCATTAAGATTCCAATCACACCGCCTATAAATAAGACCCATTCCTGATTTGAGACTCCAAAGGCCGCAATGACGCTATCTAGACTAAAGGCAATATCCATAAGTTCCACGGTTAAAACCGTTCTCCAAAAGCCCATTTTTTTACTTTGAACCTCGTCTTCGCCGTCATTATTCTTGATAAAGTTTTGAATGACAATCCAAAGTAAGTAATGCCCACTGACAATTTTTATCCAGCCAATATGGATTAAAGTAACACCTAACCCAATCGCTAAGATTCGAAAAAGATACGCACCAAAAATCCCATAGAACAACGCTTTTTTTCGTTGATGTTTAGGTAAATTTTTCACTAATATGGCTAAAACGAGGGCATTATCAGCAGATAGTAGACCTTCAAGAATAACTAGTGTCCCTATCACTCCCCAACTTGTTGGGTTCGTAAATACTTTCTGGAGTGCATCTAGTGAAAAAAATGTACTATAGCTATTGAAAATTTCTTGTAAAAACTCCATATTGTCTCCCTTTCCATCGCTTTATTTTGTTTCCCTTGACCTATGTCCTATCTATTCAAGGAATAAAACGATTCTGCTTTTCCTCATAATGCTTGTCCCTCAAATTTATCCATTGCCACACGGTGGTTGGCTAATTTCTAGCATCCTTATTTAAATGTATGTAAACTTTTAGAATAAATGAACCAAATTCATCTCCACCCCTAAATGGATGTATCCAAAAAAAACATTATTAAGTCATCTATTTTGGGTACGCCAATTGAAGGGTCAAGTTCAGTGGAATCTTGTGAATTTCTTCGTAATAACATCAAAAAAACGATCCGGCTTCCGAATCGTTTTTAATCAACTTTGTGGTTGGTTATGCTTCAAAAATTACTTCATAGCTACCGAAAAGCTGTACTTATACATTAACCCTTTATTATTAATTTGAGATTTTTTTACACATGTTGTACCAAGTGACGCCCCCATGTTTGGAACTAGACACACCACTATTAAGGTAGCCGAATTTTTCATAGAATCTAATTAATTCCTGTTTACATGTAAGCGTAATAGTTTCTCGTTGGTTTGTTCTTGCTTCTTTTTCAAGATGTGCAAGTAACGCCGCTGCCACGCCGCACTTTTGAAAATCGGGAGACACCGCTAATCCCAAAATACTTTGATGACCGCCAAAAGCTGGATTTCTTTGGGTCATACTAAATAAATCATCTGTTATGTACGCTTTATCGATCACAGGACCATTAACTAATCCCACGATTTCACCATCCATTTCCGCAACAAAAAAACTATCTGAAATCATCTCGATCCGCTTTTCAAAGGCAATTTTCGTAGCTGCCTCATCTTTTGAAAAACAAAGATTCTCAATGACTACAAGTTGAGACAAGTCTTCCATTCTAACGTTCCGTATCTTTATCATGTTATCGACCCTCCAACTATCCAATTATATTAATGATTCATTATATAGCAAAAAGGAACCTTGTTTCTCCTGTAAATGAACGCTCATATTTTTAGCTTAATATAATGTGTAAAGTTTGGGTCCCCAATGCTTTTTGAAAATCCAAGCGAAGTATAAAACCAATCTCCGTCATCCGTATCTGTATGAAGAACTACTTTTTTAAAAGTTCTTCTTGCAGCAAATAGAATCTGATTAACTAAGAATCTGCCAATCCCTTTTCTCCGATACTCCTTTAATACATAAAACCTTCTAAGTCGACCTATTTCGGGATCATTTGAATAAGGATCGATATTCATTCCGCCAATTGCAATTAATACACCTTTGTCATTGAAAACACCATATAAGCCCTCCCCTTTTTTATTAAAGGTATTTGTCCCATTTTTATAATCATTAACCAACCTTTCTATAAAACAAAAACCACCTTCTTTGCTTTCCATTATTAAATGAGAGATATCAATCGTCATAAGGTTTGTTATTTTCTCTATTTTAAAATCCAGCATAAAATCCTCCAATCCTTGATAATTTCCCCTAATACATGGAAATGAACTCATTGAATTTATCATATTTGCCGAATTGTCCTTTACGGGCATGTCTAACTTACATAAACTAAAATAATTAATCCATTTGGAGTGAAAAAAATGTCCTCTAACTTAATAACGAATATAAGAACCGCCTTGGCCTACACGGTACAAGCCATTCGCTATGCCGATAATGCCTTAATCCTCTTCCTAGAAATGTCTGCCTTTCCTTTACCACCGAACCCAATTAAAATCCAATTCTACCAAGACGTCGTCGATTATCTTACAGAAGCGTATCTTGCCATAAAAGCTTTACCTTTTGATACTTATTTTCCGAGTGACCCGGTCATTCAAGTCGCCCCAATTGTTGCCCAAGTTCAAGAAAACCAACACCTTATTAATCTTTCAGACAATCGGATATCCTTAGCATTAGATAAGACCGAAGATAGCATTAACTACATTGAACAAGCAATTCTGTTAATTAATAAAAATGAAAGACTAAATGGACAGCTCTTTTTCATTAAACTTATTTTAGTAGAAGCACGTGACGCCCTCGTTTCAGGACTTAATGAACCAGATTTTATCGTAGGTTAAGAGCCGGTAGATTTATTGGCTCTTTTTTATTTTAAGAGAATTTCCATTTAATATCCAGCGAATGTCGTAAGTTACGTAAAATATGTAGTAAGTGCCTGTAATTATGTAATAAGAATCGGTTGTAAGAAGAAATTTCCATTTAATATCCAGAAAATGTCGTAAATTACGTAAAAAATGTAGTAAGTGCCCGTAATTATGTAATAAGATCCAAGATTTATGTAATAAGTGCCTAAATATATGTTATAAGAACCTGTTATTAGAGATGATAACCAACTTTTAGAAAGCAAAAAACCGCCTTTTAGCGGTTTCAAGCAAATCTATTTGGTTAAAATTTCCCTTCACTATTAAAGTACCTATATTTTGGCCCACTTCTATATCTGTGTCCTAGTAATCAAAATAGTTTTTATTCAGTTATCTCTATCACAAATGGGAACGCTCTGACCGTTTCATTTTGTTTAAACTCAGCCCAAATTTTATAAATCCCAGGCTTATCGAAGGTTGTTTCAAAAATCGGTTCTTGATCATTAGACGGATGAACATGAAGGAACTTCTTTCCAAACTCGTCAAGAACTACGACATGACCCATCGCTCCTAAATAAGGGGTTAAATTGGTTTGATCTAAGTCGAAGGATAACGTTACAGGTTCGCCTGCCTTAAATGAACTAACATTTAGTGTTACAGTTTCTCCATCCACGGTTTTGATGAACTGTTTATCTGGAATAAGCTCATGTCCATGGGAAGTATCAGTTGGATTGCCTACGATAAACGGAACTGGTTCTACAACGTAAGCGAAATCCTTCGGCTTAATATCGATAAACGCTTTATAAAATCCGTCAGGAAGGTTATTTTTAATTGTAAATTCCCCTTTACCAGTACGTTCTGGATGAACATGGTAATACTTCTCTAGTTGTTCATCGACGATGATTAGATGAAGTTCCTTCTCATGGTTTACTTCTAGCTCATCAATCGGGTTGCTTGCCTTGTCTTTTAAAAATATCTTAATCTCGCTTTTATCATTTTGGACAAATACATTGACCTCGCTGCTTTCATGATTTCCAGAAGCCATTTCATGCCCCTGTGCGCTTTCATTTTCTTCCTGATGACCTCTACTCATTTCTTGGTTACTTTTGTTTTCCCCCATCTCCATTTTTTCACCGTGGCCATGAGCGGCTGTTGTTTGATCTTCCCCAATCCATTTATCATAAGCCTGGAATCCAAAAATGACGATCGTAACATAAAGAATCCCAGCCAGTGCCCATTTTCTCATTCCTGTCACTCCTTTATTATTTAACTTTTCACTTCAATAAGTTTTATTCGCTGTAAACGCAATGCATTTAACACAACCGACACGGAACTGAAAGCCATAGCTGCCCCTGCGAGCCATGGTGCTAAAAGACCGATTGCAGCAATTGGGATTCCAACCACGTTGTAAGCAAACGCCCAAAATAGATTTTGCTTAATATTTCGAATGGTTTTCTTGCTCATGATAATTGCATCTGCAATAGTATTTAAATCTCCACTTATTAAAGTAATATCAGCAGCTTCCATAGCAACATCTGTACCTGTACCTAAAGCCATTCCAATATCCGCGACAGCTAATGCTGGGGCGTCATTAATTCCATCTCCGACCATTGCCACTTTTCTTCCTTCTTTTTGAAGTTTCTTCACTTCGTCTGCTTTTCCCTCTGGAAGAACCTCAGCAATTACGTGGTCAATACCAACCTCCTTACCTATAGCCGCAGCAGTCCTCTTATTGTCACCGGTAATCATTACAACGTTAATGTTCAAATCTAATAAACGCTGAATGGCTTCTTTTGATGTTTCTTTGATGGTATCCGCTACAGCTACAATACCAATGTAACTTCCATCAATGGAAACCAACATTGCCGTTTTTCCGTTATCTTCTAGGCTTTCCATAGTTGATATTGCTTTTGTAATATCGATATTTTCTCTTGTCATAAGTCTTCTAGTTCCTATTAGAATCTTTTTATTCTCTACAACAGCACTAATTCCATAACCAGGAATAGCTTCAAATTCTTGTACCTCTTTAAAAGTAATATCTTTCTCTTTTATCCCTTGAACAATGGCTTGTGCTAATGGATGTTCCGATTGATTCTCTGCAGAACCTATGATGGATAAAAAGTCTACCTCCTTCATATCTACATGTAAAATAACGTCAGTTAATTGTGGAGTTCCTTTTGTAACCGTTCCAGTTTTATCTAAGATCACTGTATCGATGTGATGTGTCGTTTCAAGATGCTCTCCGCCTTTAAAAAGAATACCGAATTCAGCTGCTCTTCCTGAACCAGCCATAATGGACGTTGGAGTAGCAAGGCCAAGTGCACAAGGGCAGGCAATGACTAATACAGCAATTAATTTTTCAAGAGCTTCCGCAAATTCCCCTGGACTAATCCAGATAAACCAAATCAAAAACGTCACTATCGCAATACCGACAACAATCGGAACAAAGATACCTGAAATTTGATCGGCTAGACGTTGTATCGGTGCCTTTGAACCTTGTGCCTCTTCAACAACTTTGATAATTTGTGCTAATGCTGTATCTCTGCCGACTTTTGTCGCTTTAATTTTTAGGAAACCATTCTTGTTGATTGTTGCACCGATAACTGAATCTCCAAGAGTTTTATCTACAGGAACACTTTCGCCAGTTAACATGGATTCATCAAGTGCTGATCGGCCTTCGATAATTTCACCATCCACTGGTACTTTTTCACCTGGTTTGACGTAAACAATATCACCAACCACTACTTCTTCTAGAGGTACTTCCTTTTCAATTCCATCACGCACAACAATTGCCGTTTTAGCTTGAAGACCCATTAACTTTTTAATGGCTTCTGATGAGCGACCTTTTGCTCTAGCTTCAAAAAGTTTACCTAAAATAATTAAGGTAATCAGAATGGCACTTGTTTCGTAATACAGCTCAACCATATGTCCATGAGAACCTATGGATTTAATGGTCATATATAAACTATAAAAATAAGCAGCTGATGTTCCTAGGGCGACTAAAACATCCATGTTTGCACTTTTATTTCGCAATGCTTTATATGCCCCTAGATAAAACTGCTTACCAATAATAAATTGGACGGGTGTGGCAAGTGCTAATTGCACCCATGGGTTCATTAGCATATCTGGAAGATAAATAAAGGAGGTAAAGGAAAAGTGACTAGCCATGGCCCATAATAACGGCAAGGATAGAATTAATGAAAAAATAAACTTACCTTGCTGATTCTTTATTGCTTTAAGGCGATGATCAACATTTTCTTCTTGCTCTTCCTTTGGATTAGCCCCATAACCTAATTTTTCTACCTGTTTAATAATATCTTGTTGACCAATTAAGGAAGGGTTATATTCTACTGTTGCACTTTCTAATGCAAAGTTAACGGTGGCTTTATCAACACCTTCCAGTCTATTTAATCCCTTTTCAATTCTTGTGGCACAAGCTGCACAGGTCATTCCAGTAATATTGAATTCCTTTTTTTCCTTTACAACATCATAGCCTAAATTCTGAATTTTCTTCTGAAAATCCTGGTCTGAGACCATTTCGGGATCAAATTTGATAATGGACTTTTCAAGTGCTAAATTAACATTCGCTTCTTTTACGCCTTCCATTTTTTTGAGCCCTTTTTCAATTCTAGTTGCACATGCCGCACAGGTCATTCCGGTAATTTGAAAATTTGTTTCTTTTATCTCATTCGTCATATTAAACACCTCTCTTATACTGGTGGGGGGTATATTTTATTGTTAAAGATAACGTGCTTTTCTAAGCACGTTATCTGTTTAATTTATTCAACATCATAGCCTTGGTCATCAATTGTTTCTTTTATTGTAGTTAATAAAACCTCTGAAGGATTAAATTCTACATCTACATTTCCTTCTTTTAAATGAACTCTTACGGATTTTACACCATCTAATTTACCAACACTGCCTTCAACAGCATTCACACAATGACCACAAGACATTCCAATTACCTTTAATGTTACCTTTTCCATTTATAAACACTCCTTTTATTTTTTTAATAATTTTTCGATTGTTAAAAGCACTTCATCTAATACTTCTGTATCTCCCTCGTTAATTCGTTCCAATACACAAGTTTTTAAATGACCTTCAAGAAGAATCTTAGCCACACTATTCAATGCAGACTGTGTAGCTGCAATTTGGTTAATGACATCATCGCAATAAGTGTCTTTTTCGATTAAGCCCTTTATTCCACGAATTTGACCCTCGATACGATTTAAACGAGTAACCAAATTTTTCTTCACTTTCTCTGAATGATGGCTTTTTCTTCCTTCAGGAAGGTGACAATCATGATTCATGTTTTCATCCATTCTATCGCCTCCACATTTACATTATACTATACCCCCCTGTAGTATGTGAAGGGGTTTAGAAAATATTTTTTTTAATAATAACCCATTATTAGAAAGTTCATATTGGACTAGGCATTCTATTCTTGCAAATAAAAAGCACCGCAGTTGCGGCGCAGTTTATTACAAAGACTGTGTCTTTTTTATTTTGGGAAGGCTTGTTGTTTAGAAACTCGTATCATTTCATTAGGAAAATATTTATTAAAATATTTTTCCACCATTACATGAATATCTTTTCGATACCACTTCGATAATTCATGTTCTTGGAATAAAGCTGGCATTCCTAATCTTTCTGAACGTTTCCCCATCGATCCATCCCCGATACTTAGCGTATCAATCCAAATATGGTCCACAATTCCATCTAATACTTTGGGAAAGTCAGGGGTAAATGGTAAAACAGGAGAAATCGAAGATTGGGTCGATATTCCCGCATCGTGAATTTTTTTTAAGGCTTTTAGCCGTAAGTTAATGCCAGGTGCATATGGAGCAAATATTTGTTTCATATCTTCTCTATCGGTTTCAATCGTCATCGATACAAGAATTTCACATTTATCTTTTAATTTTACTAACAGATCAATATCTCTTGTAATGAGTGGGCTTCGGGTTTGGATTTGAAGAAAGTCAGGTGGATTTTCAATCATTTCTTCTAATATCCCCCGCGTAATATTAGTATTACGTTCGATTGGTTGGTAAGGGTCAGTTGCAGAGGACATAAATATATTGACTGGTTTATTTTTTTTACGAAGTTTTATGATTTCATTGCGGTAATTTTCTGCTGCGTTTGTTTTTATGTCCAACCATTCTCCCCAAGGGATATCTTTGAATCTTTGAATTGGCATTTCTCTTACATAACAGTATCTGCAAGAAAATGCGCAGCCGCTATATGGATTTAATGAATGTGTAAATCCAACATCCAAATATCCCTTTGCTTCAGTAAGGATTTTCTTAGCAAGTGTTTCTTTTATTTCCATCCCCAAATGGAATCCCCTCTCCATATTGTTTAACGTATATTTTAGCATTTTTCCTCTCGATAATCCTCTTCTTCCCCCCTTTGGTGATAAACAAGTTTTTAACCGTGTATACAACTTTTTGCTTAGTTTACAAAATCCCTAAAGGTTGGCGGACCCTTGAATAAAAAATCTTTTGATACAAACAATATTTATAAATTACTAGCCGATTAGGAGTGAGTCAAATGGTAAATATATTGGAAACATTCATGGATGCAATGAAATCGTCGACAGATCAAGACGAAAACCAACCACTTCATGTCGGAGAAGTGATGGCATGCTGGATTTACTTAGCTGGACTTGAATTAGCCAAAGTATCTGTTCAAGCAGGTATAAATACCACAACGGATGATGAACTAAGAGCAATTCTTGAAGAAGATATGGAACTTGGGAACAGTCAAAGGAAACGACTCCATGATTTCATGATTAAGGAAGGAATTACGTTACCTCCTGCCCCTGAAGATATGCCAGTATCAGACCCTAACAGTATTCCTCCTGGTGTTAAATTAACGAATGATGTAATTGCAAACGAATTATCTTTAAAAATCATAAGTTTAATTATGCGTGCAGCTGGTGCAGCCTCCGAATCGATTCGTACGGATGTTGGTTTATTATTTATTCAGTTTCAAGCAGAAAAATTTGCTTTCGCAACTAGATTAAAACATTTAATGCGTAAACGCGGATGGATTAAAGTACCACCGTTTTACGTTCCACCTGGTTCATAGCACCTATTAAGTTAGGGGTAAAAAAGAAAAAAACCTAAACCACTAAAATTTAAGACATAAAAAGTCCCGATTTTAGTGATTTGGGTTTTGCCTGCATACACGAGTAACAATTCTATAAACAACTTTATTATATTCATGTTTAAGAATTTTTGGTGACCCTATTAAATTTTTTCTTCAACTCTGTCAAGTGCCTTGCCCAACATAATGATTGCAACGATAATGTTCATATTGGTCCAAATCCGCATGAACACTCTCCACTTGAATGGTTGCATGTTCCAAATCAAAGGTATCATGTAATTCTCTTAATGCATTCTTTAAAATCAAGTCGTGATTTTGATTTGAAATCACTAAGTGACAACTGATAGATGGGAAATTTGATGTGATACTCCACACATGAAAATCATGCATACTTACCACACCTGGAATTTGAAGTAATTTTTCTCGCACTTTTTCTACATCTAATTTCGCTGGTCTTCCTTCCATCAGCATGTGAATCGTATCGCTAGTTATCCCAATTCCACTTTTTAAAATTAATAGAGAAACAATTAGACTAGTAATGGGATCGGCTATGGTCCAGCCAAAATACATAATCAGTAAGGAGGCAATAATAGCACTAACAGATCCGAGTAAATCACCGATCACATGCAAAAAGGCGGCTCTCATATTTAGGTTCTCACTAGTTTCCGATTGATGCATTATCCAAGCAACAATTATATTTACAAACGCACCTATACTAGATATCAATAGCATTCCCGTACTGGAAATTGCTTGAGGTTCAGTAAAACGTTGAAAAGACTCCCACATGATTAAAATAGAAATGACAATTAATAAAAACCCATTAAATAAAGCGGCTAAAATTTCCAAGCGCTGATAGCCAAAGGTTTTACTTTCACTCACTGCCCTTCTCCCTAAAATAAAAGCTAGTAAGCCCACTCCCAAGGAAATGGAATCACTTAACATATGCCCAGCGTCTGAAAGAAGTGCCAGACTATTTGTCATGGTCCCTCCAATGAACTCCATAATCATAAAAATGGTAATAATTAGAAAAGCTATCATAAATGCTTTTTTATTTTGGGTGTGATGACTGTGATTGTGCCCCATGTAACCTCCTTTATCATTAACAAATTAAATTTAATAAGATCGTATGGAAAGACGGGAGGAAGCAGCATCCTATTAAGATGAATAAATATTTATCCTAGTCTATCATTCAATCTAATAAGAGAAATATATTCGACTAAATCTAGTATTATACCTATTAATTTACTGATTAACATATGCACGATACTACATTCAATTATGGTATGATGGAATGAGTTAATTATTTAAGGAGTGAAATCATGAGTGTACATAAGGATTTAATTAAACATGCGGCAAATCAACACGAAACCTATCAAAAATTCTTAGCTCTCGATCAACAACGGGAACAATATATCGAAGAGGCTATTGAGTTATGTAAACAAGGCCTCCCCTTTTCTACTGATAAAATAAATGCAGTCACCAATAGTATTAATAAAATCAACCTCCGCTTTATTCCAACAAGACAAAATGTTACGGGTGAGATGGTTCAGGAGTTCGTAAAAAAATTGTAGCTGATAAAAAAAGAACGGACAGTTTGTAAACTGTCCGTTCTTTTTTATTGATGATTATGGTTTAAAAATTGTCGCGATGACTTGATCATAGGTCATTTCTGTATCAACTGTGAATGTACCCGGACGCAAATTTTTCTCGACACCTTTTTTCTCAACATCTTTGGAGAATTTAAAAGCATCACTGACGATCTTTGATTTTACAAGCATTTTACCGACATCGATGCTTGTCATTCCTTGTGTCACGGAAATAACCGCTCGGTAGGCAATCTTTTTGGAATTATTATTAGTATTTGCAGTATTTGCAGCCGCCGAGGCTGCTTTTTTTGCTGCGTCTAGCGTCTTATCATATTCTGCCTTCGGTTGGACAACATAACCGGCAGCTAAAAGCATATCCTTCATTTCTGCTTCTGTTGGCTGAACAACTGTTGTCTGCTCGGTTTTGGTTGGTTTAGGAGCCGCTTTTGTGACCACAGGATCTTCAGTGAAGTAAACAGCACCACAAATGGACGAAGCTAGGAGAATTCCGGCCGCAAAGCTGCTCACTACATTAATTTTCATGGGCTAATTTGCTCCTTTCATCCTTTGGTGCCAAATAAGGTGCAAGGAATTGTTGAATTTCACTCTCTGAAACTTGTTTTTTCTGTGCAATGGTCTCAATCGAATATTTGCGTTTATACAAATCTAGCACTTCACGCTTAAAAATCATTTCTTCAGGAGTCAGCTGAACGCCTGCTTCCTTTGTGACCACCTCTATATCAAGTTCTAAATTACGAATTTGCTCGTGCACATTATTGATATCTTTCATAACAGCAACATGAACCATATCAATTTCCTTATGTTTTTGTTTTTCTGCCTTTCGATTCGACATTATTGAAACGAATAGCAGCACAGCTGATATTGCAATCAACAGAATTAATGTCCATTCCATCATTTGTTTCCTCCTTATTTTACATAGCAATCCACAATTCCTTATTATACATCGTAAACAAAAATTTTTCGACGAATTCTATGCAAATGAGACACAAGTCGGATGGATTTGACAAATCAAACCTTTAATTCTATAAAATTACTTCACAATTCAAACTCCCATTCTTCGCTAAGCCTTAAATAAAGGACAAGAAGGATGTTTTCTAAATCAACAGTCGTTTTCCCAGTTGGGTCCAAGCCGATTTTCGGAAATAATAGTTCGGAGATTTGTTCGGTAAGTTGATTTCTTTCCGTTAAAGGGATTTGCAGAAAACGATTTACGTATGTATTAACCAACTTCCATTCCTTCATCCCTAATGATTTCAAAGTCCACTCATCGATCGTAAGATCAACTTCTGAAAGGCATCTGCTTTCGATTTCCTTTTCTAACGGTGATTGTTTCTTTTTCCGTTTTGCTTTTCGCTCATGCACGACAATTGTGCCCGCAACAAGATCGCCTAACCGTTTATGCTTTGAATGGAAAAAGATCATAATAACCCCTAGAAAATAAGCCGTTGGTAAGGAATCAATGATTCGAATCAGATTCCGAATAAAGCTGGAAAGCAATGTGATACTATGGCCATTCTCCTGAATAACCCTGATTCCCATTAACTTCTTCCCAATCGTTCTTCCACCTGAAAAAAACTCAAACACAAAAAAGTAGCCCCAATTAACGAGAAACAATGCAATAATCGTTATCGCAATAGGGAGGGAATTACCGATGAAAATAAATTCCATTTTTGACATCCCATCTAAGACGAAAAAAAGGAGGATGACCGACAAAATGTTAAAAGTCATCAATAGCAACTGATCAATGATAAAAGCGGCTGACCTGCTGCCTAACCCGGCAATTTGAAATTGAATCGAAACGAATTCTGGTGTTTTAATATCTACATGATCTTCTTTCATGCGTTTCCCCCGTCACTTGGTTGATTATTTCTATTTCTATTTTTCTACAATATTACTATAATAAGGAGAATAAAGACTAATTATCCATAGTCCCTTAAAGTAGGTGTCATAATGAATGTGAAACAATTTGTGAAAATGCATCGAGAAGAATGGAAACAGCTGGAACAGTTAATCACAACCTTAAGTAAGCGTAGAAATGCCATTACTGGTGATCGAATCACTCAATATCATCGACTCTATCAAAAAGCAGCCCAGAATCTCTCTTACAGTCAAACCTTTTTTCCTCATGATGAAGTGACCCACTATTTGAACGGACTTGTCGCGAAATCACATAATCTTTTATATAAAGACCAAGTTTCTAGCTTCAAGCAAATCCGTCAATTTTTTAGTCAGAAATTTATTGGGCTATTACTAGAGCAATGGAGATTTATCATGGTGGCAATGATCTTATTTCTGATTGGCACCGTAGGGAGCTTTCTATCAGTTATGAATGATCCATTGCATATCTATTCAATTCTCCCAGCGGAAATTGCCAAGAGTGTGGACCCGGATCAACTCGGGAAGGGTCATAATGCGGTGGACTCCTCCCTCATGTCGGCTAGCATCATGACCAATAATATCAAAGTCGCCATCTTTGCTTTTGCAGGAGGAATCACCTTCGGGCTCGTTACCGTCTATTTAATGGTCTACAATGGCATCATCATTGGAGCGCTCGCCGCTTTGTTTTGGCATCATGGGAAATCGTATGATTTTTGGGCATACATCGTTCCTCATGGGATGATCGAGCTGACGGCCATTTTTATTGCAGGCGGCGCCGGTCTTCTGATGGGATATAAACTGTTTGTTCCAGGACAATATTCGAGGAGTTATCAATTAAAGCAGCAAGCGATGCGCTCCGTTCAACTCCTGCTCGGTACTATTCCGTTGTTTGTCATTGCCGGCATCATAGAAGGCTTCATCACTCCGGCAGCGATTTCATTAGAAGCAAAGTACATCGTGGCTATCTTAACCGTGATCGGGCTCATCCTTTATGTTGTGATAGGCAAGCTTAAACTCAGGCAAAGCTATAACAGATTCTGATTTATCATCTCAATATAATGAGAAACGGCGGTAATCGCCAATTTCTCTTCGCGGGCCTCGATCATGACGAGGCCTTGTTTTTCCCATTTGTTTTTTTCTCTCTTTTTAAAAAGAATTTGCTGCTGCGCAATACTTTTCCTCATCGCTGCTTGAACTGTATTTGGCTCCTCTCTTACTCTTTTTAAAAGCGTCTGATCTTCAATTCCAATCATTACAAATAAGTGTCTTTGTCTAAGCCGTTTGAAGAGGATAAGTGCACTTTCCTCATGGAGAAAAGTGCGCACATCACTAAATAATAACAACAGACTTCTTTTCTTTTGGACCATTTCAAGGTATTGCAACACGGCAGCGTAATTAGATTCAGCTGCATCCACGTTTAATGAATAGATGGCTTGAAGAATCGTCTGCAAATGTGCCATTCCTTTGGCAGGCGGTACAAAGACTTTAATATCTTTTGAAAAGGCGAGGACAGACACATAATCTCCCTTTTGAAGGGCGGCGGCTGTCACTGTCAAGGCTGCTTCTAACGCTTTTTCCAAGCGATTCCCCGTCGCCATTTCCGACCCCATCATTCTTCCGCAGTCAATTAAGATCGTAATATACTTTCCGTGCTCCGGTTCATATTCATTGGTCATCACTTCACGAAGCTTGGCTGTTTGACGCCAGTTGATTTTACGAGGGTCATCCCCCACCACATAATTCCTAATCTTAGAAAATTCTCCAACACCGTTCTGCTGCCTACGTATCTTTAACCCTTCGTACATCAAATACTTCTGCGCATTTTCTAAATACTGTTTGGTCTCCGTTAAATCCGGAATGACTTTCACTTCAGCCTTTAATTCAGCTGTTACTTGCTTTTCCCATAATCCCAGTAAACTCCTATAACGAAAATAAACTTTATTTATCTCGTACTTTCCTCGTACCAAAGGAGTAGTCTCATAGGAAATCCTCATTGCTGTCTCCTTTGGTATTGATCCAACAATGGGAAACGGCCTTCCAAAGGACTGCGGTAAATCATCAACCAAGCGGTATGAAAAAGAATAGGTTGAGGTATTTTGAACCTCGATCGTTACCGGATAAGTAATGCCTCTTTCCAATTCTGCTGAAATCGTCCGTTGAAAAGATAGCTGTTTTTTGGAGGGTGAAAAAAACAAATCTAGCAGACTTACCAAAAATAAAATCAAATTTGTGCTAAAGACCAGCCCCCATGAGATTTCCCACACGGTACTAATCCCTAAAACAATGGATAGAAAAAGGTAAACCAATAATAATTGTTTGGTCGGTAATACTCCTTTATCTTGGAACAGGAACCGAGCCCACCAGCTCTTCAATAATTTGGTCAACGGTTGCTCCCTCCAATTCTACATACGGCGATAACTGAATACGATGGCGTAGTGCTGGTTTGCTGACCATTTTAATATCGTCCGGTGTAACGTAATCCCTGCCTGAAAGGTAGGCCCAGGCTTGAGCTGCCTTTCCAATCGAAATTCCTGCTCTCGTACTTGCCCCAAACCGGATCGCTTCAGCTTCACGTGTTTTCCTGACAATTTTCATCATGTAATCTAATACATTCTCGCTTACCGTTACTTTTTCAATTTCCCTTCTAATTCTTAAAAACTCGTCCATATCTAAGATGGCGGCAACAAGCTTCTCGTCAAAGCTGTTTTCAATGACTTGTTTTAAAATATTTTTCTCTTCCTCGAAACTTGGAAATTCAATTCTCAGTTTAAAGAGGAAACGGTCCTGCTGTGCTTCTGGCAATGGGTACGTTCCTTCAAATTCAATTGGGTTTTGGGTGGCCACCACAAAAAATACCTCAGGTAATGGATACGTTTCACCTTGGATCGTCACTTGTTTTTCTTCCATGGCTTCTAACAAGGCTGCTTGTGTCTTTGCTGGGGTCCGGTTAATTTCATCAGCTAACAGGATATTTGTAAAAATCGGCCCTTTCATCGTTTGAAAGGTGCCCTCCTTCATATTGTAAATCGTGCTTCCAGTGATATCACTTGGTAATAAATCAGGGGTAAATTGGATCCGGTTAAAGGTTCCTCCTAATAGATTGGCCAATGTTCGTACCATTTGTGTCTTACCGGTGCCAGGCACTCCTTCTAATAGGACATGACCCCCAGCTAAAATAGCAGATAATAATAGTTTAAGATTTAGGCTTTGTCCTAAAATCCGCTCTTCATATTTGTCCAAAAAGGATGTTAATTCTGTTTTCATTCTTCAACCTCTCTCCTTAATTGCTCGAGCTTTCTTGACCATAATAAGTATTCCTGTTTTGTCAGTTTTTCTTTTTCAAGGATGTTGACCAATCCTACTAAAAAGGAGTTAATTTCACGAACTGACAATCGAGTCAACTTTCTCTCAATATAACTAGATAAATCCTGCCATTCTCTGTTATATGGTATCTGCCATCGTTCTTGAAGTAGCAGCTTGACATAGTCTGCTTGGATCATGATCGAATCATGATACCGTTTGCCGCGGAGGTACCAAGCAGCGAGTGCATTCACTCCCTCATCACTAAAACGAACAGTCTCTTCCCTTGGAACGAAAATAGGACCGAAACGCTTTCCCTTCATCCAAAGCCAGAGGATCATCAATAGGGTCGCTTGGACCACAAGAAGTAAGAACCACATAGGGTAGACATGCCAAACCGAAGCTGCATTTTCACCGCCATGAATGTATTCATCAAACAGGATCGAGTCTGATCCCTCTTCATTTAGTAGATACAAAAGCAGGGGTAGATGATCCTTCTTTAACAGCTTGCTATTCGTCATCCACTCAGGGGCGATGGCAACAATTAATTGCCCCTTTCCAAACAATTGTTTAACAGCAATCGGACCGCCCTGATCAGATAGTAATACCTGATTTCCCTTTCCAGACTGCAAACGGATGGTTGAATCAAACTCAGCACGATAGGGTGTATGGTCTTTTGTAAATACCTTCAATGTTCCATTAACGTCGGTTACATTCGTTTTGATATCAAACATACCCTGTGGATCGTTTTGCATCAATAAAATGGTATTGCCAGCTTTCATATAATTGATATAGGCCTTCATCTCTTTCCGTTCAAAGGGAAAAGATGGTTCAACCATGATCAGCATTTGGTGGTCTGATGTGGCAGATAGTAAGTCTGGTGAATGTCTCCAAATCTGCCCATCCTTTTCCTTTTTTACATATGTATAAAATGCCTTCACTCCACTAGGAGCAGGTGACTCGGCAAGATAATCTGGATAATACTGCGGTTTGGGTAAAGAACTTAAATAACTGAAGACCAAAAATAAACTAAGCAGGATGGCCAGCCCTATCCAGGTCCGAATGTTGGAAAGAGGTTTCATCATCTATTCTCCTCCCTCCTATCACCAAGAACCTTCCTTGTCTCATGATGGAACTGCAAATATTCTTCTTTCCAAACATTGCGTTCTCCGTAGGTCACTTCTTCAAAAAATTGAGCAAACTGATAGAATTGTTCTGCTTTCTGCAGATCTACTTTCCTTAGTTCATCATAATAATCCCAATTTGTTTTCCAAATTCTCGCCTCCAGCATCCCTTTTTCATGAAAGGAAAGAAGCAAGGCTAAAAACAAATGGCGGGTGGATAATCGATAATCCTCTAAACTCTCCTGGTTTTTTGCCTCTTCTAGATGTCTTTGAGACGTCCAATTCATTTCCTTTATCGATTGGAGCGGTTTTTGTTTACGAAGGGTCCGATTGCGCTTCATATTTCGAATCAGTAGAAAAGTTGATAATGCTAATAGGATAATAACAATAACGATGACAGCAATGAGGATGGGACCAGATGCCCAGCTTGCTGAATCGATGGCAGGAAACAATTTTTCCAACTGAGTGGCGATCCATTCTTTTGCTTGCTCCCACCATGTGGCAATGAATCCCTTTGATTCGTAATAAACTCTATATTCTTTTGTTTTTAAAATTTCTTCAAGGTCATCTCGTGCCTTGTTAGTATCGAACATACTCATCACCCAACATAATTTAATCCACCGTTTTGAATTCTTCAATCATTTCTTTTAAATCATCGGCATCATGTCTTGTTTTGGCATCCAGATACATAACCCCATAGCCCACCGAGAAAATCATCGTCGTGATCAAAGTGACGAGGTTCGTAATTAATGTTAGCAGCACACTATTCCCTAAAACCATTCCGAACGTCATTTGAACACCAAAACTAATACTTGAAATGATAAAATAAAAGACGATATAAAGACCCATCAAAACCCAGGTCCGCTTCCTTGATAGTCTCCAGCTTCTTCCTAATCCAGGGGATACCTTATCAATGACAACAGAACCAAAATAAAAGCTCCAGCGGGTTAATAATAATCCAACACCAATGGCAATGCCGAGAAAAAGAACAACTCCTAAAAGAATTCCTCCAATTGGATTCACGGAAGCCGCCACGACAAAACCAGTGACACCTACGATTGCGAGTGGCACAATGATAATCCCCAAGCTAATCAGCCCAAATAAAATACTGCTTCCCATGATGGGCCAAAATCGTGAAAAGGCTTGTTTAATGACCGAACCCACGGTATATTCTTCATTTCGTCGAACATGATTGATGGTAAAGAGAATGGCTGCCTCTGCCACAGGTGCCAAAATAGCACTAACGATACCAATGATGATAATGCCAATGTCAGCTCCGAGGCTGCTGGAATCGAATGTTCCTGACTCTTCAAAACTCGTAAGAATTTGCTCATACCACGCTCCACCACTGCCAACTTCTCTAAAAAAGCTAGTTCCAGAACTAAGTTGCAGGATCGCTTGAACCAAGTAAACGGGTCCCATGAAAATCAGTAAAATCATGAAAAAGTCCTTAAAGCGATTTTTAGTTAGATGAAAGGTATGATCGAGTATTTCTCCAAATCCTTTTGGGGTAGAAAACTTTTTATCCAACGTTGAAGTCCTCCTAGTATAATAATGAATATGACCTATTTTATCATCATTCAGATATATTTAGTGTAAAAAGTTGTCAATTGACGTGAAATCTAGACCAGTTTCAATGGAAGTGAGTTATTTTTCGAATAAGATTCAAAAGTTTGTCCAAAAATAATAATGGTTTGGAGTTTTTTACATATCAATTAATAGAAGTAAGAGGATAGACAGAAAGTGGTGGTGAAATCACATGGGTTGGATTTGGAATCAGCGGCAGCAAAGTAACGCTTATGGATATGATATCGTTGATCAAAAATTAATGACTGAGCGGAAACCGACGGGGGTTACTGTCATTACCCCCGTTTATAATGCTGAAAAATACTTAAGAAAAACAATCGATTCTGTTGTTACTCAATCCCTTGGCATGGATCAAATTGAATTTATTTTAATCGATGATTGTTCCACGGACTCTTCAAGAAAAATCCTGTTAGAATACTCTGCAAAATTTGCTAACATCATTGTTGTTTTTCTTAAGAGAAATACTGGAACACCAGGTCGCCCACGTAATATTGGGATTGAATTATCTCAATCAAAATATATTACTTTTTTAGATGCCGATGATTGGCTTGAACCCACTGGACTTGAAGTATTAACAACGATTCTAGCGGAAACTGGTGATGACTATGTTGTGGGCAAAACGATTCAAGTTACATCAAAAGGTATGTCAGTTGTCGGTGAGCATGAGTCCTGCAAGGAAAGAAGAAGTGTGTCACCCTTATCGATTCCACATATTTTCCATCATTTAGGGCCAAGAGCACGCATGATAAAAACGAACATCCTAAAGGATAATCAAATTCTATTTCCTGAAATGAAATTTGCAGAGGACAAGCAATTTTTCATTGATGTGCTTACCCAATGCGATACGATTTCAACAACTGAACAACCAATATATTATTTAAATCGGCTTGATAACCAAGATACACGATTAACTAATCAGACCAATATTATCCAAAAGACCAATTGTAATCTCAAAGTCATTAACCATATTATCAAGAAAAAGTTAGCGCTAGAAAAAGAGAAGATGGTTTTAAACCGACTCTATGAATTTGATTCGATTACACGGTTTTTTAATACACCACATTTTCATAAAACGAAACTGAAACGGGTCTATTACTATAAATTTAACCAAGTGTTAAAAACAACGAAAAAGTTAAATTATGAGTTTTCTGAAGAATTCATCCAACCCATGAACAAAGTGGTCTATCACTTATTTCGCGATAAAAAATATAAAGACCTTGAGAACCTTATTGTCTGGGAAAAGCAGGAGAAAATTAAAGATGTTATGATAAAAGATCATCTTCCCTTTGTGGTTGTTCCATTCTTAGAAGACAAATATAAATATATTCGTATTCCCATGCATTCCGTTTTAGAAGATGAATATGTGGATCAGAATAAATACACCCTTAAATTTAAAGTGTTTGGCGATCATTTGGACACACTCGCACATGGACTGATTCGGGATACAAAGAATGCCCTGCTGGAATCTTCCCTTCCTGTAAGTGTTGATAAAAGCGGGAATGGAACACTTGCACTGGATTTTGACGTATTAAACCAGCTGCCGACATCGAACTACTCCATTTTTTTACGTTTTAATGATTATTTGAAAATAAACATCAGAAAACCCACCCAAGGCAAAGCCACCTATCACTATAAAAACCGTGAGTTTACTTTTTACGATACCATTTACTCTAACATTGGCCTAAAAATTTCTTCTATAAAATAAAGGGACAGTATATGATGGCTGTCCCTTTGTTTGGTGTACATTTAGTTTTCCTTTTTCACTACTTGGTCATCATTTTCATATACAAGCCAATCAGAACCTTTGATGTTGTTTGATGCGTCAATGATTTTCTGCTTGACTCTTTTCTTTTCTGAGCCGGTTAATAACGTCGGTTGATAATCATTCCTTGAGGAAACCGAAGAAATTGAAAAGGGTACGACGTTGATTTCCTTCGTATCTGAAAGTACTCCATTTTTCAAATGAAAGGTTTGTTGAAATACAAATGTATCCTTGTCACTTGGATTTCTATTCCCGCCAAACATGAAGTTGCCGAGACTGTAGACAATAAATTTCCCATTATATTCTTCAATTCCTTGAACAACATGAGGATGGTGCCCAAGTATAAGGTCTGCACCACTATCGATGGTATATCGGGCCAATGACTTTTGGGAGCTGTCAGGGACATAATGCCGTTCACTCCCCCAATGATAATGTACGAGAATGATCCCGGCACCTTGCGCCCGTAACTCTTTAATATCCTTTGCCACTTGACTGCGTAATTCTGGTGTGTCTGACCACCCCTCATAACCCAAAGCACCAATTTTCGTATCTTTTACGGTTGTAATATATTTATGGTCATAACCAAAGTAGCCAATATTTTGATTCTTTAAGGAAGTAATCGTATCCTGATAGCCTTGATCTAAGTAATCATGGATATGATTGTTTGCTAGATTTACTGCTTCAATCCCTCCTAATTCAAGAATTTTCGCATAGGCTGGGTCACCTTTAAAGCGAAAAGTTTTTACCGCTTTTTGGGTCGCATTTGTAAGGGTTGTTTCTAAATTGACTGTTGTGAAATCATCATTTACAAAAATATTATCTAAGCCTTTTACAAAATACGGCAGTCCATTGTCATCAGCCGCTTTGATGAAGGAAGAACTATAATTAAACGATTCATCCGACCCTAGTGTAAAATCACCCGCTGCACTAATCTTAATGGTTGTTTCCTTGACCGGTTCAGGCTTGATTTCTGGTTTGCTTTCTGGCTTCATTTCTTGTTTTGGTTCCTCTTTTTTTTCCTTCTCAGCATCTTTCCCCTTATTCTTAGAGAGGTTCGAAGCAGCATTCTCTTCCTTCATACTGCTGTTCAAATAAAAACCACCAGAGATAAGCAAAATTACTACCAGGATAAGAAAAGGTAGAAATGATTTCTTCCGTCTTCGTCTTGTGTCTTTTCTACTATTCATAATCCAAATTTCCCCTTTTTACACTTAACTTTTCTTTTTCTACAATAAGTTCACTCAATACTCTATATAAAAATATAACCCATGGCCTCCTCCAGGAGGAAGTAAACCATGGGTTTAGAGGATGTATTTTTTACAGTTGCGAAAACTCTTCCACTAACTCACCAAATCGTTTCAGTGAATTTTCAATTGGATATGGTGTCGTTAAGTCGACACCGGTTTTCTTTAATAATTCAAGTGGATAATCCGAACTGCCGCTCTTTAAGAATTCTAAATAGGAATTAAGTGTCTCCTGATCACCTTCTAGTATTTTGGTCGCCAAATGAATCGCTGACGCAAATCCAGTAGCATATTTATAAACATAGAAAGGGCGGTAAAAATGAGGAATTCTTGACCAGCCAAATTTTACTTCTTCATCGAAGACCACCTCATCTCCATTATATTCCCGGAATAATGTCTCATAGGTTTGATTAAATACTTCCACATTTAGCGGCATTCCTTTTTCCGCCATTTCATGTGTCCTCATCTCAAACTCAGCAAACATAACCTGTGTAAAGAACGTCCCCTTAAATTGATCGATGAAATGATTCACTAAATGTTTCCGAACATCAGGATCTTTCTCGTTGTTTAATAAATAATTAATTAAGAGGACTTCATTAACGGTTGACGCCACTTCTGCCACAAAAATGCTGTATCGCGCCGTTATTTGTGGTTGATGCTGCGAACTTAACCGGCTGTGAACCCCATGCCCGCATTCATGGACCAACGTGAATAAGCTGTCCAAATCATCCTGATGATTTAAAAGGATATAAGGATGGACGCCGTATACCCCAAGATTGTAAGCACCAGAACGTTTCCCTGGAGTTTCTCTGACATCTAAATAACGCGCCTCTTTAAACTCCTTCAGAATATTGACATAGTCTTCCCCAAGCGGGGCTAACGCCTTGCACATCGTGTCATAGGCTTCTTCAAATGAAATGACTTGCTTCACACCGCTTATAAGCGGGACGCTCATATCATATTGACGAAGCTCATCCAGACTCAATTTTTCCTTACGAATCCGTGAATATTGATGGAGAGGACTGATATTTTGTTTGGCTGTTTTGATGAGATTCTCATAAACCTCTTTTGGTACATTATCTCCAAACAGGGCTTTTTCCAACGCTGAAGGATATTGACGAATTTTAGCCGTTGTCACATTATTTTTGATCGCAGCTGAAAGCGTAGCAGCAATGGAATTTTTTAATTGCAGGTAGGGAAGGTAATAGGCCTTATAGGCCTCTCTCCGTTTTTCACGATCGGTATCTTCGATTAATTTAGAGTACATTCCTCTCGTTAGCTCAACAGGGTTACCGTTCTCACTGGTCACTTCCCCGAATTTAATATCTGCATTATTCATCATGCCAAAAATATTCCCTGGTGCTGAGAGAGCTTCCCCTAATTGAGAAAGGACCGCTTCCTGTTCCTTTGATAATACATGCTGCTTGTAACGAAACGACTCCCATAAATCCTCCGCAAAGTAATCCAGCATCTTCTCCGCTTTTATGTATCCTGATAATGTGTCCTCATCAAGGCTTAATAAATAGGGCATAAAGAAGGAGGTGGAAGCACTAACTTTTACACTGAGTTGTTTTGCTCGGTCCAAATGGGATTGTGCCTGAGTATCCCTTGTATTTTCATCCACTCTCAGCATCGCATAGGCATAAACTTTGTTGAATAGAAAAGATAACTCTTCGCGCTGATTGAGATATTGATACAACGTATGGCCATCCTGAATCGTTCCATCATATTCCTTAAGGTTAGCAGCCGTTTCTTCTATCTTAAAATAATCCTCTTCCCATTTGTGGATATCTGAATAAATATCCTCTAAGTTCCACTTTTCCTCGATAGGTACTTCATTTCGATTGGTATAGTTCACCATTCATTATTCCGCTCCTCTCTATGTAAAAAATTTCAAACATTTATAATCTCTATCATAATCAATATATTCGAAAATTCCTATTGGTAACCCTGAAAAAAGAACACATAAAAAGCAGGCCACCGAAATGACCTGCTTCCTTAGAAATAATTATTTGGATAACTCTTTCTCTTTCTCAATGACTGCCAATCTTTCCTGGACCTCTTCTTCACTTAAACCGTGCTGTGCCACATAACGGTTGCGAGGATGAACGCGGCACTCATGTGAACAACTGCGAAGGTGCTTATGTTCGTTCTCCTCCGAGCAAAGAATTTTTCGGTTACATTCTGGGTTAGCACAATTTACGTAGCGTTCACAAGGCTCACCCGAGTAAAAATCCTTCCCGACAACGACATGCTCTTTTTGATTAACAAGAACACTTATACGCTCATCAAACACATAAAGCTGTCCATCCCATAGTTCTCCCTGTACTTCAGGGTCTTTACCATAGGTAACGATCCCGCCTTCAAGCTGTGATACATCTTCAAAACCTTCTTGAAGCAGCCAGCCAGAGAATTTTTCACAACGAATTCCACCTGTACAATAAGTAAGAATCTTTTTGCCTTCAAATTCCTGCTTATTTTCTCGGATCCATTGTGGAAGGTCACGGAAATTAAGAACATCCGGTCTAACAGCCCCTTTAAAATGACCTAGATCATACTCATAATCATTTCGAGCATCGATGACAACCGTATCTTCTTTCTGCATTGCCTCAAAGAATTCCTTTGGTTTCAAATGCTTCCCTGTTTGCACATTTGGATTGACGTCATCTTCCAAACGCAAAGTGACAAGCTCCGGTCTGCACCGTACCTTCATTTTTTTAAAGGCATGCTCGGACGCTTCATCAATTTTAAAAATAGTCCCTGCAAACAGTGGATGTTCATTCATATATTTCATATAGGCGTCAGTTTGTTCAATGGTGCCTGACACCGTCCCGTTAATACCTTCAGATGCAATGATAATTCGCCCTTTGAGGCCAAGTTCATTACATAAATTAAGATGCTCCTGGGTCACTTCTTCAGGATTCTCTATAGATACATATTTATAATATAATAACACTCTATATTCTTGATTCATGGTTACCACCTTACAATTTTATATATAAAAAACACTTGGTTTTTAGCATTAACCTTATGATTATAGCAAAAACCAACATGTATATTCAAATTTTTTCACTTTCCAAAGGATGTAATTCATGCTAAGGTGGATATTACCATCCGACTTTCTCCCTTATTCTGTTATAATTTTCTATGTGAGAAATTGTAAGGAGGAACACAAACTATGAAGAAACGTTATCTCCTCCTTAGCCTGGTAATTGCGGTTACCTTCATTGGAGGAATACTAACTGGAGTCCTTTTTTCCAAAAACAATCAAAAGCAAGAGCGTCCTAGTACGCTAATTATAGAGAATGCACCTAAATCGGCTATTAAACCCAATCCAAAAGAGCTGCCTAAGTTGAATAAAGTACCATCAAAGGTACTCATTGGTTATGTTCAGGATTATCGTGACCCAAACATTGTTGATTATTCGAAATTAACACATGTTATTTTCTCGTTTGTTCATCCTACGAAGGATGGCGGGGTTATGTTTAATGGCGATCTACCTTTAAAAAACCTTAGAACAGTTGTTAAAAAAGCAGAAAAGTATGACACGAAAGTCATGCTTGCGATTGGTGGATGGTACCACATCAAGGGTGGCGAATCCTATAATTATTTTAAACCAGCAATCTCTAATCCTAAATCTAGAGCAAAGCTAGTTAAAGAGCTTACTAATATCGCAGTCCGCGAAAAGCTAGATGGGATTGATATCGATTTTGAACACCCTCGCACAGCAGCAGATGCAAAAAATCTTGCTGCCTTCGCAAAAGAGTTAAGTGCACAGCTCCACCCGAAAAAGAAAGAGCTGTCTATTGCGGTCAATTCTAAAATTCATGCGGTAACGTTAACGGAAGTTGGCTTTATTCAGTATGAACCAACCATGTTCCAGTATGTCGACCATGTCAATATCATGGCCTATGATGGTCAGTGGGACGGCGGTTACAATGCCGCTAATTTATCGCCTTATCCGTATACTGAGAAAATTGTAAACTATTGGACGAACCTATTTGATACTCATAAACTTTCAAAAGAGAAATTAGTATTAGGCGTCCCGTCTTACGCTCAACCGGAAGATCCTAAAATTAAACAAGTCTCATTTGCTGCGATTATTAACAAAAATCCAGCGTATGCCGGAAAGGACACCGTGAAAATGAATGGGACGACCTACCATTATAACGGTGGTGCGACGATGAAAAAGAAAACACGTTTAGCCCTAGATCATGGCTTTGGTGGGATGATGATGTGGGAAGTTGGTCTAGATGCCCAAGGGTCACACAGTCTGACAGGGACCATTTCTTCTGAACTAAAAGCGTTGAATAACGAACCAGTTAAATACTATACAGCAAAAGGCTATTAACATGAAAAGGCTGTTCCCAGAGGGGGACAGCCTTTTAGTTTGTAAGGCGTGCTTCATCGGCAATCAGTTGATACGAGCGGATACGATCTTCTGGATCATGGGTAATGGTGACAATCATGATCTCATCCGCGTAATAATCTACTTGCAGAGCCTTAAGATTTTGGTACACCCTTTGTGGGTTCCCAATGATCATCTTTTGTTTCATTTTTTCTAATGATTCCTTTTCAAGAACTGTTAGTAGATACTGCTTTGCTTCCTCGACAGATGGAACTCTGCCGCCTTCTCCTTTTATCCTTTGGAATGCCCAAATAAGCGTGCTTAAAGCGACCTCTTCCGCCTTCTCATCTGTTTCGGCACAAATAGTTGTAACAGTTACAATTACCTGTGGCTGTTGATCCTTTTTCCGTGGCTTAAAAGACTCTAGATATTGTTGGATAATCTCTTTCCCGTCCTTATCGCTCATAAATTGGCCAAAGGCATACGGAAGGCCATTTTCTGCTGCTAATTTGGCACTTTTTTTACTAGTACCAAGAAGCATGGAACAGGCGGATCTACCGGGATTGGTGAGGCAGATAATTTAGCGAATTCATGGTCAACAGGAAAATTCCCCTCTAAAAAGTGCAGCAGGTTTTCCACCGAGGCAGGCATGTTCCATATCTGCTGCAGAAAGTTATCTGATAAGGCATTGGTTGCTTCAGCGGAACCACCCGGTGCCCGACCGATACCAATATCAATTCGACCTGGAAAAAGCGTCGCCAACATATTGTAAACTTCTGCCACTTTATATGGCTTGTAGTGTGGTAATAAGACCGCTCCCGAACCAATTCGAATTTTACTCGTATTTGCACCTATGTAAGCTAACATCACTTCAGGTGCAGAACAGGCTAAACCCTCTAAACCATGGTGTTCAGCAATCCAATAACGCGTATAACCAAATGTTTCAGCTGCTTGGGCTAATTTCATCGATTCATTTAATGCTTCATTGGCCGTTTGATTTGAAGAAATTGGTGCTTGGTCTAAGATACTTAACCTCATCCCTATCTTCCTCCTTTCATTTAGGAAAATGATATATTAAATTGTCGTCAATACCTCTATTGGCGACTGTTCTTTCACTTTTTTCACCATTTTTGTCATCAATAAGTCCTATTGACGACTGTTCCTTTACTATTTTTTACTGTTTCAGTCGTCAATAAGCCCTATTGGCTACCGTCCCACCTCTTTTTTCACAGCTTCGGTCGTCAATCATATAAATGTTTTTCTAACTCCTGTCTGATATGAGCAGGAATCGGTTCAGATTTCTGTGTTTGTAAATTAAAATTAACATACACAGTCGTACCCCTTGCGCATAACCGATTTTCCTGGTGAATCTCTTCGTACAGTTCTAAACTCGAATTACCAATTCGTTTCACCCATGTTTTAATTTCTACATGTTTTCCAAAATAAATCTGGTCAACATAATCGACATGCATATTAAGGATAATCATTTTCCAATTTTCAAACGAGCTATCAGGTGTAAACAATTTAAACAGTTGATTTCGTCCAGCTTCAAACCATATGGGAACGGTTGTATTATTTATGTGGCCCACACCATCAGTCTCAGAAACTCTGGGCTCGAGTATGGTCCTATACATCAAAATCCCCGCCTTTATCATTTGTAACACCCTCGAAGGCCAGTTGGTAAATTTGATAAATAACCTCCCGATCAAGCTTTTTAGGGCTCCGTGACAGCAATCGTTTTTGCTTTACCGCGTCATCAGTTAAGCTGTCAAGAGCAGACTCTGGAATTCCATAGTCCTTTAAGGTAGTGGGAAGTCCCACATCCTCTACTAATCTAAAAAATAATTTCAAAAAATCCTCCGCAGTTCGTTCGTCTACATGTTTAGATAAAATATTCCCAACCATATTCATCTTTTTAGGACAACTTGAGGTAATATATTTCATTACATACGGAAGTAATACCGCATTAGATTCCCCATGTGGCAACTTAAATTGACTTCCTAATGGATAGGCCAAGGCATGCACGCCCGCAACTCCTGCATTGAAAAAAGCTAATCCAGCAAGATAGCTTCCATAACTCATGGCGGTTCGTGATTCAAGGTCCGCACCATTTTCCACAGCATTCTTTATCGCCCCGCCAATCAGTTCAATCGCCTTAATGGCGAGTGCATCGGTTGCTTCATTTGCATTAATAGACAAAAATGCCTCCACCGCATGGGTTAATGCATCAATCCCTGTCGCTGCGGTGATTCTTTTGGGGACAGTGAGCGTTAATTGTGGATCCACAATGGCAACATTGGCGAGTAAATAATCATGAGTGACAACATCTTTAGTTCCTTCGAGTGATAAGACGGCAATATCCGTTACTTCGCTTCCGGTGCCTAAGGTAGTTGGTATCAATATTTTAGGGATTCCGTGACGCTCCAATTTCCTGGTGCCAGTTAAATTTAAATAATCGGACACGTCTCCTTCATTTTGAGAAATGACTGCTGCCAACTTTGCTAGATCAAGAGCACTTCCACCCCCAAATCCAAGTACACAGTCAAAGCCTTCCTGCCGTGTATACCCAACAAGTCTCTCGGCACAACCAAGGGAAGGCTCTGGCTCGACATCAGAATATACACTAACAGCCAATTCTTCTTTCAATGGTCCTAAGAATTTATCGACCAAACCAATATTAACAAGGGTTTGATCAGTTACAATCAGTATCTTTTTTAAGTTCCAATTCCGTACCTCTACAAAGAGTTTTTCAATCGAACCCAAACCTGTATGCGATCGTATTGGAAATCGTAAAGTAGAAATCATCCTAAATAATCCCCCTTTTCCTTTATTCCCTCAAAAAAAAATGTAAATTTCGTAAAAGAACTTAGACGGTACAAATCTATACATATTTATTTTTCTTTTTCTAATTAAGAATCCCTTCTTAAAAAGGAAAGAAAAGAAATGACAATATCCAGGGGCCTGACACCAATTTTGACACGAATTTGTAATAAAATCTGGTATTTGTCGAATATTTTTCCAAATAGTTTGAAGGAGATTGTCGAAAAAGAGAGAATCAAGTTAAAGAGAGTAAATAAAGGAGGAGAAACGATGAAGAAATTATTAACTGTCTTAGCTGGAGTAGTTATTGCATTATCATTGTTTTTGACTACTGGGAATACAGTGAAGGCTGAAGAGCCAGATGAATGTGGTTGCATAGTTTCACCAGTTTTAGGAGCTGAAAAGAATAAAATTGTTGCTAATTTATTAAGTAGTCAAGAATTTAAGAACGTAAAACATTCTCTTAAAGGCAAAGGATATAGCTATAGAGGGGCAAAAAACATTGAAGTAGTTATCAATCATTCTCAGGGTGATATTACAATGGTCGCAGTACCATTTTATAATCAGGATGGCTTTATAGAGATGGCAGTTTTTTTTGAAGGACAATATATGGGCCAGGTCCCTATGTAATAATAAAGAAAACAAAAAAATCCTTCCCAGCGCGGAAGGATCTTTATTTATCACTAATATTCTTTTCACCCAAACTGCCAAACACTATGACTTAAATTTCCATAACGGAAACTACGATACAGTAACTTTGCTTTTTGGCTATCATCAGCTGCCCCCATCGCATAGAAAATCGGGATGAAGTGTTCATTGCCATAACGGGGTACAGCATATTCCGCATTTGGAGCCAGTGATTCATACTGAAATAAGGAATCCAGATCCCAAGCATTTAAGTGCTGAGCTAACCAATCGTCAAACTCTAGTGCCCATTGGTCGACGTCGTTATCTGTCCATTTCACTGCCCGGAGGTTATGAACAGTTCCACCGCTTCCAATAATTAAAATATCATTAGCTCGTAATGATGATAAGCCTTTCCCAACTTTATACTGCTCTTCTGGCTTAAGTTTTGGATTAACTGACATCGAAATGACCGGGATATCTGCATTCGGATACAGTAGTCGTAGAACGACCCATGCCCCATGATCAAGGCCGCGTTTCGATTCAACTTCGAAGGGAACACCATTTTTCGTGAACAAATCTTTAATTTCTTCTGAAATCTGCTCGTTCCCTTGAGCCGGATACTTAATCCTGTATAATTCTGGATCGAATCCACCAAAATCATAAATAGTTTCATAGGTGTCGACCTGGCTTACTTTTTGCATTGATGATTCCCAATGAGCTGAAAACAAGATAATTGCCTTTGGCCGGGGCAATGTTTGCTCGAGCTGAGTTAGAAACTGAGTATATTCATTTTTCTCAATTGCTAATAACGGTGCTCCATGAGCAATAAAAAAAGATGGCAGCATTGTTTCTTCCCCCAATTTAGTTAGATTAAATTCTTGAAAATGATGTTGTTTCTTCCTGCTTGCCTTTGAAAATGAGTTGATCGAGTGCAAACATTTTACTACCATTAATCGCAATAAACACAGCCATAGCTAGTAAGGCCAAATCCAATTCGTACCCAGCCATTTGTCCGTTTCCTAAAAATCCTCCAGCTAGTTTCACTTTGACGATCGCACCAATCATTAACAATGATAATATAATGGAGACAATTCGGCTGCCTAAACCAAGAATTAATGCAGCACCACCAATCATTTCTACTGTAGCAACACCATACGCTAAGAATCCTGGTAAACCGATACTGTCAAACCAGCCAACGATATTTTCAATTCCGCCTTGAAATTTAACTAACCCATGAACAAAGAACGTCATACCTAACATGACTCTTATAATTAATGTACTAGCTTCGAATTTTTTTAACATGATTATTTTCCCCTTTTTAAAAATTTATTGGTCAACATTATCCATTAACCAGTTCATAAAATCCTGATGGTTTTCCATCGAAACGGTATGTCCCTCTTGATAGGTTTTAAAGGTCACATTTGCTCCTAATCCACGAAAATACTCATTATTTGCCAATCCCCAATCAAAGGGAAGAACCTGATCCATCTCCCCATGGGAAATAAATAACGACAGTTTATCAACTGGCTGTATCTTGTACTCTTCTTTTACGAAAGCAGGAACGTAGCCACTTAGTGCAATAATCCCCTTTATTCGGCTGCCCAGTGTTAACCCAAGCGTCATCGACAAAATTGCACCTTGACTAAATCCGAGTAAGAACAATTGACTCACATCTATTGGATATTCATCGCAGGCATAATCAATAAAGCTTGTCAGTTTACGGATCCCTTCATCGAACACTTCCCGATGCGGTTTCCCGTATCCTTGAATAGAAAAAAACGCAAAGCCTGGTGGCTGTGGAAGATGGCCACGAATACTAAAAATGTAAAAACGGTCTTCTAATCCGTTTACTAGTGACAGCATATTCTGTTCATTACTGCCAATCCCGTGCATTAAAAACAACGCAGGATAGGTTCTTCCTTGTTCAATCTGTGCTGGTCGACGAAACTCATAGATCATCGGTGAATTCATTTCCATCATCCTTTCTTTTGATCCCGTTACCAATAGGGTGGCTGGTTATATGGTTACTAAACCTAAAAAGTAACTAATTATTAAGATTATAAATCTAAATAAATAAAAATTATTCATATAAGGAAACTACAGGACAAAAAACAAATTCACATGTTTCTTAATATGAATATTTGTTGTTTATAGAATACCAAGCAACTAGTTTAATTGTCAATAATTATTTTCCAATATATAAATATGTTTTATATTAGAATACTCCTATTAAAAAAATAGGAACCTAATCGGTTCCTATTTTCCACCTTATAACGACGCTAAAAATCCTTGTATCTCTGAAATAAGTTCCAAGGGATTTTCAAACATACTCATATGGCCGGATTTTTTAATTAATGAATGCTTAATATTGGACTTGTTGACCGAAAATGTTTTTTCTGCTGGGATGATTTGGTCTTGTTCTCCGGCAACTAATAGCACGGGCAATGTTGAAGATTCTAATACTTGATTCCGATCTGGCCGGTCCTTCATCGCATGGAGGGCATCGATCGCACCTTGCGCAGAGGTTGAATAGCCTATTTCCATGGCTGTACCTACATAATTCTCATCTTGGTTTTCTGGCGAGAATAGTTTCGGTACCAAGCCATCAATTAGCGAATAAATCCCGGACTGGTTTATTTTTTCAATATTTGTTAATCTACCTTTTTTCGCTTCCTCCGAATCAGGAAAGGCAGTGGAGTGGATTAGAGAATATCCTTTTAATTGGCTGCTGTACTTTTCAGCGAAAGCTAATGTGATGTAACCGCCTAATGAGTGACCAAACATCGTGACATCTGATAAATTTAATGCATCTAAAAGTTTTTTCACTTGATCCGCTTTATCCTCAATCGAACTATTGCCTTTTAATGGTTCTGACTGCCCATGTCCAGGAAGATCTAGTGCAATCACCCGGAAGTCAGCGGACAATGTTGGGATAACAAACTCCCAATAACTTGAACTCCCACAAAAGCCATGTAGAAGAACGATTGGTCTCCCTTCCCCACTATCTATGTACGCCACTGTTGAATCTTGTAAAATGAGTTTCTTCATGTCCATACAGGTATCACCCCAGAGTTTGTTCAGCTAATTTGCTCTTCACTATTTTCGTTGCTAAGTAACATTCTTTTATTTGGGATTAGCGTTAAGTTAGATTTTTTCAATAAATAGTTTAAATGATCAATTGGCATGGAACCATGACCTTTACTATCTGCAAGAGTAAATTGAACTGTAACTCCATTATAACTTTTGACTGTTAAGGATTCAGCAGAATTGAAAAAACTTTTAATCCCTTGAGATATTTGATATTTTGTACCTTCTTCAATTAGCATTACATTGCTCCTTTATAGATGTTCTACAAATGTAGTATGCCAAGTATGGTTTTATACATACATAATTTTCCCAATTGTAATCTTTGTAACAAAAAAGAGAGATATGGATTCATCCCTCTCCGACCGCGTTATTTATTCTTCCATTCCCTCTTCTTCATCCATCATTTCATCAAACGCTGCAGAAACCTTGTCGAACTCTTCATCACTTTCGATAGCGGCTAAATCACCGTCTTCATCTACTTTCATAAAAAAGATATCAATATCTTCATCTGATTCTTGCCTAATCTCATCCGCAAATCCAACCGCAACATAGTCTGTTCCTTCTATAGTCATGACTCCTAACACTTCAACTTCTTGTTCCTCACCGTTATCATCAGTAATAGTAAAAATTTCTTGGACTTCTACTTTACTCATTATTTGTTCCCCTTTCTAAAAAAAGTCTTTTCTTAACACAGTATCCCTAAATCGAAGGAGTTTCATTCGAAAACATGTATTTCCACTATATATTCGCCAAAAATCTTATATAATTAGTTCATAATGCTTTCTAAGGAGAATCCCTAATGAATCAAAAACAGTTAGAAGAAAAGATAATCGAAAACTATCGTGGCGAGGAGAAAATGATGATTCTGATTTTTGCTCAATGGTGCGTGAATCATGATCTAAATCCAGAAGAGTTATATTTGCGAGCCTATCCGAATCAATCCTCAAATCCTGCTTTAAAGGAAGCCATTGAGCTAACCGTACCTAAAGAAGAAGCTGGAGAAGTCGATAACCAAACATTGCTTGGTGTGTTATCGTTGTTTGGCAACGATGATCTTGCATTTGTTGTTACGGAAGAGATCAACAAACTGAAAAAATAAGTTTTGTACGATTTTGGAGAGGTTTTGTGCAGATTTCGGGTCATTTTGTACGATTTTTTGAAGTTAAGTACAAGTACCAATTAGTTTTGTACAAATTTTAAAGTGTTTTGTACAATTAGACATTTTCTTCCAATATTTTCTCAAAAAGGAGACATAGTCTACGAGCTATGTCTGCTTATTTTCATTAATAATGATACTCCCTATTAACCGGCGAAGGCTTCATTAAGAAGTCTTTTAAAGCCTCTCTATTTTCCTCCAAATTAATTTCAAGGACAGCCCCAGAATGCGGGTAGGTTTTATTTACATAACTATTTTGGACCGGGATCCGTAAACTATCGATATTCTTAATCGGATAAAAGACCAGTTTAGATAGGACTGATAATATCTCCCCTTTATCCATATCAGAATCCACATGATTTAAACTTTCCTCCACAAAATCTGGCAGCGCTGCTAACGACTCCATATGACTAAATTATTTTTTAATTGTTCCTTTACCTTGACGATGACTTCCTGTTGTCGTTTGACACGGCCAAAATCACTTTCGGCATCATGTCTAAACCGGACATATTTTAACAATTCTCTGCCTTTTAACGCATTTTCCCCGGGCTTCGCGTTCATTTTGAAATCGTCAATCATCCTTTGACTAACATTGACAGTAATTCCTTCCGGTGCAATAAGGTCAATAAAGTTAGCAAACCCTTCAAAATCAATTGAAATGGAGTGATCGACTTCCATTCCGAAATTTTGATAAATCGTCTTTTTTAATAATTCATTTCCACCGATAAAATAGGCCTTATTAAGCTTGTCGTACCCTTTAGAATAGCCTGGAATTTTGACATAACTGTCTCTCATCAAACTAATTAACTTAATATTACCTTCTTTTGGAACATATTGAGCAATAATGATTGCATCTGAGAAAGATTGCGGTTCGCCTCTTGAGTCATTCCCTATTAAAAGAAAGTTCATGGTTCCTTTTTTATCTTTATGATTTTTATGATCTTCTATTTTGGATGGTGAAGAAGGTTTGACTTGATTTAGATCGCTTAAATTTCCAGCTGAACAGCCTCCTATTAAAATAGACAATAAAATGATCATGAATATTCTCAAGCTTTTCACCAACTTTCAATAATATTCGCTCAAAGAAATAAATTGCTGTCTACTTAATTTCTCATTTTTCACTTTTGTTTATTCTTCAATACCATTATCTTTCCTATTTTCTATCCTTACATTTGTAAAAGAACATTGGATAATTTGCATAAAAATTCCTATTCTACAAATAATGAGAAAAAATATTCTGAGGGATACCAATGACACCTAAGGCAGAACAACCTGACAAGGAAGCAGGCACACAAAAATCTGAAGATCAAAATTGGCTCCAAAGACTATCTAAATCAAATGACTTCGTTCATGAGCACACTTCCATTAAAAAGGAGATTCCTTTTTGGCTTTCGTACTATCGGACACTGATTTCATCTGACATCCTCCATCAGGATGTTTTGCCTTTTTTGCAGGAGCAGCTATCATTACAGGAATTAAAAAGTATCATTCCTGTCCAAGAAATTATTTTTACTAAAGAACCAAAGGAAATCATTCAAAACCTAATGCGGGGATTCTTGGCTCTTCAAAAGGATGAACAAGATGAAGAATGTCTATTAATTAATATTGCTAACAGTAAATTCCGTGATGTTAGCATATCAATGATGGAATCCTCGGCTGTTGGACCACAAGTTGGTTTTATTGAAGAATTAGACACCAATATTAATCTTATTAGAAAGAGATTACCTGTACCTGAACTGCTTGTCATTGAAATGAAAGTCGGCGAACTCTCAAAAACAAATGTTGCAGTTATCTATATGGATGGGATTGCTGATCCGGAAAATGTGAACACGGTTGTTCAAAGAATAAACGATGTTCAGTATGACCATATCCAGGACAGTTCTTATCTTTCTTCAATGATAGAGGACAATACGAATTCCTTGTTCCCTCAATCCATATCAACTGAGCGAGTCGATCGTGTGGCTGCAGGGTTAACGGAAGGCAAAATAATCATTGCAGTGGATGGATCACCAAATCTAGTCCTTGTTCCAGTTACCATAATTGAATCGTTGATTGCGATGGAAGATTATAGTTATTCCTGGATTATTGGAAATTTCTTTCGACTCTTACGCATTGTTGCTTTGTACATTTCTTGTTTTGCTAGTCCATTGTATGTGGCGATCATGACGTATCATTATGAATTGATTCCTGCCCCTTTGCTCGAAACTCTAGTTGGTTCAAGAGTAAATGTTCCCTTTCCTCCTTTTTTAGAGGCTTTAATATTAGAAATCATGATTGAAATGGTAAAAGAGGCAGGTATTCGGTTACCATATAAAATCGGACAATCTCTTGGGGTTGTGGGTGGTATTGTTATCGGACAGGCAGTGGTTGAAGCGGGATTAACTAGTAATGTATTGCTTATTTTAGTAGGGCTCGGTACCTTAGCTTCCTATACGGCGCCGGTTTATAAATTTAGCAACACTGTTCGGTTTATTAAGTTTCCAGTTATTTTTCTTTCCCTATGGTTTGGATTGTTTGGGGTGTATTTAGGATACCAATTTACAATCGTTCATTTATTACGGTTAACGTCTCTCGGACGTCCTTACTTAAGCATGTTCCCAATTCGAACAACATCATTTCAAGATCTTTGGTTCAGACTTCCTTTTTCAAAGCAGCAAGAAAACCCGACCTCCCTTAGACCACAAAAGAAAAGAAAAGCAACTGGGAATCGAGAAAACCCAGAACCAGTGAACGATTTTTATGAATAAATCGTAAAGGGGTATTCATTTGCAAGTGAATAAGAGGCATCAAGTTTCTCCCTATTTAGTTTTCTTTATTATTTACAATTCACAGGTTGGAGTTGGTATTTTAGGATTCCAAAGGACTATTGCTGCGAAAGCAGGTTATGATGCATGGATTGGTGTTATCGTGGCAGGGTCGTTCGTTCAAGTGTTCATATGGATTATGTATAAGCTGCTTGAAAAAGCGGATGATGATATTGTTGATGTCCATTCAAAGGTGTTTGGGAACATTCTCGGAAGTGTTTTGAGCTTTATCATTATGATTTATTATTGGCTGGCAAGCGTCTCAGTCTTACTGGGATTTATTGAGATTATTCAAGTATGGATGTTCCCTACCTTACCTTCATGGATCATTTGTTCATTAATCCTAGGATTAGTTTATTATTGTGTGTCTGGAGGATTTCGGAATGTAGTCGGTGTTTCTTTTTTATCATTTATTTTTCCACAAATTATACTAATCGTCCTTTATATTTTCCCATTAAGGGAAGCACATTTTACCAATTTGCTGCCAATCATGAATCATTCTATTAAGGACATGTTTGATGCAGTGAAAAGCTCAATGTATACATTAGCTGGAACAGAAGCGTTACTCATGTTTTATCCATTTATTAGAGATGCTAAATCTTCAAAAAAATTCGCACACTTAGCTGTCCTGTTTACTACCCTACTTTATACGGTTTCTGCGATTGTTTCATTTACGTTTTATAGTGAAAGTCAGTTAAAAGAAACAATTTGGCCAGAATTATCTTTAATAAAAATTATTCGACTTTCTTATTTGGAGCGCTTTGAGTACTTATATATATCAATGTATCTCATCATTGTTTCATCATTACTTGCCCTTCTATTATGGTGTTCTACCAGAGGTTTAAAGAGAATTTTTAATAAGAAACAAAAGTACTTTTTAATCATATTAAGCCTACTTAGTGTGGTTATATCACAATTAATAAACGAACAATTGAAAGAAACACTGGATAAATACGTAACCCAAATGAATTTATGGATCTTTTATGGATATATTCCAATCCTCCTGATTATTTTCACTTTGCTAAAGAGGAGTAAACAAAATGGATAATCGAAACACAATAGGATTATTAGTCATTATTTTCTTATTATCCGGTTGTTCTATGATACCCACCAATATCGTCAATCAAATAAACATGACCCAGGGTGTAGGTTATGATTGGGCAGGAAAGAAAATGATAAAAGGATCCGTTACCTATCCAATTTATAAGAAGGATCAGCCTTCTACCACGGAAGTCAAAATAGCCATAGCTGAAACGAGTAAAGAAATGCGGAGCAAGGTAAATAATGAGTCACGGTATCCATTAGTCAGCGGTCAATTACGGGTTGCACTATTTGGAAAATTACTAGCAAAAAAAGGGATTACTGATGTGGTTGACACCCTAAACCGTGACCCTTCCATTGGCAGTGTTATTCAAATGGCTGTCGTCGATGGGGATGCCAGTGAGCTACTTAAAATAGAGAAATACAAAACAGAAAATGTTTCGTTGTTTGTACAAGAAATGCTGGATCAATCCATGAAATCAGATAATCTTCCTGAATCAAATTTGCAAACATATTTATTTCAATTTAACCAAAATGGACAGGATCCCTACTTGCCATTAATCAAACAGATAGAAGAAAATATTAAAATTATTGGTATTGCGATATTAAAAGATGATCGATATGTCTTTCCTATTTTTATGGAGGATGCATTCACTTTTAAATGTTTAGTTGATAAATATAAACAAGGCTTACAGCGTTTCACTTTAGAAAATGGTGAAAAGGCCGTTCTAGATAATCTTCATTCAAAAGCACATTATCAAGTAAAAATAAAAAAAGGCCGACCGGAATTTACGATTAATCTTAAGATAAAAACAAGGCTTCAAGAATTCACATCTCCAAAGAAAAAAAGGGTAGCATTGGATAAAAAATATCTCCAAAAAGAAATTGCCGAGCAATTAGAAGAAAACTCATTAAAACTGATCAAAAAGTTTCAAAAACATGGCGTGGACCCTTTAGGTCTAGGTGAAAGATATAGAGAGCATGATCGCAGTTTTAATGAAAAAAAATGGAAGAGATTCTATCCAACAGCAAAAGTTCATGTACATGTAAAGGTGAATATCAAACAAACTGGGACTGTAGATTAATTTATTAAAAAGAACCGGATAATTTAATGGAACATGGTTAAAATAAAATCAGGGCTTGTAGCTCAAGTGGTAGAGCAACCTGTAGTCCTTCTTGTTGACTGCAGTGTGTCTTGTGGGTTCAAATCCCACCAAGCCCCTTTCTAAATTGACCAATAAAAAAGGTAAGCCAGTTAAAAATCACTGACTTACCTTTTTTCTGTTTGGATACTTTTTATTTAGTTTCCGATGTTTACAGCTTTGCTTGGGTCCATTGACTTCATGCCCCTCGTTTATAACTTTACCACGATAGAATCATGACTAGTAAACTGTGGCAGCCAATCTCCGTGTGCCTCGATTAAGTCATCGCACATGGATATAATGTTATCAATCGATAGTTCTGAAGCTGTATGTGGATCGAGTAACGCTGCCTGATAGATATATTCCTTCTTGCGTGTCACCGCTGCCTCAATCGTAAGTAGCTGTGTATTAATATTGGTTCGATTCAGTGCGGCCAGCTGCTCCGGCAGGTCACCAACGTATGTTGGAATAATTCCACTTCTGTCGGCAATACATGGTACCTCTACACAAGCTTTCTCTGGCAGATTACTAATCAGCCTTCCTGTGTTCAAAACATTGCCCCCAAATTTGAAGGGGATATTGGTCTCCATCGCTTCGATTATCCGTGATCCATATTCTTTGGAACGCACATGTACCAAGGATTTATTATTGACCAGGTCCTCCCTCATCGTTTCCCAGTCCTTGATTTGCTTTTCACATCGACGTAGGTATTCATCAAGGGGAATATTATACTTTTCAATCAGTTCAGGGTATCTTGATTTAATAAAATAGGGATGGTACTCGGCATTATGTTCCGATGATTCTGTAACGTAATATCCAAACTTATCCATTAGTTCAAATCTAACCATGTCCTTATGCTTCGTCTTTTGTAATTCTCTTGCTCTTCTCTTAATCTCAGGATATAAATCTTCACCATTTCTCTTGACTTCTAATAACCATGCCATATGGTTAATACCTGCAATCTTTTCTTGAACACCTTCTGGATCCATCCCAAGTGCTTTAAATAAATTTTTTGTACACACTTGGACACTGTGGCATAAGCCCACTGTATTAATAGACGTGAAACGGTTCATAACTCCAGTAAGAACAGCCATTGGATTTGTATAATTTAAGAAAAGTGCATCAGGGCAGACTTCATCCATATCGTGCGCAAACTCAATCATCACAGGAATAGTTCTAAGATTCCGGAAAATCCCGCCAATGCCAATCGTATCAGCGATTGTTTGTCGTAACCCATATTTTTTAGGAATTTCGAAATCAATGACAGTACTAGGTTTATACCCGCCTACTTGAATAGCATTAATCACGTATTTTGCGTCTCTCAACGCTTCCTTTCTATTTAAATATGCTTTTATCTCGATTTTTTTGTTTAAACTTTCTTTTAAATTAATGAGCATTCTCTCTGAATCTCTTAATCGTTGTTCGTCAATATCAAATAAAGCAAATTCAAAGCCTTCAAGTGCAGGGACAAGCATACAGTCACCAAGAACATTTTTTGCAAAAACCGTACTTCCAGCTCCTAAAAACGTAATTTTGGACATTATTATTCCCTCCTAAACCAAAGGAAGCAGTTCTTGAAGAATTATTTCGTAAGAACTGCCTCTAGTTATTTTTTCTTTCTATTGAACCCTTTTTTCTTCCACAAAGCGATTTGTTAATGCACCTAATTTCTCGATTTCTACAGTGACCACATCACCAGGTTTTAAATACACTTGTTCAGCTTCAGGTAGTCCTAATACAACTCCTTCAGGTGTTCCTGTTAAAATAAGGTCGCCCGGTACCAATGTCATATGTTGAGATATGTAGCTAACTATTTCAGCACAAGTAAAAATCATATCGGACGTATTGGAGTTTTGTCTTACTTCGCCATTAACGATTGTTTTTAACTGCAATTTCTGAGGATCGCCTACTTCATCTGCAGTAACTAAATAAGGACCAATTGGACTGAAATCATCACATGTTTTTCCAAGCAGCCACTGATGGGTACGAAGTTGTAAGTCTCTAGCAGATAGATCATTTACCGTACAATACCCAAATACATGATCGAGCGCTTCCTCTATCGTCACATATTTTGCCGTTTTGCCAATGACAATCCCTAACTCGACTTCATAATCCAGCTTATCGGTTACTTTCGGAACTGCAATCGTACGGTTATGAGCCGTAATTGTATTATGAAACTTGTTAAATAGGATCGGCACTTCTGGGTACGGTGCATTCGTCTCATCCGCATGTTTGCGGTAATTAAGGCCAACACAAATGATTTTCTTCGGTTCTGTCACACATGGTCCCCATTGTACATCCTTTTCATTAATAACATAGACAGGATTAGCAAGGTCTAGCTCATTTAGATATGACTCTAATTGGGAAATTACTGTTGGACCAGCTTCAATTACTTCCATGATACCCGTTGGAATGTTTGTGCCCGAAGTTGCTGATAGTGCTGCAGCTATATCCACAATACCATTATCAGTTTTAACCCCTAAAGTTGGTTTTTCATTTTTAAATATTGTTACTAGCTTCATAGATTTCAAACACTCCACTTCTTATAAAATTAAAAATCTTTTCAAAGTTTGTTTCTTAATTCAATAAAACTTAACCATTTCCCTTCTTGGAAATTTAGTTTTTTCTTAATAAGTTCGGACACCCCTATTTGTTATTATCTAATGAAAATCGAACGTAACAAAGGGACTGACCCAAATGTGTCAGTCCCTTTGTTCATTGAATTATAATAAGCCAAAATATCTCACAGTTTGTGTAATAATGAGTGGTACAATAATCGCGATAACCGTCGGGATCAAAAAGGCAAGGAAGGTCCATTTCTTACTCTTTGTTTCTTTATAAATATTAAGCAAGGTCGTGCCGCACGGATAATGAAGTAGCGAAAACAGCATCATATTTAAAGCTGTAAGCCACGTCCAACCGTGATCAAGAAAGATTTTCTTCAAATCTACCATGCTATCAACTTCGGTTAAAGAACCTGTTGATAAATAACCCATTAAAAGAATCGGAAGTACAATTTCGTTAGCCGGTAACCCTAAAATAAATGCCAACATGATGTAACCGTCAAGACCAAGCATTTTACCAAATGGGTCCAAGAACTCAACCATGTACATCAAAATACTTGTATCACCAATGTAAATATTAGCGATGACCCAAGTTAAGATTGCTGCAGGTGCTGCAACTTTGACTGCACGCATTAATACCGACCATGATTTAGATATAGACGAACGAATCACGGTATCAAATATCTTCGGTTTACGGTAAGGCGGCAGTTCTAATGTGTAGTGAGTTGGGACTCCTTTAAGGGCCGTTTTCGACAGAACCCAAGAAACAAAAAAGGTAACCACTATACCAAATAATACAATTCCGACAACGACCCCTGTGGTAACAAGTGATGCTGCCCCACCTGTAAAATTGGCAGCCATGAATAAAGAAGCTAAAACAATTAAGGTTCCCCACCGGCCATTACATGGAACAAAGTTGTTTGTAAGGATGGCCAGCATCCGCTCTCTTGGCGATTCAATAATCCTTGTTGAAATAACAGCAGCAGCATTGCAGCCAAATCCCATGGCCATTGTTAACGACTGCTTACCATGTGCCCCAACCCTTTTAAACAGACGATCCATATTAAACGCTACGCGTGGGAGATAACCATAATTTTCAAGGAGTGCAAAAGTTGGAAAAAAGATGGCCATCGGCGGTAGCATGACGCTGATAACCCAAGTCGTTCCCCTATATAAACCGAGAACAAGAACTCCATGAAGCCAATCTGGAGCATGAAGGAAGCCAAAAAATGATGTTAAATACCCTTCTAAGAAACCAAAAAACTCAGCTAACATGGAGGATGGGATATTTGCCCCAGCGATTGTTAAATAAAATAGGACTCCTAACAAGGCGATCATGATGGGAAAACCAAATATAGGTGAAGTAAAAATCGCGTCCAGTTTTTCCGTCCTTGTGTCCCTTTTCGATTTTGTATAGGAAATTCCTTCATGACACAATTTTTGACTGCGATCGTAAAGGTTTTGAACAATATCATCTCTCAGCTTTGGTGTCGACAGCTCCTGAGCTTCAGCATAAAGCTTTTGAATACTCATTCTCAATACCACCTCCTGCAACCAATCGGTTACTAATTTCATTCAGTAATGTTTCGTCTCCATCTAGCAATCTCAAAGAAACCCAACGAGCGGATAATTGATCTCCAACAAATTCACGGACTTTAGGTTCAATTTTTTTAATCTTGTCTTCGATCTCAGCAGGATAGGACACTTGAACTGGGTTGCATTCAATGGCCCCCGTTATAATCCGGTCAATCGTATCGAGGAGCATTGGAAACCCTGTTTTGTTCCGAGCTGAAATTTTGATGACTGGAACCCCTAAGCGATTAGTTAATATCCGCTCATTAATGTGGATCCCTTGTTCTTCTGCCACATCAATTAAGTTAATACAAATAATAACGTTTGTTGTCATCTCTAATACCTGTAAAGCTAAATTGAAATTCCGCTCTAATGATGTCGCATCAAGCACGACAATGGTTAAATCTGGTTTTTCAAAGACAATATAATTTCGCGCAACTTCTTCATCCGTTGAATTCGAAAAAAGCGAATAGGTTCCAGGTAAGTCAATAAAATGAAAAGTTTTATCTTTAAATTCAACACTCCCCTGTGCCATGGAAACAGTTTTACCTGCCCAATTCCCTGTATGCTGCCTAAGACCGGTTAAGGCGTTGAACAAGGTGCTTTTCCCCGTATTCGGATTTCCTGCTAAGGCGATTCTATATTCAGTCCCCATTAGCTATCAGCTCCCCCTCTATTTTTGAACTTTCTTCTCTTCTTAGTGCGATAGTTGTTTGACTGACACGAAAAGCAATTGGATCTCCCAATGGACTTTTCCGGATAACCTCTACGAGCGCTCCGTTCACAAACCCCAAATCTAATAATCTTCTTCTCATGACACCCTCAAGATTTAAATCAGTTATTTTTATCAAATTTCCTTTTTGACCATTCACCAGTTTAATAATATTAGGTTTATCCATCTCTCTTTCCCCACCTTCAAAGTTTTTACCGTGTGCAACTTTTGTTTAATTATATGTAAAAATTCTAAAAATGTCTCCTATTTTGCAAAAATAAATATTATTTGTGTGTTGGAAACTTGACTTTTAGATAAAAAAAGGAAAAACACCCATTTTTTATTAGTGAAATAATGTGTATCACTTGAATTTTTATCAAATTATGGAAATCTAAAATTAATTTTTATAATATTCAGTCTTTTAGAAAGATATTGATTGGGGTGGGTAAAATGTTTAATCCTCCAGGAGGATCTTACGAGGTAGTCAACACGAATATTTGTCAGAGTTGTGGGAGCGTTACTTTTCAGCAGGAGGCATCTTCCTCTTCTAAAAAGTTTTTTATTTAATAACCACAAAACCCTTATGGAAAGGATTCCATAAGGGTTTTTAAATGTTTCTCCCTATCATCAATGTTTTTGGGGAGAACCAACCGTATACAGCTTCCATTCAAGCGGAAGGAGTTGTTGATACTGACGCTGTAAAAATCGATCATCGATTAATACGATCGTTCCATGATCTTCTTCCGAGCGAATTAACCGCCCTCCTGCTTGAAGTACCTTATTCATGCCAGGATACACATAGGCATAGTCATAACCATTTTTGTTTTTTTGATTAAAATGATCTTTAATGAGATTCCGTTCAAAACAAAGCTGCGGCAAGCCGACACCGACAACCACCACCCCGTTTAACCGATCGCCAATTAAATCGACACCCTCAGAAAAAATGCCGCCGAGGACAGCAAAACCCAGTAAGGTTTCTGATTGATTGGGCTGAAAGGCTTCCAGAAAGGCTTCTCTTTCTGTTTCGGTCATTCCTGTTGCTTGGATGATCGTATGTGTATCTTCGTCTTTTTGTTTGAACTGATCATAAACTGCCAGTAAATACTGATAGGATGGGAAAAAAATCAAGTAATTCCCGGGCCGCCTTTTAATCAATGTTTGAATGACCGATACGATGGACTCCTTCGTACGGTCTCGATCCCGGAAGCGAGTGGACAATGGATGGATATGGACGTCGACCTGATCACTGGAAAATGGCGAAGGGATCGAGAGCGCATAATCATCCTCCTGCCCACCGAGAATATCTTGATAATAGGATAAAGGCGAAAGAGTTGCTGAAAAAAAGATTTTGGATCGATATCCCTTTCCCATTTGTTGGAGAAGCTTAGCAGGATCCATACAAAAAAGCTTTACAATAAAATCATTTTTCACTTTTTCCACATAAATGACATAGTCTTCATCGAGTAATTCAGTAACTTTCAAAAAATTATTGACCATAAAGTACGCTTCCAAAAGAGTCTGGGACGTTTCCGTGAGAAGAACTTGTTCTGTGATTTCAACAAACTGCATCAGGTGTTCCATCAATTCTTCATCAAGATGATCAAGCGTGAACTCATGTTTATCCTGATGTTTTTTCTTCAATATCAGAAACCATGCATTTACCTTATTTGCCGCATCAAATAAGGATTTATTAACACCTTTAAATTCCTTTTTCAATTGCACAAATATATCTTTGTTTAGGGAGGATGAAAACATCTCCCGGCCACGGTCCACAAGATTGTGGGCCTCGTCAACCAATAAAGCAGTAGACTTCTTTTGTTCTTCAAACAAACGCTTTAAGGAAACGCGCGGGTCAAAAACATAATTGTAATCACAGATGATGGAATCAACTGCATAGGCAAGGTCAAGTGAAAATTCAAACGGGCAGACAGTATGTTTCTTTGCATAAAATTCAATTACTTCTCGGGTCATTCCCTCTTCATTCGTTAAGATATCAAGAATCGCATCATTGATTCGATCATAATAGCCGTTGGCGAACTCACAATAATCCTTTTGGCAATTGGTTTCATCCTTTAAGCAAATTTTATCTTTAGCCGTTATCGTAACGGTACTCATACAAAGCCCGCAAGCACGCATTTTCTTAAAAGCCTCTTCAGCTGTTGTACGAGTGATCGTTTTAGCCGTAAGGTAGAATACTTTGTCCAAATGACCTTCTCCGATTGCTTTTACCGAAGGAAAGAGTGTCGATATCGTCTTCCCTATTCCTGTAGGGGCTTTAGCGAATAGATTTTTTTTATCTAAAATTGACTTATACACCACTCCAGCTAATTTCCGTTGTCCCGCACGGTAGGAATCAAATGGGAAGGCAAGCTCTTTACAGCTTTCATTCCGGCTTCTTCGATGTTCATGGAGAAGATTTGCATAAGGGGAATAGTCCTCGATTACCTTTCCAAGAAAGACCTCGAGTTCTGTGAAGCAGCAGATTTCTTTAAAATATGTCTTTTCAAGTGTATCAACCTGAACATAGGTAAGTTGAACAGCGATTTTCTCTAAATCATTTTCCTTCGCATACATATAGGCATACAGCTTAGCTTGTGCCCAGTGGACAGGATATCCTCCTTGTTGGATCTGCTCTGATGGCTGGGAATACGATTTAATTTCGTCGATGACCACTACGTCATCACGAAACAACAATCCATCACACCTTCCATCAATAATGAAGGAAAGATCCTTAACTTTCATTTCAGTCCGGAGGTATACTTCTTTTCGATCGGATTCTTGATACGTTTTCTGGATCAGTTGATGAATCCTTGTTCCATCTAGCAGCGTTGATTGTGAACGGAAGCGTGAATCAATACTGCCGCTTCGAAATACATGTTCAACGAGCGTTCTTACTGATATATAAATAGCGTCAAACACTAGACCACCAACTTACTAAATAATCAATCACGAGAATATATGTTTGCTTTTTATATTATAGCAAATTTTCCTCTTGATTGGATAGTCTTCACCCCTGAATTGAAAAAACAAGTAAAGATGACTACCACCCTTACTTGTTTTCTAGTTTTGGAAACACTATGAGCGAATTTGTCCAGAGCCTCGCACAATCGCCTTGGTCGTGGTTAGTGCACGGAGTCCCATTGGTCCGCGGGCATGAAGCTTTTGTGTACTAATTCCGATTTCTGCCCCGTAGCCAAACTGCTCGCCATCCGTAAATCGGGTGGAGGCATTATGGTATAATACCGCGGCATCGATTGCCTGGAAGAACAAACGAACGTTGTCAGGATTTTCACTGATAATCGCCTCAGAATGTTTTGTTCCATATTGATCAATATGGTCAATCGCTTCCTTTACGTCACTCACCATTTTTACTGCCATTATCGGAGCTAAAAATTCACTGTACCAATCTTCTTCCGTTGCCTGCTTAACAAACGGATGGGCAGATGCTAATTCTTCATCCCCACGCAGTTCCACTCCCTGGTCATGAAGCGCATGTAAAATTTCGGCTGCATGCGGCCATGTTTTGTGAATTAGTAGGCTTTCGGCTGCATTACATACGGATGGACGATGTAATTTTGCATTAATCGCGATATCGATGGCCATGTTTTCTTGGGCAGTTTCATCAATAAACACATGACAATTGCCTACACCTGTCTCCAAGACTGGAACCGTAGCATTTTGGATAACGGATTGAATTAACCCTGCCCCCCCTCGAGGGATGAGGACATCGAGGTATTGATTCAACTTAAACATTTCGGACGCCGTTTCACGGCTCGTGTCTTCTAAAAGTTGAACAGCATCGGCAGGAATGGCGGTTTGAGCCAGTGCCTTGCGCATGACATGAACGAGCGCTTTATTGGAATGAATCGCCGATGAACTCCCTCTTAGGAGAACAGCATTTCCAGCTTTTAAACATAGACTTCCTGCATCCACAGTAACATTGGGACGTGCTTCGTACACCATTCCAATCACGCCAAGTGGGACTCGGATGGTTTCGATTTGTAACCCATTCGGACGCTCCCATGCTTCGATGGTTTCGCCAATTGGATCCTGCAATTCAATCAACTGACGAACTCCATCGACAATCTGTTCGATTCTTTCCTCCGTTAAAAGCAGGCGATCCAACAGTGAAACGGATAACCCATTTTCTTTTCCCGCTTCAATATCCTTGGCATTTTCAGCGATTAACCATTCTTTTTCATTTAATAAATGGTCTGCTATTATCAACAACGCCTTGTTCTTTTCCTCTGCTGAAAGCATTCCCAATTGTTTGGCAGCTTGCTTTAATTTACTAGCTTTTTCTACTAATTCACTCATTCGTTATCACTCCTTTGGTATTGTCACCCAATTATCTCGATGAATCACTTCTGCTTTTTTATTAATCGAATAATCCTTTGACTGATCACTTGGCTTCCCTTTTACCTCTAGTAGATTCTTAGATGAATAGTAACTTTGTCCTTTTCCAACAATTTTTCCTTTTTGATTACGGACTACGACAACATCTAAAGCGTTAAACTCTCCTATCACATTAGTCACTCCAACAGGCAGTAAACTTTTCCCCTGGAACAAAATCGCCTTTTCCGCCCCGTCATCAATCTCGATTACACCACCGACTTGTGAATGGTAAGCAATCCATTGCTTCCTCATTTGCATTTGCGTTTGAAATGGTCCGCCAATATACGTCCCATCCCCTTTCCCAGCTAAAATATCGACTAGTTTTTCCTTTCCCTTTCCAGTACCGACAAAAACGCTAACACCAAGGGAAAGAGCTTTCTTTGAAGCTAGTAACTTTGATTTCATTCCGCCCGTTCCTACTGCAGAAACGCTTTCTCCTGCCACTCCTAGCAGGCTATCGGATATTTCAGAAATAAAATGATATTTTTTAGCTTCTTTTTGGTGTTTCGGATTGCCATCATATAAGCCATTGACATCCGTTAAAATCATCAGTGCGTTCGCGTGCAAAAAGCCACTTACCAATGCTGATAACATATCATTGTCGCCAAATGTCAATTCGTCTATGGCTACCGAATCATTTTCATTTATGATCGGTATGACATCTTTTTGCAGTAACTCATGAATGGTATTAAAGAGGTTATGAAAGCGGACTTGGCTATAAAAATCTTCACGAGTTAATAGGATCTGGGCTGGTACTATCGAAAACTCGTTAAACAACTGAATATAATTTTGCATCAACAGCCCTTGCCCCACAGCTGCGGCTGCCTGTTTCCCTGCCACAGTTTTTGGACGAGTGGGATAACCAAGTAAGCCAAATCCTGCTGCAACCGCTCCAGAAGAAATAAGGATGACATCATGCCCCTGCTTTTTTAGAAAAGCAAGCGACTCTACATGGTCACGGATCTTTTCTCCCGAAATTGTCCCTGAGGCATTCGTGAGTGAACTGCTCCCAATCTTTACAACCACCAACTGTTTTTTCATTTCCCTCGAACCCTTCTTTTAAAAAATAAAAAAAACGACTCTTCTGTCCTTAAAAAAAGGACGGAAAGTCGTTTCCGCGGTACCACCTTTATTGATGCCATGCACCCACTTTGAACCCGTAACGAGGGTGACGGCTTATGTTTGCATAAGCAGCGTTTGTCTAGGGCAGGTTCAAACTTTTTTCCGTGAGAAACCTTTCAGCCAGGCGGGTTTCACTCTCTAACACGTTCCAAAGATTTACTAATCCCAAACTGTTTTTGATTTATAATTTCTTTGATTATCCTTAGAAAATGATAAAAAGTCAATAGAATATTTTAAATTTTACATAAAAAGTGGAGCGCCCATATAGCGGCACACCCACTTATGTGATTACTATCTTTAACAAAATACCTAGGGTAATTCCTAGAAACATCGAAGTTAGTGTTCCCAGTAAAAAATATTCTGCCCAGTCCCGGTCATCCATTTGTTTAAAGCGAGCAATGGATTTGGCAGCCACAATAAACCCAATCGCTGGGTATGCACTATAAAATGTTAACAATAATACTAACAATCTCTCAATATAGCCGATTAATTTCCCGCGTGAGAGATCATGTTTACTAAAAACAGTATAATTGTATTCTTCAATTAATCCTTTTTTACCCTTTTGTATAAACTCAGCTTCTTTTCGTTCATTTTTAAACGAATATTTTCCCTCAAAGGTTAATAGTTGATTCGGCAGGGAACCGAGGAGAATCTTGATCATATGCCCGCTTACAGTCGTTGCCAGGATAACAATGATAATGAAAAACAGAACTGAATCAATAAAGCTTAATCCCCCTTCACTTTGAAAAAAACCTTTGATTTCAAACTGAAAGCAGTACATACAGACTAACGTAATCATACCTAGATGCAGGACTTGGTCCAAAACAAAGTAACCTAGCCGCTTCATGTTTTCTTCGTTCGTCAGCTTCATTTTTTCAAGCAGCTTAATCTTCATCCAGTCCACGATTAGATGTGACAACACTATAACGATTAATGGGATAAACAGGTTTTTAAGAATATTTTCAAAATTATCCTCGAGGATCCAGAATCCGATTAAAACCAGTGCAGTCATGAATAAATGGTGAATGACATGTTTCCAAAAGTACTTGCGTTTTTCAACGACCATGTCATCTGTTTGTAAATAAAAATCAGCAATGAAGTGTGCCAGAACTAGACTGAAAAATAACATGGTTTCTCCTCTCTCTATTCTGGAATCTAAGAATTAAGTAATGTTTTCAAAATCGACTTCAAATGATTACGGATGCTCTTTGTTAGGTTCTCATTTGTATCTTGGGGATGGATTGTTCGTTTTGGATACGCTTTTACTTGTAATGAATGCAGTATACTAATAATTTTTGAAAAAGTATCTAGGATTTCTTCACTATTTCCCTTTTTAAAATGGCTCGATATCGTGGGAGCCGTTCTGCCAAGGAGAGTAGCAATCTCCTTTTGTTGTTTCAAAATAAGGAAGAGCGAACAGACGAGCTCCTGAATATCTGTTTGATTTTGAATAAATTTCAGCTGTAAATGTAATAATGCATTGATTAGTGTCTCAAATTCATTTCTGAATTGATGATAGGGTAATGATGGATTGCCATCACTTGGGTAGAACTGATCCAGCTCGAACTTAAAGAGCATTCTATTTTTTTCTTGTTTGATTAAATCATTCGCATATCTTGCTTGTTTGATTAAAGGATGGATCCATTTTTCAAGATCCACTTCCTTTAATTCCTTTTCAATATCACCAAAGGCCAAACCAAAATAAGGCATATGATCTTTGTATTTCCACACCCTGCTGACAAAAAAGGCAATCGTATAAGCGGTTGAATAGCCAGGACCCACAAAAATAATTTCATCACCCGCACGATGCTTTATTTGGATTGGACCAATATTCTTTGTCCAATAAGTAATCCAGTCGACTACTTCATCCAAATAAACGGTAAGTTCCTCTCCCATTTTTTCAGTGGAGGAATTGCTTACATCTAGAATAAAAATCGAAATAGGATCCTTCATTTTTTATCCCCTTCAACTAAAATTATTAGATTATATAATCTAATTTTATTTAAATTAGATTATTATGTCAAACTATCATCTAATTAGTCCATTTAGCAAAACTATCTCCTACAACTCTACCAAATACTACTTCCTATCTCGAACTGTCCGATAAAATACTCACATACCCTCTCCGAATCGAGTCTAGCCGCAATATAGGGTGGGTGGACACCTTTTGCCGCCTCTAATGGTAAACCAAGCCACAAAAGCTGCTCATCGATGATGATAAATGGAAAGGACATGTTGAGGTTTATTATTTGATTTGGTTGCAGTTGTTCCCATGCTTCCCCTGCCAATATCGTTAATTTTACAAACTGGCTCCTTTGTTGAAGGTAATTCTTCCATTGTTCAGATAGGATTGTTTGCTCGGGTAAAGAAAGAATGATGGATTTTTTAGCTGTTTCAATGTCCTGGAATACTTTCTCTAACTTACGTGCATGCATCCATTGTAATCTTGGGTGCTGATCCTTGATCCATTTTCCAATATCCTTTGTTCCGATTGTTTGCTGTTTACTAACCTGATGTTCCACCAGCTGTCGAAGGGTTTTACGATTATAGACATGTTTGCGAATAAAAGATTGATTGCTGACATGAATGAATTTTCCTTTCGTTCTGGTGATAGCGACATTGATCAATCGTTCACTATCCTTACCGGTTAAAAGCATTCCTGCCCTTGTCTGCGGTTCACTATCCACGGTATCAAAAACCATGACATCTCGCTCACTGCCTTGAAATCGATGCACGGTCGCAGCGATAATATCCGCCGCTGTAAGTTCTTTTTCATATAAATCCGTAAGTAGTAAATCCATTAAATTAGCTTGCGCGCGATATGGTGTCACATAACCAATCGATCGTGCCCCTGCTAGGTACGATTCATGAATTAATTGAAAAGACAATATCGCCTGCCAAATATTCATGCGTGAATTAGACGCCTTTTCTGTCATTCCATGTGCACCAGTGAAGCTTGTATCAAGCAGCACTGCTGCCTTACCTGGAAAGGGTGCACGATCGACAATTGTTTTTCTATTTTTTAAAACACTCTTATGATCACCGACAAGCGAATGATAGATATACTGATTCGTAAAAGCGGATATATCCGGATGCATTCTCCGTTGCTCTCTTAATAAAAAAAGATGGGGATGCAGCATCCCATCATTAACCCAATCGACAACACCGGCGCGATGGAAGATGTCCTCTTTTAACCACAAGGTAACTAATGGATCTCGAGAAGATGCAATCGGTGGTAATTGTTTAAAATCCCCGCAAATAATGACGCGCTTTCCGAGTGTCGCAGCGAAAGCAGCTTGAGGAACATAAGCCATACTGGCTTCATCAAGGATAACCAGATCAAATTCTTTTTCATAGATTGCCGCATCACCTGCAGCTTTGGCTAGTGTTGTCCCCACAATATACGCATCTTTGATAAATTCAAGTTCCTTTTGGCGGATTTTTTCAAGGACCCTGGCAATTTTGGTCTCTAGTTCTAGCAACTGATTTGTATCCCGTTTGCTAAAGGAGCGGGCAATATCTTGCTTTAGGTTCCGTCGTTCCTCTTGTAACAGTTCTTTCTCTTCTGCAAGCTGAGGATCATCTTTTTGAAGGAGTTGACTGGTGGTAACCGCTTCATGATTGGCGAGCGGCTCTCCCGTATTAAATCCATAGCGGAGCACATCCCCTTCACGGAAACGGTCTTTCTTTTTTATAAAGGTGGATATTTCATGAATGAGAACATCAACCGCTTGATTACTGTGGGATAATATCAGCACTTTCTTTTCCTGAAAATACTTATTAGCTGCTACGCGCGCCAAGGTATAGGTTTTCCCCGTTCCAGGCGGTCCCCAAACGAAGGTAACTGGGTTGTATTTGGAACGTAAAACAAGCTCATGAATATTGCTTTTACTTTTTTCAACCGGATGCTGCGCAGGCATGGATGGGTCCATCAACCTTTTGACTCTGATTCGCTTTTGCTTACTTTTTTTCATCTCATCGAGGCGTTCAATGAGCTGTTCGAGCAGTTCCCATGGGTCATGAAAAAGATGCGCTTCATGGATTAAATCTCCGAATGATTGTTCCATAGCGAGCATCACGCCTTTACCTTCTGAAGAAAGAACCCGTCCATTTTGTTTCATGCTTCCCCACTCGAGTCGAACCTGAGAACCGATGGGTACACGGATAGATGTAAAAGTATCGAAATAATATGTATAAGATCCTTCTGTGGATAATATCCTGCCATTGGAAACAAGAAATTTATTACTGCCATATTTTTTTAAATGGAGGATTTCATTTTGTAGAGCCCGCTGCCATTCTTTAATAAAATTTATCACTTTCATAAAAATAATCCCTTCTATATGCATATTATGTACATATCATTAATAAAAAAGGAGAATTGCGCTGATTCCAAACATTATACATTAATTATATATGGAGGGATATTTCTAATGAGTAAATTAGAGTTCCTAGAAATAAGCCGGAATTTTAAGAGTTATTATCGAACACTACGGGACATCCATTATTATCTGAGTAATGATTCTGAATTAAACCAGGAAGAATTACAAGCAGTTTCCAAGGTATTGAGTAAATTAATTTACGGATTTATTCGGATCAAAGGAACCTTTTTCCGAGAAATGGACCGCGAACAATTCGAGCAAGAATTTAATCTATTTCATCAGGATTTTCTAAATGTCATCCAAAACAGCGGTGAAAATAATGTGGATTTCGATCAATTTACTGCCCTAGTTGATGAACTAATTGGAATTGCATATAAGAGGACAAATACTCTTGGAAAAATTAAAAAAGTAAAACAAGTATGGTCATTCGATGATGACGAAATCGCTGAAATAACTGATGATGAATCTCAATCAGGTAATGAAGATGAGGACAATTTTACCTTTGATAAAGTGGTTGATGAGGTTGTCGTTGATGTAAGCGAGGTAAATGATGAAATAAAAGAGGTAGTCGTTGATGTGAACGAGGTAAATGATGAAATAAAAGAGGTAGTGCCGGAAGTTAAAACCATTAGTAATGAGGTTAAAACTTTTAGTACTAATCTTAAAACATTTGATTCTAATTTTAAAACTTTTAGTACGGATGTTAAAATTTTTAGTACTGATGTTGAAACTCTAAGTAATGAAGTTGAAGTTGTCCTAGATCAAATTACAAATGCTGAGGCCAAACAGCCAAAACCGGAGAATAAAGTTGTAGTTTCCGATGTGGCTAATAAGGTTGAAGAGGCGCCTAAAACGCCTAAAAAAGTGAAACATAATTTTGTTGATGCTGCTCCAATTGTTAATAAATATAATGATTATGAAAGTAGCGATAATTTCCGATTTAGACCTAGAAGGAAAAAAAACAGATAACATAACAAAAAATCGCCTGCCACGGCGATTTTTTGTTGAAATTAATTAAATAGACACGTCACCAATCGAGAAGGAGCAATTCAAGACATCAGATATCTTTGCTAACGTGGAAACCTGGACATCGAGTTCGCCCTCTTCAATCGCTGTTATCGTTCCAGCACTTAATCCTGAAAGAAAAGCTAGTTTTTCTATATCAATTTCACGATTTAATCTCATTTTTTTGAGTTGATGTCCAATATGGTTCATAGTAAGCCTCCTCATAATGTAAGCGATTTCATTTTGCTGATTTTAATATTAAACTATTTTAAATTTTACAATCCTTTAATAGTAGAGGAAAAAAGAAATCTGAGAATTCCATGCCGCGAAAATCGCAACATGAAATGCCCAAATTCCCACTAAATGATATCCTATTAATAACCAGTGCCTTGACCGCCGGTAATAATCGCAATACTAGAACTTGCACCGATTCTTGTTGCACCGGCTTGAATTAATTTTCGGGCTGTATCTAAATCTCTCACACAAGCAGAAGCTTTCACACCCATGTCTGGACCAACTGCTTCACGCATTAGTTTGATATCCTCAGCCGTGGCACAGCCAGGGCCAAACCCAGTTGAAGTTTTCACGAAGGTCGCACCAGCCATTTTTGCTAGAATACAGGCTTTTTTCTTTTCTTCGAATTCAAGAAGGCCCGTTTCAATAATGACTTTTACAGGTGCATGACCATTTGCCGCTAATACCACACCTTCAATGTCTTTTTTCACTGTCTCAAAGTCGCCAGTCTTAAGAGCACCAATGTTCATGACCATGTCGATTTCCGTTGCCCCGTTGGCAATGGCGTCACGAGTTTCCGCACTTTTCACAAATGTGCTAGTTGCACCAAGCGGAAAACCAACAACCGTGGTAATGCCTACTCCAGAACCTTTTAATTCCTTGGCAGCCGTTGCAACCCAATATGGATTCACACAAACAGTCGCAAACTTATGTTCTTTTGCTTCTTCACAAAGCTTTACAATTTGGTCTTTGGATGCTTCAGGCTTCAATAACGTATGGTCAATCATCCGCGCAACCGATGGCCCGGTAATAATATTAGATGATGATCCTTCTTTATAGGTCACGTTTCCAGAAGTTTGTGGCTTCACTTCGTTCAACATTTCTTTATTCGTTAATTGCTGCATAATTTGATTCGTAATTTGTTCTACCAATGCTTCCATTTGCATCGTGCTCACCTCACATTAATGTAATCGATCAACGATTCCGGCAATGACGGCATCAAAAGAACCGTTCGGGTCTTCTAAAATGTCTCTTGCCGATCCACCTTCTTCTAGGATCAGGACATAATCGCCAACCCCTGCAGAAAAACGATCGAAAGCAATCATGGCATCACCGCATTCATTACCTAAAGTATCCACAGGAATGACAACCATAAGCTTTTTATTTTGATGACTCGGTGTTTTGATCGTTGATACGACATTTCCAACCACTTTTGCTAGTTTCATTATTTTGCAACAGGAAGAATTTTCTCGATATCTGAGTGTGGTCTTGGAATAACGTGAACCGATAAGAATTCACCCACACGCTGGGCTGCATCCGCACCTGCTTCAGTTGCTGCCTTTACAGCCCCAACGTCACCGCGAACCATTACACAAACTAACCCACCGCCAACATTCACTTTCCCAAGTAATGTCACGTTTGCTGCTTTTGTCATGGCGTCCGCTGCTTCAATTGCCCCTACTAAACCTTTAGTTTCGATCATTCCTAATGCGTTGCTCATTTATATTTCCTCCATTCGATTAATCACATTATAGTAGTCGATAATCCCTAAGATTCCAGCATCTGAAGGAACCAAATCTTTATTAAGCGGTAAGGAAGATTCCCTGCTTTTTGCTAAGTAAACAAGATCTCCTTCTCCTGATTGTCCAATCGTATCTATAGCCACAAGTGGTTTACCTTTATGCTTCAATTGATCATCTACTGGTTGGACAATCAGCAGCTTTAAACCTATGAGATTCTCATTTTTATGAGTACAGACCATTTTTCCAATCACTTTGGCTACAAACATTTTTTAAACCTGCTTTCTATTCTATAAATCTCTGTATTAGACACTCCTATTTTTCTTTCAAAACTGTTTATCAGCGAATTGAACCTTTTATCAGCGGTAATTCACTTATATCAGCGATAAATCACTTTTATCAGCGATACTGAAGGTTTTATCAGCGAATCTATATTTCAGACCTAATTACGTCCTATAAAACGACTTTCGATTTCCATAATTTTCGTCACTCGACGATCATGTCGGCCGCCGGCAAATTCTGTTGCCAACCATGTTTTTACTAATTGCTTGGCAAGGCCTTCGCCAATAAATTGACCGCCGATCGATAATACGTTTGCATTATTATGTTCTTTACTGTTAATAACAGAGGACAGATCCCAACAGACGGCTCCACGTACACCTGGAATTTTATTCAATACCATCCCGCTTCCAATTCCGACACCATCAATCATAATACCAACATAGTTATCATTCGTTGCCACCGTCTCACCAACAAGAAAGGCGATATCGGGATAATCAACGGATTCATTTGCTTTACAGCCAAAATCTAAATATTCGTAACCTAATTCTGTTAAATAGGCTTTTAAGGTTTCTTTTAGTTCGTATCCACCATGGTCGCAACCGATCGCAACTTTTTTCATGAATTCTGTTCTCCTTTGGCAAATACATTGATAATTGCATCAAAGACTTTGGCGTCTAAGCTCGCACCACCAACCAGTACACCATCAATATCTGGCATCGCATGGTATTCAGCTGCATTGTTTTCATTAGCCGATCCACCATATAAAATTGAAACATTTTCTGCTTTTTGACCCAGTATTTGTTTTAAAACGGAACGAATGTATGCGTGTGTTTCTTGAGCAAGTTCAGCTGTTGCTGATTGTCCTGTTCCTATCGCCCATACCGGTTCATAAGCAAGAATAAATTGGCTTGAATCAATATCCGTCAACGCTCCAAAAAGTTGTTTGGATAAAACCTGTTCTGTTTGCATGGCGTTCTTTTGTCCTAATGTTTCGCCGATACAGATGATCGGGGTAAGCCCAGACTTGAGCGCCTGCTTAACCTTTTTGTTTACTAACTCGTCATCTTCAAAAGAATATTGTCTTCTTTCAGAGTGACCAATAATCACATATTCACAGCCAACATCCATCAACATCCTAGCTGATGTTTCTCCAGTGAACGCACCTTTGTCCGTCCAGTGAACATTTTGCCCACCCAGACCAATCGGCTTTCCCGATTGTTTAATAAATAAATGAGCTGGGTACAGCAGTTGGGCTGGCGGACATATAACAACTGACACGTCCTGGCTGCTGCTTATGTTTTGAAAAAATTCAGCGGTCTCATTAAGGGTTTTATTCATTTTCCAATTAGCAATCACATAGGTTTGCCGATCACTTTGGAGCTGAAGTTCTCCTAGAGTTTGACCAATAACATCTCTGACAAGATTTTTGATATAGCGTTCAATGGATTGTTCCATTTACATTCACCTTATTCTGCTTTCGGTAAAATACCTTCTACATCGCCGTTAGGACGTGGAATGACGTGTACAGATAGAAGAGTGCCTACACGCTGGGCTGCTTCCGCACCAGCTTCAGTAGCTGCTTTCACTGCGCCTACATCCCCACGGACCATAACAGTCACAATCCCTGCACCCACTAATTCTCTGCCAACTAATGCTACGTTTGCTGCTTTAACCATCGCATCTGCTGCTTCAATTGCACCTACTAAACCTTTTGTTTCAATCATCCCTAATGCTTCTTGACCCATTTTATTTCCTCCTCTAGTTCCCTCTAATTTTGGTTTTTCTTTATTTTTCAGTTGTTCTTCTTGTGAAGTGACTGTTTTTTCTTCTATTGCTTTCGCCATATCCCTAACACCTCACTATATGATTCTTAATCCATCTACTAAAACGCAGCGGCGCTGACGTGTAAATGTTTTCGCACTTGTTAACCCTTCTCCTGTCGGTCCGGCAATTGTCAGTGTGGTAAATCCTTCACTTTCAAAGCCTAACCCTGATACAGATGGACCATTTTTCACAAAAATGGTTGCTTGAATTTCTTGAGCCATCTTCGTTAGATTCGTAATATTTTGTGAGTGCATTATCGCGGTGTGTCGGTTTCCCTTCTCAGCGATCACAGCAAGTTCAATGGCCTGATCCACGTTAGAAACTCTGACGATGGGCAGAATTGGCATTAACATCTCGGTCATAACCAATGGGTGATCTTTGGTGGTTTCAGCGATAATTAACTTCACTTTTGGGCTCGCCTGAATGCCGGCTGCTTGCAAAATTACAGAAGCGTCTTTCCCGATGAAGTCTCTGTTTGGATAAAACTTATCGTTTTTCTTCACAAGTACTTTCTCAAGCAGCTTTTCGAATTGGAAACCTTTAAGCTCGATCGCACCGTTTTTAACCATTTCTGCTTTCAGGGCATTGGCTACCTTTTCAACCACGAACACTTCTTTTTCAGCCGTGCATAATACGTTGTTGTCAAAGCTGGCGCCCTTGACGATATCAGCTGCGGCTCTTGGTAAAATCGCCGTCTCATCAACTACAACTGGTGGATTTCCTGGACCAGCTGCAATGACCTTTTTACCAACAGCCATCGCTGCTTTTACAACAGGTCCGCCTCCAGTCACCACGAGCGCATTCACCTGCGGATGATTCATTACTTGAGCGGATGTTTCAAGATTTGGTGCCGCTACAGATGTAAGTGTGTTTTCGGGACCGCCAGCATCGACAATCGCTTGGTTTAGAAGTTGAAGCGTTTGAATTGAAACCCGTTTCGCACTTGGATGCGGATTGTAAACAACCGTATTTCCAGCTGCTAATAGAGATATCGAATTATTGATGACCGTCGCTGCCGGGTTTGTGGAAGGTGTGATGGAACCCAAAACGCCAATCGGGGCAAACTCAACCAGTGTCAACCCGTCATCACCTGAATAAGCGGTACTGACTAAATCTTCAATACCTGGTGTTTTATTCGTTGCCAAAAGAATTTTTGCAATTTTATCTTCCACTCTTCCTAAACCTGTTTCTTCGACTGCAAGTTGTGCTAACTCTTCGGCATGCACACGGGAAACAGCTCGCATATTCTCAATCATTTTTTCTCTGATGGATAGTGGGAGCTTGCGAAGCTTTTCCCAGGCCACTTTTGCTGCAGCGGCAGCTTCATCAACCGTCGAAAACACGCCATTGCCTAATTTGATATCCTTTTGTGCTGTGATTGTTTCAGCGTCGATTGCTGTTTGGTTCTGCCCTATTTGACTGAGAACCTGTTCAACCATTTTTTTGATATCGGTTTCATTTATTTGCAAGGTTAGTTACCTCCTTTATTAAAGGTTAAGGTCCCTTGGATTTCTATTTGATCAACAATCCCTACGATTGCTGCGTCAACGGGAACACCGTTTGTGATTTCTGTTTGTCTTGCCGAACTTCCACTGACAAGTAAAACCACTTCGCCCACTCCTGAGCCAACTGTATCAATTGCAACAAGCGGTTTCCCATCTTCCTCGATGCTTTTCATATCAAGCGGCTGAACAATCATGAGTTTTTTCCCTTTTAATTTCTCTGCTTTAGTGGTGGAAACAATCGAACCGACCACTTTACAAATGATCATACCGTCCCTCCTTTCGAGGAATCGAACGCTTTAATTTGAATCTTTAATTCTCTTGCCAAATCTTTTGCAGAAGGTGTAACCCGGCTTTTTTCAGGTACCTCAATTTCCCTGAGTCCTTCCTGAAAGGCTCTTTCTACATGTTTTGCTAGAATGAGAGACTGCTTATCATGGTATGCGGCATATTGTTCATCAACTGTTTTAACCAACTTGCTTAGCGGCACCCATTTGACCTGATCTGCCCGGATCCTCCTTATATAGGACTGGATCCGTTCCTGGACAGGATGCGGTGCATGGATTTGTTGATAGACATTTGGTTCAACACCGTTATTGGCGATTACAATCGGTTTACCAAGAAATTGATATTGAATAGCCACCCACACTGCTGTCTCATCATCCATCGTTAAGGCTAGTTTTGACAGCAAACTATACGATGCTTGTGGAATAACGAGAACGGATGATTGATCGATCAATTCTGTTAATTCCTGCTGTGACATATCTTCTATCAACACAGAAAAAAGCCCTTTCATTTTTTCTTGTATAGGGAGCCATTCTTTTGTAAAAAGCAACGTGACGTTATAAGTATCCAACAACGGAGTAACCGCTTCCAAAACTGCGGTTGGATTGGGAGATTGATAACCTAATAGAATAGCAATCGGAACATCCTTCTTCGGGACCATCTTCTCTTTTAAATAGGTTTCAACTGCCTGCTGGACAAGCATTTTAACCTGTGTTTTAACATCCACCAACATTATACCCCACCTACTTGGTTTGGATTTTGGTGGGCTATAATTTCACCTAATTGGCCATTTTTAATCCCAGCTGCATTGGCTTCATCCAGATCAATATGCATTTCAAGCTTGTATTTAGGTGAAACGCGGATTAAAACATTTGAGAAAATAACCCCGCGGACACCATCCGCTTTAACTTGAACAAGGTCTCCACCCTGGACACCAAATGATTCTCCATCACTTGTGTGCATATGAATGTGGCGGGCAGCGCAGATCAAACCTTCATGAATCGTAATTTGCCCCCGCGGCCCTTGAATAGTAATCGATTCTGAACCCTTGATATCCCCCGAGTTACGAATAGGAGGTTTGACACCTAAGGTAAAACCATCAAACAATGATACTTCTACCTGCGTGCTGCCCCTGGCAGGTCCAAGCACACGGACATTTTGAATTTTCCCTTTTGGACCGATAAGTGATACCGTTTCCTTAGCAGCATATTGGTTCGGCTGTGACAAGTCTTTTAACTTAGTAAGCTCATAGCCTCGACCAAACAGTCGTTCAACATGTTCAGGGGATAAATGAATATGACGATTAGATGCAGCAATCGGAACCATCTTAGATTTCTGAAGAGAATTTTTAACAATCTCTTCGACGATCTCTCGAATTTTGTCTTTATTCATTAAGGTGTTCACCCCCCAAATCGAGTAGTGCTTTGGCTGTATATTCATCGGTTATGAGGACATTGGCATGACGCCCCTTAAGAGCACCATATATTCCTTCAACTTTTGAATTTCCACCAGCAATGAGGATGCCGTAATCTTTTTCCGATAAATGTGAGAGTTCGATTCCTATCGTCCGATCGTTTAAGGATTGATGACTAATATTCCCATTGATGTCAATAAATCTGGAACATATATCGCCAACCGTATGATTTGCCCTTAGTATTTCAATGTCGCTGTCTAAAAAATATCCTGCATGCATGAGTGTAGATTGTTCACCAGGATCTCCAACAGTAAATATCGCAATATTCGCCTGTTTGCCTAATTCCAATATTTTCTTGACGTGCCGGTCTGCGATAATCGCCTGCTTGACGACAATGTGGTCAACGACCGCAGGTACCTGCAGGAAATGTGGAATCGTATGAAAGGCATTAGCAAGACCATTAATGATTTCTGAAGCATACGTATTTGATTCTGAATAACTCACCCCACCATTTAGTTGGACAATTGTTACATCCTTTACATTCTTAGGCTGAATTTGTTTCACTAGTTGATACAACGTTGTTCCCCAGGTAATCCCAATCGTATCGCCGCTTTGAACAATCTTATATAAATAATCTGCGGAAACCTCCCCCAGCTTCACCTTGATTAACTCATCCTTATATTCGGGAATAGATGCGACAATGCAATGCTTTAAGTGAAACTTTTCCTTTAATCGCAATGCCAATTCCTGAACATCTTCTGAGGGATCGCAAATTTTAATATGGACTATTCCTTCTTCCACAGCTTGGACTAGTAGCCTAGAGACGGTGGGGCGGGAAATACCTAATTTTTTCGCGATTTCCTGCTGACTGTAGTCTAATTGATAGTACATTTTAGCCACTTCCACCAGGCGCGAAATCCTTTCATCCGCCATAGTTTTATTCACCTAATTTTTAAAGTTATGAAACTCATTTTTCACAAAAAGTAAACGGTTACAACTTTTTGTAAAAACAGAATTTAGCATTTGTTCAATAAGTATTTTTGTGTAGTGAAATTATGTAAAGTCGAAATGAACATTTGCTAATATTATTATAACCGACGTAAAGCATCTGTCAATCATTCTTTCAAAAGATTTCGACATTTATTCACTTGATTCTTAGCACTATGAACTTATTGATCTTTACCCATGAAAAAAAAGAACCTATGTCATTTACAATTGTAAATAAATAGGTTCTTTTAATAGTGGTCATCTAATTTTCTGTAGCGACTCCACAAGTGTTTTCACAAGGAAGGTTAAATCAACCTGTTTAATCGTTAACGGCGGTGCCAGTGTTAAGACATTATTATATCCCGCTACAGTTGCCCCATTTTTCCCGATAATAATCCCTTCCTGCTTACAGTTAGCGATGACTTGATTGACAAGAACATTTCCCAACGGTTCCTTGGTATGCTTATCCTTTACTAATTCAATTCCAATCAGTAAGCCCTTCCCACGAACATCACCCACATATGGGTGGTCTTGCAAAAGATTCCTTAAATCATTTAATAGCTGTGCACCTAAATCACGTGAACGATCAAATAATTTCTCGGTTTCCATAATCTCGAGATTTTTTAAAGCGAGGGCACAGGCTGCTGGATTCCCTCCAAAAGTATTGACATGACGGAAGTAATCATATTCCTCACTGCCTTTAAATGCTTCGTAAATATCTTTGCGAACCGCCGTGGCAGAAAGAGGCAAATAGGCGCTGGTAATTCCTTTTGCCATGGTAATGATATCAGGTTTGACACCGTAGTTCATATAACCGAATGGCTTACCTGTACGGCCAAAACCGCAAATGACTTCATCAACAATGAGCAGGGCCCCGTGTTTTTCACAAACCTCTTTTGCGGCTTTCATATAATCATCCGGTGGAATGAGGACACCGCCCCCAGTAATAATTGGTTCCATAATCATTGCAGCAATGGTTTCACTTAACTCCCAAGTCATCGTCCGGTCAATTTCTTTTACTGAAGACAGTTCCTTTGGATCTGTCACATTTGTTTCATCCCTGTAAGAATCAGGTGGAGAGACATGAATAAAACCTGGTGCAAGCGGTTCGTACTTGTATTTTCGTTGGGCCTGCCCAGTTGCAGCGAGTGCTCCCATTGAATTCCCGTGATATGCCCGGTAGCGTGAGACGATTTTATATCGGCTATGCTCACCCTTTTGCTGGTGGTACTGTCTAACTATTTTAAAAGCGGCTTCATTGGCTTCAGAACCGCTGTTAGAGAAAAAGATGACATACTCATCACCTATTATCTCATTCAACTTTTCTGCCAGTTTTATTGCAGGAATATGGCTTTGTGAAAGTGGAAAATAGGCCATTTCCTTCAGTTGCTCATAGGCTGCTTCGGCAAGCTCAGTCCTGCCATAACCAATATTCACACACCAAAGGCCGGCCATCGCATCTAAATACCGTTTTCCATCAGCATCTGTTACCCAAGAACCTTCTGCCTTTGCTGCGACTAACGTCGCGTTTGGATTATAAGGCTTCATCGAGTGCCATACATACTTATCATCCTGTTCTAACAAAGTTTCCTGGGATCGACTTGTTTGAACCATCCTCTTCCCTCCATTTCTTACCATTGGTGCCTGACACCAATGGTACTCAGGCACTTTTGCTTTTCTATTTTCTACTTATCAAATCTCGAAGTAATCATTTTCTTCCGTGTATAGAAATTCAGACCATCTTTTCCGTTTACATGCATGTCACCGTAGAAAGAATCCTTCCAGCCTGAGAATGGGAAGAATGCCATTGTTGCCGGTACGCCTACATTAATTCCAAGCATCCCTGCATCTGCTTCTTCACGGAATTGACGTACAGCCTTAGCATTGTTGGTATAAATGGTTGCGCCATTTCCATACCTGGATTTTCGGATATATTCCAATCCTTCATCTAAATCATTGGCACGAAGCAGACTCAATACTGGTGCGAAGATTTCCTCTTTCGCAATCGTCATGTCCGGTGTGACGTGATCAAAAATAGTTGGCCCTAAGAAATTTCCTTCAGGTAGATCATCCATTTCTCTGCGTCCATCCCTAATTAAGTCCGCACCTTCTTCAAGTCCTTTTTCAATATACCCAAGAACTTTTTCACGATGTTCCCTGCGGATAATTGGTGTTAATAGCACCTCATCATCCATTCCATTGCCAATAATTAATTCATCTGCCTTTTTCTTTAGCGCAGTTACAAATGGCTCGTTATCACCGACAACTATAACTGCACTACATGCCATACAACGTTGTCCTGCACTTCCGAACGTGGAACTGATAACATGTTGGACCGCTTTATCCATATCGGCATCTGGCATAACAATATGATGATTTTTTGCACCAGATAGAGCTTGAACCCGCTTTCCTTCAGCAGCAGCTCGTTGATAAACATACTTGGCAACTGGTTGTGAACCTACAAATGAAATCGCCGCAATGTCTTTATGCTCGAGTAAACCATTGACAACATCATGGGCACCGTGGACCACATTCAACACACCTTTTGGTGCTCCAGCTTCTGCGAACAACTCAGCTAATCGATTGGCTAATATTGGTGTGCGTTCAGAAGGTTTTAGTACAAATGTGTTTCCACAAGCGATAGCAAGCGGGAACATCCAAAGCGGCACCATCATCGGGAAGTTGAACGGAGTGATCCCGCCGACAACGCCTACAGGATAACGAAACATTTCAGAATCAATATCTTCAGCAATTCCTGATAACGTTTCACCCATCATTAACGTTGGCGCACCAGAAGCAAATTCTACACACTCAATTCCACGCTGGACCTCTCCAAATGCTTCTTTGTATGCCTTTCCATTTTCTAAAACAATTAATCTTGCTAATTCTTCATGGTTTGCAGTTAACAAGTGATGATACTTAAATAGAATTCTTGCTCTTTTTGGGACTGGGACGTTTTTCCACTCTTTAAATGCTGTTTTTGCTGCTATAACTGCTAGATCTACATCCTCTTTTGATGAAACAGGAACTTTGGTTAACAGCTCGTTCGTGGCTGGGTTTGGAACATCTAGTGTTTGGACACTATTGGAATCCACCCATTCTCCATTAATGTAATTTTTTAAAACCGCCGTATCCTTTTTTGTTACACTCATATATTCAACCTCCTAATATTTATCTACTGTTTAGAATTTTCTAACTTTATTTGCCTTATAAACTCATTATCTCGTATCTAACCCCCGCTTTCATTAGACACTTTGTAAGATGAAGCGGGGTATTTCTTTGACGATATGAGTAACCGTCCATCATTATTCCAGTTTTCGGAATCTATTTTTGCTTGTCGGGGATTGGGATGATTCTAAATAATCTTGGACCAGCAGCATAAATTCAATAGCCACTCGTTTTTCATGTTCCATAAAATCATCACCAAGGATGTTTTCAAGCTTTTGCAAGCGATGGTACAGTGTTTGCCTGACGATATAAAGCCTGCTCGCGGCTTCCTGTTTTGAACCATTACACTCTAAATAGACTTTTAACGTCTCTAGCAACTTGCCATTATATTTCTGATCATAGTGAATCACTGGCTGTAAATACTCTTCTGCAAACTCTTGTAGATTGATATGTTTACTCATTTGAGAAATCAGACGATATAAATGCAAATCTTCATAAAAATAATAGTCAGCTTTGTTAGACATTTTTTGCTGGATTCGCTGCGTTTCCTTTGCTGATTGATAACTTTTATGTACGTCATTTAAATTCCCGATAAAACTTCCAGCTGCAATCATTATTTTCGCTGAACATTGTTTTCTAATAAACTCAGATTCGATTATGGATTCGATTGCCGTTTTAATTCGTTCCTTTACATTTTTCTTCGTCCGGTTGTTAACAAGAATAAACGTGATTTCATTTCTTTTTTCAACCGAAAACACTGTAAAGCCATTTTGTTCAAGTACAGAACGAAATAATAATTTTAGATACGTAACATCTTGAGTTATTTTCTCTTTTAGGGGAATAAGCTTGGTAATTAAGACCACGGCTTCATTGGTTTTTGTTTTGATCCCATTCTGGACAAAATATTCACCAATGCCTTCGAGTGAATGCTCACCTTCAAGCCAGCCATACAGCCACTCAAACTCCTCCACGCGCTTTTTTTCTTCGACATACATTTCCCTTAATAAATGCTGGGCAAGCGCTGTAGCGGTTCGATCTAAAATTAATGAATCGTATTCACTAATTGGAAGATCTTTAGAATAAATAAATAACTCAGCGCATTCTTGCCCAAACAAGAAAATTGGGTGTGAGGCAATATGTTCACATGGGTATGTTTTATATGCTTTGAGTCGGTTAATCAATGTTTTTTGTTCAAGTTGATTGATTTCTGGAACAAATTCATATTCTTGACTTTTTAAACGGAAAATAATTTGTAAATCCAAAGTGGAATACATACAGTGCAGAATATCTTCATAACTTTCAATCGTTAGCAGTCGTTTATTTAAGCTTTGGGAGTAATTCTCTAAATCAGATATCTTCTGGTATTGCTGGTTAATGATTATTGAGTGGATGTCTTGAGTGATTTGTACAAACGGAACTTCTTCAGAAAAAACGATGATGGGAAAATGATGATCATTAGCAATTTCAATGACTTCGACTGGTATCTCTGTCATGTAAGTTCCCATTTCAATACATAAGCCTGCAGCTTGGTTTTCAAGAAATTCCTTCACCATCGATACAAATAAATCAGTATTTTCCCTCCAGGCAACACCAGTAGAGAGAATAAGTTCATTTCCGTTGAGGAGATTTCGAATACTCGTGACCTCGACAACATGAACCCATTTGACAAATCGATGAATTCCTTTTTCCCCGGCAATAACCTGTGCATTTTCAAAATTCTTTCGCTTTAAGATATCGGCCACTGTTAAATGAAAATGGTCTTTGATCATTTGACTCTCCTTGGAAAAATAGGATCAGAAAAAATGGTTGAAAAAGGATTGGTCTTGCAACCAATCCTTTCATTTATATCTAGTGAATGATCGGGAAGTATACTTTTATTACACTAAGCATTGACTCAAATGCGTCACGATCGAGAAAATCCTCAGAGTGCCAATTTTCCATGATCCATGCCACTAATTCCTTTGCAGTGTTAAAGTACTCACCGCTCGAGTCAGATTTTCGAATCGTATAACGGCCATTGTCTTCATCAATTGTAACTTCACAAGGATAGGCATTATCTTTGGATCTTAAATAAAATTCCATCCTTCCCACCCCTTTATTACTTTTTCAAACATGTTCATCTTGTATGGTTCTGCTTTAATAGTAGACTTGTAAAATACTTACGGGCATTTGCTGTTCCGATCTTTAGTATTTCGGTGACATTTCCTTTTGGATGTGCAAACTCAACAGTTGCTCCGTTTAGATGTTCATTCACACCACTGATCCGATACCCTTTTTGGATTAGAAAATCAATTTTATCTCTTTCATCTAAAAATTGCTGATAATCTGACATCAAATCCCCCCTTTTTTGAATTCATTTTATTTCTTATCGTATTTAGGCCATTTACTAGAATTATTAAATGGATAATGTCTCGCTTTGATTTACGAGAGCATTTTTATTATATTTCGCACGCTTTAAATATTGGCCAGATCCTGGTTTACCCACAAACTGCTTGTCGCGGACAACAAATTCACCACGGGATAACACGGAAACAGGCTCGCCAGTTATTTTCATTCCTTCAAACGCATTGTAATCGACAGCCATATGGTGTGTTTCAGCCGAGATCACACGTTCTATGTTTGGATCAAAGATAACAAGGTCTGCATCTGCACCAATAGCGATTGTCCCTTTATTCGGGAATAAACCAAAAAGCTTTGCGCTGCGCGTAGAGGTAATATCGACAAATTGATTTAGACTAATCCGTCCTTTCTTCACCCCTTCAGAGAATAAAACAGACAAACGATCTTCAATAATTGGGCCGCCATTCGGAATTTTGGTGAAATCATCTTTACCTAAGTCCTTTTGCCCTTTAAAATCAAAGGAGCACTGATCGGAGCCGATGGTTTGCAGTAGACCGCTCTTTAAAGCATTCCATAAAACGTCTTGATTCCACTTTTCTCTTAGTGGTGGAGACCAAACATATTTTGCTCCTTCGAAATTAGGTTTTTCTAAATAGCTTTGGTCCAGAACTAAGTATTGCGGGCATGTTTCACCCCAAACATCAAAGCCCTTGCTGCGTGCTTTAGCAATTTGTTCAACAGCATCCGCACAGGAAACATGGACTACATATAACTGTGAATTAGCAAGGCCCGTGAAATTTGCGGCACGGCCTGTAGCTTCTCCCTCTAACTCCTGCGGTCTTGTTAAGGCGTGGTAAATTGGGGCTGTATTTCCTTCATCAAGGGCTTTCTTTGTTAAGAAATCGATGACATCCCCATTTTCAGCATGGACCATAACTAAGGCACCATGTTCTTTTGCAGAGATTAGTGTCTTAAACAATGTTTCATCATCGGCTTGAAACACATTTTTGTACGCCATAAACACCTTGAAGGAGGTAATTCCTTCTTCACTAATCACTTGTGGAAGTTCACCCAGGACCTCCTCGTTGATTTCAGAAATCATTAAGTGGAAGCCATAATCTATAACGGCTTTTTCTTTTGATTTATCATGCCAGGTTTGAATGGCATTTTTCAGTGGCTCACCCTTATTGGTTAAGCAAAAATCGATCACTGTTGTTGTGCCGCCAAAGGCAGCAGCGATAGTTCCTGATTCGAAATCATCCTTCGTTACCGTCCCTCCAAAAGGCATATCGAGATGGGTGTGTGGATCAATCCCTCCTGGAAATACAAAACAGCCCTTCGCGTCAATGACCTCCGCTCCAATCGCTGATAGATTTGTCCCAATTTGTGTGATCTTGCCATCCTCAATTAATATTTCTCCTTGATACGTGTCAGCAGCAGTGACGATCGTGCCGTTTTTAATAATTTTTTTCATTTTATTTTCCTCCAATCTATTTACTTAGTAATATCTGCTTTACATTCGACGACTCCACTAAGTGCAGCCTGACGCTCATTCCAGGTCATCGGTGAAAATTCGCTTGGGACTTCCACCATGTCAATTGCTCCATCAACTGGACAAACAATCGAGCATAAATTACAGCCGACACAATCCTCTTCTCTCACTTTAAGGATACTCTTTCCATTTTCGTCCGTTAACATATCAATACATTGGTGCGAGGTATCTTCGCAGGCAATATGGCACTTGTTGCAATTAATGCAAACATCTGTATTGATTTTTGCAACGATATTGTAGTTCAAATCCAAGTTGCCCCAATCCGAGTATCTAGGGACCGATTTCCCGATGATTTCAGAAACGGAGGCAATTCCTTTACTATCGAGGTAATTGCTTAATCCCTCAATCATGTCCTCAACAATGCGGAATCCATGGTGCATGGCGGCGGTACAAACTTGAACACCTGTTGCACCCATCAACATAAATTCAACGGCATCCTTCCAGTTGGAAATACCGCCAATTCCTGAAATTGGGACGTTAATATGTGGATGTCTTGCACATTCCGCGACCATATTTAAGGCAATCGGCTTTACTGCAGGTCCACAATACCCGCCGTGTGCCCCTTTTCCGGCAACATGAGGAATCGTATTCCATGAATCAAGGTCAACGCCCATCAGGCTATTAATCGTATTGATCATACTAATCGCATCCGCACCGCCATTGCAGGCAGCTTCGGCCGTAGCCGTAATATCGGTTATATTTGGCGTTAATTTTACAATAACGGGTGTTTTGGCAACTTCCTTCGCCCAATAGGTTTGCCGTTCAACAAGGGCAGGTACCTGCCCGGAAGCCGCACCCATACCACGTTCAGCCATCCCGTGCGGACAGCCGAAATTTAACTCGAGTCCATCAACCCCTACATCCTCGACACGTTTTACAATCTCATGCCACTTTTCTTGCTTTGGTTCCACCATCAGAGAAGCAATAATGGCATGGTTTGGAAACCGCTTTTTCGTTTCATAGATTTCTTTTAAATTGACATCCAACGGTCTGTCGGTAATAAGTTCAATATTATTGAAACCTGCCACCCTATGTCCGTTGAAACTTACCGCAGCAAATCTTGAAGATACATTCAAAATAGGATCGCCCAACGTTTTCCAAACTGCCCCACCCCATCCTGCTTCAAAGGCTCTCTGCACTTGATAGCCAGAGTTGGTTGGCGGTGCCGATGCCAGCCAGAACGGGTTAGGAGATTTAATCCCTGCAAGATCGATACGTAAATCAGCCATCTATTTTTCTCCCCTTTATCAAATAAGAAGTTAGTTTACCGTTCCTACAACAGATAATTGCTTATGAATCGCATAGGCAACATCTTTTCCTTGTTGCGCAGCTGTTACGACCATGGCGTCTCCATTTCCTTTGCCAAACACGACATCACCACATGCGAACACGTTAGGATTGGAGGTTTGGAACGTTTCTGAATCTACCTTGACAACCCCACTAATATGCTGAAGACCAAATTCTTCAATCAGTTTTATGTGTCTCGTTTGTCCAATGGCTTTTACCACGGCATCAACTGGAAGCACATATTCAGACCCTTCAATAGCTATAGGGCGTCGACGTCCATCTTTTTCAGGCTCGCCAAGTTCCATTTTGATACACTCAATGCCCGTTACCTTTCCAGTTTCATCACCGATAATCCGTTTGGGTGCTGTTAACCACCGGAATTCCACACCGTCTTGTTTGGCGAATTCATATTCAAAGTCATAGGCGGTCATTTCTTCTTCCGTTCTTCGATATAAGATTTTGACATTTTCAGCTCCTAAGCGGACGGAACAGGTTGCACCATCAATCGCGGTATTCCCAGCGCCGATAACAACCACTCGTTTTCCAACAAAGTCTTCGGATAACTGTCCGCTTTTTGTTGCCTTAACAAATTCAATGGCATCATAGACACCCGCTAGGTTTTCACCTTCTACACCAAGATTTGGTACATGTGCCATTCCAACTGCCAAGACTACATAATCGAAATTTTCAGTAATTTCTTCTGCTGAAATATCCCTGCCGACTAAAGTGTTTGTTCTAATTTCTACATTCAGTTTCTCCACTTGATCTACTTCCCAGAAAGATACCCTTTGAGGTAACCGGAAAGAGACAATTCCATACGTATTTAAACCGCCCGCTTTCTCGGCCCCTTCAAAGATCGTAACCGCGTAACCTAATCTAGCCAGCTCCCTTGCTGCTGATAGTCCAGCTGGACCACCACCGATGATCGCCACTGTCCTTCCGTTGGGTTGGCCTGTTTGAAACAGTGTTTGACCATTTGCCATTGCCCAGTCAGTAGCATATCTTTGTAAATTACCAATCATAATTGGCTGGGTTGAGTGATTTAGGACGCAAGCCCCTTCACATAGTTCTTCTGTTGGACAAACCCTCGAACAACTTGCTCCGACAGGGTTGGATGACATAATTGTTTTTGCGGATCCTAATAAGTTTCCTGAGGCAATTTTTTTAATAAAGGTAGGAATATCAATACCTGTCGGACAGGCTTTAATACACGGAGCATCATAGCAATAGAGGCAACGATTGGATTCTTCAACAGCTTCTTGGTTTGTCAGCGCCTTTTCCACTTCTAGAAAGTTCTTTTCCAGATGTGATAAGGAAATGCGCTGCATTTTTTCATTCGCCATAGAGAAACCCTCCTTTTTTTATATGGTTTTTTCAAAACTTTTGGTTTAATTAAAGTTGTCCTTTTTTCTGAATTCACTAATGTAAGCGCTTTAATAATTGGATATTATCAAAAAGGGACCAACTCCTTTAGTGCAATTATTAATTTAGCAGAAAATTCTGCATCTTATACTAATTTTACAGATAGTAAATAAGCTTTTCACCTGACAATCTGTAAAATGATGCATGCAATAATTTAACCATTATGTAAAAAAGAAAGTTGTTTTCTAAGTATGTTGAATCCTAGAGGAGTATAGCTGTAAGTAAGTATTGATAGGGAATTGGGACAAAGTGTTAAAAGAGGGCTAGCTTTTCTTGTACTCTTTTCTGAATACTTTTTCAATTTAACATAATAATACCAAAAATAATGTAATAATATATCGATTTGTCAAATTTTCTTACATATTTTATTTGTCCGCATTGTAAGGCTTTTTCACCCTGATTATCTCTTGTATAACTGGACTTCTGCACGCTTACAAAAACATAATTCTCAACGAGACCCTAGTAAATACTTCTCGACAAATTCTTCCATGGGGATACCACCCTTTCGATAAAAAAAGTGTACTAACCGTAAAGTTAGTACACTGGAACTTGTTTAACTGAGATAATATTTAGCTAATTCGATAACCATTGCACCCATTCTTTCATTTTCAGGAACAACGACTCTCTCAATTCCTTCTTCCTTAATAGCTGCCTCAGTCACTTTGCCTACCGCAACAGCAACCACCTTTTCCTTGAAAGCGGCCATGATTTCTGGATAGATATTATTTTCTCGTGCATACTCAAAAAGCGAGTGTACCTGGGTAGCTGTGGTAAAGCACACTGCGTCACACTTACCGAACTGCAGTTCATGTATTAACCGTTCAACTGTCTCATTATCAGGTGCAATATGCTGATAAGGAAGGATTTTTTTTACAGTTGCTCCGCGCTCTTCTAAGAATTTTGTTAATTCCGGTGCTGTTTCACCATGCAGTTGTACCATAACTCTCGTTCCAGAGAAATCTACGTTTTCGAGTGCTAGTGCTAATCCCTTTGTTGTGCCATCCACATCGACCAAAAGTGGTTTCAGTTCATATTTTTTCAAAGCAGAGAGTGTCTTGTATCCTCTCGAGGCGATCTTGGCTTCACGAATAATCTTTAAAAATGAATCTTGTAAACCAAGTTTTGCTGCTAACTCCACAAGCGTCTCAAAGCCAATACCAGTGGTGAAAATCACCCAATCGGCCCCATTTTCCACGAATTCACGTATATCTGGTTCTACTTCTTTCTCTGCTAAAAATACTGTCCCTTGAAGGGGTCGAACGAGAGGAACGCCTCCCTGCTTTTCAATTAATGTACTTATTTCTTCTATCTTTCGCGAACCACAGATAACGACTTGCTTTCCGGTCAAACCCTTTTCCATCGTACTTACCTCTCAGACTAAAGTATAATATTTTTTTCTTTTGCAATTTGATCAATCTTATGCGAAGGATAAATATTCATCCCGCTGTTACCAACTTCGGCTACCGCTGCCATTGCCGTTGCGACGTTTTTAGCTTCAATAGCTTTATATGGGTGTAATGGACCCACCATGAGTATATTGATAAAAGAACTTGCTTTTGCGGCAATTTTTTCACTGAAACGAAATTCTTCTCTTTCCCCTAATAAAAGTGATGGCCTAAAAATATGTACAGATGGTAAACTTAACTTACCTAAAGATTCCTCAACTTCACCCTTCACTTGATTATAAAAAATACTTGATTTAGCATTTGATCCCATGGCGGTTATAATTAGAAATTTCTCTACCCCACTTACATTCGCTATTTTAGCGGCCTCGACTGGGTATTCATAGTCCACTTTTCGAAAAGCTTCTTTGCTTTTTGCTTTTTTAATAGTGGTTCCTAAACAGCAAAAGACGTCCGTTACCTGAAATAATTCTTGGTATGTATGAAGTTGCTCAAAATCAACAACATGCACTTCACATGCAGGATCATGACTTACAATTGGTCTTCGCACTAACAAATGGATTTTTTCATAATTTTTTTGTTGGATGAGGATTTTTACCAATTCATTTCCTACTAGTCCAGTAGCACCTAAAATCAGGGCTGTTTTTTTTCTGTTTTTCACATCTAGTCCCCTTTCAGTCCAACAATTTAAATCAATTTCGATAATAATCAGTCTGCTTGATTAAGATTATTGCACAATCCCCAGGAATAATGAAGAATATTTATCCTCCTAAGAATAATTTTACCTATATGTATTAACCTAAAAAGTGATGATATAAAATTCATGAGATACATGTGGAAAATCTCGAAAAAATTATCAATATACTAGAATAAAAATTAAATTTGTTTTTATGTTCAATTATTTTCTCATTGGACATACTGAAGAATGTGAAATTTTTATATAGGAGGAACATAGATGCCTAACGATTTCCAATTCAGTAATTTTATTAATGATGTTTCACTGCAAACGAAAATGGAAAATGTTTTTAGCTATACTTGTGGGTCATGGCAAAATTGCAATGAAGAAACAATCCAATCTTTCTTAGCCCAGTGTCTCGATTATAATATCGACCCACAGTACTGTATGAGTTGGGTCGAACAACATAAGGAAGAAATACCAAATTGGACGAATGTTTCGGAAACCTCATTAGGATGGGTGAACGAACACACCTCAACGGGATCAGCGATTTCGATTTCAGAACAGGATCTAAGTTGATAAATGGGGAGGGGAAACCCTCCCGGTTCATTTACCCATGAACAATAAAAAAAGCTTTGTTATCATTGATCTCCATGGATTAACTCTACTAACCTCTCTAATCCATCAAGAAGTCGTGGGGAAGGTCTGCAATATAACTCTTCCTCAAGAATCAGAATTCGGTCATCATTATTAAATCCTAGCTGGTTAAATCCAGACCGCTTTTTAACGATGCTTTTTTGAATCTTTTCCTTCCTCACTCCAACCCAAGCAAGACAAATAAAATCGGGCTTACGACTTATTACATCCTCCCAATCTGTCTGAACACTTGCTAGATCAACATCCTGAAAGATATTCCCTGCACCAGCTGCCTCGGAAATCTCAGTGAGCCAGTTTATTTTTCCGGGTGTAAAGATCGGTTTTGGCCACCATTCCCAATATAACCTAGGTTGGTAACTTAAATTCGCACACTGATGTTTTACTTTTTCAAGCCGGAAACGAAATTCCCGGGTCGCTTCTACTCCCCGTTCAACTTCCCCTAAAGCTTCAGCGGTTGCCTTTAAATCATTTTCAATATCAGTCAGTGATTGCGGATTTAAAATAAGATGTGGAATTCCTCGTTCTAGTAAAGCTTCCACGTTTTTCTCCATTCCTGGAACACTTAAAGAAGCAAGGACCAAATCAGGCTGCAATTGTTCAACTAAATCCATATTAATGGACAAATCTGGACCTAACTTTGGGAGCCCTTCGATTGTGGCTGGCCAATCGGAGAAGTCGTCCACACCTACTAATAAGTGTGTTAACCCCAGGTACTCCATAAGTTCTGTATTACTTGGGCACAAAGAAATCACTCGCATCATTTAGCCTCTCCCCTATTTACAGATAAAACGCATGGATGAAAACATTATCCATGCGTTTTGGTCGTTTTTATTTCCGTTCCCCTTCTACTGCTTCCCCCAACTGAAACAAAAAACGATAAATGAGTTGGAACGCCTCACCAATCGTTATCTCCTCGTGAAATCCCTCCACATAATTTAATGCAAAGTTCAAATTCCATAACCCATCCTCTAGACTGAACATTAAATCAAATTTTGCTTCATCTCCGTGTAAGAGGTTATTCAAATTTTCTTTTAATGCTTTTTCAAATTTCTTTTGCTGCTTCAAACCTAACATAACATCGTAGGTTCCGAACACATCATCTGCTTCTAAAGAAACAGCCTCAACACTAATTAGGTCAAACCAATTCGATTCCATATAGATAAATTCATTTTTATGCTTTTTTAAGTAATCCAAACGCTCATTTAAAAATGATGATGATTCATTCTTCAGCATGTTCTCTGATTCTTTGTCACAACGCTCAATATAGGCATCAGAGAATCGTACACTAGGATCCATCTCGGAAAATTGCAGATTATCTGCTAATTGGTTTCTTTCGACATACTCTTTTTCTTCTTTAAAAATGGTAATACTTTTTCCGTTGGGGTTATTTTGTTGTTCGGTTATGTATTGTTTGATTTGGTCTTTTAACATCAGAATATCCTCCTATGATTCACTTATCTGCTCTAATTTTGATTGTTTATGACTAAAAAAGCAAATGTTTAGTAAGGTTTTGTTAAACTTGCCTGAAGAATTCCGCTCAAGGTTCTTGCTTTCTATGGGTAGTTTAGATAAAAAAAGAGGCGACTTTTAGTCACCCCTCACTTACTTTTTAGTTCTCCGCTAATTTTGCTTTTACCTTATGAGTAGAAGGTTTTACATCTCCTGGATCTTCCGCTTGCTTCGCTCGTTTAATAAAAAGGGCAAGAACCAAAGCAAGACCGGCGATAAAGACAGTAACAAAGAATGCGTCATTAATTCCTTCTAACATGGCTTTCATCTGAATATCATGCTGCATTTTTAATTGCATGGCTTCCGTAATTTTTACTGACGGATTTGGTACAGCCTTCTTGGCAGCTTCAATCAGTTCAGTAGCATGTGTTTTCGCACGGTTTGTCATCACTGTTACCAACAATGCCGTACCAATCGCACCAGATACCTGCGACATCGTATTGTTCATCGCTGTACCGTGTGGATAAAAGCGTGCTGGTAACTGATTTAATCCATTAGTCGTTACTGGCATATTCACCATCGACATCCCAAACATGCGGATTGTATATAAAATGATTAAATGAGTATACGTTGTTTCAAGAGTTAATTGACTAAACATATAACTAGTTACCACGGTAATCCCTAATCCAATAATGGCTAAAGTACGTCCACCAAATTTATCGAATAATTTCCCTGTAATTGGCATCATAATTGCCATTGAAATGGCACCTGGAAGCAACAATAAGCCTGCATCTAAAGGGGAAATTCCTCGAATCGTTTGGACATAAATTGGCAGGAGGATCATCCCTGAAAACAGCGCCATTGTAACAATCATAGAAATAGCAGATGATAAAGCAAACATTGGGTATTTATAAATCCTGAAGTTAAGCAGTGGTCGTTCTTGACTTAATTGACGTAGGATAAATATTACCAAGCAAATAACCCCAATAGCAAGAGTACCATACACTTGAGGGCTATCCCAACCTTCTGTACCTGCTTTACTAAAACCATAAAGAATTCCGCCGAAGCCGATACTTGATAAAACCACAGCTAGGAAATCCAGGCTGATATCGACTTTTTCCTTTTTATCTTTAAGTAAGAAAACACCAAGTAAAACAACGATAATCGCGATTGGTGTGACAAAATGGAAGAGCATTCTCCAGTCGTAATGTTCAATTATCCAGCCCGATAAAGTCGGTCCAATGGCCGGAGCAAACATTAACACTAAACCAAAAACCCCCATCGCCATTCCACGTTTTTCGACTGGAAAACTAGTTAACATAACATTCATTAACAACGGCATCATGATCGCTGAACCGGAAGCCTGAACCATCCTGCCAGTTAATAACAATGGAAAGGCATGAGCAAATCCAGCTAAAACTGTTCCGAACGTAAACAAAATCATTGCAGCTAAGAATAACTGACGAACTGAAAATTTTTGAATTAAATAGGCTGATAAAGGAATGAGAATTCCGTTCACTAACATAAAACCAGTCGTTAGCCATTGAACAGTTGCTGCTTCGATGTCTAAATCCTTCATGATAGACGGTAGTGCAATATTTAGTAATGTATTATTTAAGAATGCAATAAAAGCTCCAACCATTAGGACAGCAAGAATTCCGTAGGGTGGTTTGCTAGTCTTTTTTATTGTTTGGTCCATTAAATCTCCCCCTATAATATATGTTCATTTTTTTATACCCCTGTTTCACACTTAAATAATAATATACGCTCAGTTTAATTTTTGCAATTAAAAAAACCTACAAAATTATGGGTTTGTATTGTTGCTTTAAATAATGGTACTATATTTTTATACTAATAGTACAAATTGAAATAAAGGTGATCTTATGAATGACCGGAAGCAGCATGTAGTAAATATGGCTCATCAATTATTCATCGAAAAAGGATTCCAAGCCACGTCTATTCAGGATATTTTAGACTATAGCGGAATTTCAAAAGGGACATTTTATAATTATTTTTCATCTAAAAGCGAATTATTAATCGCGATTTATAAAACAATTTATAAGAAGCTGGAAAAAGAGCGAAACGATTTATTAATCGGTCAAAAACCTTCAAGTATTGAGATTTTCATTAAGCAAGTGGAAATGCAAATGATTACTAATAGGAAATATAAATTAATTGCCCTATACGAGGAGGTATTGTCCTCTAATGATGCCGACCTCAAACAATTTGTCCAACGGAGTCGTTTAAATTCGCTGCGTTGGTATTACAATCGGTTTATCGACATCTTCGGCGAAGAGAAAAAACCTTTCCTGTTAGACTGCGCGATTATGTTTCAAGGGATATTACAACATAATGTGCAATACAATAGAATGGCCCATGAATCTGGCGAAAAAGTAAGCAGTGTTGTTCGCTACAGTGTGGCGCGCTTGGTTAAAATTGTTGATGAGGTTTCTGAATCTGGCGATCAATTAATTGAACCTAAAACGCTAGAAAAATGGGTCCCTGGCTGCCAAAAAAACAATCTAGAGATCATCACCCAGTTGATGAAAATAGCTGCGACCATGAAGGCATCGATAATGAAGAGCATTCAGGTTGTAGAAGAGCAAAGCAAATACAATGAACTTTTAGATTTTATTCAAGAAGAAATCATCCATACAAGATCACCAAGAAAGTTTCTTATTCAAAGTGCCCTGTTATCTTTAAAGGAAAACCCTGAACCAGTTTGGAAAAAAGAACTCGAACAACTTAATGAACTGATTGAGGCTTTTTATAATCTATCAGAAGAGGATGACACAAACCCCTAATCCAAGGATTAGGGGTTTGTGTATGTAACTTTTTGATTATTTGACCAGCACTTTGCTGGATTTCCCAAATAAAATAATTCCTTGAATATTGTTTTACCACAACGATGGCATCTTCACCAGTCTTTGTAAAGATTAACCCTGATCCCATTTGTTCTTGAAACTTCCACCCTTTTGATTTCATATATTTTTTTACCACATTATAGCTGCTATTTCCACTACTTTCGGACAAGTATCTGCTTCGTTTTTCTGTTTTTGAGAACAGCTCAAATTCAGAATCGGAAAAGTGAAGCTTCATGGCAGAAATAATTAATGGTAATGGATTCCCCTCCTGAAAAATCGCAGAACCAAAACTGCTAACAACTAGACCAAATCCTATGACCAAAACAATCAATAGGGTAACAGCTATTTTTCTAATCCCCTCCACCCGTTCGCCTCCTTATTTATCTATTTCTATATAATAAGACGACGGATGGGTATTTTTGGTTACGGAAAAGAATATTACATTTTCATTAAATTTAGTTTTAAGATGACGGTATTGAAATTATTTTTATGGGAGTAAGAAGTTTTTAATATAGGTAAAGCTGCATTAATAGGGGTATTATAATGGACATAATCAATGCGGAGGCAATCATCGCTATACTCCCCATGACCCCTTCTATTTCTCCCCATTCAAATGCACGGTTGGCACCAATTGCCTGTGCTGAGGTTCCTAACGCTAAGCCTTTTGCAATTCTACTTTTAATCCGAGTAAAATTTAAAAGAAATGGCCCAATCATTAAAGAAAATACCGCCGAAATACAGACAAACAAAATCGTAAGTGACGGAATTCCACCTAATGACTGGGATACTGATAAGGCAATTGGAGCCGTGACCGATTTTGGAATAAGCGAAAACATAATTTCCTTACTCATGTGTAAATATTTCGTCAGCAAGAGAATTGAAATGACACCAGTCACTGTACCTGGCATGACTGCCCAGAAAATAATTAAGAAGTTTTTTCTAATAATTCTTACATGAGTATATAAGGGAACAGCAAGTGATACAGTAGCAGTTCCTAATAAAAGTGAAAAAATTCCTGTTCCAGATGAATATTGGGTCACTTGAATATGAGAAAGCGTCAATAAACCAATGATGAACACAGTCACAGTATATAACGGATTTAACCATGCCTTGTTATAAGTTTTAAATACCTTATTTCCTACTGCATAACTCAAAACAGTTATGCTGGTACATAACAATAGATTAGAAATCATGGTTCCCATTTTTTTCACTCCTTTTTCTTCTAGTTTCTAAATACTCAGCAATAAATGCTGTAACAAGAAGAACAACCAAGCTGCTTGCTACTAGGATGATTGCTAATTTTATTCCTTCTACTCGAAAAATCCCTGCAAAATGCCAAACACCTACTATAAATGGAATAAATAGAAGAGTTATATGTTTAATATGCAGCTGGGCGGCTGCTTCGACCCATTTGAGCTTACAAACACCTGACAGCAATCCAATGAATAAGAGAGCCATCCCAACAATACTTCCTGGGACAGGAAGATTAAGCCAAGTAACGAGCCTTGTTCCAATCAAATATATCCCTAAGATTGTGATAAACTGAGCAATAGTACGAACCATTTGGCTCACCTCCCTGCTTTTAGACTAATAACCTATGATTCTTTTAATAAATGTGATCTCAATTTATTTCTTTAAGTCAGTATTGCATACCTTTTTGAGTTTTTCTGTAAATATGGAATGGTTTCTAACATAAAAATTTTAAAATTGATTTCATTCATGTTAGAATAACTTACTTTTTTTTTCAAATTGCACCTCATAAAGCAAAAAAAGCCGATTCCCACTAGTAGGAACGGCTAAAACTGCATATTTAAATACCTATTTAAGAAAAGATTTAGGCATGACAACAGCGACGACCTCTCCACGGGCACAGAGAATATCATTCGCGTAAACCTCTGTCTCGATCTTAAACTTTTTAGGATGTATTTCATGTACGGTTCCAATTGCTTTTAAAGGTATACCATGTGGTGTGGGTTTGAGAAAGTTCACATTCAATGAAGCAGTCACGAACCTTGGGGGCTCTGCTCCATCCCCTGCTTCATGTCCATTTTTCCGATGGAGTGCGAGTGCAGCTGAACCAGTCCCATGACAATCAATTAATGAAGCAACAATTCCTCCATAAACAAAACCTGGCAATGCAAGGTGGTTGTTATCTGGTGTAAAGATCGTTACCGTCTGTTCCCCATTCCATCCTGTCCGAAAATGATGCCCCTCTTCATTTAACCGACCACAGCCATAACACCAGGCAAAATCATCCGGATACACATCTTGAATTGCATTTACTACCTTTTCTACCATTAAATTCTCCTCCTCTTCCGAAAACGCTTTCATTGACATGATATCATTGAAAATTTTCTCCGGTCAATTAATTGACTTATTATTTAAACTATGAACTTTTTTCACATGGTGCCTGACACCAAAATAATTGACTAAATTTTCAAATAATATAAGATATTAATTAGGATTACGAATGAATAAAAAGGTGGAGATTTGATGGAAAGAACGGTTGAGAAACGGCTTACTCGCTCAGAAGTCCCCGAAGAATTAACATGGAACCTTGCTGATTTATTTCTGTCCGAAGAAGCATGGGAAGCTGAAATAATAGACATTGAAAAAGCAATTGTAGAGTTTGAACAATTTAAAGGTACCTTACATACAAGTTCTGAAGCTTTATTGGCTTGTTTATGTGCTCAAGAAGTGTTATCAATGAAAATCATCAAAGCGTGGACATATGCTAGTTTAAAGCAATCAGCGGATGGCTCTGATCCTGAAAATCAGGCAAATATGGCAAAGTTTTCTGCCTTACGGACAAAAAGTTTGGCTAGTTTATCATTTATTAACTCAGAAATCCTTGCTTTTGAAGAAGGAATCATTGAACAATACCTGCAAGAAGAACCTAAACTCGCCGCTTATAAGAAAAACTTAATGGAGCTTCTTGAAACAAAAAAGCATAAGCTTTCACCTGAAACGGAAGAAGCCTTGGCGGCACTTGGAGAATTACAAGGGGCTCCTTATCAAATCTATCAAATGACAAAGTTAGCGGATATGCAGTTCGCTCCGATTCAAGATGCGGATGGTAACGAATTACCCGTATCGTTTGCATTGTTTGAAAGTCGATATGAATTCTCACCTGATACAGATGTCCGCAGGAAAGCCTATCAATCTTTTGTCTCAACGTTAAAGCAATATAAAAATACCATGGCAGCGACGTTTGCCACCGAGGTCAAAAAACAAGTGACCCTGGCAAGCTTACGAAGGTATGACTCAGTGATCGATATGCTTCTCGAGCCGCACCAGGTAACCCCTGAAATGTATAACAATCAGATCGAAATTATCTATAAAGAATTAGCACTGCATATGCGCAAATTCGCGCAGTTAAAGAAGCGAATTCTAGGGCTGGATCAGATGAAATTTTGTGACTTAAAGGCACCATTAGACCCTGATTTTAATCCGGAAACAACATATGAAGAAGCAAGTCAAATCATTCTGAATTCGTTAAAAGTAATGGGACCTGAGTATAGCAGCATCATTGAAAAAGGCATTAAAGAGCGCTGGGTCGACCTTGCCGATAATGTAGGGAAATCAACGGGAGCCTTCTGTTCCAGCCCTTATGGTTCACACCCATTTATTCTTATTACTTGGCAGAATAATATGCGCGGTTGTTTCACCTTAGCCCATGAATTGGGTCATGCGGGACATTTCTTTTTAGCAAATAAAAATCAACGAATCATGAATGTGCGTCCATCGATGTATTTCATTGAAGCCCCTTCAACGATGAATGAAATGCTATTAGGTCAGCATTTGCTATCCACAACCAATGATAAACAAATGCGCCGCTGGGTCATCCTACAATTGCTTGGAACCTATTATCATAACTTTGTTACACACTTACATGAAGCAGAATATCAACGCAGAATTTATGCTCTCGCTGAAAGTGGAATTTCGTTAACCGCCAAAACTTTAACGGAAGTAACGGGTGAAGTCCTATCGGAGTTCTGGGGAGACACCGTGGAAATCGATGAAGGTGCCAGCTTAACATGGATGCGTCAGCCACACTATTACATGGGCTTATACCCTTACACCTATTCAGCAGGATTGACGGCATCGACTACAATTGCTCAATTAATTCAGGAGGAAGGTCAGCCTGCAGTTGACCGGTGGCTCGAGGTTCTCCGTGCCGGTGGGACATTGAAACCAATTGAGTTATTAAAACATGCAGGGATAGATATGTCGAAGCCGGATCCAATTAAGAAAGCAGTAGAATATGTCGGATCCTTGATTGAGGAACTAGAAATGTCTTATCAATAATTAAGTGAAATACCGGGTATTACTGATTGGGTCCCGATTTCCATTAAATAGGTAGTCAATCCATTGATTGACTACCTATTCTTTGCCTTCTGCTTAATTCATTTACAAAAATATTCACAAATCTTTGGCACTTAACCATATCATTCCTTTGTAAGCTAAGCTCAAGCTTCAGAGTAACCATTAAATTTGTGTGTACGTACAGCATATCCTTAAATTCATCAACCGCTCCACAAAACTTCGGGTAACCACTATCCCCTGTGCCAATTACACCTGTCAGTACCGTCTTTACATCCTGTGTTTCGAAGGCACGATAAAGCTTCATCATTTCATAAGGAATTTCGCCATTTCCCCACGTGTAAGTTCCAATCACAACGGCCTCGTAATTAGTTAAATCCATGATAGGAAATTCTTCAACTCGAAAAAGAGTGACATCAATCTTTTCCTCTAAAAATAACTGCCAAATCAAATGAACTACTTCTTTTGTATTTCCAGTTTTTGAGGAATATACAATGGCCATTGTCATAATTCATCGAAACCATTTGATTGGGTTACCTTTGCATAGGTCCTTGACTTCTGTTCAAAAAAATCGGATTTTGTTTCATTCATCATTTCATCACTAAAAACATGGATCCACGGCATGGGGTTCTCTCTCTCTTTAAATAAGTTCTGTAATCCAAGCTGGCGCAACCGCTTATTTGCAAGGTATTCGGTGTATTCTTCGTACTCGCTCAAGTCAATACCATCGATATCCTTCAAAATCACATGGGCCCATTCTTTTTCAAGCTGGACAGCTTGTCCTACCGTTTTATACACATAATCAATATTCGCCTCTGTATTCAATTCCGGATTTTCTGTTAACAGAATTCGTAGAAACTGTGCCATAAAATAGGCATGCTGCATTTCGTCTCGTTGAATATAACTTATCATCGTACTTGTCTTTAGCATTTTTTGCTGACGGGCAAGGTGATAGAAAAAAGCAAAGCCAGCATAAAAATAAATGCCTTCAAGATTAATAGAGTTCACACCTAGTTGAAATAAATTTTGCGGTGTAGGATTGTCTCGGAAACTCTCATATGCATCTAGAATCAATTGGTTTCTTTTTCGTACGATTGGATCATTTTTTGCTTGATTAAAACGCTCTTTTTGCTCACTTATTGGTACAAGTGAACTTAATATATAGGAATACGATTCATTATGTACCGCTTCCTGCTGGGCAATAACCGCAAATATTGCCTTAAAACTAGAATCAGTCACATAGTCCATCACCTGACACATGGTAGGTGTCTGCAGGCTATCTAATGAAGCAAGTTGTGTATTAATTCGCAAGAACACATCTTGTTCTATTGAACTGAGAAGGTCCCACTGTTTAATATCATCTTGCATATTAATCTCCTGGGCCTTCCAAAAATTTGACAATAAAGTCTGATATAAATCGTATATCTGAGGGTAGGCAATATCGTTCCAGTTGAGCAGACCTGATGAATGTCCGTTGATGATCCCCGTTGATTTATTAGGAAACTCAGGATTTAGTAGTTTAATTCTTGACATTGGTAAATGAATATCCATATTTTACTCTCCTTCAATCTAATCTAAAAGCAGTTTTCGTAAAGAATGTTGTTAATTAACCCGCAGCCCGAATACACTTCGCTTTCCGCGGGTGAGGTGTGAGCCTCTTCGCTCGTACCTCGCAGTGGGGTCTCACCCTGCTCACTACTCCCGCAGGAGTCTTCGTGTATTCGGGCTGCTCAGTACTACTTAGAATGTTTTCCATCTTATTTCAAGAACAACAAACTTTTAGAAAACAGTGATCTAAAAGGGTGTTAGCTATGGCATGCCTCACATTCGTCGATTTCTGTTTGCGAGGTGCTTCTCACATAATAAGTGGTCTTTAACCCTTGCTTCCAAGCTTCCATATGAAGATTAAGCAAGTCTTTGGCTTTAATATCGTGTCTTACATAAAGGTTAAAGCTAATCCCCTGGTCAATATGGCGACCGCGTGCTGCATTCTGTTTAATACTCCAAATCTGATCTATTTCATGTCTCGAACGACGATAATACTCGTAGGTTTTATGATTTAAATCAGGTGCCGTCACTTTAAATTTAAAGTTCTTTTTTTCCTCTGCATATTCAACCGAATAGATAGGATCGATACCATCTGTCGAGCCTCCTATTTTCGCCGTTGATGAGTTAGGAGCGATCGCCATTAACCAGCCATTCCTAATGCCATGAGTACCTACAGCACCCTTTAACTCATTCCACCTTTCTGATAGGTAACCTTTTCGTTCGAAATACATCCCAGTATCCCATTCAGACCCTTTAAACTGGCTGTAAGCCCCTTTCTCCTTTGCTAGTCCCATTGACGCACGGATCGTATAATACGCAATTTCTTCATATAAACTATTTGCATATTTAACCGCCGCTTCAGATTCCCAGTATATCCCTTTCAAGGCTAAAAGGTGGTGCCAGCCAAACGTTCCCAGACCCACCGCTCTGTACCGTTTATTTGTTAATTGCGCCTGTCCAACCGAAATTGTATTTAAATCGATAACGTTATCGAGCATCCTTACTTGGATTTGAATTAATCGCTCTAAGACATCTGCAGGAACTGCTTTTGCTAGATTTATAGAAGATAAATTACAAACTACGAAATCACCTGGCTTCCGAACCATCACGATATGGCCATCTTCATTCTGGTACTCGTTTATAATTGTCGTTGCGGACATATTTTGAGCTATTTCTGTACATAAGTTACTGCAGTAAATAGAAGTTCGGCCTTTACCTAAACCATGCTTATTTGGATTTTGCCTGTTGACTTCATCACGATAGAACATATATGGCGTGCCTGTTTCTAATTGAGCCACCATGATCCGTGTCATAATATCCATTGCTCGGTAGGTTTTACGAGGTAGAAGCGGGTTTTTAATGGCTTCTTCATATTTCTCAGAAAAATATTTAACATCCGTTTCATCATAAAAATCCTCAAGTCCTAAATGGTTACCATGTTCATCCTTCCAACCCATCATTTGTTTTACTTGATGGGGACAAAATGTATGCCACTGTCCAATACTTCTTCCCTGCTCATCTCTCTCTTCCAATTTTTTCATAAAAAGATCGGGTATAGAGACACCTGTGAAAATATCATGGGCTTTACGGCGTTCATCTCCATTATTTGTTTTCAAATCGAGAAACCCGTTCATAATATCTCTATGGAACAAATCTAGGTACACCGCAATGGCACCTTGGCGTTGTCCTAACTGATCGACACTGACAGCTGTATCATTCACCAATTTTATCCACGGCACCACACCTGAAGAGTTTCCTTTGAATTTCTTAATATCGGAACCAAGTGCACGAACTTTACCATAATAGATCCCAATCCCTCCGCCATCCTTACTTAACCGAGCAATATCCCAATTATTTAAATAGATGCTATCAAGGGAATCATCAACTGTATCAATAAAGCAGGAGGAAAGCTGCCCAAAGCTTTTCCCTGCATTCGCTAAAGTCGGGGTTGCCACCGTCATATATAAATTACTTAATGCCCAATAAGCTTCCTTCACAAGTTGGAGGCGGATCGGCTGCTTTTCATACTTCATAAGAGTCATGGCAATAATCATGAACCGTTCCTGCGGGAGTTCATATACATTTCGGTTATGATCTTGAGCAAGATAACGATCCGCCAGTAAAAATAAACCTATGTAATTAAATAAAAAATCTTTATCTGGATCAATCTCTTTTGCTAATTCATCGATTTCATCTTTACTATATAAGTTTAATAGATCATTAGAATAAATCCCGATATCGGTTAATACTTTTAATAATTTATAAAAGTCACCATATTTTAAAGAACGGTCATATCCGCGGCTTTTTGCAGATTTCCCATATAATTCATTTAAATAAAAGCGGGCAGCAATAAATGTCCAATCCGGTTGGTCCATAGCAATTTGGTTCACTGCATAAAGTAATGCTTGCTGGTTTGCTTCTAACTCTGTTACATTCAGTTCGCTTATTCGGTTTTTTAGTTCTGTTGTGTTAATTTGATATTGTCCTGTAACTTGTTCAATAGCTTCTAAAACATAATGAAGTTCGGATTGTAGTTCCTTAGTCATCATTTCAATTCCCCCTATAATAAAAAAATCCGCTCAACGGTAATTGAGCGGATGAAACGATAACTATACAAATGGAAAAAAATCAAATCCCTTTTGTCGCCATCGTTCATCTTCTCAATCCCCGAAGAAGTTGAAACAACTTAAGAAAGACAGGTCTCCTGACTAATACTTCTTCCTACTTTGAACCCTTCCCATATAAGTACCTAATCAATTAGACAGTTTTATACAGTGGTTTGTTCATTTCGTCAGCATTTACAGTTGCGGGGGCAGTTCTGGATTTACACCAGATTCCCTTTTAAGCCACAATGGCATCATCTCTTAAGGCTAACACAATATATAGTTTTATAATTATCATTCGAAACAATATATAGTGAATCAATTAAATTAAATAATAGTATAGTAAATAAAATATTTCAAGTCTATTATTATATAAAAATGAAACTTATCTGGGTTCATATCCGTAAATGAAGAAAGATCAAGTTGAAAAGGGGCATTTATATGGGGAACATATTTCTATTTACGTTGATTATCGGGATTGCTGCGGCACTTATTCTAATACCTATTTTTAAACATGATCAAGCAAGTAAAAAGGAAGGAAAAAAACTAAATATCGGTGTCTCCATTGCTGTTGTTGTGCTTCTCATGCTAGCTGTGTTTTCATTCTATTATTTCAGTAATTTTGATAGAAATTTCACCTCATTATGGCCGTTAGCAATTATTGTTTCCGCTGCTGGAGCCGTTCTTTCCAATGGTACAGAAAGAAAGATCAAAGGACTACTTTTCCTCGCAAGTCTTTGCCTGGGGATTTATTTCTTAACTGCCTTTATTTTTAATGCTGATAAAAAATATGAAGTGGCCAAGATGGCTGAAAAGGTGGAGATTCAAACCTTTGATGAAAAAGAAACACCTGCCAGTGTTCCGCCACAGTTTGCCCGTAACAAAATGAAAAAGGCATTTGGGCAAGTACCGAACACAAGCTACTATGAGCTTGGAAACCTGCAAATTCAAAAGCTGCACGGTGACTATGTATATATAGCTCCCGTTGAATTTTCAGGATTTTTTAAATGGTGGAAAGGAGAAAGTACACCTGGCTATTTTACATTGAGTGCAACTGATTCCAGCGCTAATCCTAAATTCATCAAGTCAGATATGGTATATAACCCTTCCTCTTATTTTAATAAAAATATTGAGCGGCAGATTCGCATGAAATATCCGAAGAAAATTTTCTATGGTGATGTTCAATTAGAAATTGACGAGGATGGAAAACCGTTTTATATCCGTACCTATGGAGAATTTATTTCTGCTCGAAATGGCTTTACAACTAAAGGGCTCGTCGTCGTCGATTCAAAAACTGGGGCAATGAAAGAATACCCGTTATCAGATGTCCCCGAATTTATCGATGGGGCCGTCTCTCCTGAAGCCGTGAGTTTGCAAAACAGTTATTATGGGAACCTCGTTCATGGATTTTGGAATAGTGTATTCGGAAAGTCTGACGTAAAACTCCCCTCTGATGAAGGAACAGAGTCAAATGTAAGTCCGATCTTTGATGAAAATGGAACAATGTATTATTTCACTGATTTCACCAGTCCTAAAGAAGGTGTCGATTCCATGCTTGGTTACTCGCTGACTAACTCACGGACTGGAAAAGCAACCTTTTATACCGGAAACCCAGAGCAATCTTATATGGATTCACAAGGGGCCTTGCAGATTATTGAAAAGAAATTTATTGAAAAGAAATGGCTTGGACAAATGCCGATTCTCTATAATTTTTATGGGGAAGCAAGTTGGTTAACACCCGTATTGGATTCAAACGGTTTTCTGCAAAATTACTTTATTGTATCAGCAGCTAATCCAGAGATTTCCGTATACGCCAACACGCCAAATGAGGCTCTTAGACAATATAAAACAGCCTTACAAAGGGGCAAGGGCACTGTTGACGGAAGTTCTAAAGCAGAAGAAAAACAAATCAGCGGTACAGTGATGAGAGTCTATAAGGAAAAAAGCGGAGATTTCACCGTTGTCTCATTCTTATTAAACAACCGCCAAAACTTTATGATTTCTTCAGAAAAAGAACCACTCGCTATCTACCTAAAAGAAGGAGATAAAGTAACCATCAGCTACTTCGACACCGGCGATGACTTCCTTCCCGCCAAAGAGTTAGCAATAGAAGCCTTACAATAGGATAACAAAAATAGGGTGTCAGGCACCACTTGGTGCCTGACACCCTATTTTTTACTGAAACCTTTGAATACGACTTTGAATTTGATTAGTGAACGGTTTAGGTTGGGCTGAAATATAGTTAACTAATGCATCAAGGTCAACGGGACCAATATCTTTGTTTTGTGCTTGGGTGAATACGGTAAATCCATCGCCGCCTCCAGAAAGAAAGATATTCGCTGTCACTGAATAAGATTTATTTGAATCAATTTCCGTGCCATCTGGAAGCTTAATGCTCACTACCCTTTGCCCGATTGGTTTATTTGGATCCCATGTATAGCTTAAACCAGAAATTTGGAGCATGTTCGTTTTGGTTGCACCCCACTGCTGGTTTAGCAATGCACGAATCTGCTGTCCAGTCATCGTCATTTTGACTAAGTCATTATTAAAGGGTTGAACGGTGTAAACTTCTCCCCAGGTGATCTCACCAGGGTTGATGTCTGCTCGAATACCACCAGGATTCATAAATGAGAATTCGGTATTCAGCGCCTTTCTTTGTGCATCGGCAATGAAATCACCAAGGACAGACTCTCCATTCTCATTTTGCTTAGCGGTCAGACTTTCAGCTGAAGACCCGACCACCCGATTAACAATGGGTTTCACTTTTGCTTCATAGCCCTCGATCATTTGTTTAATGTCTGGATCTGGCTTTACTCCATCCTGGAACGTAGTTACGATCTCTGCTGTCTTTGAAACTATATCCTTGGTTTTTGGATCAATCTCAATATCTACATCTGAGAAAGCTGTGCCATAGGAATAGGATTGAACCACTAATTTATTATCAATCGTTGCGTTCATATAGGCATGATTATGGCCGCCAAATATGATATCCACTTCATCGTCTACACGATTGGCAATATCCACAAGTTGCCCAGTTGGATTTTCTCCATTTGGACCTGATGTACCTGGGTTATGAGCTAAAATGACAATCGATTTTACCCCTTGTTTTTTCAACTCCGCTACATTCCGATTAATCGCCTCTACTTCATCTGTGAACTTTAATCCCGCCACACCACTCGGGACAACCAGCGTCGGAGTCTCAGTGGTCACCACACCGATAAAGCCGATTGGCATTCCATTTACTTTGATCACTTGATAAGGCGGCAGAATCGTTTTTCCAGTTTTTTCATTGATCACATTCGCAACAATCCATGGAAAATTGGAACCTGCAAAATTGCCCGTTTTCGGATGTGATCCTCCCTTAATCAAGCGAAGCAGTTCCGTTAGTCCTTCATCAAATTCATGATTACCAACAGTTCCGATATCAAAACCGATTTTGTTCAAGATTTCAATTGTCGGTTCATCCTGTAAAAGGGCGGAAACGGGCGGGCTTGCTCCGACCATATCTCCAACTTGAACCAGAAGCGTATTTTTATTTTCTGCTTGGCGCTGTTTTAAATAAGCGGCTAAATAATCAACCCGTCCAGCTGGTTTCCCGTTTACGTTCCGGGTAACATTTAATTGACCATGCAAGTCATTAATTCCTAAAAGTTGAATCTGAATGAACCGATTATTCGCTGCAGGTGCTTTTCCCTTTTTAGGATTTTTCGCTTCTGGACGATCCGATTTATGACCATGATAGTCTTCCGATAATCCTTGGTCCTTTCCTTTTGTTGGCTTTTGTCTGCTAGCCTCAACAGACGGGGATTGAAGTATCGATTGATTAGGTTGATCAGAATCTTTAACGTCCCTAGCTGCTGCACTTTGATGTTCAAATCCTCCCAATAAGAAAATGAGAGTCAAAGAAATAAATGCTTTTTTAAGCCATGCCATGTAAATCCTCCTACTATTTTTTCAAAGAACCATGGTATTTTTTGTTTTCCAAGGAAGGAATATACATGTTTTTCATGGCATAAAGTCATGGTACCTGACACCCGTTAATGTTTCGCCATCAGACCTTGGTAGGCAGCTGATGTTCTTACTTCAATTGTTAAAGATCCTTTTTTGTAGATAGATTTGATGATAAATGGGGCCCCGTTCGTATTCTGAAATCTGAAATCGGGACCGCCATAGGATACGGTGGCATCTCTGCCTGCAGGCACATAACCGACTGACAAAGAATGATGATGCTTTTCAATATAACTAACACCTAATTTGTCTACCGCATTAAACAAGGTAGAAGAAGTCTGGCAAATCCCGCCGCCAATTCCATCAACTAACTGTTTATTAACGATTTCTTTCGCTTTTTGATAACCGTGCTTGGCATCACTTGGCCCAACTGTAGTATTAAAAGAGAAAATATCTCCGGCTCCAACAATGAAATTATTAATCGCTTCTGCCGACAATTCGATATTTTTTGACCGGCCGACGACCCCGCTGTTAAATCTTGTGGTGAAGGTTGCAACGACAACTTCCCCTAAATGTTTCACATCCTCCGGTTTATAGCCGCTCTCGGTCACATATAGGGGCAGTTCCACGTCTCCTCCCGCTGCCGATGCTGTTATCACCTTTTCAACCAATTCTGTTTCTTCTAAAATAATTCTCGGTTTTCCTTTAATGATCTGACCATTAGCATCCATCTTATCCAGGACCATTCGTTGGTCATAGCCAGCGGTACTTTCCGTTCCTCTTGCCAGGTCCTGTGCCCACTTCTTTAGTTCCTTTTTATACGCATCGTTATCTGTTCCAAATCCCATATCGACTGGAAGGAAGGTTTTAATAATGGATTTTGTAGTTGGATCAATTACATTGACCGCAATCGGTTTTGGTGCTTCCTCCTTCTGTGGTTCTTCTTGTGGTGTTTGAACTGGCTTTTGTTTAGGCTCCGTAACCTTTTCCTCCACCGCCTTTTCATTCACTGTTTTCCCTGTACAACCAGCCAGCCAAAGTAAACTGCAAATGACTAATACTGAAATTACCCACGAACGTTTTGTCATTTCCCCTAACCTCTTATCCTATATTTTCATGCAGTGACCTAGGACTTCCAATTGCAGTCCATTCATTCTCCGATTTTATTCACATGAACATGGCAATATGATTGATAAGTTTTATTTAGAAAAAAATTCAGCTCCTTTTGACAAAGGAGCTGAATTAATCACAAGAAACTAAATTATTCTTCATGTCATTGATCTATCTAACGCTACTCTTCATCATGGAATGAATCGTTTTCGGTTCAGGTAAAGTCCGTTCATTTTTCTTATAGGCATGCCAATAGGCCATCGCAATAAATACCGATCCGCCCACCGCATTTCCTAGAAAGACAGGGATAAAATTCTCCAGATAAGCTAACCAAGTAAAATGCCCTGCAAAGATCGCTGCAGGAATCACAAACATATTCGCCACTACGTGCTGAAAACCAATCGCGACAAATGCCATGGTCGGAAACCAAATACCGGTAATTTTTCCAACCATATCATTGGCTCCATAAGAAAGCCACACAGCCGAAGCAACGAGCCAATTGCAGCCTATCCCCGAAATAAAGGCTTGGAGAAAAGTAGCTTCTAATTTATGGTCAGCGATACTAATTGTTCTTTCCAAGAACGGTCCTGTTTCCGTAAGGCCAATTATATGTCCAAAAAAGTAAGCCACAAAAATTGCTCCGATAAAGTTACTGACTGTTACAAGAAACCAATTATAAATAACGTCCCTCGTGCTAATCTTATGTGCCATTCGAGCTAGTGGCACAGCCATCATATTGCCTGTTAATAACTCTCCGCCTGCAAGCAATGTGAGGACAAGACCAATTGGGAAAACAGACGCACCAATCAAACTACTCAACCCTTCTAAATTACCTGTGAGAGTTGCCGTTACGCGAATAAAAAGTAAATAACCTAAAGCAATGAAGGCACCTGCTTCAAAACCTAAAATCAGTGTTTGTAAAGGAGGGTAATTTGATTTTTTCACTCCATTTTCGACGGTAATTTCCATGATTTTTTCGGGTTTACTGTATCCCATCAGATGTTCTCCTTTTTAAAAAACTAGAGTGTTTTACTTTGTGATATATTTAACATATTCATTTTATAACAAATTCTTCTAAAATCCTGTGAATATTTCTTTAACTATTTTAGAGCGCTTACAATTATCTTTGTAATCTTGCTTTTATATTCAATTTTACTTACTTCACTCTTTTAATAAAGGTATACTGTTTATCGAGGTGATATGGTGAAAAGTGTAAACAAAATGCAGGAGGTTTGTAATGATAAGAGCAGTCTGACAGAAGAAAGATGGCAGGCCATTATCAATAATGATTGTTCATACGATGATCAATTTTTTTACGGTGTTAAAACAACCGGTATTTTCTGTCGTCCATCCTGCAAATCCAAAGCTCCCAAAATTGAAAATGTCCAGATTTTTTTAAAAGCAGAACATGCATTGGCTGAACATTTCCGCCCTTGTAAACGCTGTAAGCCAAACGGACTTCGTCTCCCAAATGAAGACTGGGTAGGACAGATTACTAATTACGTTGACATGCATTTTAACGAACCGTTAACACTCGAAAACTTAGCAGATATTTGTCACGGCAGTCCTTATCATTTGCAGCGGACATTTAAGCAGATTAAAGGTATAAGCCCCATTCAATATATCCAGCAGACACGAATTACTCATGCTAAGCAGAATCTAGAAACTACAGATAAAACGATAAATGAAATCAGCATGGAAGTGGGAATCCCGAATTCAGCTTATTTCGCCACTCTTTTTAAAAAAATAACCACCTATACGCCATCAGAATATCGTCATTTGAACCGAAAGAAATAAAGATTGGAGATTTTTTTCAATGGATAAGAAAATAATTTACTGGAGTCTCTTCGTTCATGGCCCATGGAAAATGTACCTTGCAGCAACAGCAGAAGGACTTTGTTATGTTGGGTCCAATTATAAAGAATTTGAGGAACTAAAAAACTGGGTGCAGAAAAAGTTTCCCCAGCACCAATTGGAGCAAGATGATAATCGATTACAGATATATGCTGACCAATTCGCTGAATATTTTCAAAGAATGCGGATGTCGTTTACTTTTCCAATCGATTTTTACGGAACTCCCTTTCAACAATCTGTTTGGAACGCCTTAAATGAAATTCCTTATGGGTGCACACATCATTACACGGAAATTGCGGAAATCCTGCAAAAGCCTAAATCGGTTCGTGCCGTGGCCTCTGCGATTGGGGCTAATCCGATCTTAATCACTGTTCCCTGTCATCGCGTGATTGGGAAGAATGGGAAACTCACTGGTTTTCGGGGTGGTTTAGAGATGAAGGAATCGCTATTGGAATTGGAAAAAGAGCCTGCCCACACGAAGGGAATGACCATTCATGCCAAATAGTATTTCCGACCGGATCGCAGCACTTGACTGGGAGGAATTGCAGCAAATCCTAGATACGCAGGGCTTTGCTAAACTTCCTCCATTATTGGATCCGGATCAATGCCAGGAACTGATCCATACCTATGAGAATCCAGCTAATTTCAGGAGCACCATTAATATGAAGAGATACAGGTTCGGGGAAGGAGAGTACAAATATTATCAAGCTCCCCTCCCGTCAGTACTGCAACAGCTACGCACTGACTTCTACCCGGAACTTGCCAAAACAGCAAACTGCTGGTTAGAGCAGCTTAGAAAAGAACCCACTTATCCACCCAGCCTGTCAGAATTTCTCGAATACTGTCACGTTCAGGGGCAGACTCGCTCTACACCGTTAATTCTTAAGTATGAAACCGGCGGTTATAATTGTTTGCACCAGGATTTGTATGGTGAAGTGTACTTTCCATTCCAAGTGCTTTTTGTACTAAATCAAAGGGAGAAAGATTATACCGGTGGTGAATCCATTCTTGTCCAACAACGGCCACGGGCTCAAAGCCGCGGGCATGTCATTACACTGGAACAAGGTGAAGGACTCATCTTTCCAACGAACTATCGTCCCATCGAAGGAACGCGTGGCTATTATCGGGCGACTATAAGGCATGGGGTCAGTACAGTGACATCGGGTTCTCGCTATGGTTTAGGAATTATTTTCCACGATGCGAAATAATTGTAGAAATGACAAAATAAGCAAAAAAAGAATGGCTGGAAGAAATCTTCGAGCCACTCTTTTCATGTATTATTTCCCAAATAATCCTGAGATTTTTACTGTTTACAACTGGACAAGGATATCCAGTTGTTTTATTTTATATATGATTTTGATACATAACCTGTCTTTTTACCATATTTGATTTTATTCCATGAGCCGGTTGTTGAGATAATCGTTACTGTTTGATTTTTCTTTAATGTACCAATTACTTTACTTTTTGTAGTGGCTGAGGCACGTACATTCAGTCGTGTTACCTTCACTTTTCCGGTTTTTGTTTTGATTACTTTTTTTACAATGAAGGATGATGTTGCACTTGAACGATTCTTACTGAAGTCAGTAGCTGACATCACCACTGAATACTTCCCATTTGTAAGGGATGCGGTGCTGTATCCTAGGTTGATGGTACCCGCTTTTGTTAATCCATCTTTTTTTAAGTAGCTGAGGATTTTACCTGCGCTGTTTTTAATATATACGGTTACTTTAGCCGTCTCGTTTGTTTTGAAAGAAATAGCTGCTTTATTTTTCTTGTTATCTACACTTGCCTTAACGCTGCTAAATTTAGGAGCGGTCGTGTCTTTTTTTACTTCAAAGGATGGTAATGCTGAAGATTTGTTATTACTCAAATCGACGGTAATGATCCCTGCATAATATTTTCCATTGGATAAAGAATAACTGTTATATTCTTTGGTAATCGTACCTACTCCTGTTAGAGCATCTTTTAATAAATAAGCGAAGATCTTGCCATTGCTGTCCTTTAAATAAATAGTTACTTTTGCTTTTTCGTTAGTCTTAAAGCTTATAAAAGTTTTATTTTTCGAATTATCGACATTTATTTTGACTTCACTTATTTTTGGGGCGGTTTTATCTTCAATCGGTGTTGGTACGGCTGGTTCTACTGCTGTTTGTTCATCTGTTTGCCCTGCAGGAGTTGATGCTGATGGCCCTCCTTGTGCTTGTTCATCCGTCGGCCCAGCTGTTTGTTCTGTCGTTTCTGTTTGTTCGGTTGGTTCAGCCGTATCTTGAACCACCGGCTGTGGTCTGTCACCATATTCTTTTACAATAGATGCGCCTTCATAATAAAAGGCGAGAATCTCATTGTATTTTTGCTGTCCGATTTCAGCACGGTTCTGGGCACCCCATTGACTTAAACCTACGCCATGGCCATCACCAAATCCTGATACTGTAATGGTTTCGTCCGTTTTTGCAATGCTTGAAACAAGATAACTCAACATCGTCCGAATGCCAACCATGGCTCGAATTTGTGACGCTGCTACATTTTTGTATTCTTTTTTTTGTGGGATATACGCACCATTTTCGTCAACTTGATCTTTTGTAAAAAATTCAACCGTTATATCCCCTTTCGATACACGACCACCTGATGTTAGTGTGTATAAACTTAGGATAGGAATGGCTGTAATTTTTATTTCTTTACCAGCAAAGCCATGAGTGGACATCCACGCTTTTATCGTATTTGTAATGGTAACATCTTTTTCTTTCATTTGACTCCATGATAAATTGGCTGGATTAAATTGTTGTTTACTTACAAAGAATTTCCATGGTGTTTTAGCATCGAAAGGATCATCGTTAATCGGCAAATAAGAGAGAGGCGAAGAACCCCAGACATTGGCATTTGATTCTGTTTTCCCGCCATTACTTGCAGAGAAAACAGCACTAATAAGTCGACCGCTTACCTTAAGGACTTCCCCTTTTGTTTCATCCACTGCCGCTGAGCTATTGGGTTGCCAATTGTAACCACCATATACTTGATAATTAATCGTATCATCGATAGTTATCGATTTATAGGATAGTGCATAGGTTCTAGCCGCTACCGCTTGCGTTTTTAAGGCCTCACGGTTCCAGCTCATATACATTTCAGAAGGGACTACGCCTTTTAAATAATCTTCTAAATAAATTTCATTAATTGGTCGAACATACTTTGAATTTTCAGGAACAAATTGAAATGAACCCAAATATTTCAGATTGTTAATAGATAAATAGTTAGTTTCGTTAGCTGGTATTATTTGTACGGTTTCTGAGGAATATAACGGTATGGTTCCATCTAGGATCGTAATTTTATTATTATCGTATTTTACGAGATACGACTTACCAGTTGTTAATTGGACTGTTGAATCTTCAACCAAATAAGTACCAGTTGGTTTTATAGTAATCTCGGTTTTGTTACCAAGATTATTTACCAATTTCACTTTTATTTTTGGTTCTAAATTTTCAGCTGACACACCTATTTTCAGCATGTTAAACAATAAGAGGAAGGCCAAGAAACCTGCAGTCAATTTTTTCAAATTTATTCTCCATTCATAAGAGTATAAAGTCCTAATAAATAGAATCATACTTTATGAATCTATTTATTAACAATATGATAATATTGGTAAATCAAAATTCCCGTTGTTACCCACTGGACTGTTCAAGTGCAATATTTTCCGACAAATATCTACATACATCGAGTTAAGTCAGCAAGCATTGTGAAAATATGATATAATATAAATACTTACTGATATTTTAGCGAGTGACCGAATAAGAAAAACTCCTTATCATTTCAAAAGTTCTTACGTTTCTCCATCATTGCCTCAATGAAATTCATTATCATGTATCGACAATAGAATTATTAGGAAGGGTGTTTTCATGGAAGATTTTATCGAAACTGTTTATTGCTTGGAGAATCCTGAAAAGAAGATCATTAAATTCGCAACTGGCACCCAGCTGCGCTATGAGGACGTTATAAAAGAGGTTTTTGGCGTAGCGTGTATTAATGATGTACACATGATGCTTCAATACAATAAGAGTTTTCAAACAAGCATTTGTAACAGCCATGGGATTAGTGAAAAGAAGATAACTTTAGATAAAATTATTCGTATAGCTTCAAAGCTAGACATGCTTCGTCTCAAGAAGCAATTAATCGATCAAAAGAAAAACAGCGTTGATGAAACAGCTCAAGACAATGATTTTCCCATTACCCGCCCATTCGATGCAACAATCAAGCTTCAAGAAGGAATCTTTGAATGGGACGACACCGATTTCTCCTATAATGCAGTTAAGCCAGGTGCCTAACACCTTTGTGGTTACTAAAGTAACCAACAAAGGCTAGGTGCCTTTTTTTTCTTCTGTAAGGGTTCAGGCACCATAACCGCAGGTTTTCATTCTACCTAAAAAACCTCCCATCAGGATTAATGGAAGGTTTAAGCATTTGTATGCGTTTTATTTTCTTAGCGGCGTTTTTTCTTGTCAGCCTTAGTCAATCTTCCTAATAAGAATGCCCCTGCTGCAACACCAAGTACTGTATTCGTTTTTTTGTTAAAGACTTGCTTGGCGACAAGATTTAAGTTTTGAGGTCGTTCGGCTAGACGTCTCATAAAATAACCATACCAATCATTGCCGAAAGGAACGTACGTACAGAAGTTGTAGCCCTCACTGGCCAGTTGCAACTGCATGTCTTTTCTAAAACCATAAAGCATTTGGAATTCGAATTTATCATTCGGAATATCGTGCTTCTTTACAAATTCTTTCATATGATTAATGATGCGATGGTCATGTGTTGCTATAGAGGTGAATTTTCCATTTAACAGATGCCATTCAGCTATCTTAATAAAGTTCGCATCAATATCCTGCTTATCTTGATAAGCAATTTCAGCTGACTCTTTATAGGCACCTTTGACAAGACGAATCCGGAAATTTTGATATCTTTCAAGATATTCTTGTGCATTGTGGAAATAGGATTGAATAACTGTACCAACATTACTATACTCCATCGAAAGGTCGTCCAATAAATTAAAGGTTGGTTCTAAGTGTTTAAAGTCCTCCATATCAATATTGACAAAAATATCATATTGATGTGCTTTATCAACAATTTCTCTTACATTATTTAAACAGAATTGATAGTCAATATCTAAACCTACTTGCGTCGGTTTTAAGGAGATATGTGCATCCACTTTACTCTCATGAATTGCCTCAATAACCTTAAGAATTTGTTCTTTCGCCTCAGTGGCTTCTTCTTCTTTAAAAACGAATTCCCCTAAATTATCGACCGTACATGAAATTCCATGTGCGTTCAACTCTTTAATACTTTGGATTACCTCGGGTATATTTGTTCCGGCTACGACACTTTGTGCACCTAATTTTAATCCGTATTTTTTAGCTGTATTATTCAGAAATTGATTTTGTGATAAACCCATAAAAATGTCTTTCAACATAGCGATTACCCCTTGCTGTCGTTTTTACAATCATTATAGCATACGCTTTCAATAAAATTTATTTTGCGAATTTTCCAACTTAAAGTGCCTGACAACACTTTCCAAAATAGATGGTTTTCGTGTGTTTTGGATTTTGTTAGGACTACTGACATTATATCTATTTTCGACTGTAAACTAAAATTGATATAACAATAAAATGAAAAATTCAAACCTTAACTAAAATGCATCATTAAAAAAATTCAGATGAAATAATATTTTCTGAGGTGTTATTGATATTAACCCTATTTATTTGTTATAATAAAGTGGTTTTAACATTATTGAGGAGGAACATTTTTTTATGTCAATCGAGGTAGGTACTAAGGTACAAGGTAAAGTAACAGGCATCACTAGTTTTGGGGCATTCGTAGAATTGCCAGGTGGAACAACAGGGTTAGTCCATATCAGTGAGGTAGCGGACAGCTATGTTAAAGACGTTAATGATCATCTTAAAGTTGGCGACCTAATTGAGGTAAAAGTAATTAGTGAGAAGGACGGAAAGACTGCCTTGTCCATCAAAAAAGCTATAGATAAGCCCGAAGGACAAACCTCGTCTTATTCCCAACGTCCACCACGTCAGGGAAGAGTAGATAACCGTTCGAAAGATTTTCGTTCAAAGAGCAATTTTAAACCAAAGGAAAATTTCGAAGATAAAATTGCGAAATTTTTAAAGTCTAGTGAAGAGAATTTGTCTACCTTAAAGCGCAGCACTGAAACTAAACGGGGCGGCAGAGGCGGAAGACGCGGATAACGCATCGTTTTTAAATACTTCAAATATATTCACGAAGGCAAACATGGCATATCGCACATGTTTGCCTTTTTTACGCAGTTTCTTTCTGGAACACCCTGTTTCTTGCATAATAAAAAGACAGGAATGCCTCCTGTCTCTTTAGGATTAATATTATTCGTGAAAATTGGTACCGTCAGTTGTAGCTTTAATGATTCCAGCGCGAATGACAAAATCACCGAAGTGCTCACCATCTTCACGTTCTTTTGCATAGCGAGAAAGTAAAACACGGAGTTCACTTAATATTTCTTCTTCGCCGATGTTCTCTCGGTACATTTTATTTAGACGGCTGCCATCAAAAGCAGCACCAAGGTACATATTATACTTCCCTACGGCTTTACCCATAAAAGCAATTTCACCTAGTCCCGGACGAGCACACCCATTCGGACAACCTGTCATCCGGATGGTAATCTCTTTGTCACGTAGGCCATTTTCATCGATGATCGTCTCGATTTTATCAATCAGTTCTGGTAAATAGCGCTCTGCTTCAGCCATTGCTAATCCACAGGTTGGCAAGGCCACACAGGCCATAGAGCTGCGGCGAAGGGCCGATGTATGCTTGCCATCGGTCAAACCATATTGTTCAACCAATTCGTTAATTACTTTCTTTTTCTGTGATGATACATTAGCAATGATCAAATTTTGATTGGTAGTCAAACGGAATTCACCCGTATGAACTTTGGCAATTTCACGTAAAGCAGTCATCAGCTTATAGTCTTCAAAATCTGCAACTCGGCCGTTTTGAATAAATAGCGTTAAATGCCATTTACCTTTTACGTCCTTTTCCCATCCATAACGGTCACCGTTATGGTCGAAATGGTACGGCTTCGCCTCTTCCAGTTTCCAGCCAAGACGGTGTTCCAATTCTTCCTTAACCGTTTCAAGGCCAAGACGGTCAACGGTGTACTTAAACCGAGCATTTTTTCTAACAGAGCGATTCCCATAATCTCGCTGAATGGTGATGGTCTTCTCTGCAACATCATAAATTTGCTCAGGCTTACAGAATCCGATTACCTTAGCAAGCTGTGGATAGGTAGCTTTATCCCCGTGGGAACTGCCCATTCCACCGCCAATCGCGACGTTAAAACCAATCAGTTTTCCGGCCTCGACAATGGCAATCAATCCTAGGTCTTGTGAAAAGACATCAATATCATTTTCTGGTGGGACAGCAATTCCTATTTTAAACTTACGCGGCAAATAAAGCGGGCCGTACATTGGTTCAACTTCTTCAATTTCTGGTGTACCTGCAACCACTTCTTCATCAAGCCATACTTGATGATATGCTCTTGTTCTTGGCAATAAGTCATCACTTAGTTTTTTGGACCAACCATATACTTCCGAGTGGATTTCAGATTGATACGGATTAGATGTACACAAAACATTCCGGTTCACATCTCCACAAGCGGCAATCGTATCTAAAAGAGTGGAATGAATTTGTTGAATCGTATTTTTCATGTTCCACTTTAAAATTCCATGCATTTGAAATGTCTGGCGTGTTGTTAATTTTAAAGTGCCATTACCATTCTTTTGAGCAAGATCATCCATAACGAGCCATTGTTCAGGTGTAGCCACCCCGCCTGGTAAGCGGACACGAAGCATAAACTGGTATGCTGGTTCAAGTTTTTGTTTGGCACGCTCATTGCGGACGTCCCGATCATCTTGTAAGTAACTGCCGTGATGTTTCATTAAACGGTTGTCATCTTCAGGAATCCCGGAAGTTATCCGGTCTAACATTACTTCTTTAAGTGTCCCACGCAAATAATTACTTCTTTCTTTAATACCTTCAACATCACTTGGCGGGCCTTCAGGCGCTTTTAAAATTTGATTAACCATGGTGAAACTCCTTTCCATCCCAAATCAGTATACGTCACGCTGATAACGTTTTTGCTGCTGCATCTCGGCTATATATTCTACCGCTTTTTCACGGCTCAAGCCGCCTTCTTTTTCAATAATATCAATTAACGTGTTATGAACATCATGGGCCATATGTTTTTCATCCCCACAAATGTATAGGTACGCACCTTCTTCAAGCCATTCAAATAATACTTTACTATTTTCAACCATGCGGTGCTGGACATATACTTTTTCAGCTGTATCACGTGAAAAAGCTACATCCATTTTCGTCAATACACCGTTTTTAAGCCACTTTTGCCATTCTGTTTGATATAGGAAATCCGTCACGAAATGCTGGTCTCCGAAGAATAACCATGATTTCCCTTCCACGCCACATTCTTCACGCTCTTGCATAAAGGAACGAAACGGTGCTGCACCTGTCCCTGGACCAACCATAATGATTGGGGCATCTGGGTTCTTTGGCAGCTTAAAGTTTTCGTTATGCTGAATATACACAGGCACAGTATCGCCAGGCTGCAATCGTTCCGCTGCCTGGATCGAACAAACGCCTTTTCGTTCGCGTCCGTGTGCTTCATAACGGACCGCTCCGATTGTCAAATGGACTTCTTCAGGATTTGCCGATAAACTGCTCGAAATTGAATACAGTCGGGACGGCATTTTCCGAAGAATCGAGACAAACTCCTGCGCCGATCCAATCCAAGGGGTAAAATCTCGGACTAAATCAAACAAGTCACGTCCATCTATATAAGTTTTTAAATTTTCTTCATTCCCAAGTGCGAGAAGTTCCTGTAAATTCTCATTTGCTGAAAGGCGTGCAGCCTTTTCAATCAACGGCTTCGTTAACGTCGTAATTTCAAAGTGAGAGGTCAATGCATCTTTAAGTGGGAGACTCTCTCCTTTTTTATTTACAGTCACCATTTGTTCTGGATCCCAGCCCATTTCTTCCAATAGTAAGTGAACAAGTGCGGGATCATTTTCAGGGTAGATGCCTAAACTATCCCCAGGCTCAAAGGTGAGTCCAGACCCTTCAAGCGACAACTCGAGGTGGTGCGTTTCTTTATTCGAGCCGCGCCCGTTCAGATTGATATTTTCAAGAACTTCTGCTCTAAACGGATTAGATCTTGAATACGATGATTCGACTACCTGTGTTACCTGTTCCTGTTCTGGAACTTGGCTTGCTCCATCTGTAATTTTTAAGTTACTAAGCACACCTGCAAGCCATTCAGATGCTGGTTCATCGTAGTCCAAGTCACAGTCAAAGCGCGGGTAAAGCCTTGTTCCACCAAGTTCCTCCAAGCGTTTATCAAAATCTTTTCCTGTTTGACAGAAAAACTCATACGAGCTGTCACCCAACGCCAAAACGGAGAATCGCAGATGATCCAATTTCGGAGCCCTTTTACCGTGTAGAAACTCATGAAATGACAGGGCATTATCCGGCGGGGTGCCTTCTCCATGAGTACTTGCGACAATCAGCAAGTTTTCAACCTTCTTCAAATTGTTAGGTTTAAAATCGCTCATTGATAAGACTGTTACTTGATAACCATCTGCCTCAAGCTTCTTGCCCGTTTTCTTAGCAAGACCTTGAGCATTACCCGACTGTGAACCATAAAGGATGGTCACATCTTTTGAAATGGTCGAAGCTGTTTTAGCTCCAGTAATTTCAGATACCTGTACATTTCCAGGTCCCGAAACCGAAGAAAATTGGGCTGCTGCTAAAAAACCGCTCAGCCAGACTTTTTGTGATTCTGTCAAAGTAGGCAGAATACGGTTTAGAAGCTCTGCCTGCTCCTGATTAAAAGGACTGTTCAATACTTGAAGTTGCACCAAAATCCACCTCACAAAGGATTATTAACTTATTGTGATCATTTAATTATCATGACTTCTTTCAAGATTTCTTATAATACATATTTTTCAGTCAAAAAATGATTAATATAATAATAGTTTTACTATTCCTATAAGTCAAGTCGGTTTTAACGATTTAATCCATTAAAATCTGATAATATCCTCGTTTACCTAAGCGATATTTTTTTAACTTTTCCTTTTAATAAAAAAAATGCGCAATGTTGCATCGAGTCGGGACATTCTCTAATGCTTGGCTGTTGTCACGTTACTCAGTCCTCATTGCGCCAGATATTAGGATATATTATCTATTTCTTCTGTTTCGGTTACGCAAAAATGTCGGTATGTCGATTGATTCCTCTACATCCTGTCCATAATCTCCATGAGTATGAGATGGTTCTTCATGAATCACCTGTTCATGTTTAGGTTGGGATTGTAATGGTATTCTTGACGGGCCTTCCTTTTGGATAGGTTTAGCCGGGCTAATAGGTCGAGCCAGTTTATCAACAAAGCCAGTAGCGATAACTGTGATCATGATTTCATTTTTAAAATTCTCATTAATAATTGAACCAAAAATCATATTTAATTCTTTATCCGCGGCAGAAGCGACAAGATCCGCTGCCTCCTGGACTTCATAAAGACTTAAATCTTTACCACCTGTAATATTCATAAGGATCCCTTGGGCACCGTCAATGGATGTTTCTAATAATGGACTCGAAATTGCCTTTTTAGCTGCCTCGACCGCGCGTCCATCCCCTTTTGCAATCCCAATGCCCATTAACGCTGTGCCTTGATTGCTCATAATTGTCTTAACGTCTGCAAAGTCTAGATTAATTAATCCAGGGACAGCTATTAAGTCAGAAATACCTTGAACACCTTGGCGAAGAACATTATCAGCTTCACGGAACGCTTCAATCATCGGCGTTCTTTTATCAACAATTTGTAATAAGCGATCATTTGGAACGATGATTAAGGTGTCTACCGCTTGACTCATTAACTCAATTCCGTTTGCTGCATTAGAGGCACGTTTACGGCCTTCAAATCCAAACGGACGAGTCACAACCCCAATGGTAAGCGCACCAAGCGCACGGGCTATTTCAGCAATAGCAGGTGCAGCACCAGTTCCAGTTCCTCCGCCCATTCCAGCTGTGACGAAAACCATATCTGCCCCTTTTAATACATCCTCGAGCTGCCTTTTGCTCTCTTCAACAGCTTTTCTGCCGACTTCTGGATTAGCACCAGCCCCTAATCCTCGTGTCAACTGCGCCCCGATTTGCATTTTAATTTCTGCTTTTGATAGGTTTAAAGCCTGCGCATCTGTATTGACAGCAATAAATTCGACACCTTGTACTCCGCCTTCAATCATCCGATTGACCGCATTATTCCCGCCGCCGCCAACACCAATTACTTTTATTCTTGCTACTTGATCTATATCCATGTCAAAATCCCACATATTATTCCTCCTGCTCATCCGTTTAATTTATTTGCCTCACTATTTAAAAAAATCTTAGATTTTTATAGTCTAGCAATCCTAACAAATAATCTTTTGTAGTATGTATATAATTTTTTTCCTATTCATATTTTACCAAAATAATAGCAGATTTAATATAGTAAGCTAACACTCAATTCAGATAAATTTGTTGAATTTTGTAGAAAGTTTTAGCATAAATGTTAAATTTATAAAACCAATTTGTTAATTAGTTCTTTGGAAATACATCTATTGATAGATAAAATGCCAATTGATAGGATAGTATAAACATATGGATATCAAATTGCTAGCATAATGATAGGGAGGACTAGCTTGGTTCTAAATAAAAAAATACCCTTAATGCAGCATTAAGGGTATTTTTTAGAAAGATGATTGGTTATTAGAAAGCAAACTAGTTCAATGTCCTTGAGTGGAAACAGTATGTACTTTTATAATGCAGGAGCTTCCATCCCCATGTGGCTCCATTCTTCTCGTGCAGGACCATATACTCCAGGGACAGTCAATCCAGCTTGGCGCATTAAGACTGTCATTTGGCCGCGATGGTGGATGATATGTTTAATTAAAAGAGAGAGTGTCACTCCTTTTGGCATTTCCATACCAAACACATTTTTCATTTCTTTTAAGGATGCATCCGTCCATTGCTGCTTTACTGCGTCAATGGTGTCAGCACTTACCTTGCGAAACGTGTCAGCAATTGCTTTTGCTGTGGTTGGTACCACTTCTCCATTCTCCACATTTTCAACAGTTACGCCAAACTCGTTAAGCATTCCTGGAGTACTTGCTACTACATGCCACGCAATTCTCCCTAGTGTCCTGTCATCTGGGGATACCGCTTGTTGTAGAGATTGGTCTGTTAAAACATCTAACACCTTTTGCGTAGTGGATGCTTCTTGATTCCATTCCGCAATAAATTCAGATATAGAAGTATACATAATTCTTGCCTCCATTTTTCATAAATTTAACAGTAAAAGTATATCATTGTTGAGATAAATAGCGAAATTAATACTCCTCTACTGTTGAAATATGTGGTAAATTTCTATACATTTGCGCATAATCAATCCCGTAGCCGACAATGAATTCATCCGGAATTACAAAGCCTACATAATCTACAGGCAATTCGACTTTTCTTCTTTCAGGCTTGTCTAATAGCGTGCAAATTTTTATTTGTTTCGGTTTATGTGCTTGCAAATGCCCGCGCAAGAAATGCAATGTAAGACCACTGTCAATAATATCCTCAACAACGAGGACATTCTGATCGGTAATATTCGCATCTAGGTCCTTTAATAACCTTACTTTCCCTGTAGACTCTGTTTCATCCCCATAGCTGGATACTGAGATGAAATCAATTTTTATATTCCCCTTCAACTCACGCATCAAATCAGCAGCGAAGATAAACGATCCTTTAAGAACAACAATGAGTACAATTGCTTCATTATTAAAATCATTTTCAATTTGCTCCGCTAATTTCTTCACTCTGTCTTTAATATCTGTTTCAGAAATCATCACATCTTTAATTCTATAAGCCACAAAATCCACCCTCTTCTAAAATAGGCATTGTTAAAGGTTATTGTTGATATTTCCACTCTGTTGATTGGAGCGGATGGTGCGAAGACTCCTGCGGGAGTACGGGGCAGGGGAGACCCCGCAGGCGCTAAAAGCGCCGAGGAGGCTCCCCGCAACGCCCGCGGAAAGCGAAGCGCCTGGAGCGGAAATCAACAGACCAGTCTAACACAGCCAAAAAATAAAAAGCCAATACGAAAAACCAATTAGTTTGATTTTTCGTATTGGCAGAGATTATTATACACCTTTAAAAGCTTTACGGTAAATTTCAGCTAATTCAGTTACTAATGGAAGTTTAGGATTTGCTGTTGTACATTGATCTTCAAATGCCCGATCCGCTAGATAGTCAACCTTGCTTTCGAACTCAACTTTATTTATATTATTTGCTTCAAGACTCATTGGAACTTCAAGTTCTTTCGCTAGTTTAATAATTGCTTGAACTAGACTTTCTACACCTTCCTCAGTGGTACTTGCAGGTAAACCTAGTATTCTAGCGATTTCAGCGTAACGTTTGTCAGCTTTGAAATGGTTGTACTTCGGAAAAGCTGTAAATTTCTTTGGCTTGGTGGCATTATAGCGTATCACATGCGGCATCAGCACAGCATTTGCCCGGCCGTGTGCAATATGGAATTCGGCGCCTAACTTATGTGCTAGACTATGGTTTATGCCTAAAAATGCATTTGCAAACGCCATGCCGGCAATAGTTGAAGCATTATGAACCTTTTCACGCGCTTCCTCATCCTGACCATTTTTGTAGGCTCGTGGCAGGTACTCAAATACGAGCTGGATGGCTTTAATGGCAAGGCCGTCTGTAAAATCATTCGCCATACAAGAGACATAAGCTTCAATTGCGTGCGTCAATACATCCAACCCTGTATCGGCGGTAATATGTTTAGGCACCGTCATCACAAACTGCGGATCGATAATGGCAACGTCAGGAGTCAATTCATAATCAGCAAGCGGATATTTAATATTTGCTTCTTTATCAGTAATTACTGCGAATGAGGTGACTTCCGAGCCTGTTCCAGAAGTCGTCGGAATAGCCACAAATTGTGCCCTTTGTCCGAGATTTGGATATTTAACAATTCTTTTTCGAATATCTAAGAATTTTTGTTTTAAGCCAAAGAATTCTGTATCTGGATGTTCGTAGAACAACCACATTCCTTTAGCCGCATCCATTGCGGAACCACCGCCAAGAGCAATTATTACATCAGGCTGGAAGTTTGCCATCATTTCTGCACCCTTCATCACCGTTTCAATTGAGGGATCCGGTTCTACCTCTGAGAAGATTTCGCAGTGCACATAATCTGGACGTTTTCTTAAATAATATAATACTCTATCTACATAGCCTAATTTCACCATTCCAGGGTCAGTAACAATAAATGCTTTGGAGACCTTCGGCATTTTTGCTAAGTACTGCGTAGAATTCTTTTCAAAGTAAATCTTTGATGGGACTTTAAACCACTGCATATTTACATTCCTTTTGGCTACTTTTTTAATATTAATTAAATGAATGGTACCTACGTTCGTAGAGACAGAGTTTCCACCATATGTTCCACAACCGAGTGTCAATGACGGCATATAGGCATTATAAATATCACCAATCGCACCTTGTGAAGAAGGAGCATTGACAATAATACGTCCAGCTCTCATCCGCAGGCCAAACTTTTTAATTACAGTTTGGTCAGTGGTGTGAATAACAGCTGAGTGACCTAATCCTCCGAACTCCAGCATTTCTTCTGCTCGTCTTAGTCCTTCGTCAAGACTGTTTACCTTGTAACAAGCAAGCACAGGGCTTAATTTTTCCCTGGAAAGCGGGTAGCCTGGTCCGACACCTTTTATCTCAGCGACAAGGATCTTTGTATGGTCTGGTACCTTTACTCCTGCCAACTCCGCTATTTTAGAGGCAGCCATCCCAACAATAGCGGGGTTTACCGCACAGGACTGTTCATTAATGACTAATTTTTCCACTTTTGCTTTTTCTTCTTCATTTAAGAAATAACAATTATTAGCAATCATTTCTTGTTTTACATTGTCGTAAATTTCTTTATCAATGATGACCGCTTGTTCAGATGCACAAATCATCCCATTGTCAAAGGTCTTTGATAAAATTAAGTCATTCACTGCTTGATGAAGATTCGCCGTTTTTTCAATGTAGCATGGGACATTTCCTGGTCCTACGCCTAGAGCGGGCTTACCTGAGCTGTATGCAGATTTAACCATCCCTGCTCCGCCTGTGGCAAGAATCAATGAAATTCTGGAATGATTCATCAAGGCTTGGGTTGCTTCTAGAGATGGTGTTTCGATCCATTGGATGCAATTTTCTGGGGCTCCCGCCTTAATTGCTGCTTCTCTAAGCACTCTTGCTGCTTCACTACTGCATTTTTGTGCGGATGGATGGAAAGCAAAAATGATTGGGTTTCTTGTCTTTATTGAAATGAGTGCTTTAAACATCGTGGTCGATGTTGGGTTGGTTACTGGTGTTACACCCGCAATAACCCCCACTGGTTCCGCAATTTCAATCATTCCTTCATGTTCATTTTCGTTAATGATCCCAACGGTTTTATCATATTTAATATTATGATAAACATATTCAGTAGCAAACATGTTTTTGATGATTTTATCTTCGTATACGCCTCTTCCTGTTTCTTCAACGGCTAATTTCGCAAGCGGCATATGCTGGTCAAGACCCGCTAAGGCCATTTCTTTGACAATTTCATTTATCATGTCTTGGTCAAAGTTACGGAATTCATCCAATGCTTTTAGACCATTTTCCACTAACCCATTAACCATCTTCGTTACATTTTGCTTTTCTTTAACTGCCTTTTCTACTACTGCCATCGTAATACCTCCGTTTGTTTAAATGTTTGTGATACATTTCACAAATTGTTAGAAAAAATAAACGTTCAAGCTGGTATTTTTCTCTGGATGTCGGTTTTTTGTGAATAATTTCACATAATTGTTTAAAAAAAATGATTTTCGTCTTTGATTCTTTTACAACTGGTTATTCACAAACTGGATTGCGGGGAATCTTTTCAAATAAAATGTCTGTTAGAACTTTTGAATACTTTTTAACGGCGATCACGTAATTTACGGTCCAGATATAGGAGGGAATTTCTTCATTTTCTTTAAAATACATTGCCTCAAATTCGTCCCCAACTGCTTCTTCGAATGTTTCTAGGGTATAAGTTTCAGAATCTGTAGAGAAGATTTTCCATTCACAAACCATCATGTCTGATCACTCCTTGTTTGTTTATGAAATTATCATAACATGAAATTCGGATAATAGTTTGTGAAGTATTGAACAAAGTGTGAATTATGGTTACTTTTACTGGAAATAGTACAATTTCATTATATAGTAATGATTACAAATGATTCTATTGTCATAAGTTGGATGAAATACTTTCATGTTTGAAAGCGTTTACAATTTATTGCTATATTAGAATAATATTTAATAGGAGTTTGTATACTTTCGGTTTAGTAAACAGGCTCTAAGTGACCGTAATTTTATAATAAACTGGGGTCCAGTCAATTAAGAGCCCTCTTTCTTATTATAGCCCTTCACGAAACCATATCTCGGACATTTAAAAGTATCTACATCAATTCAATCCCTTTTGGAGGTTTAACCGAAGTTAGGATGTCCGTCTCTTTTACACGTTCCACTGCATAAGAAGAACCATTCAAGATCTCGAGATCCAGATAACCTGGATGGCACATCACTTCGACCGTTTGCCCATCCTGAACATGGGTTACCACCTTTTCAAAATAATCGTAGGTCGCGCCTTCACCATAAAAATCATGTAAAAACACATCTGAGAATGAAGCGACACCTTCTACTGCATCTTCTGCTAATCGTCTTGCACTTAAGTTATATTTTTTGGCCAGCATTTGCACCACTGGTAAAAATTCTGGAATGGTGTGGACATGATGATGGCTGTCAAAATGGGTCGGAGTAAGCCCTGTTTCTAGAAACCTTTCGATTTGTGCACTCCATTCTCTTGCAAGTTCGTTAAGTGAGATTACTCGTTGACCTTTGAGTTCAGAAAGTCTTTTGAAACTGCCAATCTCGTTAACTAGCGATGGAACGTCTGTTAAAAGCGGTTTCCCGCATGTGAGCACCAGGTGAACCCCGACTTGAAGTCTAGGATTTGCTTTTGCCAATTCCACTGCATGCGTTACTCCCGGCATGTTCATCATCATCGTAGCGGAATTAACAATTCCATGTTTATGTGCATCAATAATGCCATAATTAATTCCTCTGGAATATCCAAAATCATCCGCATTCACAATTAATTTTATCAAGCTTTTAACCTCCTCGTTAACCAGAGAAAAGACAGCTGATTCACTGCCTTTCTGTCAATTTTTAAAAAACTGAGGTAAATATTTCTTATGAGCTTCTAGCATCTCGTCGACAATTTGTTTCGCTATCGTATCAGAGGCAACCAAAGGATTAATCGCTAAGGCAAGGATTGCTAGGTTATAATCACCCGTTACAGCCGCTTCCGCTGCGACCCGTTCAAATGATTTAATTTGTTGTACAAGCCCTCGAACTGGAACAGGAAGGTCGCCCATCACGAGTGGCTTTGGACCCTCTTTTGTAATGATACAGCTAACCTCAACGGCAGAATCATTTGGAATGCTCGCAATTGAACCATTATTTAACGTATTAACGGGTTGAATGTCCCCTTTATCATTATAAATAGAAGATATCAAACGGACAGCGGCATCACTATAATATGCGCCCCCGCGTTTTTCGAGTTGTGGAGGCTTAATCGAAAGATTGGGATCCTTGTAGAGTTCAAAGAGATCCTCTTCTAACTTTTTCACCACTTCCGCGCGTGTCCCGACCGTTTCCGCATGTTTAATGTCTTTTTCGACCATTTCACGACTTTTGTAATAATAATTGTGATAGGGACATGGAAGAACCCCTAAGGCCCGGATAAATTCAGGCTCCCAGCCCTGCCCTTGAATATTCTTTACAAAACTAGAATTCTCAGGATTTGTTAAAAATTCGATGACTTGGTCTTTTACACTGACACCATCCACGAATACATCTAATCCATAAACCATATGATTTAATCCAGCAAAATCAATGCGGACGCGGGAATGTTCGACTTTTAGCAGTTTAGCAATCCCCATTTCCATACCAATAGGAACATTGCATAGTCCAACTACTTTCCGATGGTCACTATACCGAAGAACCGCTTCAGTCACCATCCCTGCTGGATTCGTAAAGTTAACCAGCCACGCTTCAGGGCATAATTCCTTCATATCTTTGACAATATCCAAGATGACAGGTATCGTGCGAAGACCTTTAAATAGACCGCCCGGACCATTGGTTTCTTGGCCAAGAACTCCATACTTTAATGGGATTCTTTCATCTTTTGCCCTTGCGTCTAGGAGCCCCACGCGGAACTGGGTGGTCACAAAATCTGCATCTTTTAATGCTTCCCTTCGATCGAGTGTTAAATGAACTTCGACAGGAAGTCCTGCTTTTTGAAACATCCGCTTTGCTAGACTTCCAACAATTTCTAATTTCTCTTTTCCTTCTTCGATGTCCACGAGCCAAAGTTCACGTAACGGAAGTTCATCGTACCGTTTGATAAATCCTTCGACCAGCTCAGGGGTATAACTCGATCCACCGCCAATTGTGGTAATTTTAATCGATTTAGTCAATTTCTATGAGCCTCCCACTTTATTGATTGTTCATTTCTTGACGAATTTCAATAATCTCTCTTGCTAAATCTATTAATGTGATTGCTGTCATTAAATGATCCTGTGCGTGGACCAAAATAATCGGTATGTCGAAATCCTTGCCTTCCGCTTCCGCTTGAATCAATTGTGTTTGAAAGCGATGCGCATTGATGATTTCACTGTCTGCCTCTGTAAGTTTCTCAAGTGCAGAAGAGAAGTTTTTTTCTTTGGCTGTATATATCGCCTCCATGGCGAGACTTCTGGCGTTTCCACTGTGTAAAATCAATCGAAATGAAAGTTGGTACAATTCTTCTTTCGTCATCTAGTTCCCCCCCACCTAAGATACATGCCAAGAGCTTGCCAGAAGGCAAGCTCTTGTATTCTATTGTTATTTATTAGCTCCTTGTTCGACCTTGAAGTTTTGCTTATCCCACATTCTAAAAAATGGATAATAGATCGCAAAAGCTACGGCCAAATTTATTACTTGCATTAGCGCCCCTCTGATATTCCCCCCCGATGCTAGGTATCCACCGATAATTGGTGGAGTAGTCCAAGGCACGGCAACACCGGCAGTTTTCGGAGCAAAACCCGTACTCATTCCAATATAAGTCGTAATAACAAGTGCCAACGGTGTTAAAATAAATGGAATAATGAGCAGTGGATTCAATACAATAGGCGCTCCGAAAGTAATTGGTTCATTAATATTAAATATTCCTGGTCCGATCGCCAGCCGTCCCAATTGCTTGGATTGTTGACTCTTCGCCATAAATAACATCATGAGTGCAAAGACTAATGTGGCACCAGATCCACCCATATAAATGAAAATATCAAAAAATTGTTGGGAAATGATATTTGGAATTTCTTTTCCAGCTTGAAGTGCCACGCGGTTTGCGTCCGTTTGTGCTAACCAAATAGGTGCCATAACGCCGCCGACAATACTTGCGCCGTGCAAACCTGTAGACCATAAGAGTTGTACAAAGAAAACGGCAATTAGTGCACCAATTAATGTTCCACCAAGCGCACCCAGTGGTTCTTGTAGTAATTGTCCAATGACATTGTGTAAGCTTTCAAAGGGGGTCTTCTCAATAAGTAAACGAATAATCCATACGCAAAGAATGACTAAGAAACCAGGGAATAAAGCCACAAATGATTTACTTACGCTAGGCGGTACACCATCCGGCATTTTAATAACAATATTTTTTTGGATAATGAATCGATAAATTTCAGTTGAAAACATTGCTAGAATCATAGCAACAAACAAACCTTTACTTCCTAAGAGAGCCATTGGCAATACGCCGCCCACTTGTACAGCTGCAGTTGCTCCTTCTGGGGTAAACAATGTGAAATAGGGAGTGGCAAGAATGAAAGCCGCGACAGATATGGCACCAGCATTCAAGGCATCAACTTTGTATTGTTCGGCAAGACGGTAAGCTACACCGAACGCAGCAATGAGAGCCATAATATCAAAGGTTGCGTTGACAGGATAGAGAAGTTTGGTTAACCAATTATCTCCAAATGTTCGGGCCATAAATTCCGGATAGCCATCAAAAGGCAAAAATCCTAAAATTAAGAATACCGAACCAATGATGAGCAGCGGCATCGTTAAGATAATACCATCACGCAAAGCTTGTAAGTGTCGTTGACCTGCGATTCTACCTGCGACCGGCATTACCTTCTCTTCTAACATCTGGTTAAATTTGCTCATATCTTTTCACCCCTATGTGAAATTATGAATCTAGTAGACTTTTGGCAAATTTTAATACTTCCGCTCCATTGCACATCCCATAGTGAACCGAATTGATTAAATCAACTGGAATCCCTTTTTCTAATCCTGTTTTTTTCAATTTAGGCAACAGGTATCGAACCTGCGGACCTACTAATAACACGTCGGCTTGGTCAATATGATTATTTATTTCGCTAGCACTTACAGCCCATATCTTCGCAGAAATTCCTTCTGCTTTTGCTGCTGCTTCCATTTTTGTTACCAATAAACTGGTAGACATGCCTGCAGCACAGCATAGTAGGATGTTCATTAAATCCCTCCTTTTTTGTAACCGCTTACAATTTAGCTCACAAAATTTTCCCATTGCGATTAAACAATGTTCTTACTTTTAAAAAACTAATGTGTATAAAAGTGTAAATTTTGGCCTCCATGTTAGAATATTTATCTCGCATTAATATATATTCATTACTCTTAATATTAGGACAAAATATAAAAATTAGCTTAAATACTGAACGTTCTTTCATCAAGGCTATTTTCGCATAGATTGTTGTTTTTCTTATAAGTTCATCAACCCGTAAAACTATATGCTTCGTGGCATCTTTTCGTAAGAACATTTGCGAAAATTGCCCATGAACTTAGTAAATGACCCTTAAAAAGCTCCTAAAGCAACAAAGTTTACGAAAAGAGCCTACATCAAATATCGAGCAATGTCAGGAACCGGAACAAGTGTTAAGTTTTTCTCTTATACAAAACATAATCCTTTATCCAGAAAACAAAATAAAGAGGTCAGTACCGTCTGCCTGAAAGTATTTTTCCATTCTATCACCATTTGTTTTTGTTCATTATTCCTTAGTGAAGGTAAAAAAATACAAAAATAAAAGCAGTGGATTTCACGGTAGAAATCACACTGCTTTTAACATTTAAATCTCTATCCAATTTGGATAGTAGATTTTTGTTAATATTACACTCTATAATAATCTGCTTTCCAATTAGTAATCTGTTTCTTAATTTCATTTGGGCTTAAATTTTGTGAAGCTGCCTTTTCGCTTAGTTCAGGTAACTCGGCATCACTAGCAAACCGCAGTGCAATAATTTGACCCATAGTTAGTCTCGCATCCAGTAATTTTCCAGTAAAAACATAATGACGAAGATTCTCTTCTGCTCTAATCGCTCGATCTTGTGCCTTTAATGGATACTGTCTAATTAAAAGGAACATGATGGTCAAGATAATTACGATGGCTAAAATAAGGATAGTCGATAGACTGATTCCGTTTCTAATGACAAACCATATAGCTCCTACCAATGTAAGTACTAATAATAACGATAAGATATAATGAAAAAGTGGGTGAAATCTACGGTGATTCTGGTAACTTTGATTCATTTGTTTTCCTCCTGTAATTGGTTTTTTACTCCCATTTAAATGTATAACTAGCAATCAGAAATGCAGCAATTAACCAACCGCCTAAAACGGCTGCTTCCATCCCTAAACTGGACCAGGTTGCCCCGACATTCATAATTTCACGCAATGCCGTGCTTAAATGAGAAATCGGCAGGAGCTTGACGATAGGCTGAAGAAACTCCGGCATATTTTTTATTGGGAAGAAAACTCCCCCTAAAAATAACATTGGAAATGATAGAACACCTGCGATTGGTGCAGCACTTTCAGGTGTTTTGGCAATTCCCGCAATGATAAACCCGATTGCCATAAAAGCTAGTGTTCCAAGGACGATAAAACCTATCAAGGTAAGCCAAGAACCGCGAACTTCAACTCCAAATACGAGATGGGCAACGAGTAATACGATCAGCGCTTGCAATCCATTCATCAACAACCGTGCTGTAATTTGTGCTGCTATGAAAGTGGAGGCTTTGAGTGTAGTCCCTTGCATCCTGCGTAAAATCCCACGCTCTCTCCATGAAGCTATCTGACCAGCTACCCCATTCATGTTGTTACTCATAATCATCATCGCCACTATACCTGGTACCAAGAAATCAATATATTTTAAATGAAGAGCTTTGATGCCGTGAGATTCCATTACAACAACAGGCTCATAGGAAACTCTTTGTTTACTGATCTCATCTATTACTCCATTAACTAGAGCTAATCCTACTTGTGAAACTGCAAAATTCGTATCATTAAAATAAACAGGGATGGTGAATGGCTTTGCTTGTGATCCACTATTATTCAAACTAGATTCATAGCCCTTAGGAATGATTACGACGAGTTGCAAATCACCATTTTTCAGACTAGTTTTTGCTGCCTCTTCATCTTTTCGTATCTCTAGATGAATGGCTTCATTTTTTTAAGTGCTTTGACAAACTCACTTGAAAACATAGAGTGATCCTCATCAATCAGTCCGACTGATAGGGAGAGTCCATTTCCTTTACCTAAAAATAAACCTAGCATGGTCATGAGGAGGATTGGAAAGATTAAAGTCCACATCAGCACTTGACGATTCCGTAGAAAAATGCGCAGCTGTGCTAGAGTTAACTGCCAGTAAGCATTCATGCTTCTCTTAATCTCCTTCCAGTCATGTGTATAAATACATCTTCAAGTGTCGCTGTCCTTGTTTGCAGATCAACGATTTGCAGGTTTTTTTCAGTAGCAAATTGGAATAAACTTGTCAATGTGTTCTGTAAATGATCCGTATAAAGTACATGGACATCTGTTTGATTTCCCACTTTCTTAACACCGTCAATACTAGAGAAATCAATGAAGTCTTGTTGTTGTAAGACTCTAAACTCCAAGGCGCTATCGGACTGGAGACTTTTCACTAATTGAGAAGGGGTATCCAAGGCAATCAGTTCCCCTTGATCCATAATAGCAATCCGATCGCATAGAATGTGTGCTTCATCCATGTAATGAGTGGTTAATACGATTGTTTTGCCTTTATTTTTCAATTGAAGGACAATATCCCATAATGTTCGTCTAGCTTGAGGATCTAGTCCGGTTGTCGGTTCATCCAAAAAAACGACCTGTGGATCGTGAACCAACGCAAGAGCAATCGCTAAACGCTGCTTTTGACCACCTGAAAGACCTTTTACCCGGCTTTTGCTTTTCTCAGTAAGCAAAACATCTTCTATGAGTTGAGAAATAGAAATATGTGATGGATAAAAGCTTGCGTACATGTGCAGAATTTCCTCTACTGTCAGCAGTTCAAAAAGCGAAGTTGATTGTAACTGTACCCCAATGATTTCCTTTACTTTCGTAAGCTCACGTAAGATATCGTGTGAACCAATTATGGCGGTTCCTTTATCTGGTTTACGTAGGCCTACAAGCATTTCTAGCGTAGTCGTTTTTCCTGCACCATTGGGACCTAAAAGACCGAATATCTCTCCACTAAGTACTTGAAAATGGACACCACTCACTGCTATAAAAGATCCGTAGCTCTTTACAAGTCCTTTAACATCAATAATCGTTTCTTGAGAAACATTCATATTAAAGCTTCCTGCTCACAATTTGAACAGAATAGGAAGCGTCAGTCCCCCCCTGCCAACCTATTTCTAAAGACTTTCTTCCAAATCATAACTTACCATGAAAAAAATGTTAAGTCTAATTTATTGGCTGGTCTTCTTCGAACCGAAGAATTAACTTTTCCGGGATAAGAAAAGCGGTCGACATAAAAGGAGACACATTATCCATGTATCTCCTTTTTACTCTATCAAAATATAATTTTTGTGCTTAATTAATGCGCAGATATTTTTCCAGCATCCCAGGTATCCTCTCCAACAAGGACCAATAGTATAGTAAATATAAATAAGCCATCAAATACTAGAATCATTCATACTCTAGTATTTAATGGCTTGTATATGCTTTTCCTAATTGAGGAAAAATGTATTAACACGTAATTTGAAAATATGTTTTCCTAATTCAGGTAGGAAAACATGTTGTAGTTTAAAGTACCTTGCTTAAGAACGCTTGGGTTCGTTCATGCTGAGGGTTACTGAATAACTCATTCGGTTTATTTTCTTCAACAATGTAACCACCGTCCATGAAAATGACACGATCGCCGACTTCCCTGGCAAAACCCATTTCATGGGTAACTACAACCATTGTCATACCTTCTATAGCAAGTTGTTTCATTACTTCTAAAACATCACCAACCATTTCTGGGTCCAGTGCAGATGTCGGCTCGTCAAATAACATAATTTTTGGATTCATAGCTAGTGCCCTTGCAATTGCGACCCGCTGTTTCTGCCCCCCAGATAATTCTCCCGGAAAGCTATTCGCTTTTTCTCTTAGACCCACTTTGTCTAAGAGCTCAAATGCTAATTTTTCAGCTGTTGCTTTCTCATTAGCGTGAATTTTAATAGGTCCCATGGTGATGTTCTCTAATACAGTTTTATGAGGAAATAGATTAAATTGCTGAAACACCATTCCTACTTCTTGTCTAACTTTGTTAATATTGATTTTTGGGTCTGTTATATCCTGTCCGTTAATGACTACCTCTCCACCTGAGATTTCTTCAAGGCGATTTAAACAGCGAAGGAATGTACTCTTTCCTGAGCCAGAAGGACCAATAACACAAACTACTTCTTTTTCTTTTATTTCGGCATTGATATCTTTTAATACCTCTACCTTACCAAACGATTTTCTTAGGTTTTTAACAGTGATCATGCTCATCTCAGCTGAATTCTCCTTTCTATGAAATTAGCAAGCAGTGTTAATAAATAAATAATAATAAAGTAAATGATCCCTACAACAAGCCAAATCTTAAATGCTTCGAAGGTGGCAGAAGCTTGGATTTGTCCTTGCTGAGTTAAATCTGCAATCCCAATAACAGATAAAAGAGACGTATCCTTTAAACTAATAATTGATTGGTTTGTAATCGTAGGAAGCATTCTTCTAAAGGCCTGTGGAAGTACCACATATCGCATGGTTTGTGCGCCTGTAAAACCAATCGATCTTGCTGCCTCTGTCTGTCCTTTATCAATTGATTGAATTCCAGCTCTGATTATCTCAGCAAAATATGCCCCCGCATTAATGGCAACAGTAATGATCCCAGCTGTTGTGCTGTTTAAGGAAATCACTTGTAGTGAGTTTACACCGAAATAGATAAAAAACAATTGTACGATAAATGGTGTTCCACGAATGGCATCAACATAAACCTTAGCAATCCAGTTTAAAATCTTTACTGGAGCTAATCGGAATAAAGCAATGACTAAACCAATTAAAAAACCTAGAATAATGGCAATTACAAATATATATAGGGTCACTTGAAGCCCTTTTAATAACATCGGCAAAGCTGCAGAAATAATATCCATCCAGTTCATCCCCTTTCAAAAAGAAAGCGCGCATTAAGCGCGCCTAATCATCACATATTCTTTATTCACCTAGATACGTTTTAATAATTTTATCATACGTTCCATCTTTCTTTAATTCAGCAAGACCATTGTTAATTTTTTTCAAAAGATCCGCGTTTTGACCTTTTAGAACAGCAATACCATATTGATCCCCATTTAAACGATCACCCACGATTTTTAATCCAAGGTCTTTTTGGGCAATTGCATAAGAAATTACAGGATAATCTTCAATAAGTGCATCGGCATTTCCGTTAGCTACTTCTTGGAACATAGCAGGACTATCATTAAATTGAACAACCGTAATTCCTAATTTTGCAGCATTATCAGTTGCATATTTTGCACCCGTTGTACCTTTTTTAACAGCAATTTTTTTACCTTTAAGATTTTCGACTGATTGAATACTTGAATTATCTTCTTTAACAACGATTGTTAAGCCTGCATCAAAATATGGTGTCGAGAAATCTACTACCTTTTTTCTATCATCTGTGATACTCATTCCTGCAATGGCCACATCCAGCTGATTTGCTTGCATTGCTGGGATAATTCCACCGAAATCCATTGGAGAAAGTTCGATATCAAAGCCTTGGTTTTTCGCGATTGCATTGATTAGCTCGATATCAATTCCCTTATACTCGTTACCTTCTTTAAATTCAAAAGGCGGATAAGTGGTATCAACACCAACTTTATATACTTTTCCACCGTTTTCTTTCTCGTCTGCTGTCTCTTTGCTTCCACATGCAGCGATAAAGATTGAAAGAATTAATAACAAACTAAATAGACCAAACTTTTTCATTTCATTCTCCCCTTAATTTTCAGATTGTTCTCACTTGCTGAATATAGTGAATTTACTTATCTACTATATCACATAAAGTTAACAAAATTAAAAAAATTAAACTATGTGAATATACAAATAATTTTAATAATTACAAGACAAAACCACTTGGAAATTAGGTACCAAGTGGTTTTGTGTAAATTATCCAACCATTAATTTACATCTTCGAATTCTCTTGCAATCCTTTCAAACGCTTCCTGAATCAATGGTCTTGGTGAGGGGATACATATTCTTTGCCACTGTAACCCTTCTTCGCCAAACATCTTTCCATCTTCCAGAAGAACATTTGCCTTATTATAGATTCGTTCATGGATTTCTTCAGGCGTGAGGCCATAACCACTAAAATCCATCCACATGATATAGGTACCCTCTGGGATCCTCACTTTAACTTTTGGCATTTTTTCCGCTAAGAATTGGACAGCCCATTCCATTGTCCCATCAATATAGTCCTTCAACTGCTCTAACCAATCTTCTCCTTCATTGTATACTGCAATGAGCGCAGAAACGGTAAAGGGTGAGGGCAAGTGCATCCCCATAACCTTATTGTAGGTATTTCGAAGCTCTGGATTCGAGATAATCACATTTGTACAATGCAGCCCAGCCACATTAAATGTCTTATTAATCGCTGTAAATGTAATTATCCGATCACGATGTTCGGAAGCTTTGGCGATTGGAACAAAGGTCTGATTGCGGCGAATTAAATCGCCATGAATTTCATCAGCAACAATAAGAACATCATGTTTCGCACAAATATCGGCTAATTCCCTTAATTCGTCTTGAGTAAACACTCTTCCGGTTGGATTATGTGGGTTACATAAGATGAACATTTTCGTGGTTTCTTCTTTTGCCTTCGCTTCAAAATCGTCAAAATCAATTTGAAAGTAGCCTTCGCTATTCGCTTTAAGGGGATTATTCACAACTTTTCTATCATTTGCTTCAATCGCCGAAGTAAACGGCGGATAAACAGGCCGTTGAATAATAATCCCATCTCCAGGCTTAGTTAATGCCTTAACAGCAACATTTAAAGCATGGACCGTTCCTGGGCTAAAGCTAATTTCTTCCTGTACTATCTCCCAATCATGTCTCTTTTTAAACCAATGCTGAATGGCTTCAAAATATTCTTTAGGAAAGATGGTATACCCGAAAATCCGGTGATCAACAGTCCTATGTAAAGCATCCACTAACGGCTGGGGTACAGGTAAATCCATATCAGCAGTAAACAACGGAATGGTCTCTTCATCATAGCGATCAGTCAGACCAATCTGTTTAATTAACTCTCCCCCATCCCATTTAATTGAATACGTTCCTCTTCGGTTAACCATTTCATCAAAGTTATACTTCATTTACATCCACCTTTCCATTTTAATGATCTCTTTTGAAAATTTTATTGATTACTTTAATTATAACGATAATGAGAAGTGATTAAAAATTTGAAAGATCAATTCATTTAAAATGTCTACAATGACTCAAAAAAGAGCAGGCTCCTATTGCCCTGCTCTTTGCTGTGTTGTCATCCTGCAAAATTTCGTTATTTAATTGGTCCATTTCGATTAAAATGGGAATTAATTTGACCAATAATCATCTTATGTCTTTCCTTTTTGGCTATATCTCTACGAATCTCGAGTGTTTGTACGCCTTCTTCTATTTTTTCCGCTATTTCTATGAGTCTTTCAATATCCGCAAATGAATATTTACGCGTCCCATTTGGGGTTCTGTCAGGAAAAATTAACTTGCGTGTTTCATAATAGTGTATTTGCCTGCTCGATAAACCCGTTAATTCCATCACAATTCCAATCGTGATAACCTTTTGTTCACGATAGGATTGGTTTTCATTTCCCAAGATACCGCCCCCTTTTTAGTTTATTTTAAAAAGTGTGAATTTTATAATAATGCTACTGATGTTATATATTCTAACATAACATGTAATAAACTAAAACAGGAAATTCCTTTCCTACAAAAATTTTTATCTTAAGTTTCCACAACTATTATCTTAATAAAGGTAACGGTTAAGAATGTAAGCGAGTACAATCTTTCGCTTTATTAGTGACGATGAATCGTTCTGATTAATTCTTATCCTAACAGTGGAAACGTGTAATAATCCGGCAACCGTTTTCAAAAAAAGAACATCTCTAATATTTTAATATAATTAAAAAAATTCAAGAGAATTACATTAGCTTGTTGGAAGCCAAAGGGATCAGCAACTTATATGGTTGACTCATTAAAAATTCTATGTCACTTTAGAGTTATATTCCTACATTCTGATACAAAAGGAGAAGGATTCATTCCCTTATGAAAAGAAAAATACTTGCTTATAACTTTGAATTCTCTGAGACTCTAAATCGTTTAAGAAACACGTATGACGTCGAAATTTTTGAAGGGATCAATCCCAAAACAGACCCGACTTTTTTGCAAGCACTATCAAAGGCCGCAGGAATTGTCGGGCTAGCACTACCTGTCGATAAAGAATTATTGGATCGGGCCCCAAAATTAAAAATAGTTTCCAATAACTCGACAGGATTTAATAATCTATCCCTTGAGGAGATGACCAAGCGAGGCGTTATGGGAACCAACACACCAGGCGTTCTTGAGGATACCACAGCCGATGCGATATTCGGCATTCTGCTTGCTTCAGCTAGACGCATCCCTGAGTTGGACCAATTCGTGAAGACAGGAAATTGGAAGCAGCATTTAACCAGAAAAGAATATGCCATTGATGTTCATCATAAAACCTTAGGAATTATTGGGATGGGGAAAATTGGGTCATTAATTGCGAAACGCGGGCATTTTGGCTTTGACATGGATATTCTTTACCACAATCGAACCCGCAATCTTCAGGTTGAGGAAAAATATAACGCTGTCTACTGTTCACTTGATTCCTTACTTATGGAATCCGATTTTGTTTGTTTAATGACTCCACTCACACCTGAAACAGAAAATATAATGGGTGAAAGAGAATTTAAATTGATGAAAAAGTCGGCAATTTTCGTAAATGGTTCGCGTGGAAAAACAGTGGATGAAAAGGCATTAATTGAAGCAATAAGGGACAAGGAGATTTATGGCGCTGCTTTAGACGTATTTCAAAATGAGCCAGTCACAGCGGATCATCCACTACTGCAGTTTTCGAATGTGGTAACGACCCCTCATATTGGCTCATCCACCCACGAAACGGAACTAAAAATGGCCAAACTTGCGGTCGAGAATTTAGAAGCGGGACTTTCAGGAAAGCGTCCAAAGAACCTCATTAACCCTGAGGTATTGAATAAATTTAATAAAGGAGTCTGACAAAAAGCGGGCAAAGTGAGCAGGGTGAGACCCCACTGCAAATCAAGTATTTTTCCCCGCAGGCATATTACTTATACATTTCCTCTAAATTGGCTACAATTCTAATAGAAAAGGAGGAACAGAACATGGTACGATTTTTAGCAATTATCTCATTTATACTTTTATTTAATTTTTCACTGCCTGTTATAGACAAACAGCTGGAAAATAATAATATCGAACAGAAGATTGATTCCATTCAATCTGAAATAAATGTAAAAGACAACCCTGCAATATTAGAATCATTAAATGGTTTTTTTGAAAAAGTTCAACAATTAGTGACACAGATTGGCTCACAATTAGGAGATCTCCCGCTTCCTAAACAAAATCCACAACCGGAAGAAAAAGAAACAAAGAAAGAAAAAGTAGAGTTAACAGTCCCATCTGAACAAGTATTCTCGATTCATAATGTTGAAATCGGAAATCTAAAAGAAGAGATTGAACATAATTTAGGTAGGGCAAACCGTTCATCTTTAAATGAATATGGGACTGATTGGAATACCTATCATCAAGATTATCATGATTTTTTTATGGTTATGTATGACGAAAACAACAAAGTGGCCGGATTATACACTAATCAGGATTTAATTGCCTCAACTAACGGAATTAAACTCGGAAGCACGAAGAAAACAGTTCGCGAAAAACTTGGGGAACCATTAACCAAAATTCAAAAAGGTTTCACTGTGTACCAACTACAAGAAAATAGCGACAATGATATATTCTTGATTGATGGAACTTATGTAACTGTCTTTTATGATAAGCATGAAAATAATACGGTGACCGCAATGCAATTGGTTAACAAAGACTTTGAAGATGAAAAAACAGATTTTTACACAAAAGGAAATTCATCTTTAAAAGAAGGCTTTGAATATCAGTTATTTGATTTGACCAATGCTGCACGGGTCAACCACCAGCTTCCAGTCTTGACATGGGATGAACATGTTCGGGAAACAGCGCGTAAACATAGCACCGATATGGCCGTCCATCAGTACTTTGATCACACCAACCTTAAAGGACAATCCCCGTTTGACCGGATGAAAGAAGATGATATCAGTTTTCATTTGGCTGGCGAAAACCTTGCCTATGGGCAATTTAGCAGCATTTTCGCTCATGAGGGTTTAATGAATTCACTCGGGCATCGGGAAAATATCTTGCGTGAGGGTTATGAGTATTTAGGAGTGGGTGTCGCTTTTAATAATGAATCTCAGCCTTACTATACTGAAAACTTTTTTGCAAACTAGGGAAAACCACAAAACCTTCCTGTCATATAAGGAAGGTTTTGTTCGTATTCATTCTATTAAGAATCCGTTCCAGCAATAACTCTAGATAATTCATCTTCCAAATAGAAACCTTTGATACCTGGTTTATTTTCAAGATAAAGATAGATTTTTTCGTTGGTATACGCTTTTTTTAATCCCTTAATAATTGTTGCTAAGTAGTTATGGGAAGGTTTCTTCATTTCCACGTCGTCTAGATCCCACGGGGCTGTAAAGGTGAAAATGGGATAACCATTGTCCTCACCAAGATAAATAATATTTCCATACCAAGCATTGTGACGAAACATTATTGAGCCTTTTTCTTTTACCGCATTTAAATCTATATCAAAAAATCCCCCACTATTCTCCTGCTGGACCACATCTAAAAACTGCTCCTTTGTGATTAAATATTTTTTGCTGTAGGTTACAGTTTCCCTTCCACGGTTTAATCCAATAAATGCCACGCCTTGAGATTGCCATCCAGCTGCCTCTTCTGCAAAGTAAAGGGGATAATTGATAATAAAAGTAGACTCCGCAAGCGGCAATGATGGATCTTTACAGCCTGCCTCTAACCTCGTTGACCCCGCTGGACTCCCGCCCTTGATATAGCATAAAAATCGCTCAGAATTTAGATTTGAACCATAACTTGCATACCATACATATTGCTGGCTATCACTCACTCATACCACCGCTCTTTTTCTGAATATTAAAACAACATTACCTTATTTTCCTATTTTTGTACAATCATATGTATGTAAAGATCAGGATTTAGCTTCAATATAGTTCATGAGACTCGAAAATACATAGAAAAGCGATGAGTAGAAAAATCTCATCGCAGTGTGTGTATTTTTAATTCCTTGCCTGTCCCCCACTACTTTATACCTTTAAAGCACTGGGGGGCAGGTAATAGCTCTAAGCAAAGGCACGTAATTTTTTATTCTTTTTCAAATGTAATGGTTTATGTGTGTAATAGATTTTTGCCTGTGCATGATTATCGCACAGTGAGCATTTAATTTGATAGGAAGCTTTACTAATATGGGGAGTTTCTAAGAAGGTAAGAATTTCTTTCATATGTTTATCACAGGCCCACATGATCTCACCTCAAATTCATATTTTTTCCATCGTTTACTAAATTGTTGATACTTCTTTCTGGATTTTATCCGGTTTTCTCTTTTTGACTACTTCTGTAAACGCATCATCCCAAGAAATCGAAATATCACCGTTTGTCACGAAGGTCTGACACCCGAGGCGATACCCTTCTTTTAACCATTCTTCACCTAATTTTCTTCTTTCCTGGACCTTGACTTTATCAAGGAATTCAGCGCCTTCCTCTGTTTTAAAAACACAGCTGCCGCAAATTCCACCGCCACATCGGTTTGGGAGTTCTCCATCGTAACGAAGGGACATCCTTAATATATTCGAATCCTCTGGTACATCTAATTGTTTATTGCTATTTATGAAATTTATTTTTGGCATGCCTCGTTTCCTCCCTTTAATTTATCTTCTTGGTATACAATATACCATATTTAAAATTTTCAGACAATATGATTTTTTTAAATATTTTCATTTTTTAGGCTTTGTTAAACTTGCCTGTTGATTTCCGCTTCAGGAGCTTCGCTTTCCGCGGGCGGTCCGGCGAGCCTCCTCGTCCTCCCGCAGGAGTCTTCGCACCTTCCGCTCCAATCAGCAGGGTGCCAAAATCAACAATAAGCTTTAACATAGCCATTTTAAAAAAAAGGTAAATATAAGACCACATCGAGGAGCCGGTGTGGTCATTACATAGATAAAACTCACTCCAAGATCTTTCATACTAATGGATCAAGTTGTCAGCAGCTTTTCCTTTTTATAAAGCTTCTCTTTTATATTTTCAATATAAGTGATATATGCTTTTTTCGAGTTTTCAATATGAATTCTCATTAAATACTCAGCCATTTCTGCTTCTTTATCCCGCAAGGCTTTCATGATATCGATGTGTTCCTTTAATGATTCTTTTCTTCTGCCTGGTGTCTCGTATCCCATATTTGCAGCCATATGTATATAGTCAATCAAACCAGAGAGAATCTCAAATAATTTAGGGCTCTTCGATGCTTTATTTATGAGACGATTCATTTGAATATGTTCAGAATTAAAGTTTTCTTCCGCTTGATCTTTTAACTTCATTAGTTCTTCGATCTTTTGATCCAATTCTAGTTGTGTTTCTTTATCCATCCGCCCCGCGGCCAATTTAACGGCTAGCACTTCTAGTGAGGCAAGTATCGTAAATACCTCGATAACTTCATGTTCGGAAATATTCGAGACGACGACACCTTTTCTGGGAACTGTTTTGACAAAACCCTGGGATTCTAGCCGGAACAAGGCTTCGCGAATAGGTGTCCGGCTGATCCCTAATTTTCCAGCTAGTTCTCGTTCAATTAACCGATCTCCCGCTTTTAATTCGCCCTCAAGAATCATTTCCTTTAAATAGTTATATGCATGCTCACGAATCGATAAAAGATTGTTTTCCTCCCATCTTAAGTCCATAACTTCCACCCGCTTATTTTTATATTATTTTCTAAGATTCCGTCTTACGATAGAAAAACTCCACCATAGATCAAACAACAAACAATTAACAGGGATGGGTGCATTTTAATTCGAATTAAAGCAAAATAGCTAACCACTGCCAAAAAGACTAAATGAAAAATACCACTTTTTTCGTAGGCTGTTAAAAAGAACTGATAGGCCATCACAGCAAGTAATATAAAAATAATCGGCTGGACAGACTTTGTCATCAGTGCTACTTTTGGTGACCCTTTAAATAGATTTACAAATTTAAATAATAAAATAACAGCAAGCGCAGAAGGAAGGACCGTTGCAATTAGTGCAATAATTGCACCAAGAACTCCCCCTAGTTGATATCCAATATAGCCCCCCATTTTGGTGGCAATGGGTCCAGGCAGTGCATTCGCGATCGCTAATACATCCCCAAACTCGGAAAGACTCATCCAATGGTAATGGTTGACCACTTCATTTTGGATTAATGGAATGGTTGCAGGCCCGCCGCCGTAACCCAATAAATTAGCAATAAAAAACGACCAAAAGATATGCAAATAGATCATGAACTTTTTTCCTTTCTCTGAAGAAGCAACTCAGCCGCAGCTTTTGCCGCTTTCTCTTTTCGGTCGGCAATAATATAGGCAGCAATGAGAAATACCGCAATTAAGATTCCGGGATGCAATCCAAGGAACTGAACAACGATTAAAGAAACGACCGATAATGTAAGCATGATTGGAAAACCTAAGCCTTTGCGTCCATTTTGGAAAAAACGATACGCCATTTCCAAGAGCATAAATCCAATCACAGGTGTAACCCCCTGAACCATACCGCTGACAATCGGCGATTCCTTATAGGAATAAAGCACACCCAATAAGGCAATCATCGCGATAATTGAAGAAAGAATGTGGGTAAGGATGGCCACCGTTGCCCCTAAATACCCCTTCACTTTATAACCGATATATGCCGCCATTTTGGTGGCAATCGGCCCTGGCAATGTATTGGCTAATGCCAAGATTTCTACAAATTCTTGTTCATTCATCCACTTGTATTTTTTTACAGCTTCATATTCAATCAGTGGTATCGTCGAGGGTCCGCCCCCATAACCAGTTACACCGGTGCGGGCAAATCCAATAGCTAACTCAACATATGTTTTCAGTTGATTCTCCCCCTTTTTATACCAATATAACATTTAAATCCTTTTTTTATAGAACGATAGATTAAGATAGACCCCATTCTGCTACAAACAATGCATGAATGAGGTCCGGGTCTAATTATTTTTTTATATCGGCTTCGGTAATTACTTTCAGCCCATCGCTTTCTAGGTAGGTTTGCAGTGCTTGCAGTGCAGCTGTACCTACGGCCGTGTCTTGCTCGCCGTTTCCACCACTTACACCAATTCCTCCAACCACTTCACCATTAATCACAATGGGAAATCCACCAACAAAAATGGCGAACTTCCCAGGCAGCATTTGCTGAATTCCGAATGCTTCATTTCCAGGTAGTGCAGGTCCATTAGGCTCTTTGTTAAATAAGTGGGTTGAGCGTTTATGGCCAGCCGCCGTGTACGCTTTAGCAATTGAAATATCTGGTCCAGTGATGCGTGCTCCGTTCATACGCTCAAGCGCAATCAGGTTTCCGCCATCATCAACAATTGCAATCGTTTCAAGGACATTGATCTCTTCTGATTTTTTCTTTGCTGCCTCAATCATTAACTTTGCTTCTTCTAGTTCTATTTTTAGCACTGATTTCATAATTGGAATGTTCTCCTTTATCTATCGAATGATATTAATAGCCCATATAGACTGTTTTTAATTGGGTAAAGAACTCTAAGCCGACTCTTCCGGATTCACGGAAGGTAGACGTACTTGATTTTTTCAAGCCTCCAAATGGGGCATTCATTAAGTTGCCTGTTGTGGTTCGGTTTACTTTGACTGTTCCCGCCTGGATATCTTTTGTAAATTGGTTGGCGACTTTGAGATTATTGGTAATAATCGAAGCAGACAAACCATACTCGACGTTATTCGCCACGGCGATGGCTTCTTCATATGTATCTACTTCAATCACAGCCACCACCGGGCCAAAGATTTCCTCTTTCGCTATCCGCGAATCTGCTTTTACATTTGTAAAAATGGCCGGTTGAACATAGTAACCTTTTTCGAATTCTCCTGTTAATAATGGCTCACCGCCATAAACCAATTCAGCGCCATCTTCTTTGCCGAATTCAATATACTTTAAAACATTTTTCAATTGTTTTTCGTTCGCAAGAGGGCCAATTTTCACCCCTGCTTCAAAACCATTCCCTATTTTTAATGCACTCGTTTTTTCAACGAGTTTTTGTACATATTCCTCTTTTACGTTTTTCAAAACGATAACACGGCTCGTTCCCGTACAAGCCTGCCCTGTTAACGAAAAGCCCCCGTTTACCGTCAAAGTAGCGGCAAGATCAAGATCGGCATCATCCATAACAATGATTGGATTTTTTCCGCCCAGTTCCATTTGCGTACGTGTGGTAAAGCTGGCCTTTTTATGGATGTCTTCACCAGCTGCAGTTGAACCTGTAAAAGTAACTGCCCTTACAGCAGGATGGGTTACCAATTGATCTCCCACGTCTGAAGCTTTTCCCGTAACAAAGTTAATCACGCCTTTAGGAATTCCTGCCTTATCTAGTGCTTCGACTAGACGAAAAGCAATCAATGGAGTATCAGAGGAAGGTTTAAAAACAACCGTATTCCCCGTGATTAAAGCGGGAGCGATTTTTCGAGCTGGTATAGAAAGTGGAAAGTTCCAAGGAGTAATGACACTTACTACTCCGAGTGGTTCTCTTTCCGTTGAAACTTTCATATTTGCATCATCATTTGGAAAGGTTTCCCCCGTAAAACTTTGTCCTTCTACAGCATAATAGCGGAGCGTTTGTGCAGAACGTATGATTTCATTCTTCGCATCATCGACATGCTTGCCTTCTTCCCTTGTTAACTCTTCAGCAAGGGTAGCAACATTTTGCTCGAGAATACTGGCAGCTTGATTTAAGATAGCCGCACGTTTGGATGGTGCAGTTTGGGACCAACTAGGAAAAGCATTCTTAGCTGCTTCAATCGCAAGTTGTACATCCTGTTCGTTTGAAGCCTGGAATTCTCCAACCAGATCTTCTGTATTCGCAGGATTCACACTAAAAAAGGTTTTCTTGCTTACCGATTCCTGCCATTCTCCATTAATATAATTATTGAATGTCTCTACTTTTGTAGTAATCACCACTATCACCTTTTTTCATTTATTAGGTCCCACTATTATTTGAAAATTTGATTCTATAAAAATGGCCGTCACTTAACCCTTTAAAATACAAGATTAATATGACGGCCGGTAAACGGGTGCTTCCGCTTATCTATTTACTTCGTTTCTACTAAAGCCCCTAAATCTTGCTCACAATATTCTCTCCATAGACCATCCATGTACATCCGGCGCATTTTAGCTCCTGTACGAACAACTTCTAAGCAACGTTGTTGTAATTCTGGTGTGTCAGCGTGGTCAAGAACGATTTTGTAACCACGCTCACCATGGATTTCATCTGAAACGATGTGTAAGTCAAAGAATTCAATTTCTTCATCTGTAAAATTGTATTTTTCACGTAAAGCCGGAGTTTGTTTACGATAAATATCAGGAACTTGTGATTCTAATCCAACAACTAGTGCTGCAGTTGCTACGACAAAATTCTCACGAGCTGCTACTGCGAAACACCAACTTTGAAGCCCTAGTGTCGTTGGAGCCATATTGTTAGGATCGATAATTCTTTCGGCAGTTGTACCACATGCTTCAGCAAATCGAATCAATAAATCTGTGTGGCGGTCGGCAGCGATTTCTTCTTCATACATATTTTGAAGAGTGAAATCCTTTGCCGCTGCAAACTTAGGATCTGATGGAGTATTATGGTAAATATACGCTAAGTAATCTGCGAATGGTCCTACATAATGGTAGTGATTTTCAGCCCATCTAGAAAAGTGTTTTCTTTCAAGTTTCCCTTCAGCCCAAGCTACTGTAAATGGAGCCTTCTGGCTATGGTTACCTTTAATTGCTTCCTCTAATTGTCTGCGAAATTCATCTTTAAATAATTCTGTCAACTGAAACTCCTCCTCTAATTTTATGTAGGTACCCAATTTAAAATTGGTATTTGATATTTTGTATACCAAGTTAGTTTAAAAATAAAAAGATGTGGGAATATTTCTCTTTCCAGCACTCTTTTATTCAGTGAATATATCGTTTTGGTATACCTTACGTTTATACTACCAATATATTGTTTATTTGTAAATATAATTTTTAGAATTTTTAAAAGATTGATAATCTTTTTTCTACCTCAATATTATTGATGAACATCCACTTTCAAATCTAATAATTTGTAGAGTTCTTTCGATAGATTTTCTAGTGATTCTTTAACGATCTGCTGGCCTATCTCCCAGCTGGCTTTTGTGGCATCCCCGATACAGCCATTATTGGTCATTTCTTCATATAAATAAAATCCTTGAATGGCTTTTCCAGGTCGAAGCTGCTTCCACCTACCATCCTCTTGAATATCACCTTTTTCTAGACTTTCCGGCCGGACAAGTTCGGGAGCTAAATAAAGCGCTTCAGAAACTTCTCGTTCACAGCTATGACCAAATAATGACGAGGTAACATTTGCCTGAATTGCCTTTTTAGCAGAAGCAGTTGTTTTTGCATAATAAATTTCTACCTCCAGTTCTTTCGTTAACATCATCGAGGCCACATTAAGCGTTGACTGATTCCCGCCGTGAGAATTTAGAAACAAAAACTTTTCAATCCCGTGATGCTTTAAGGATGAGACAACATCCTTTAAGACCGCGATTAATGTAGTCGGCTGTAAGGAGATTGTTCCCGGAAAATTCAAATGGTGCGGCGAAACTCCCATATTAACGGTTGGTGCGACCACTGCATAAGGAAACATCCTCTTTCCTAGCTTCTTGGCCATCTTCTCTGCTAATACTGCATCACAGCTTTCAACCATATGGGGACCGTGCTGTTCATGGGCACCAATTGGTATAATAGCAAGTTTAACTGTCTTAAGAGCCGATTCTACTTCTTTCCATGTCATACTGGTAAGATCATAACAATCCATTCCTTTTCACCTTCTTGGATTCATTGTATTTTGTATACCGTTTATAAAAATAAAAAAATTCCCTATTAAGATTGAATTGCCGATTGCTTCTTCGGGACCTGGATTGAAATATTTTCTTGAGAGATTTCAATATCTTCTTTTATCGTTAATTGGCATGTTAAGCGGTATCCCTCATTTACCTTATCCCCAAGCATTTTTTCTTCTTTCCAATTCGGTGGTGCCAACCCTTCTGCTCCATTCACTACGATACAAGTGCATTTCGTGCAGCGTCCCATCCCGCAGCCATACTTTAATTTAGGTAATTGGCGTGTGCCAGCTAAGACGACTAAATTGGCATTATCTTTAACCTCTTGTTCTATTGTGGTTCCATCCACATGAAGGATCAATTTTGGCATACTGTTACCCCTTTCTGTTTATTCTAAAAATTTTGATACTTTTCTGAAGTATACAATCTTTTTGACAGAGAAGCAAACTAGAATTTAATAATGGACCAATTTTTTCAAATCAAACTCCTAGTCTAGCAACTGTTTTGGTAATTATTTAAATATTTAGAATATATCCTTGAACATTTTAACAGCATGAGATAAAATACACATAAGAGTTTGGTATACAATATTCCTTTGGAGGTGAGTAAAGACAAATCTTACTGTCATAAGTTTTGATACTTAACGCATGGCAAGACAATCCATACTTACCTGAACGATTTTTTTAATAGGATAAAAAATTACTTTAAGGAGTGTTCTGCATGGGGAAATATATTGTGCTAACAAATAAAGATACCTTCCAAACGATTCTTGAAAACGATGGATTAAAACCGATTGAGACCTATCATTTCTATTTCTTTGACTCTCTAAAGGCGAAATACACCATTGCCGAAGTTCTTGATGAAACGATTAAAATTCAATTATTCGAGAGCTATGAAGGAAAAGAATATGTTAATCAGATCGCTGTTAAGTTTTTTGAAAAGTTTGATACAATTGAAGCAGCACGTGAAGAATTAAATGAGATCGTCAAAGCATCCGGAAACAGTCAGGATTCTGTAAACTCCAAACTGGTAAAATCAACTGAAGTAGCCGTTTAAGAATTTCATCGTGTCATTTAATTGCTTCTATATATATGAAATCCGGAGAGATAACCGTGTCTCTCCGGATTTTATTCTTTAAAAGTGCAACAAAAAACCGTCACTTGGTAGTGGCGGTTGAATAAGTATCATTAAAATTTAAGCGTTTTTCTTAATGAAGCAAGTTTTTTTTCAGCTTTTTCTGCAGCTCTTTTTGATCCAAATAGAAAGTTAAACATGGATATATCCCCCTATTAATTGAGTTATTTGATAATGTAATTGTATAATGGGAGGAACAAGAAAACAAGTTTTTGTATACCAAATACCAAAATAAATTGGTGTTTATGGCTAATTTGTGACATTTCCCAGTCTGAAATACGTGTTTGGTATACAATATTTAAAAGATAGGGTGGTTGATATGCTTAGATATATGTTTTTTATCGTTATTATATTGTATTTATTCTCTGTGCTCTTACCAGGGCTCAAGCTCGGTGTACTAATCTCCTGTTTAAGTCTTGCGATTGTCCTTATTACCCTATTTCAAGCTAAACGGTTTGTTCAAATTTTAGGTGGGACATTCTTGCTTTTTGGAGTGGTCTTACTGTCAACAAGCGGAGCTTCTTGGCAGCAATACATCCTTTCTTTCGGATCGATGCTGGACTTGTTAACCATGTTTACATTGATTCCGATTTTAGGGATTCCTATTAAATTAGGAGGCTACAGTGGAGGCATACAAACGATTATTCAAAAGAGAGTAAAAACTTCTGGTCAACTGTACATGATCACTTCAGGCATTTCGTATTTTTTTAGTATTTTTATGAATTTGGCCACCTTACCCATGACATATTACTCGATTAGGCCTGCATTAGATGTCATTCCCGTTGAGAATAAAGAACGGTTCATGAGTAGAGCGATTACGCGCGGTTTTGCCATGCCTTTACTCTGGGCACCTGTTACCCCGATTGTCGGGATTGTTATCACAATGACAGGTGTAAGCTGGGTCTCCATTCTTCCATATGTAATTCCCTTAAGCATCGTCGGAGTAGGTGTGGATTGGTATATTGGCTCACGAAGGGCAAATATTATGATTCATAACAAAGAGAACCTATCTGTCCATGAAACCGCAGCAACCATTGAACCAACGGGTAAAATGAATCGAACTGGTAGAGTCTTTCAAATTTTCCTGGCCATCATCATTTTTAACCTTGTCATTTCATTAGTAGAATCAAAGTTTCCCTATCCGTTTTTAATTTTAGTATCCTTGCTGGTAATTCCGTTTTCCTTTACCTGGTCACTTCTATTAAAACAAGGTAAAGAGTTTGGTGCCCATTTGTTTAAACATTTTCAAACCTTTTCTGTAAGTATGAAGGATCAATTCTTCATTTATTTATCGGCAGGTTTTTTTATCTCAACGATTAATGTTTCTCATGCGAATGTTTGGTTGGATGCCTGGGTAAACAAATTTATCGATTTTGCTGGTGTTGAGATCTTTCTGATTTTATTACCGTTAATCCCGTTGGCTTTTGCGTTTTTAGGACTACACCCTGCGGTATCACTAGCATTAATGACCGAAGGCTTGAATCCAGAGGTAGTTGGAATCTCGCCACATATCTTGACAGTCGCAATGTTAGCCGGAGCAGTATCTGCTTTTCTTGTAGGTCCTTATAATGCCACGCTAGGCCTAATGTCAAGCATCGTCAAGGAAACCTCCTATAAAGTGTCCAACTGGAACCTTTCCTTTGCAAGTATTTATATCGGCTGTGTCATGGCGTATCTATTTATTTTACAATTGTTACTATCCTAACGATATAATCGCATAATTAAAGGTGTCAATCCATAGGGTTGACACCTTCAGCCATTTTATGGGGTTTTACGTTCATCTATTTCACTAGAATTCTCTGCTTTTATTTCTGCAGCTATTTCCTTCGCAAAATGGCCTAGACTCCCCTCACTATACGAACGGATCACTTCAGGAGCTAACGATGTTAAGGCTCTTTTCAGGTAATCTGGAGATAACCCTCTGTTCACAAATTCCATCTCGATTGATATGGCTGTCTTAATGGCAAAATACGTAGCTAATTTATTTACCTCTGTTAAACAATCCTCTCTATCTACCTTTACCTTGCCAAGTATATGAAAAAGTTCACCGATGTTCTGGGGTAACGCTGATTCGCTAATAAATAATCCATTTCCATGTTCTAATAAATCCTTTGAATGCCCCATATATTTGACCCCATGTACCTGTAAGTAGGGTAACTTGACTGTTATTTCTTTGGTAAGAAGGTTCGTTGCCATATTAATGATCCTTGGAGTATGTGGACCATTGTTTGGCAGTTTTAACGATGTGATAAACGGAATAACCTCCGTTGCTGGCAAGGCTAGGATTAAGATATCAACTTTTTTCAATTCACTTTCTGTTAAAAGATATCCATTTTGAAATGACTGCAGAAACTGTTCCGCTTTCGTTTGAACAGGATGGTAAACTCCTAGTGCAATCTGCTTTTTATCCCAATGTGTCATCATTGCTTTCCCTAATTTACCGAGTCCTACTAAACCAATCTTTAGGTGTACCATCTTCTATCCCCTCTCTTCCTCTTCAACCTATGTCGAATCTCATATCAAAATAACTATTTTTAAACAAGGCTATTTTCGCATAGATTGTTGTTTTTCGAATAAGTTCATCAACCCGTATACCTATATGCTTCGTGGCATCTTTTCGTAAGAACCTGTGCGAAAATTGCCTAGAAACTTAAGTTATGACCCTTATAAAGCTCCAATAGCAACAAAGTTTACGAAAAGAGCCTTAAACAACAAATAATAAGGCTATCCCAAAAATCAGTTCGCTGCTGACTTTTGAGATAGCCCTTAAATTTATTAGCGACCCCTAATTTGTTTCTAGTCTAATGAAATAGTTTAGTACAAGGAGCTGCTCAGTTACCAGATGATAACTGCCAAGATCGTCGCAATGAAAAGTCCGGTTATTACCGGGAAGAAATTCTTTCTGGCCAGCTCTAACGGTGAAACTTGTAAGAAGCCTGCAACGGCAACAAGTGATGACCAGGCAATCAGCGTGCCTCCACCGCTCCAAACGGCACCCATTTGTCCAATCGCTGCAAGAACGGAAGGATCGATGTTGCTTCCAGGTCCAATCGCTCCAGACAAAGCACCCGTTAACGGAAGTCCCGCAAACCCAGAACCATCTAACCCGGTAATAATACCAACAATTAAGATACTAAATGCAGCAATAAATGGGCTGTGTGGAATATAGTTTTGACCTGCTTGGATCAAATCAAATAGAAATCCTGGCTTCGCTGCATCTTCACCTAACGAAAGGATCGACGCTGAAAAGTCTCCACTTCCCATAAAGAAGTAACCTGCAATCGGAATAACGGGAGCCATAGCTCTAAAAGCGAAAACAAAACCTTCAGTAATATGTTCGCTAATTTTATCGAGTGCATGAATTCGGTTAAAAGCGATCGTTGCTAAAACTAAGAGAATCGTAGCAACACCACCAATAAAGGCTGCACCGTCGCCTCCCTCGAATCCAGCTCCGCCGCCAATTTTGGTCTGGAACATAAAAATCATAACTGCAAGCATGGCTAATGGAACAATGATCGCGAATATTTTACCCCATTTTGCTTTTATCTTAATCACTTCAGCAGTCTCTTCTACCGTAGCAGCAAGCTCCTCGGTAACTTGAAAGAATGCTTTTTCTGCATTGTTATTTTCACTTACAGATCTTTTGGTTATCGATTTACGATGTGTAACATACACAATTGCAAGAGAGCTAATCCCAGTAAAGAGAGAAAGAATAAAGGCCTTATCTGAAACTAACGATTTATCAATTCCTGCGGCTTTCGCACTTAGCATTGGGGCTACTTGCATTATATAGTCTGATGAAAGGGCCATACCTTGACCTGCAATAACAATAACCATTGCTGAGGTCATAACTGGTAATCCTGCACTTACTGCAGCGGGTACTAATAAAGCACAAATTAATGGAACAGCTGGGGTTGGCCAGAAAAACAGTGAAATCACATACGTCGTGACCATTAAGACTAGAAAAGAAACGTGTCCGTTAACCATTATTTTTTGGATTGGTACGACCATCCTTTTATCTGCACCTAAATCCTTCAAGGAATTAAGGAGACCGATCATAATGGAAATAATTAGGAAAATACTAAATAGTTCCTTTGCCGCAACGAGGTTAGCATTAAATACGGCTTGAAATCCCGCTATTACGCTGCCTTTATACACGGCTGCCACTAAAAAGGTTCCAACAATAAGGGGTAAAACAACACCTTTTCTAAAAAGCATGATAATAATAACGGCTACAGTGACAACTAGATAGACCCAATGAGCTGCTGTTAATTCCATATTTCCCCTCCGTTGTTTTAAAATAGTTTAAAACGATTGTAGCGAAAGATTTCCTTAATTGAGGAAAAGATCGTAGGAGAGGAATGTTCGTCATCATGGTGAAAATCCTCTACTTCTGATTTTCTTTTCTTCATCACATAAAGGATAAACAATGGCAATTTTCATTAGAAGAATAAATTAGAGAGATCACATTTTGCATTTTGTGGATTGTATACCATGGTTTTATAAAATTTTTTTACGGAATTACATATAACCACCATCACTGAATAGCAAGTCCCTTCATTACCAGACCACATACTAGCTCCTACATCATTCAATCTACAAACCAAGAAAATCTGGTCTTACCATGCTGTTACCTTTGTTGTATGTAGTTTGATAGATTAGGAATGATCAAGATCCACCCCTTCCTTTTCACTATGGACACCTTGTTTTCATTAAGGTTGAAAATAATATAACATTATTCTCTATTCTTTGCAAACTATTTTGAAAATTTAGAAGTTTATATAAATTCAGTTGATTACTCTTGCTTTTGTGGGTCTAATCGGCTAAAATGTAGAAAATTAATGGTATACGGTATACTAAATATTTTTTATACATAGATTGAGAGCTTTATAGTTAATGGGATAAACAAAAATTTAATCCGAGGAGAATGAATATGTTAAGAGCTGGTATCATTGGATTTGGAACGCTTGGAAAGAGTATTAGCGAATTAATTGAGTCAGGACAAGCTGGTGATGTCGTTCTTCAAGCCCTTTTGGTTAGAACCCCGCTTGGCCCTTTGGACCAAACGCCAAATCAATGTACAGTAACTACGAATGAAGATGTTTTTTTTAACCAAGATTTAGATATCATTATTGAAGCAGCTGGACACCATGCTCTTCAACTATACGGGGAAAAAGCCCTTTCCATTGGTTGTAATTTAGTCATCCTATCCGTTGGTGCTTTAGCGGATAAAGATTTTTATGGGACATTACAGGCAGCAGCGAAAAAATACAAGACACAAATGATTATCCCGTCTGCAGCCATCGCTGGTTTGGATCGAATAGCCGCAGGGGTATTAGGTGAAATTGATGAAATAACGCTGATTACGAGGAAACCGCCAAAAAGTTGGTATGGGACGATTGCTGAGGAAAAAGTAAATTTGGAAACCATTAAAGAACCATATTGTATCTTTGAAGGCAATGCTAGAAATGCCGCAAAGTTATTCCCTCAAAATGTGAATGTATCGGCAGCGTTAAGCCTTGCCGGGATTGGCTTTGAAGAAACCAAGGTTCAAGTGTATGTTGATCCGACGATTCAAATGAATACCCATACCATTGTTGCCAAGGGCTATTTCGGTCAAATGGAAACCACCATACAAAACAATCCTTTTAAGGAAAATCCTAAATCTAGCCCGATTGTCGCAATGAGTGTTGCAAAAGTGTTGCAAAACCAAACCACCTCTGTTGTGATTGGTGTTTAATACCTTGTAGACAGAAAAAGAGAAACTCCACTTGGGATGGAGTTTCTCTTTTTATTTCTTCTCTTTTCCTTGATTGACTGCCTCAATATACGCTTTTCGAGAATTTTCAATATGAATTTTCGTCAAATATTCGGCCATTTCTATTTCTTGATTTATAATAGCTTCCATTATTCGTAGGTGTTCTTCCATTGACTGTACCGGCCGGCCCGGATTTTTATACCCTGTCTTGGCAAAGGCCCGAATATAGTCCGATAAGCCGCTTAATATTTCATAAAGCTTTGCATTTTTAGCGGAACTGTATAAGAGATGATTCAATTCACCATGTAAATTAGAGAAATCATGATCATTTTTATTCTTTAAACAGTCTTCCACTTTTTTACTGTACTCGATGAACTTACTTTTGGTTTCATCGTCCAGCTTTTGAACAGCTAATTTGGCTGCCAAAACCTCAAGCGAAGAAAGAATCGTAAATACTTCAATAACTTCCTTCTCTGAAATATCCGCAACAATAACACCTTTTCTTGGCACGGTTTTGACAAACCCTTGAGATTCTAATCTAAATAAAGCTTCGCGAATCGGTGTCCTGCTTATATTTAATCGTTCGGCTAGTTCCCGTTCCACTAAACGATCACCGGTTTTAAATTCACCTTCTAAAATAAGATCTTTAATATGAATAAAGACCCTTTCTCGTAAAGATATTAGATCTTCCTCGGCCCAATTATTCCCCACAATTTCTCCTTCTTTCTAGGTATACATTGTACCAATTATAACTCACTCTATTTGTAAACATCAAATTCTTTGGTTGGAATTACCATTAAAAAGATAGGTTATAAGTAACTTTACCATCTACGAGGATTTTCTACAGGTCTTTTCAAGTTGTCCCTTCTCCTAATACTGCTTGCGTAATAATTTTTGTCATCGCTTCGGCTATCATCATGACCGTATATAATCGGGTGTTATTTAAGGATTGTGCCGGTGATAGCGGGTCTAGGTAATTCACAACAGCTTTCATATGGTATTCACCTACATGAGGGAGCTTTTTATTGACAGCCATGCCAGGAATTAATGAACCTTCTTTTAAAAATATAAACCCAATTTGCTTTTCATCACCTAAACAAGCATCGATTCCCAAAATAAACGGATCGTTGTGAGTTTGATTAATTTCCTTAAGGATCTTGTTTATATTTAAGGCATGAACTGGTTTTTCGAGAGTTCCATATACAGGTAATAGAATGTCAGTTTCTTTCAGCATCGTCCCAACGATTGGTCCGAGAGAGTCTCCTGTTGAACGGTCGGAACCCACACATAAGAAAATGACTTCCCTTGAGGTATTAGTAAGAACTTCTGTCAGTTTATTGACAAATTCATTAAACTCGTGTCCCTCTGAGGTCTCTTTTACGGAAAAATAGCATGACCTTCCTGCCTTTTCAATCGTCTTTTTCTTGCCGTCAAAAGGCCACATTAGCATCAACCCTCTTCTCAAGTTGTAGTTCCTAATTCCTGCCCATTTTTCCACTGTCATGTCCCTACACTTCTCTCGAGAAATTTTACACGTCTTCCTATATTTTATGATAGCGATGAATAAACCTTCCATATCATTACTTATTAAAATCACAAAAAACAGATGACAGTTCACATCTTTGTAACAAAATGGTGCCTGACACCAACAAAATAAAAACTCTGTGGTTTAGTTCCCAACAGAGCTTCATTCTAATAATTTATCATTTAAATTCCACCACCATCATCATGTATGGTGCTGTTTTCCTTGCGGATGGTCGATGAAAGACTTAACGCCCCCACAGTTGCAATCAAAGTACTTAAAATGATAATGATATTATAAATATTAATCTTCACTAAAAGGTTAATAAGTATATAAGAAATGACCAGTGAAGCTAACGGGGAGATAAGCCAAACTTTTAGGATCCTTTGTATGACAGATTTCTGCCAAATTCCAAACCCTTTTTGCGAAGCGCCTACACCTAATATTCCGCAAGTCGTAACTTGGGTTAACGGAATGGGGAGTCCAAATATTGAAGCCAGAATAACGAGGGTTCCTCCTGTAAAAGAAACAGCGCTTCCTTCCAGTAAAGACAGTCTGGTAATCTTCTTCCCATTCGTTTCAAGAACCCTGTTTCCTAATAAAATAGCTCCAATTGAAACGAATAGCCCCCCTATCCAAATTCCTTTAGTCGTGGAAATCATCCCAGCCCCAACCAGCGGCCCAACAGCATTAGCGACATTATTCATCCCTGCAGAAAAAGCTTCTAAACAGCCCCCCACGACAAGTAACACGGCCAGCCATCTTTTCCATTTTCCATTCTTCGTCAATCCAACCCATCGTTTCTCAGCCTTGGCAATCATTTTTCCAAGAAAAAATGTAATGAGAAAAGAGACGATTGGAACTAACACCCAAAATAAAACAATGACCAACAGGTTATTTATGTACAAACTTTTAAAAGCGATCCCTGCTCCAACAATCGATCCAACGGTAACTTCACTTGTTGATAAGGGAATTCCGATTATATTTGCAATAAATAACGTCAATGTAGCACCAGCAAGGATTAGAACGACTAATTTTATCGTTAGGAGATTAGAAGGAATAATTCCCTCGCCAATTGTTTTCACAACCTCCCCACCACCAAGCACGGCCCCAAGAAAAGCTGCCACAGCAACTAGCACCATTGCCAAGCGCTTACTCTTTATTGCATCTGCACCATAGGCCGACCCCATCGATGCTGCCGTCCCACTTGCTCCAATATTCATCGCAAAGAAGAAAGCAATAATAAAAGCAATCGACGTCCAAACCATGTAGAATCTCCCCTTATGTTACCTATCTATTTTCCTGGTAAACTATTATCTTATTTTTCTCCTTCAATAATTCACACTATTCAGGTAGGAATAATTTAGTATGTTGATTATTATACCGTTCAAAACCCCATTAATCAACCAATTATTTCAGATGTCTTTGAATTTTCTAAAAAAGACTTTGTCAAATAGATCAAAAATTCGTCTCATCAAATATCGGACAAAAAAAAAGAGTCCGCAGACTCTATTATCGAAAATTATTTGCCCCTTTAAAGCCGTGTCACCTCGATGCAGTCTTTGATGAGGATATAAATGAAAAGCCCTCATATCCATTCGCGGCAATCTCTGTACATCTTTGGCGATAAGCCCCGACTCCACCTAAATAAATCAGGAATCCTCGCGGTTTGCCAGGTATATTGGCACCGGTGTACCATGAGTCAGTTTTCGTAAAGAGCGTCGATTCAGCTACTTCTCGGCAATGCTTACTCCAAGCTTCTTCCGCTTCAACCTTCGCCTCAATCGTTTCTACACCTTGGCTGCGCATATATTCAATACAATCAGCAATCCATTCGACATGCTGCTCGATTGATACAGGCATGTTACTTAGAACGGATGGACTTTCGGGACCAGTAATCATGAACATGTTCGGAAACCCAGCATTTGCAATTCCAAGGTAGGTCCTTGTCTGTGCTCCCCCTGCCCATTTCTCCTTCAATCTTACAACATCAAATTCAAAAACTAGAGGAAGCAACGTGCCACGAAGAAAGATTATATAAAATTCTTGAGGTTTACATGGACCTTTACCCTGTCATGAATACCTATTTGTTTAGATTTTCCCCCTTAGGGTTTCTTGGGGAAGGTATTATCTTATTGAACACAGATGGGATGATGCATATTGGGGATATTCGGGATGATATCCGTTCCCTGCCAATCATTTACTCAGCAATTAATGAAAGAAAGCAAAGTATTGTACCGGAATTGAGTACCTGAAGCAAACAAGTAGTAAATACATAACCTCTTCGAGTGTACATTCGCTTGTGGTTGTACCTATCTGTTTTCGATCTGTGATTATCGGCTATATTTGCTCCAATGAGTTCGTGAAAGAATCTACGATTGATGAAAAACTTCTTTCCTCGTTTACCCTTTATGGCAAAGAAATTGGAAAATTCTTAGAGAAATCCAATAGTGTTGAGGATCCACAAGGATTAAGTAAGCGGGAACTAGAAGTCATGCGAAGAATTGCCTGGGGGAAAGAACAAGAGAAATGGCAGATTCGATGGGATCAGCGAATTAACGGTGAAACAATATGTAAAAACAGCTATAAAAAAACTGGGCGTTCAGAATCGTTCCCATGCGATTGGCGAACTTTTCCGAAGAGGAATTATTTCGTAGTAATTTGGAAGCGCTTTATTTTTTTAAGCACCTTCCCATGATTTGTTCATTGGAGAATCAGCACCCAAATGGGTGCTCTTTATTTTTTAATCATTAGGTGAGAGTGCTCCGGCTACTTCATAGCAACTTAAGTCTATCTCCGTTTGTTTTCCTAAAACAAGCTTGGCAAGTTCGGCACCAAGATATGGTCCACTTGTTAACCCTGATGCCCCTAAACCATTGGCTAAATAGATTCCTTGATAATCCGGCAACGCTCCGATTACAGGTAAAAAGCCTGGGGTGAATGGCCGAAAACCGACTCTTGTTTCAAGATAGGTGCATGCGGATAGGCCTGGTGCTACTTCTAGCGCTTTGGTTAATATCTCATTTATTCCACCAGCCGTAACACGAGTGTCAAATCCAGCCTCGTTTTCATGCGTCGAGCCCACAACGACACGGCCATTTTCAAAGGTAAGAATGTAATGATTTTGAGGAGGCATAACCACCGGCCATTGGCTTGTATCCGTGTCAGGCAATTCCAGATGGATGATTTGTGCCTTTTGCGGTTTAACTAAGAACTCAACGCCTAATGGCTGTAAAAGCTCTTTAGACCATGCTCCTGCGGTAACAATTACTTGATCTGCCCCGTATAGTTTATCTGTGGTCTTAATCCCAATTACTTGCTTTCCCTGCATCACGAGGGACGCATTTCCGTTTACAATCTTCACTCCATGTTTGCTGGAGGCGCGGAGTAACGACCCACGTAATGCTCTACCATTGACGCGTGCTCCTCCACTTACATGAACAGACCCATATTCCTCAGATAAAGGTGGGAATAGCAGTTTTGTTTCAGAAGGCGATAGAATGGAAATCTCACCGATTTCAGGTGCATCCTCGCGACGTTTTCGTGCTCGTTCCGCCATCTGTTCAAGTTTATTCATTTCTGTATGTAGACTGATGGCCCCAACCCGTTGATAGCCCGTCTCTTTCTCGCCATCAGCTTCCAATTGAGCAATTAATTCTGGATAGTAACGAGCTCCACCTTTGGCTAACTGATACCAGGCTTTGTTGCGCCGCTGTGAAAGCCAGGGACAAACAATCCCTGCCGCAGCATCAGTCGCCTGTCCAGTGTCGCTTCGATCCACTAATGTCACCTCTGCCCCTGATTTCGCAAGGTGATACGCTGTCGATGCACCCAGTATTCCTGCACCAATTACAACTATTTTCTGCATAAAACACCTATTTCTTTATTAATAACATATGATAGACAAATCTCTTTCTTCTTCGCTGAGTTTGGGTACTATAAACTGCTTTTTAAAAAAAAGACTTAATAATTTCTTGTTCATTATTACATAGCGTACAAATATATTCTATTTCTAAAGCATCCTCGCGTACCATATGCTCGGTTTCTTTGCCGCACTTATCACAATAAAGAGTTTTGGGGAATTCGATCACAACAACATCACTCACTTTTCTAAATAATGTTATAACCAACTTTTCATGAATAATATCCCCAATGATAAGTTCACTATTCGATTTTATATCCTGCCATTCTAGCCAACTCATTTATTTTAGCAAAAGTTGGCTTAATTTACTTTAGAAAACACATGAAATTTTTTGCTAATAACTAATACTACGGTTTTCAATGATAATGAAATGCACCAAAAACGGTTAAATTATATACGAGCAAGGACAACTTGCTCAAAAAACTTCGTCGGGAGTGATGTATCATGGCTAGAAACAAACTATTGGTTCCTGGAGCAGATAATGCTTTAGATCAAATGAAAGAAGAGATTGCCAACGAGTTTGGAGTTCAACTTGGTGCTGATACGACCGCACGAGCAAACGGTTCAGTCGGCGGCGAAATGACGAAGCGTCTAGTAGCTTATGCTGAACAAAACCTCCGAAATCATCAAAATCAATAACGGAGGATTTCAAAAAGAGGCTGTCCCAACAGATTTTGGGACAGCCTTTTTCCTTTTTGTGTATACAAACTTCTCCCTTTTACGTTTAAATAGAAGAAAAGATAGTCAAGGAGGAAATCATGAAGCAAAGAACAGCGATTGTTACAGGATCTTCTAGCGGCTTCGGAATGTTAACCGTGATTGAATTAGCATTAAAGGGTTTTACGGTTATCGCTACCATGAGAGATATTAATAAATCAGAGTCATTACTAACCCTTGCGAAAGAAAACACAGTCGAGGATTTCATTCATATTCAACCGCTCGATGTCACTTCTAGTGAATCCATCCATCTTTTTCAAGGCATTCTCGAGAATTATCCCCCTGTCGAGGTGTTAGTAAACAATGCAGGGTTTGCTCTTGGAGGTTTTAGTGAACAACTTTCCGTGGATGAATATCGACGACAATTCGAAACCAACTTTTTCGGAGTGATTGCTGTCACCCAGGCCGTTCTTCCATTAATACGGGCAAAAAAACTAGGCAGAATTATCAATATTAGCAGTATTAGCGGAAGACTCGGATTTCCTGGATTATCTGCTTATGTCGCATCCAAGCACGCTCTTGAGGGTTATAGCGAAAGCCTTCGCCTCGAGCTGAAACCCTTTGGGATCGATGTATCCATAATCGAGCCAGGTTCCTATCAAACCAATATTTGGGCTAGTGTGGACGGGATGGAAATCAACCCTGAATCCCCGTATACCTCTTATATGAAGAGTTTACTTGATGAAATTGAAGGAGGAAAGGCCAAGCATGGCAATCCAAGAGAAGTAGCTAAATTGGCTGCACAAATTGCCTCGCAGCAAAAATCACCCGACCTCAGGTATCCAATTGGGACGGGTGTAAAGACTATGCTAAGGTTAAGAAATTTGCTGCCGTGGAAACTGTTAGAATCAATCATTCTCAAGCGCCTAAAACCTTAATTATTCGTCGCATCAATCATAACTAAATTATTTTTACGAAGGGCTTGTTTATCGCGAATTCTGTTTAGCCTTTTTGTTTTTTCTTTTTCATAAAAATAATGAACAAGGAAGTACGAGATAATTCCAAAAATGATGCCAAAAATCGTCATTCCAATTAACACATGGACTCCTCCATGAAGGAGACTGACCACACCTCGGAAATCACCATGTATGATTTGTTCGAAAGAAAAAGGCGTCTTATGACCGATTCTTCCGTTAATAGGATAAATCAGTTTTCCAATGGTTTTGGCAAACGGCAGGAGTAGAACAGGTAAAAAGGATAGTTTTCCAATTACATTGCCGATAATGGCTGCGGGCAAGGACCCTCTCGCGATTCGAACCATTGGGAAAAACACGATATAAATAAGGGAAGCAGTTGAAAGAACAACCATTTCTAGGCCAAAGCCCATCGCAAATCCTAATGATACTTTCTTGGCACCACCTGGAGAACGAAGCAGTTTGATAAAATTCAATTTAAAAGCTCGGCCAATTCGTTGAAAAAAATGATGCTTTTTATGTTTAATGTTCATACGAATACTTCCTTTTATCGCAGATTTTCAAGACCAATTGCAGACCGATTAGCTTAGAGTTTAGTTCAATATAACCATTACCAATATCATAACACTATAAATAGAATAATTAAGCGTAAATTCATGAATTTTCAGGGAAATCATAAATTACCAAGGATAAATTTTCCTCTTTCCGACCTGTACAGGCTATAAAAAGGACTGATTCTTATTATTCCTTACTTCATAAAAATAAGCCGTGAAAGGTGATAAAAAATCACTGTTCACGGCTTTATTGTTTCCTTTATATAGGGAATATCTGATCAATTTTTTGAATCTCTTCAGCAGTTAATTGAATCTGTAACGTTTTTAGATTATGAAGTACTTGGTCAGCACGCTTAGCACCTGGAATGATCACGTCGATGCATGGACGGGACAGATACCAAGCAAGAATCACTTGGGAAACTTCCGCACCCTTTGTCGTTGCAATTTGACGAACCCGCTCAATCTTTTCCAAGTTTTTATCGTAAACGCCTTCCTGAAATTGCGGTCTTTTTCGATTCTTTTCACTAATTTCAGTTTCTTGATTATATTTACCTGTTAATAACCCTGAAGCTAACGGGTAAAAGGGGACAAAAGAAATTTGCTGTTCAGTTACGTATGGGAATAACTCCTTCTCTGCACCGCGGCTTAACAAGTTGTACTCCCCTTGGTAGACATCCACGTAGCCATCTTTATTGGCTTCTTTTAATTGATTAAGGGAAAAATTAGACACTCCGATGGCTCTAATCTTCCCTTCATCCTTTAAATGCTTTAACGCTCCAACCGCTTCGTCTTTTGGTGTATCAAGGTCGGGAAAATGAATATAGAATAAATCTATGTAATCCGTTTGAAGTCGTTTTAAACTCTCTTCAACGGCTTGTTTTAAAAAAGCAGGTGAATTATCTAAGACCATATCATTACCATTTAATTGATGTGCTGCTTTGGATGCAATGACAATTTCCGAACGATTTCCGCTTTCTTTAACAACTTCCCCAATGATTTCTTCCGATCGCCCTAAACCGTAGACATAGGCTGTGTCTAGAAAATTAATCCCTTGAGCCAGACCTGTTCGAACCAACTCCCTCCCTGCTTCTTCATTCAGGTTTGGAAAAAGATTGTGTCCCCCAACGGCATTGGTTCCGAGACCAATCGGATTGACATATAATTCTGTTTTCCCAATTCGAGCATGTTTGGCCATTAACGTCCATCTCCCTTATTTTACTAATTTGATGATAGCAAATGTTTGGATGAGAAAACAAAGTTAATCCTTTTATTTTCTATAAAAATAAAAAACAAATTTAGGAAAGAATATGGGTAAGGAATCATCAGCTGCCCATGTTGGGGTTAAAAATCGGATTGCCGTAGCCATAGGTACCTAAATAATAAGGAGGACATGATGAAAATAACAGATGTACTTGTCCATTGTTTAGAAAACGAAGGGGTTGAATACGTGTTTGGGATTGTCGGCACGGAGATTCTGGACCTCGCTGAATCCTTGTCAAAATCAACACAGATCCAATACGTGAATGTCAGGCATGAGCAAGGGGCGGCTTTTATGGCCGATGTTTATGGAAGATTATCAAACAAAGTCGGTGTTTGTTTATCAACACTTGGCCCTGGAGCGACAAATCTCTTAACAGGAATTGCCAGCGCCCAGCTCGATCATTCCCCCGTGGTTGCCCTAATTGGACAGGCTGGCATGGAACGTCACCATAAGGAATCCCATCAATACATCGATATTGTTAAAATGTTCGAATCCGTAACCAAATGGAGCGCACAAATCAATGAGTCACAAACAGCTCCGGCGATGATTCGAAAAGCATTCAAGTTCGCAAAAATGGAGAAACCTGGTTCCGTCGCCATTACTTTACCAGAGAACTTTGCGACTCAAATGATTGCAGAGAAGGCCTTACCCGTTACTCCCTTGCCTGAAAGTGTTCCTGTTAACAAGATAATAGAAGCTGCAATTGCCCTGATTAAAAAGAGTCTAAAGCCATTTGTCATCGTCGGAAACGGGGTCATCAGACAGGAAGCAGCCCAAGAGCTTCTAACCTTTATTGAGTCCCTTCATTCGCCTGTTACGCATAGTTTTATGGCAAAAGGTGTGCTTCCAAAAGAACACCCGCTTAATTTCTATACCTTTGGATTTAAGGAAAACGATGTAGTGTTGCCAGGTTTGAAAGAGGCTGATCTCTTGATTGTCATAGGCTTTGACTTTGTTGAAAAACTGCCAAAGGATTGGAATAATAAGAAACTTCCTGTTTTACACATTGATACATTACCGGCAGAAATCAATGAATATTATCCTATTGAGGTAGAATTAGTTGGGAACTTGAAGAAAACATTGCAGCTCCTAAATCAATCCGCCCTTCCGACGAAATCCTGGGTTCCCAAAGGTGAACTCAAGGAACAAATAAAGAATGTTTATCAAATGAGCCCATATCAACCCGGCACCTCTCTTCCCTTCTCGATTGAAAATATTCTCCACAGTCTTGAAGCTCACACAACAGAGGAGACGATTGTAATATCCGATGTCGGTTCCCATAAGGATTCAATTGCCCGCACCTATCAACCGAAAGGTCCAAACCGGTTAATCATTTCCAACGGGCTCGCTTCAATGGGTATCGCCATACCAGGTGCCATCGGGGCGAAACTGGCTTGTCCTAATAACCCTGTTATTTGTATTACCGGCGATGGCGGCGCCCTAATGAATTTTGCAGAAATCGAGACAGCCAAACGGCTCGGACTTTCTTTCATTATTCTTGTTTTAAATGACTCGATGTTAAAACTTGAGGTCCAGCAAATGAACAAAAAGTTTGGCGAGAATTACGGAGCAACCTTTCAAAATCCTGATTTTGTCCAATTAGCTGCCAGTTTCGGAGTGACCGGAAATCGCGCTAGGGATCTCAGGGAATTTGATAACATTCTGAAAAAGTCGCTGCAATCTTTAAACGATATCGTCTTAATCGATGTTGTCTTGGGAAAATGACCCTAGCTTGCCACCAGATAAGAAATAGGCGCTGCTCAGCATACAGGTGTAATTTGGAAAATTACTTAGGTATAGTCTTTTTTAACCTTTTTAAAAGTATTAAACCGATATCGACCCAAATCCAGTTATAAATAAAAGAAAATAAAAAAATAGCACCGGCTGTTAACAAGGAAAAGGAACTTGATACGACGGGACCTAGAACTGGGAATGTGAAAACATATAACAGGCTAAGAATACCTAAGGATAAGAATGAAGCACCAACTGCGATAATGGTTAATCTCTTATTGAAAAAGTAAAAAGCTACTCCGGTACCAAGTCCTAGCAAGCCAGTTGTAAATGGGAAAACAATCAATTCACTAGGCTGAAGAATTAGAAGCATTAAATTAGTAAGAAAATAGGCCATTGCACCAAGAGGTAGTGATAGAATCGAACATAAAAGGATCGGTGCTGTTGCAAATGGACTAATTAAATACCCCAACACAGGTAAAAAACCACCCGCTGCTTGGAGAACAGCCGCAATGCTGGCAAAAAGGGCCGCTAATACCAGCCGTTTTGGTTTGGAATAATTATTAAAAACTAGCCTTGCTGATTTAATTTCATCCGTAATCGATTTGAATAAATACATCGGTTCCACCTCGGTCTTTACATTTCACACATTACAATATATTAACTAAGTATTCTTGGTGGAACCGTTTTGCGAACTAGGAGGCTATTACACAACAATCGGAAAAAACAACTACATCTGTCATAATGTAGTTGTTTTTCAATGAAGTGCTATTAATTAGGGTGCTTGACTCCCCATTTGGCTTTCGCTTCAATCCGGCGGCGATGCAAAATCGGTTCTGTATAGCCGTTTGGTTGATCATACCCTTTAAATACTAATTCGCTGGCAGCCTGAAATGCCACTGACTGATCAAAATCGACAGCCATTGGGCGGTACGCTGGATCTCCAGCATTTTGTTGGTCTACTACCTTGGCCATCCGCTTTAAGGTTTCCATTACCTGTTCCTTCGTGCAAATCCCATGGTGGAGCCAGTTCGCGATATGCTGACTCGAAATCCGAAGGGTCGCACGGTCTTCCATCAAGCCTACATGATTAATATCCGGTACCTTCGAGCAGCCAACACCCATTTCTACCCAGCGAACAACATATCCTAGGATGCCCTGTGCATTGTTATCAAGCTCTTGCTGAATTTCCTCCGCGGACCAGTTGGTATTTTCGGCAGCAGGGATCATTAAAATCTGGTCTCTAAGATCCTGGATTTCCATTGCAAGCTTATCCTGCACTTTTGAAACATCCAATTGATGATAATGCAGCGCATGCAATGTTGCTGCCGTTGGGGAAGGAACCCACGCCGTCGTCCCGCCCGCTTGCAAGTGGCCGATTTTTTGCTTGAGCATTTCGGCCATCAGGTCAGGCATCGCCCACATTCCTTTACCTATCTGGGCTCGGCCTTTTAGTCCAGTTGCAAGTCCAACAAACACATTTGATTTTTCATAGCTTTGCAGCCAGGTCGAAAACTTCATTTCGTTTTTCCGAATAAGCGCACCGATTTCCATTGAAGTATGGATTTCATCCCCAGTCCGATCCAAAAAACCAGTATTAATAAAAACAATTCGATCCTTTACTTCACGAATACAATTTTTCAAATTCAAAGACGTCCGGCGCTCCTCGTCCATGACACCAATCTTTAGTGTATTCCGCTCAAGTCCGAGCATATCTTCAACACGGTTAAACGTTTCGTTTGCAAAAGCCACCTCATCGGACCCATGCATTTTCGGCTTTACAATATAGATAGAGCCTTTTGAGGAGTTTTGATAGTGGCCATTTGCCAAAAGAGAATGCTTAGCTATTAAACTGGTCAGGACAGTATCCATTAATCCTTCTGGTACCTCGTTCCCATCTTTATCAAGGATCGCATGACTCTTCATTAAATGCCCAACAATACGGACAAACATAAGGGACCGCCCTTTTAAAGCAAACTCCTCACCTGCTGGGGATATATATTGTCGGTCAGGCTGAAGTGAGCGAGTAATTGTCTTATTACTTTTTGTAAAAGAAGCTGTCAAGTCGCCTTTCATCAAACCGAGCCAATTGGAGTAAACAAGAACCTTATCCTCTGCATCCACGGCAGCAACGGAGTCCTCACAATCCATAATCGTGGTTAATGCCGACTCTAGGAAAATATCTTTAACGCCAGCTAAATCGGTTTTGCCAATTGGATGGCTCCGGTCGATTTGAATTTCAAAATAGAGACCATTATTTCTCAGCAAAATGGCAGAAGGTTCTCCCGGATTCCCTTGATACCCATATAGTTTGGATTCATCTTGAAGCCCTACGGTTGTGCCGTTACGAAGTAAAACGGTTAGTTTCCCTTTTTCTATCGAATATTTGACAGCTTCCTTATGGGAAAATTGTTGCAACGGAACGGCTTGATCAAGAAACCCTCTTGCAAATTCAATCACTTTTTCTCCGCGATTCGGATTGTATCCCCCTGCCCGCTTTGCACCACCGTCTTCACTAATCACATCCGTTCCATATAAGGCATCATATAGACTTCCCCACCGGGCATTGGCTGCATTTAACGCATAGCGCGCATTATCGACTGGAACGACAAGTTGCGGTCCAGCTTTTAAGGCTACTTCTTCATCAACATTTTCCGTGCTAATTTGAAAATCGGCAGTCTTCGGTTCTAAGTAACCAATTTCTCGCAAAAATGATTTATAGTTTTCAAAGTTGAAGGTTTTATTTTTCCTGTGCCAGGCATTGAGTTGATGCTGAATGTTATCCCTTCGAGCAAGTAATTGATTATTAATTGGTGTCAAATCATCAAAGAGTGATTCAAAATCAGTCCAGAACTGCTCTCCGTCCAAGCCCGTTCCAGGTAAAGCGTTTTCGTTAATAAAATGATAAAGTACATCCGCTACTTGAAGATTACCTATTTTTACATAGTTTGACATCTTTCAATTTCCCCCTTATGTAGCTTAATCTTTTACACCCGCTAATATCTTATGAATCTTTAAATCTCTTTTCTATTTTTGCACCTACCCTCCCTTCACTTGCATGCTTGGCCAATGACAGAGTAACTATACTTTTATAAAAAGAATGAAGCGCTTCCTTTATTATACAATACTTAAAACGAGAAAAAACCTTGCAGTTTGCAAAGTTCATTCAAATCTTTTAAATAAGCTGTTTAAAGATCGTTATTATAAACCCGCAGCCCGAATACACTTCGCTTTCCGCGGGTGAGCTGTGAGCCTCCTCGCTCGTACCTCGCTGTGGGGTCTCACCTTGCTCACTACTCCCGCAGGAGTCTTCGTGTATTCGGGCTGCTCAGTACTTCTACCAAGTTTTTCATCTAATTTCAAGAACAACAAACTTTTAGAAAACTGCCTATAAATAAGTATAAGGCAGCAACCGCTGCCAATTGTCTAAACCCCTTCAAAAAATTATTTAGCCGAAAGGATTTTGATTTCATTTTCCGCCTCAACCATCCTGCCAAATCGATAGCCTTCAATAAGTACATGCCGCTCATGATCACTTAGTCGACGCTTCCATTTCGTTTCTAAAAAATAGATGACTTCATTATATAAAATTTCCTGGTATTCAAAAGGTTTATTCATAAATATGTCTCCTTCCTTATCTTAATCGCCCTCTGCTTATCAGTCTTGACAATTTACAGAGAAATTAAAAATAGGATTTTTATCAACAAATTTAAGCCATCAACTTACAAGACAAAGTCAAAGGATTGGGCATGTCACGGCATCCTTTCAAAATATATTTATGCTCATCCGCCAATGGGAGTTCCCATTGACCAAGCCAAAACAGGCGGATTGCTTATGTACTATGGCGGTGATGCCATCGACCTGATTTTGATTATTATCCTTTGTATTCAATGGTTCAAAGAATCCCGACCTCGAACAAATGAGGCTTATACGGAACTTGGTAAATAAAAAAGCTGTCCCAAATAAATTTTGGGGGCAGCCGGTTGCTTACATAAGCTTATCGTCTTCTAAACTAGTTAAATAATAATTTACTAACTCTGGATATTCCTTTAGTTCTTCTTTTCCCTTCTCCGATATTACATAGGTCCCTCGTTTGATTCTTTCAAACCAACCATAGTAGTTTTTCGAAAGGATCGATGGGGTATTTTTTCCCGTTCCTAATTGAATTAATTTCCTCGGGGATAAGGGGCCCAAATTTTCAAGATAACAAGCAATTCGGATACAATTTTCCTTATAAGCAGTCATAATCTTTGTTCGATTACTGCCGCCAACATTATAGTCCGCACTTCGACCGTTGATTTCCTTAAGAATTGCCTCACGCTTAAGTTTGTTTTTCCGGCGTTGAAAGGTAGTGGGTTCAAAGATAATTTCTGCTTTGCCACGTTTCCCAGGATTCGAAACAACGATTAATCCCAGCTCAAGCCTGCGAATTAAATGGCATTTCTCTGCCCATCGTTTCGAATTCAAACGATGTTTCGGTTTCGGGATTGCCACATATACTTTATCTGTTATCCGCTGCCGCTTAACCGCCTGGAGTAGTAATTCTACACTTAAGTTGAGCTTTAATTCGATAACAACTAACTCCTCAGCTTTGATGGCAACGATATCACAGTCTTTCACTTCACCGTAAACCTCATAACCTTCTCGGACAAAATAGGTCTGAATGGGTTTATATAAATCAATCTCTTGCAGCTTTTTTGTTTCCTTCACACATGATCACCAGCCCCCATACAAACCATTAGAATCAACCTAACCAATGTAACTCATTTTTTATTTTTCGAAAAGGATGTTTCACTCCTGAACGAACTTTATTTGAAACCATCTAATAAAAAATCATCAGGAAGTAGCTGGAAAAATAAAAAGCTAGGAGATTTCCCCTAGCTTGTTTATTATTAATTTTGTTCTATTTTTTTAATAACAAATACATAAAATAAGGTGCACCAATTAAGGCGACCATGATTCCAGCTGGAATACCATTGGGTTCAAGAAGATTCCGACCAATTGTGTCTGCAAACAATAGCAGCCAGCCCCCAATAAGAATCGCGACTGGAATAAAAAGTTGATTTCTCGGTCCAACTAACGCTTTTGCCATATGCGGTGCCATTAATCCAATAAAGGTAATTCCTCCCGTAACAGAAACGGCTGCAGCTGCCAGTGCAACTGCTGTTAATAGTAAAACAATTCGTTCCTTTTCAATCGATACACCCACACCGATGGCCACAGGTTCACTTAAACCAAGCAGATTCAAACGGTTGGCTTTGTATAGAGTGAAGGGGATTAAGATGACTAGCCAAGGAAGAATTGCCCAAATAAACAGCCAATCGGTTCCCCAAATATTTCCCGCTAACCATTTAGCAATAAAATCTACTTTTTCCCGTTCGGCAGATGAGATCAAAACAATCATTGCCCCAGATAAAGCCATTGAAAAACCGATACCAATTAATACTAATCGAATCGGTTGCAGACCTGTGTTTTTTTTATACGAGAAGATATAAATGAAGAACGCAGTTAGAATAGCACCGAAAAAAGCTACAACAGGAAGCAAATAAACAAAAGACCCTGCTTCGATTGGGAAAAACAAAAAGAACACAGCAATAGCCACACCTGCTCCAGCGTTAATCCCTATAATACCAGGATCAGCTAAATCATTACGCGTGATCCCCTGTAAAATTGCTCCTGATAAAGCCAGCGCCATCCCTGCTAACAACGTAATAATCAACCGTGGTAATCGCACGGAAAATAAAACGAATTCCTCTTTAAAGGAACCATTACCGAGAAGGGTTGGAATCAGTCTATCATAGGATAATGAAGAGTATCCCAATCCCATACCAATAACGGTTGTAATTGTGATAAGTACTAATAAAATACAAAGAAGCAATCGCTGCTTTTTAAGTAAAGAAGGCTGAATCATGAGAACGCATTGCCTCCTTTACGCACAATGATTAGGAAGAAGGGTAATCCTAAGGTTGCCATAATTGCAGCCACTGGTGTTTCATAAGGCGCATTAATGGTTCGTCCAAGTGTATCGGCAATAAGCATGAACGTGGCACCGAAAATACAACTCATTGGCAGGATAAAACGGTAATCCCTTCCCACGACTGCACGAACTACGTGTGGGACCATTAATCCGATGAATGCCATGTTCCCTACTAGAGCAACGGATGATCCAGCTAGTAGAATAATAACAATAAATAGAATCGCCTTTATTTGCGTTGTTTTTTGTCCTAATCCCACAGCAACCTCTTCATTTAAACTAAGAATGGTGAGCTGTCTTGAGAGCAGAAGTGAAACTAGCAGACCAATAATAATAAATGGAACGATAACTTGGAGCTGGCCCCAAGTGGTTCCAATCATCCCTCCTGAAGTCCACATCGAAACATTTTTTGATATTTTGAAGTAAATCCCGATTCCCTCTGCGATTGCGTATAGGAAGGCTGAAACTGCTGCTCCAGCTAAGACAATTCGGAACGGAGAAAAGCCGCCCTTTTGAATGGCACCGATCCCAAAAACCATCAACGTTCCTATAGCCGCACCAATAAAACAAGCAATCGTGATTCCGAAATAATTCACAGAAGGGATAAATGCAATAGTCATGGCGAGTGCTGCATTTGCACCTGCTGTTAAACCAAGTAAGCCTGGATCAGCAAGTGGATTTCTCGTTACTCCCTGCATAATTGCCCCCGATACAGATAATGCTGCCCCCACAAAAATCGCTGCCACTTCTCTAGGAAAGCGGATTTCACGCAGCATTAAAGTGGCATCATTATTCAAGTTGGAAGTAAGTGCGAGCCATACATCATTGACCGTCGTATTTGCAGCCCCAAATACCATGGCAGCAATAAACATACCGATAAAAACTAGCAAACTAGCGAATATTTTATAGACAAATAGTATCGGACGCTGATATTTTTTCGTCATCTGTATCTCATCTTTCCATTGATAGAATAAGGGAGAGAGATTTTTAATCTTAGCCGCTCCCTTGGAAGTGTATTAATTACCGAGAAATGATTTTTTGAAAAATTCCAGTTGATTTTCCAGTGTGACTGGATCACTGAAGGAGGCGCCATTTCCATTTAGTTCAAAGACACGTTTGTTTTTAACGGCTGGAATATTCTTGTAAGTTTCTGTTTCTTGGAATGAAGAATCAGCATCTGCATATTTACTTAATATCACATAATCCCCTGCATACTCCGGAAGTACCTCCGCTGAGATCGTATAATAGCCCGATTTTAACGCCATTTCCTTTACTTTTTCCGGCATTTTCAAGTTCATGGCTTGATATAAAATTTCTGTCCCTCTCGCCCAGTTATCACCGAATACATAAAGATCCTTATCATAAGCTTCGAGGACAGATACGGTGGCATCTTCACCAATTTTTGCGCGAATTTCTTCTCCAGCGGTTTGTGCCCGTGATTTAAAGTCATCAATCCATGCTTGAGCTTCTTTCTCTTTGTTCAATAGCTTGCCAATTTCTAAGTGTTGGGTTAAATAGTCCACCTTGCCCCATGTGTACGTGACAGTTGGTGCAATTTCTTTTAATTTATCCAGGTTTTTAATATTAGATAAACCAATAATTAAATCTGGTTCTAATTCAATAATTTTTTCTAAGTTTTCATCTGATACTTCTTCCACATCTTTTAATTCATCCTTAAACGTGGGGTTATTCTTAGACCACACATCGACACCCACGATATTTACACCTAAATCAATCACATTCCCTGTGAAACCAGAGAGCAAAATAACTCTTTTCGGATTGGCGGGTACCTCAATGGGTCCAGTTTCTGATTGGTATGTAATCGTTTTAGGTTGTTCTTCTTTTTTAGTGGTTGTATCTACCTTACCAGATGATTCGTTACTGCAAGCGCTAATTACTAACGCTAAGAGCAGGATAAATGGGAATAACAGCTTTTTCATTTTTCGTTTCTCCTTTTAATAGGTTATAAGTAATGCACATTGGTTTATGAGTCCAAGGATCTCTTCCAATTTGAGCATCAATCTGGAAAACTTGTTTTAGCACATCATGAGTTATTACTTCCTCACACTCTCCAGCCTTTACGATATGCCCCTCTTTTAAAGCAATTATGTAGTCCGCAAATCGAGCTGCTTGGTTCAAATCATGAAGGACCATGACAATGGTCCGCCCTTGTTCGATATTCAGTTTTTGCAAAAGCTCAAGTACCTCTAACTGATGAGCCATATCTAAATAAGTGGTTGGCTCGTCAAGAAAGATAATCTCCGTTTCTTGAGCAAGAGCCATAGCAATCCAAACTCGTTGACGCTGCCCGCCGGATAAGGAATCTACTGGACGAAACTTAAAGTCTATTATTCCAGTGACTTCAAGGGCCCAATCAATAACTTGATAATCTTTTTTCGTTAAACGTCCGAAACCCTTTTGATAAGGGAATCTTCCATAGGAAACGAGCTCACCCACTGTTAGTCCACTCGCGCTTTCAGGTGTTTGCGGCAGAATGGCCATTTTTTTGGCGAGACTCTTTGTGTTTTCTTTTGAGATGTTTTTCCCATCTAACACGACCATACCTGATTGCTGTGAAATAATTCGTGTAATCGCTTTTAATAATGTGGACTTCCCACAGCCATTTGAACCGATGATGGTCGTAATTTTGCGATCGGGAATTTTCACACTAAGATTTTTAACAATTAACCGTTCATCATATCCAATGTTTAGATCCTCTGTATAAAGCCGAACCATAAGGAACCTCCTTTTTAACAAGATTAGTTATTTTTATTCTTAGTGATAATGATTATCATTTTCAAGATAACCATATGTTGGAAGTTTATATGTTGTCAACAACTATTTTTTTTCTTTTCAAAAAACGATCTAAAATTAGGCACGTAAAGGTATAGATTTCCATGGGTCTCTGAATGAATTTAAGAAAAATTTTAAAAAAAATAAAAAAACATTTGATATTGATAATCATTATCAATTAAAATGGTATTAACTGATAATATTTATCATTTATAGAACGATTAAATAAACATAATTTTATGAGGAACTATTCTACCCGAGTTGGTTCAGGAACAGTGTGGAAGGAAACTTTTAGGAGGGATTTATGACATGAAACACCATCTGAACATTATGAAATCAATGACTGAAGAAAATTTAAAAGATTTCATTACCTGTCCTTATAAATTCTATTATGAGTATATTGAAAAGAAAAAGCGTCCCTTGGATTGGAGACAGGTGGTTCAGCACGTCGTAAATCAAGTGGTCTATTCCTATTTTCAACTCCCAATCGAACAGCGCCATTCAACAAAGGTTCTTGCTTTAGTTGAACGATATTGGAGTAAAGTACCTCCTCACATTTTTGAGTCACGGATTCAATATTATACGGAGGCAGCTAAGATTACGGATTATTTAATGCAGAACCTAACGACTGAAACAGATACCGCTCCCCCTATGCTATTATTTGAAAAATTTAAAACACATGTTCATGAATTAGATGTGGATCTCTCTTTAATTTTGATGTGGCTGAATGGTCCAGTTCTTCCTTTGTTGTTAAAAAGTATTTAGTGGAAGCAAATGCAGAAATGCTAAAGCTCTATTTTTATATAACCATCGTTTTTTCAGAAAAAGTGTTTCAGAAAATTCCTAAAAGAATTGAAGTGGTTACCTTATTAAATGGGAAGAAACATTTCTTTTATCCTACACCTGAAAATATCCATGAAGGCATCAGTTATCTGCAATTAATGAAACATTTGCTAGGGGAATCTTCACGTTTCAATGGAGTTTACAATGAAGAGGAATGCCCAACATGTCCTTTTCAAAATGTATGTAACCGTGAAACACAAAATGGAACGCAAAATAGGTATTTATCATAAAGATTTTATGGCTGGGAGTGTGCGGAAATGGAGAAACAAGAATTATTTGATGTGACGATAATTGGCGGAGGTCCAGCAGGCCTTTACTCCACTTTTTATAGTGGACTAAGAGAAATGAAAACGAAGCTTATTGAATTTCAACCACAGTTGGGTGGAAAAATCCATGTATATCCAGAGAAAATGATTTGGGATGTTGGTGGGATGACCCCCATTCCAGGAGCAAAATTAATTGAACAGCTTGTAGAGCAAGGATTAACGTTTAACCCTACAGTGGTTTTAAACGAAAAAGTAGAGTCCATCATACGTAATGACGAAGGTATTTTTGTATTACACGGCTCTTCCGGACAAAGGCATTTTTCAAAAACAGTCATTGTAGCAATTGGCAGTGGAATCTTAAATCCTCAAAAGTTAGCAATCGAAGGCGCAGAGCGGTTTGAAGTGTCTAATTTAAATTATACCGTGAAGTCCCTCAAACATTTCAAAGATAAAAAAGTAATCATTTCCGGTGGAGGCAATGCTGCCTTAGATTGGGCAAATGAATTAGAGCCGATTGCCCAAAATGTTTATTTAACCTATCGAAAAGATGCTTTAAAAGGCCATGAAGCTCAAGTAACTCAACTAATGAACAGTAATGTAGTTTGTTTCTTTAATACGTCGATTACAAAACTAATTGCCAGCAGCAACCATGAAGAAATAGAGGGAGTTGAACTAACCAATCATGATACCGGCGAGGTTTCCTGCTTGCCTATTGATGAAGTGATTATTAATCATGGATATGAACGTGATTCGACATTACTTGATAATAGTGACTTAAATATTTCCTTATCAGAGGAGTACTATATTGCTGGAAATGCTGTTAGTGAATCTTCGGTACCTGGCCTTTACGCAGCTGGAGATATTTTAATGTACGATGGGAAAGTAAATTTAATTGCGGGTGCTTTCCAAGATGCTGCAAATGCAGTAAATAAAGCAAAACAATTTATCCAGCCTGACGCAAGTAACATCGGAATGGTCTCTTCGCATAACAAACTCTTTAAAAAACGAAATAAAGAATTAGTGAAAGAAATGATAAAATAATCCATTAGAAAAATTTAATAAATACATATAGGTGATTCTAAGAATACTGATCCAGCTAAAATAATAAAAGCGAAGAGATTTTCCTCTCCTCGCTTTTATTTATGTTTTTCCAAATATTCATAGATCATTTCTTGAAAAATTTCATTTAACGTTTTCTTCTTTTGCTTTTTTAGCCATTCCACTTGGTCGATTGGCAAGTTTAATTTTATACTAACATCCTCATTAGGCATTTCGACTTTTCGTATTTCTTCTATTGTAATGCCATCTTCTATATTCGGAAACCAAGAATCATTTTCATTTACACGATTGAAATCTTCATATTCTTGGGGATCATCAATTTCACAAAATAAATTGAGTTGTGGCAATCCGCCAGATAGTATTTTTACATGCATAATAGAATTGATGATTCTACCATCTTCTAATTCTATTTCAACAATTAGGTTGTCCACGTTCTTATATTTTTTAACAACAACCTCACTGACAATCAGATCCACTTCTAAGGTAAAGCCCGAACTCGATTCAAAGATATAGACTGCGTTTCTAAAAACATGAATACTTTCTCCATCGATTGTGACTGATTTTACAACTACCATAAAACTATCCTCCATACATTTGTTTCATCTATTGTAAGGCATCTATTTTTTCTCGTTTATTTTGATGTTCACTCTTTAAATTTACCATAGAAATCGGTAGACCGTTGAATTTTTCATATAAGTTTTAATTCACAATAATTTTTAGGCCTATTGGGAATATTAGAAGTGGCAATATATTGGAAAGAGGTGAACGAGTGAATGAATCAAGATTATTCGATTGATCCTAATCAGATGCCAAAATTCACTAGTCATGAGGAAGCAAGAGAATGGTTTAAAGGACAATTTGGCGATCGGTTTTTACTGAGAATGACGGATATGAAAGATGGAAGAAGAGTAAATTTCTATCATCTTGTAAAAGATCCTGAGGTGTACAAGCCATACATGGAGAGCTTTGCCAGCGTGGTTCAACATGAAATCACCAACACGGACGTCTTTAAAAGTTATACAACTATCGAAATTGATGAGCAGGGGAATGTTGAAATCAAGGATTAATAGAGGGTATGCCCCCACTGCATTAATTGGATAAAATGATAAAGGCTGTTTTGACAAAAAGTGGATTATGACCAACCTTTAGAGACAGCCTTTTCTTTTTTTTAGTTCTTACGTTCCTGTCATTTTGCTCCCCTAACTCTACTTATGATTCTCAGCTTCTGCAAATACAAATAAATCACGATAATATGTATGTACCTTACATATAGAGATATCTTTACTTCTCATCAAGTCTAAGGTGTTCCTGTTTAAACAGCAGCCATCGCAGATTTTTTTCCAAACAGGAGTTAGCCAGTCTTGTAGTGAAGCTAGAAACCGATTTTGCATCTGAACATGCTCAAATAGAAGGATTTTTCCACCTGGCTTACATACTCTTTTCATTTCTAAGATGGCTTTATCCGGTTTTGGAATGGTACAAAATACAAGTGTAGCCACAACCGTGTCAAACGTATCCGCGGCAAATGGAAGTTCTTCTGCACTTGCCTGAATCACTTCAATTGGGACTACAGCTTGCTTACGTTTGACTGATGAACGATCTATCATGTACTCACTTGGTTCAATCGCAGTCACTGTTGCTGCGGTCTCATATAAAGGAAAATTAATTCCTGTACCCGATCCTAATTCAAGAACATTTCCTGTTGCTTTAGCAAGAAGCTCCTTACGAATCTTCTTAAACTTCTTGTTCTCCAACGGCTTCATAAAAAAATCATACCAATTGGCAAATACACGACTCAAAATTTATCAACTCCACACAGTCAGACTTAGGTTAGTTTACATAATATTATTATGAGTAACTAATTACATCTATCTAATTAGCACTTTCATCTTACGTTTCTGGCAAAATATCGTTTGCCGGCCCTCTAGTTCATTTTCTTCAAACAAGAGAATATTCCAATCAGCAAATTCATTCAATAACTCCTTCGGCTGGAGTTTATATTGACTCGAAACACCTTGATTCTCCGTTTTCGATGAATGATAGAAGGTTTCCATAAAAAAATATCCCCCCTCTTTAATAATACTCTTCACTATAGGAAAAAGCGCGCGATCAAGGTAATAGGAAATGACAACTATGTCATAAGTTTGATTGGCCCAACTAGGATTATTCAATGCTGTTAGATCACTTACTTGAGCTTCAATCCTAAGATGATCCTGTGTAGCTCCTTCATTAAGATAATTGATTGCTACATCTGAAATATCAACCGCCTGGACTTGATAATTCCTTCGTGCAAGGAACAAACTGTTCCCGCCCAGTCCACACGCTAAATCAAGGGCAGTTCCTCCATTAAGATAGATTGTCAGGTTTTTTAAGCTGGGATTTGGGACAGGATCCAACTTATTATTCATGCGTTCTTTATACTTCGTATTCCATTTAGTTTTACTGTCCATTTGGAAACTCCTCAAAATAACATTCTAGTATACCTTTAAGAGCAATAACTTCATCTAAAACCTACAACATCAAACCGAAAATGTCCATTCTAGTCTTTTCGAATGAATAGGAAATATCATCCGAGCAAAAAAATAGGTCACCACTTGAATAAAATGGTGACTGATCCTGCAATGCTTATTTAACTGGCTGCATCAAGGTTGCTTCATATTCCGTTAATGCTTCATCAAACATACGAAGACCTTCATCAATTTGTTCCTGTGTAACTATTAATGGTGGAATCATCCGAATGACTTCGCCATGATTTCCGCAGAGATAGAATAACACACCTTTTTCTAGGGCAAGATCAAGAATTTTTAACAATCCTGCTCCATTCGGTCCCCCTGTCACTGGATCAATGATTTCAATCCCAATCATTAAGCCCACCGCACGGATACTCCCAATAACAGAGTGTCGTTCCTTGATTTTTTCCAGTTGTTGAACGGCGTAACTCCCCATATTCCTAGTGTTTTCAAGAAGGTTTTCCTCTTTCATCACTGCCAATGTCGCTAGGGCCACTGAACAAGCAATCGGGTTGCCACCAAACGTCGTCCCATGACTTCCTAGTGGCCATTGTTTCATTAATTCACTAGATGCAACCGTCGCACTTAGCGGAAGACCATTCGCTATTCCTTTCGCAATGGCTATAATATCTGGAGTAACGTCAAAAGTTTGGGCCGCAAACCATTGACCTGTACGACCGAATCCCGTTTGAACTTCATCAAAAATCAGTAAAATATTATGACGATCACAAATTTCACGAACCTTTTTTAACCAGCCCTTCGGCGGAACAACATAACCGCCTTCACCGAGAACAGGTTCTAAGATTACACAGGCGACCTCTTCAGGTGTTACTTGATGACTAAATAATGAGGAGAAATCTTTTTCTAATTTATCAATCACATAGGCTTCAGGATCCAACCCTTCTGGACATTCTTTTACATTCGCGTAAGGAACTTGGTAGGTAAGACCTGATGGCTGGATAAATTTTCGGTACTTGCTTTTAGATGTGGTTACACTTAAAGCACCTAACGAACGACCATGGAAACAACCGGTAAAGGAAATAACATACGGACGCTTTGTTACATATTTTGCTAGTTTAAGAGCTCCTTCGATTGCTTCCGTCCCACTATTGGCAAAGAAAAAGCAATCAAGGTCTCCAGGTAAAATATCGGCAAGGTCATCAGCTAAACGCAAAATGGACTCATACATAATCACCCCAGAAGGACCGTGCATCAATCCATCTGCGGCATCTTTTATGGCTTGGACAACCTTCGGATGACGATGGCCAACATTTGTTACAGCAATCCCGGATGTAAAATCAAGATATTTTTTTCCATCCACACCAAAGTAATAGCAGCCTTCTTCTTTAACCACTGGTAGATTAGGATGATCCTTTGCCATGCTTGGTGCAAGTCGATTCGGCATATTTTTCACCAGGTGATCCCATTTGTTCTCCATACTTTGACCTCCGTAATCGTAATACATAACCTTTGTTTTTATCTCAACACCCTTTATTTAATCGCTTTTAAACTTTCATCTCGAATGAGCGACAATAATTCATCTTTGTATTCGGCAAACTCGACTGTGGCTTTGACACTGAAATCCCTTGGTCTTTCCAATGTAATCGGGATCTTTTTCTTTAAACGCCCTGGCCTAGCGGTCATGACATAAACCGAATCGGCTAAAAAGATTGATTCATCGACATCATGCGTTATAAATAAAATCGTCTTTTTGGATTCTTCCCATGCTTTCAGGAGCACTTCTTGCATTATGTTCCGTGTTTGAGCATCCAATGCTCCAAATGGTTCATCCATTAATAATATTTTCGGATCATTTGCTAATGCCCGAGCAATCGCGACCCGCTGTTTCATTCCGCCAGATAATTGAATCGGGAAATGGTTTTCAAAACCTTCTAAACCGATTAATTGCAAGTAGTGCCTGGAGATATCGTCTCTTTCTTTTTGAGAAACTCCCTTTAGCTTTAAGCCAAAGGTAATATTGTCTTTCACAGATAACCATGGAAATAATGTATACGATTGAAAGACCATACCGCGATCAGGTCCAGGTCCATGGATTTCCTGCCCATCAAGAAGCACTTGGCCGGAATTTGCTTCTTCTAAACCAGCGACAATCCGCAAAACGGTAGATTTTCCACAGCCTGATGGTCCTAAAATCGTGACAAACTCCCCTTCCTCAATCGAAAAGGAGGTTTTTTCTAAGGCAGTCGTTTCCCCTTTTTTTGTTCTAAAGACTTTTCCGACCTCTTTAATTTCTAACTTTGGACTACCCGTTATTTTAACAAGAGATTCATTCTGTTTTGGTACAACTATTTTTTCTCTTTCTTTCACTTTCAATTGAGGTGTTACCATCTAGAAACCATCCTTTCTCATCCAAGAAAACGAAGCCTTGTATATGGCTTTAAAGAGAATATCTGTAATCAGCCCCAATATACCAATAATCAAGATTCCAACGATGATTTTATCTGGCTGCAGAAAACGGGAAGCCTGCATGATCATATACCCTAAACCACTAGAGGCACCAACAATTTCAGCAACCACTAAATACGTCCAGGCCCAGCCGAAGGTAATCCGAAGCGTATCAACGATTCCCGGTAAAGAAGCAGGCAGAATAACCTTTGTAAACACTTGTGCCTTCTTTGCACCCAAGGTGTAGGAAACATCAACCAAATCATTTTGAACATTCTTGGTGACGTCCATAATCATCAACGTCAATTGAAAAAACGTTCCAAGGAAAATAACACTCATTTTTTCTGTCTCACCGAGACCAATCCAAAGAATAAGTAATGGAATGAAAGCAGATGCAGGCATATAGCGAATGAATCCAATAATCGGTTCAAATGCCCCCTCCATAATCCTTAGTGATCCCATTAAGATCCCTAAAGGGATGCCAATAATGGCCGCGGCAAGAAAACCGAAAAGAACCCTGGTAAAACTGATCCCAATATCAGAAAGAATTTCACCATTTACGAACATATCAACGGCTGTAGCTAATACAGCAGTCGGAGTTGGCAAGAATAAAGGATTGACGAACTGCCCGTAACTGAGTAGAGACCAAATCAATAGAAAAATAATAAATGTTAAAAAGCCAGCCGACGTATAGAACATTTTTGGTATTTCTTTATTAGGAGTAAACAATTTTGCTATCATTTTTTCTCACCTATTTTCTTAAACGTTCTATTTTGTAAAAAAGCCTAACTGATGAGGGTAAATAAACAACTCATGAGTCAGGCTATTCTTCGTGAATCCAAAATTAGTTTCGCTAGTAAACTTCTTACTTTTGGAAACTCGGATTAATGACATCTTCTGCTTTTGGCTCGGTTTTCAGTAGTTTTTGTTCCTTATAAAAAGCAATCGCATTTTCAGTTGATTGATAAATCGACCCTTTTGCGCTTTCTGTCCCAAATAACTTTTCGTTATCCTCTTTGGAAAAGAATTTCAAACCAGTAACTGTACCTTCAAATTCTTTAACATCAATATTTAAACCTTTAGCCATAATTTCATTGGCTTCTTTTTCATGTTCTTTCCAGTACGTCATCGCTTCGCCCATCGCCTTAACAAAGGCTTCGACATCTTTCGGACGATTTTTGATAACATCCTCTTTAAAGCTGACCGTATCCACAATGATTCCAGATAAATCTTTGGTTGTTAACAAAACTTTCCCGTTTGCTTGTGCCCCTTTTGATAACCAAGGCTCCCATGTAACAGCTGCATCCACTTTACCAGCTGCAAAAGCAGCACCTGCATCGCCTGCAGACATTTGCACCACTTGTACATCTTTTTCCGTTAATCCGCCTTGTTTTAAGGCTTGTAATGCTAACATATGGCTTGTTGAACCAACTTCAAATGCTACTTGCTTCCCTTTTAAATCTTTGACACTATTAATTCCTTTTTTCACGAGGATCCCATCCCCGCCGTAAGAATCATCCAATAACCAAACCACTTGGACAGGTATTTCAGAAGCCGCTAAGGACACTTGGACATCCAGCGCAGTTGCCATCCCATCGATTTTCCCACTGGCTAACGCTTGTTTCCGTTCACCTAATCCTTCAACAATGGAAAGCTCAACATCAATTCCATTCTTTTTGAAAAAGCCCTTTTCTTTTGCTAAAAATAACGGACCATATCCTGTCCAGGTAGGCAGTGTTACTTTCAATGGGTCAGACGATTTCCCATCTTGCGCACTACTTGCCGCATCCTTTTTTCCACATGCTGCTAGTGCGAATAACAACATTAGCGAACAAACAATCAATAACCATTTTTTCATTCAAAATTCCCCCTTGTTTTTCATAAAAAGTTTATCTAGTTTGATAGAATTACAATTTTTATAGGTGCTGTTCCTTAAAAGGAAACTTACTGCCACGTCGGAAGAACAGCGGGTAACATCCCTTTTCCAATTTTGTCGGCTTGGCGAACGGCTTCAATTACCATTTCAGGTGTGACTTCAAAAGGCATATTCGCCATGTCTTCGATGGTAACGGTAATTTCACCAAGTTTCTGCCACTGACTATCTGTTAAGCTCCTAACCCCCATTTGCTTCAAAGAATATGGAAGTCCGATTTCCTGGTAAAAGTTGATTAACGGTTTCAATTCATCCTCACTCGTTTTCTCCATACACAACTGAGCAAGAATCCCAAAGGCAACAATTTCCCCATGATAGGTTTGGTGAACCTCGGGAAAAATCGTTAACCCTGAATAAATTGCATGGGCCCCAGCTGTTCTGCAGTCATCTCCGCCGTACCCGCTGACACTGCCACTGACTAAAATAATGGTATCGATAATATCTTCAAACTCTTTTGTCACTTTACGGGTTCGAACAGAATTGACAGCCTCTTTCCCAATTTGGAGTAAGGTTTGATAAACTTGACCTGCTATCGCAACGGCTGTCTGATTGAATACAGTTGGTACCGCTTTTTTCACAGAGGTTTTCGTCTCAAACCATTTTGCCAATGTATCCCCAATACCAGCAATTAAATAACGAACCGGTGCGTTCATGATGATTTCCGAATCGACTAAGACTAGTTCAGGAGCTTTTGCCCTTCGTTCAATCCCAATAAATTCCCCTTCATTACTGTAAAGAATGGTAATTGGCGTGGCAGCGGCACAGGTAGCCGCAATGGTTGGGATGGCAACTAAAGGCTTGTTTAGTCGGTATGCGACCGCCTTGACCGTATCAATGGCTTTGCCTCCTCCAGTTGCAATAAGAACATCGATATTTTTATCGGTTAATTCAGCGACTAATCGATCGATATTCGCTCGAGAAGATTCCCCACCATACCAAAGGGTCTGTTTTAATAAAATCCCATTCTCTAGCAAACTATTTCTTAATGAAACTTCTACAATTTCACTACTGTTATGTCCTCCAATTAGAGCGGCTGTTTTTCCGAAATTTTTTATGTATGTTCCCGCCTCTTTTAGTAAACCAATATTTCTAATATACTGACCTGGTCCAACTGTTACTTTCATATTCCACCTCGTTTTCCACTATCTTCATATAAAACCGAATAACATTCTTTAAATATAAATATTCACTTATTTTACGTCAATATATTTTCTTAATATTCTATAATTAACTGAATATGCAATGGAATAAATAAAAATACACACAAAACGTTATTTAGAGATAGTATCCTCAATTATTTCTGTATAAATATTATTAGCGAACTCTCTCTTTGCCTTTATATTTCCCCCTTTCATTAACGATTTCGATACCAATGCTAAATCCTAAATTTATAGTCTATTACTTAAATATAGTGCAAGTTTCGTGCCAATTTTAATCTATTCCATATTTTCTGATTTTTCTAAATACAGAAGGTTGACTTATTCCTAAGGCTTTTGCCATGTCTATTGTAGTTTTGTATTGTTTCCTAGCTTTTATTAACACTTGCTTTTCAACGCTTTCAAGAATTTCATTTAAAGAACGAATTCTATCATCTCCAGACGTCTCATCCGTATAAGACTTTCGAAAATGAGAAGGTAAGTTTTCAATTTCAATCAGCTGTTTTGGTGAAGTGACCACTAGTCTTTCAATTAAATTGATTAGTTCACGCACATTACCTTTCCACTCTTGAGTAAATAATAGATGCAATACACCTTCATCAAGACTTCGTTCACGGTCATACTTTTTCGAAAAATACGTTAAAAAGTGTTCAATTAGCGGAATAATATCAGTTGAACGCTTCCTTAATGGCGGTATGGTGATGGGTACAACATTTAAACGGAAGAAGAGGTCATGTCTAAAGGTTTTTTCTTCGACCGCTTTCTCTAAGTCTATATTTGTCGCCGCAAGGATACGGAAATCAACGGTTCGAAGCTTGGTGCCACCGACACGATAAAATTGCTTTTCCTGGATAAATTTGAGGATTTTCACTTGATTAGCCAACGATAACTCACCAATTTCATCTAAAAATAATGTCCCGCCTTCTGCAAGTTCCGCTAACCCTACCTTCCCTTTTGAATTGGCCCCTGTAAATGCACCTGATTCATAACCAAAAAACTCTGCCTCAAACAGGGATTCGGGGATCGCACCGCAGTTCACCTCAATAAAAGGGCCATCTTTCCGCGAACTTTTTTTATGAATGAATTTAGCAATGTGGGATTTCCCCACTCCTGTTTCGCCCAGGAGCAACACATTGACATCGATTTCTGCAACTTGTAAAGCGAGCTGGAGTACTTTCTTCATTTCCATACTTGTTGTGATCATTCCATCTGAATCAAGTTGAAGATTTCTAAGCATTTCAAGTTCACTTTTCACTCGTTCCATTTCGTCTTCGATGTCTGTTAAGTATTTTTTCATGTTAAGTAACTCAGTAACATTATGAGAATAACTAACGATCCGCACTAAATCATTGTTAGGATCGAATACAGGAATGCCCGTGACAAGTAACTTTTCTCCATTATTGGTTGTTTGGACAAGGGTAATCTTCTTTTTCTCTTTAATGACCAGGGGTGTCAAAATCGGTGTAAATACACCCTCTTTTTCAAGTTCATAAACGGACCGGCCGACCATTTCATTTGACTTCATATTATAAATTCCTTCAGTTGCTTCACTCACCTTCAGAATAATTCCATCTGTATCGGTGACTAAAATGTCGTCCTGTAATGAATGAAGAATGGCTTCACTTTCATTCCAAACTTTTTTTTCATCATTCACAAATAACCCTCCCTTCTCAAACTCCACCAAATCACAAATTATTCATTTCTGAATAGAAAACGAGGTAAACTTCTTGATAATACAGTTATATCAGATAATTCATAAGATTTATACTTTTTCGAATAATTTATTCATATTTGGATAAAGCAAACCTATTTCATAATTTTTGTTCCTATCTCACCAGTACCAACACCTTGGTTATATCTTTATGATAAACTATCAATATTACAGAAAATGAAAATACCTTATATGAGGATGATGTATCTTGAATAAAAGAATTGCTTTATCTTGGAGTGGCGGTAAGGATTGTTGCATGGCGTTGGATACTTTACAATCGCAGGGATACGAGGTTGTTTGCTTGGTTACAACTGTACCTAAAGAACTGGGGCGAACATTTGGACATGGAGAGCGAACAGAAATGATTAAACTACAAGGGGAAGCTTTAAGATTACCTGTTCATTTTATCGAATGTACATACGAAAACTATACAAGTCAATTTGTTAAAGCCGTACAATCCTTGAAAAAGCAATATAATGTTACGGGAATAGCCTACGGAGATCTATATTTAGATGAACACAGGGATTGGGGAGAAAAAGTTGCTAGCGCATCAGATGTTGAGGCCTTGTATCCACTATGGATGAAAAAGGAGGAAGCCCTACACTCTCTGGATAAGTTTGTCCAGTCTGGCTATAATGCAATCGTGATTCGTGTACGGGAAGATCTATTAGATGACACGTGGCTTGGTAGAATCGTCGATGAATCGTTCCTTCAAGATGTCCAAAAGACCACCATTTGTCCTATGGGTGAAGCAGGTGAATATCATACCTTTGTTTATGATGGACCACTATTCTCAAAAAGAATTGTTTTGGAACATGGAGAATTAATTCAGTTAGAAACGACAAAGAAACTAGAATTTAAGAGTTACCGTCTTATTGAGAATCTGGAGTTGTGAGGATAGAATTATAGGCGGGAGTGACTACCCCCGCCTTTTTTCCATCTATCTTTTTTAATACGGGTCAGACGATTACTGGGTGTCCCTGTCGGTTGGTCAGTATTTCTTCTGAATAATCGTGTTCTCCATTTATTTGATTATCCATATTACAAACCTGCTTTACAAACCTTTGTAAGTATTTCCAAATGCATATGGGATATGCATAAAATACGAATGCCTATAAAAAAAGGAGAAAATCAGCCATGAACTGATTTTCTCCTTTATCCATTTGATTATTACTCGGCATATTTTTTAAAGTTATCTAAAATTGCCTGCCAACCTGCTTGTTGCATCTCAACCGGATTGGTGGTTTCCGCATCAAAAGTTTCGATTACCTCGGTTTCGTTTCCTTGACCTTTAAAAGTAATGGTAACTTTTCTACCATCCCCCATGGTATATGAAATAACCTCATTTAATTTTACTTCATCATAAATTCCCCCAAAATCAAAGCCAAAACTTCCATCTTTCGCTTCCATTCTTGTAAGAAATTTCCCGCCAACTGTTAAATCATTTTCAGCCACCGGCGTATGCCAGTCATCCGAAGCATTGTTCCATTGAGTTATATGCTGTGGCTCTGTCCAATATTCCCACACCTTCTCAACTGGTGCATTAACGGAAGTTTTTACCGTTATTTTCACATTATTACCTGTTGTCATTTTAGTTACCGCCTCTCTTCATACACTTAGTTTTATAAACCGTAATTTAAGTTGCATTTCCTTCATGACGATATTCTCTTGTTAATATATTATCAACTGTTCACCTCGTCTTCAATAAGAGACTTGGATAAGGAAGCACATTAATATAAAACGGCCAGGATGGTTTGCCCATTCCTGGCCGCACGTAAAATCTAAAAATACTACAATACTAAGCATAACAGCAGACACATATTACAAGGGTGGTGCCTGACACCTTGCTTAAATCCTTCTTTTATTCAGTGGCCCTTGGACTGCTTTCAAATCCACCTTTTTTATGTGAACCATCACAGAACGGCTTTTTGTTGGAAAAGCCGCAACGGCAAAGATACACTTTTGCTTTCTTCGGATATTCCTTTCCCTCTGAATCAAAAATCTGAAAATCTCCACTTACCTGCAATGGCCCATTATCATTAATCTTAATTTGATTTTCCATTCTTATCACAATCCTTACCCTTTTTTAGACTACAAAACTCTTTCTTAAATGTATATTCGCGGTCTTTTCGTATAGTACAGGTTTTTATTGAGATATTTTTTATAGGGAAATAGATTGCCCACTGACTAAATAAGTGGTTCCTCAAACAGAGAAGGATGGTGCCTTTATTAAAATAACTCAAAAAAAAATCCCTATCAAAGGGATTTACTAGAAAACAATCGTTTTATTTTGATGGACGATAATCCGGTTTTCAATATGCCATTTCACGGCTCGAGCTAGTACGCTTCTTTCGATTCTTCGGCCAATCTTCTTAAGGCTGTCGACATTATCATGATGACCGACCCGACTGATATCCTGTTCGATAATTGGTCCCTCATCTAGGTCATTGGTTACATAATGAGAGGTCGCACCAATCAATTTCACTCCTCGGTCAAAAGCCCGTTCATAGGGTCTTGCACCCACAAAGGCGGGTAAGAAGGAATGGTGAATATTAATAATCTTATTTGGATTTTCTTCGACAAATTTTGGCGACAAGATTTGCATATAACGAGCCAATACCACGAAATCAATCTCATACTCTTTTAGTAGTTTAAGTTGTGTGGCTTCAGCTTGTCCACGAATATCTTTGTTGGCTGGAACGTAATAAAATGGGATATTCAGTCCTTCGACGACCTCTCTTGCGGTTTCATGATTACTGATAACAAGGGCAATGTTGGTCATTAGATCTCCACTTTGCCATTCCCATAAAAGCTCTAGCAAACAATGAAGCTCTTTCGAAACAAAGATTGCCGCTTTTTTCACATGATAGGCGTGCGTAAAGTTCCACTCCATTGAAAACTGTTCAACAATTTCAGCAAATCTATTCTCCATGTCTTTCGCTTTATCCTTAAGACCAGGACATTCAAATTCAATCCGGATGAAAAAGATACCACCCTCAGGATTGGTAGAATATTGACTAGATTCGATAATATTTGCATTGTAGGAAAATAAAAATTTTGAAATCGCAGCAACAATACCTGGTTGGTCGGGGCAACTAACTAATAGGCATCCACGATTCTTATTCTTTTCTTGAAATAATTCAATTTGATCTTTTATATATGAGTTCATGTCCACAAAACCTCTCAATCATTGTTGAAAACATTATACATTAGTTGTTCGCAATAGTTAAACATTATTTTGAAAATTCCTAACTGCGTCAACATTTAGTATACATAAACAACGACTTTCGTGACGTTTTTTTTACATTTGGTAAATTAACCTGTATTGACTACCGCTCTTTTATTTTTTTTTACATCTTCGGTCGTCAATAACCCCTATTGACACCCTTCCTTCAGCCTTTTCACGATTTAGGTCATCAATACCCCCAGTGCCCATTATTAAAAACCTGGGCCCCTATTACTATCGGATCCAGGTTTTTACTTGACAGACACTTCAGCTTTTTTTATTAAAATTAACAGACAGGGCGCCGATTTCTGTTGTGGCGGCAGCTCCAACTTTATTTGCAAATTGAAGATACTCATTGATTTGAGATAAATTAGTCGGCAGCCCTTTTTCATGAAAGCAATACAGAAGGGCTGACATGAAGGCATCACCTGCACCGGTTGTATCGATGGCATTGACGGTCGGAGCAGGTGCGAAAACTTGTTTCCCATTAATCACTGCACATGCACCCTTGCTCCCCATCGTGATAAACAGATAGGGAATCCTCCATTTTGATAGTTGGTCGATGCCAGCATCCAATGAATCGGTTCCTGTTAAAAAATGCAGCTCATCTTCAGCGAGTTTCACGATTTGTGCATGTGGAAGGAAGGCAGAAACTGTTTGGCGGCAATGAGCCTCACTTTCCCAACGCTTAAGTCGAAGGTTAGCGTCAAAGGCGATGACATTGCCAGCATCCTTGGCATATCTTAGTGCCCTTTCAGTTGTTTTCTTTGTTTTCTCATGAAAAAGAGTTCCAGAACCAAAATAAAAAATCTTTGCCCGATCAAAAACTTCCTTTCGCAATTCATTTTCAGACAATACTTCATCCGGAGTAGGATTCACGTAAGTATGAAAATATCGCTCACCGTTTTCATTTATATGAACATAAACCCCACAAATTTTCTTGCTCAACGAGTGAACTGAAAATGAAGTATCAATCCGTTCTTTCTTGAATTCCTGCTCTACAAATTGACTAACTTCATCCGTCCCAAGTTTACATAAATAATAAGCCGGTATCCCTAGTCTGCTTGTCCCCACCACTAAGTTTACGGTAGCCCCACCCAACAGCGGCTGGTATTTGGTATTCGTTTTGTCGATTGAAATAAAGTCTACAAATGCTTCCCCTAGTGAAATGACTCCTTTTTGCTCCAAGATGGTCCTCCTTCAATGATGTATCTACGATGATTATATGAAAAAACCTCCTCAATTGAAAATGTTTGAGGAGGAATCTAAATGATATTATACAAGCTTGTGTGCATACCACTTTTTTCCTTTGAACCGCCATCCAAAGATGAGTCCGCGAGTCCCCCATTCCACAATCATGGCGACCCAGACGCCGATAATTCCAAAACCTAAGGTAATCCCTAAAACATAACCTAGAATGACACGTAACAACCACATTGACAGCAATGAGGCAACCGAAGTAAAGTTCGAATCCCCCGCTGCCCGTAACGCTGATGGCAGGATAAAGCTTGGTGACCACAGAATAGGCTGGGCAATAGCACCGATTAAAATAAGGGTAAAAATCGTTGGAACAATTTCTGCCGGTGGATTGAACATTTTAATCAACACTGGAAACAACGGCAATAATAAGAAATCCGCGATAACAAAAATAATTGAAGAAAGGCCGATTAATGAGAAGATAAATTTCTTCGCGTCGGCAATATTCCTTCGTCCAATACACTGCCCCACGATGGTAACGATAGCGATACCAATGGAATTAGGTCCAATTTGATATAACAACATCAAGGCATTTCCGATCGCATATACAGTCATTGATAGGGTACCTAACTGGACAATAAACGTCTGTGTTAGAAGCTTTCCACCATTGAAAAAGATCTGTTCCGCAGCGAAAGGCAATCCGATAAACATGACCTTCTTTAATATAGATAAGTCGATTCGTACTGCATTTTTTATTTTGAAACGAATCGACTCATTGTATTTTAAAACATAGACTAAGGAAGCGGCCATTCCCAAAAATCTCGCCAGAAGCGTAGAAATCACAAGCCCTTCCACACCCATTTTAAAAATAGTAATCAATAAAACATTTAAAATAGTATTGGTTAAATTCATTAATAACGATAAATTTAAGCATGGTTTGGTCTCTCCCACACCTCTCAGTGAGCCAGTCACCGCTTGAAAGATGGCGATGAATGGATAAGAAAGACAGCTGCCGATAAGATAAATTCGTGCGTTTTGAAAAACATCTGCTTCCGCTTTACCGAATAGGATGTTTAAGGTTGGCGTATGAAAAATGATGACTAGAGAGCTAATAAGGACTGAAAATATGGTAACGGCCGTTATCGCTTGAGTGGCAGTTTTGGACACCATCTCAGCGTTTCCGCTCCCTTTATACTGAGCTACGATCACGGTCCCGCCTGTTGCAACAGCAATAAAGACATTGACTAAGAAAATATTCAATGAATCTACCAAACTCACCGCACTAACCGCTGCCACCCCGGCTGAACTTATCATTGCTGTATTTAATAAACTCATGATGATTAAAAAGGCCTGATCTACGAAAATCGGAAGAATAATCGCAAATATTTTCTTGTAATCTATCGATTCGCCAGAAAAATACTTATCTAACAAAGAAACAGTTCTGTGCCTGATATTCAATTCTATTTTATTCATTACGCAACACTTCTTTGATGGATTTTTGGACATTCACCGACAAAATTTGTAAATTTTAATACGGCTTATTATACCACGATTTGAAAAGGAGTAAAGTGTTTTATATTCTGCCGGAATCGTCCATTTCCGTTTATCCATCTAATGTTGTGTTCTCAGTTCAATCCGACGAATTTTTCCTGAATCTGTTTTAGGTAGTGCCTCGATATATTCAATGACCCGTGGATACTTATAAGGCGCTGTTAAGTTTTTAACAAAGCTCTGCAATTCCTTAGTTAACTCCACTTTACCTAGAATTCCTTCCTTCAACACAACAAATGCTTTGACAACGTTTCCTCTGACTGGATCCGGTAAAGCGACTACCGCACATTCTTTTACCGATTTATGTTTCATTAAGGCATCTTCTACTTCAAAAGGTCCAATCGTATAACCAGAACTAATGATGACGTCATCTTTCCTACCCTGGAACCAATAGTAGTTATCCTCGTCCTTCATCGCACGATCCCCAGTTAAAAAATATTGACCCTGATAGGAAGCAGAGGTGGTCACTGGATTTTTATAATATTGTTTAAATAATGCGGGAAAATCACTTTTAATCGCTATTGTACCGACTTGATTGATTTCCGCAGGATTGCCATTTTCATCGATTACATCAATAAATTCTTGTAACAACGGCTGCCCCATTGATCCTAATTTTTCCTCATTGGTATTTAAATTAGCAATCAATAACGTACTTTCCGTCTGGCCGTATCCATCGCGAATCAGAATCTTAAAATGCTCTTTAAACACATCAATGACTTCCCGATTTAGAGCCTCACCTGCTGAAACAGCAGTATGTAAATGGGCGAGATTAAAAGTGGAAAGATCATCTATTTTAGCCATCATTCGGTATTCAGTAGGTGTGCAGCATAAAACATTTACTTGGTGATCTTGAAGCAGGCGTAAATATTTTTGTGGATTGAATCTGCCATGATAGATAAAACCTGTTGCTCCTGAACCTAAAATCGATAAGAATGGACTCCAGACCCATTTTTGCCACCCCGGAGAAGCAGTGGCCCACACCAGATCGTTTTCACTAATATTCAGCCATTTGGAAGCAGCAATTCTTAAATGAGCATAGCCCCAGCCGTGGCTGTGAACAACCCCTTTGGGCTGGCCGGTTGTACCGGATGTATAAGCTAAAAAGGCAAAATCCTCACTCAGTGTATCTACATCGTTAAAGCTGTCTGATTCCTCTTCCATTAATGTTTCTAACGAAAGCCAATTTGGTACTTCCTGACCAAAGGCAATCTTATATTGTAAAAATGGTGTTTCCTTGCTTATATTTTCAAATTCTTTAATTAATTCGGAATATGAAATGACAGCTTTCGCTTCTGAATGATTCAAGCGATATAATAAATCCTTTGCCCGTAGAAGTTCTGAAGTTGGACTAATAATTAATCCAGCTTTTAAACATGCTAAATAGATCACATAAGATTCAATGAGTCGTGTGCTCATTACTATAACCCGGTCACCTTTCTCCAATCCTAATTTAGTTAACCCATTGGCAAGTTTATTTGCCTTTGTGATTAACTGAGCATAAGAGATCGTTTTCGTTTCTCCATGTTCATTTTCCCATCGCAAGGCGATTTTTTTGGAGTAATGCTTAGAAATTTCACTTGCTAAATTAAAGTGCACTGGTGCGATCAATGTTTTTAAATCCACAATTGTCAAGCTCCATTCTTGGTAATTTAGAATTTGGGTTCCTTGTGTAAATTAGCTTGCTTCTAGATAGTTAGGACCTGGTGGTAACACAAGATATTAAATGAATATTTACTCTTACAATAATATCACTTTCAAAAACTATGTAAATTATTTAGACTCGACTACTACCAAGATCTATAATCTGGTCCTAAGCCAATTCAACATTTTCTAACGAAAAAAGCCAACTATAAAAAATAGTTGGCTTCGCAAGGTAACTTATTCAAATAAAGGACTTACCGCTTTTTCATTATGAATTCGGTCGATTGCCTCTACAAGCAGTGGGGCAACAGAGATCGATTTAATTTTATTGATTATTTTCTCATCTGGTAACTGGATAGTATTTGTCACCACTAATTCTTTAATCGGTGACAATTCAATTTTTTCAATCGCATTGTCTGTAAATACAGGATGAGTGCAACCGGCATAAATTGCTTTTGCTCCGTTTTCTTCCAAAGCCTTTGCTGCTAAAGTGATCGTGTCACCTGTATCGATTAAATCATCAATAATAATCACATTTTTTCCATCGACATTACCAATCACATCAATGGATTCAGGACCATTTTCTTCAAATTTTCGTTTATCAATCAAAGCAATTGGAGCGTGTAGAAGGTTGGCCACTTTTCTTGCTCTACCAATGCTGCCATTATGAGCCGCCACAATAACAATATCTTCTAAGCCTTTATCCTGAAAATACTGGCCAAGAATTGGAACACCATATAGATGTTCAACAGGTATATCAAAGAAACCTTGAATTTGGGAAGTATGGAGGTCCATTGTAAGAATTCTACTTGCTCCAGTAGTTTCTAAAAGGTTTGCGACTAGTTTCGCAGTAATTGGCTCCCGCGAACGTGCCTTTCGATCTTGTCGTCCATAGCCATAGTAAGGAATGACCACATTAATGATGCTTGCAGAAGCTCTTTTTAGAGCATCAATCATGATAAGCAGCTCTAAAATATTATCATTTACTGGGTAAGAAGTGGATTGAACAACAAACACCTCACTGCCCCGTACACTTTCTTCAATGTGAATTTGAATCTCCCCATCACTAAAATGAGATACAGAACATTTACCTAACTCGCTGCCCAAAAGATCCGCCATCTCTGTTGCTAGCTTTTGATTGGAATTCAATGAAAACAGTTTAAATCGTTTGTTTTGTTGATATGTCACCTTAGATCCTCCACACGTTTGAATTTCTACTATTAAAATTACCGACTCCATCTTATTTTACTATATTAATCAACATAGTGGTAGGAAATACACCGAAGAAGTAACTTTTATGAAGGAAGAGGAACAGCAGCCCATATTGAATCGAATATTCACCTCCCACATCCATCCCTGAATATACTGTATGAGCCATTAGGAGGTGATTAAAATTAAAACACTCTATCACGATACCCCCTTACTCCGCCCACAACTCCAACAATGGGAAAGAACAGCTCTGGAGAAATTCAAAGCGAAACTAAAGGATCAAGAACAGCCCTTCCCTTGTATCCCCGCGACGATAGGTTTTACAAAGAACCACGTCCGTTTCGGATTTACAGGCGATCCGAGGCTTCCATCTACCATAGATGAGGTTGCTTCGTTACTTAGTGATTACACGAATACATCTAAAGAATTTGGGAACTATACCTCACTTATTATTTTTTATGAAACACCACCAGACTTGAAAGACACGCATACAGTAGAAATGTTTGAGCAATTATTCTGGAAGCAGTTAAGTGGACTAAGTAAAAAGGACAGAATGGATTGGCCTAACCACTTACCGCCAGACCCTCACAATCCGATTTGGGAGTTCTGTTTTCAGGGTGCGCCGTACTTTATGTATTGCGCAACTCCTGCCCATCAAAATAGAAAAAGCAGACACTTTGACTTCTTTATGCTAGCCATCACACCTAGATGGGTTTTACAAGAATTCAATAAAAATGAAACTTTCGCCAAAAGTATCAAAGCACAAATTAGGAATAGACTGGAAACGTACGATTCAATCCGTATTCATCCTGATTTAAATAGTTATGGAAATAAAGACAATTTCGAGTGGAAGCAATATTTTTTACGCGATGATGAAAGTTCATTATCAAAGTGTCCATTTCATCGATTACTTAATAAGAATATTGAATAGAAAAAAGCAAAAAAGCGCAGGATTCCTTGCGCTTTTCAGTTAACCTTTAGCTACCAAATGAGATAATTTTGAATACAGCCGTTGTCAAAATGGTCACCTCTTGGTTAATTTATAGTGTATATTCAGGATTATTTGGTGGATAGCAACTGTTTTGCACCTGCAACTAAATCAAGGACAAGTTTGCGTGCTGGTACTTCGTTTGATAAGAGTCTTGTTGCCTGCCCAGCCCAAAGTGACATATATTCTGGATTATTTTGCTTCGCTGCATGTCTGCGGATATCAGTTGTCATCGTATTTTGTGTCGGGAAATCGGCTGGGGAGATATTAGCGTCAAAGTAGGATTGGATAAAAGTATTATGAATTCCCCTTGCCGGACGGCCGGAAAAGACCTTCGTAATGACCGTACTTTCTTCCGTACTATTCAATAGTGCTTGTTTATATACGGGATGAGCACCAGACTCCGTCGTCGTTAAGAAAGCGGTCCCCATTTGTACACCTTGTGCACCTAAAGCTAAGGCAGCAACTAGGCCGCGACTATCCATGATGCCTCCTGCGGCAACAACTGGCACAGAAACAGCATCCACAACTTGAGGGACGAGAGAAAATGTACCTACTGTAGCTCCATTGGTATTTTTTTCTATTTCGAATGTCCCGCGATGACCTCCTGCGTCACTCCCTTGAGCTATGATAATATCTGCTCCATTCTCCTCAGCGATCAGCGCTTCCTGAACCGTTGTTACCATAGTAGTAATGATAATGTTATGTTGCTTAGCGATTGCCATTTTATCTTTGGGAAGGACACCAAATGCTGTAGAAATGACGTGTACTTTTTCTTCGATTAGTATTTCAAACTGTTCCTCAAAAAAGTTGTTCGTGACCACATGACGTTCCGACGTTTCCATCCCTAGTTTATCTCTAATGTCATTAAGCACTTTCTGTGACTCTTCTACTCCATCATATTGATCGTTCCCATTGGTACAAAACAAATTAACAGCAAAAGGTTTCGTTGTCCGCTCGTTAATCTTTCTGATAGCCCCTCTAATTTCCTCAGGTTTCATATAAGCCGCACCCAAAGTTCCTAAAGCGCCCGCGTTCGATACATTGGCAACAAGATCTACGGTAGTAGGTCCTCCAGCCATCCCTGCTTGAATAATGGGATGGACAATATTTAGTATTTCACATAAATGCGTATTTAATTTCATAGAAACCCTCCATTCTAATATAAGATTAACAAAAAATGTTATTCTATAAAACATATTTGCCATGATTCTATGAAAAAACGATACTTCACTATTTGAAGTATCGTTAATGGAAAAATTAAATGCGCTAATATTTTAAGCAAAACGGTAGTAAATTAATAAAAAAGTTGCAAGAACAAAAATGAAGTTTAAAAATACAAAAATAAATTGATCTGTTTTTGTTTTATGCATTTTAATTGGCGGGTTATAGAATGAAACACCTTCAATAATGAAAATAATCAACACAATATGAATCATGAAATGGCCGATGACTTCTGTCATTCCAAAGAGCATCGTAGTTGAGATGAAAATGCCTGTAACAACAAAACCCAACACTCGATTTAAGATACCAACAACTAACAAATAACCTACCACAAATTCGATAAATGCTGCCATCACCACAAACAAACTTGGTTCGAAGCCAAATGTTGGCACATGATGGTTTGTGACAATATCTAATGCCATTCCAGGATAAACCCATTTTTCAACAGCTACCCAGCTAAGTGATAACCCCGTTCCTAAATAAAGAAATGGAAACCCTGTCTTCTCTAGCTTTGTATTTCCTACCAATAAAACACCTATAATGGCTAGATAAAATCCGTAATCTAACATATAAAAAATACCATGATGAATCGTTACATAAATAAATAATCCTAGTAAAATAGATGCACCAATTTTAGTTGAGATATGATGCGGAATTAATAAAAATCCAATGGTAACCCAAGTTAATACAGTAATGAACATGCTACTAACATGGAACTCGGGAGCGAATAAAGTGCCATTCATCATTTGAATCATCAGAGCAATGGCGGTCCCATACTTTATTAAATATCTAGAATACTTTCTTAAACCGGAAAGACGATTCTCCATTTTTTTCACAGGTTCCCATTCAGCCATTTTTGGAATGATCAATGTTAATGTAGCTAATACAATGGCTGCAACCAGAGTTAAAAATATAAACATCGGTGATAATATATGTTCAATAGACACCTTGTGCGGCACTACTTTTGTGAACCATTTCACATGTGCTTGTGCAAAAAAAGGTGTCATGATAAGCCCTAAAGTTAATAGTATCTGAAATATCTTTTTCATAAGTAATCCCCCCAGTAATATAAACAACGTATCTATAGTGTTAATATACAACGATTTGATTATCTGTTACCAACTTAATCTTGAACATTTTGTGAAATATTTCACAATAATATTTCCTTGATTTCCCTTTGCCTAAGTCACGTAAATATTCATGTAAGGAGTATCGATGAAATACTGTTCTTTACCACTATTTACTTATTGACAATTCAATCTACAAAAATAGTATGCTATCATATTTAAGTAAAAATTATTATAGGAGGTGTTTCACCCTTTGTCCCGAAACGAAAGAGCAATTATTATTGGTGGAGGCGTCTCTGGGAAATTAGCAGCACGCGTTGTTTCAGATTTTTTCAAAGAGGTAATTATTATAGAACGGGATCAAGAACCGCAGGGGCCATTCCCAAGAAAAGGTGCCCCACAAGGTCAGCATTTACATGCGCTTCTCCATGCTGGTGAGAATGGTCTCGAAATTCTGTTTCCGGGTATCACAAAGAAATTCCACTCCAGTGGCGCAGTAAAAATAAATTCCACTCAGGATCTAGCATGGTTCCACCATGGTGTGTGGAAAGTACGTTTTGATGGAGGGTACACGACCACACTTCAAACCCGCCCACATTTAGAGTGGCATATAGAACAATACATGAAATGTATTCCGAACGTAACATTTCTTTACAACCACGATGTCCAAAACTACATATATAATGAAGAAAAAAATCAAATTATTGGAATTGACGTATTCGATGGAAGTGACACCGTAAAAAGCCTATTTGCAGACCTTGTTGTAGATGCCAGTGGTGTGAGTAGCCTTTCCAGTAGTTGGCTGAATAAACGAGGGATTTCTATCCCTGAACAAAAGGTTAATATTGGATTAAGTTACCTTAGTAAATCCTTTCAACTGCCTGAAAGTCCAAAAAGGGACTGGGCAATTAAACTAGTCTACCCTAACCCTCCACAGGAAAAAATAGGCGGGACCATCTCAAAGGTAGAGGGAAATCGTTATATTGTCACACTCATTGGCTATCATAACGAAGTAAACGCAAAAGAGGTATTAAAAAATGACAGCAGCTTTATTGAACTATCGAAAAAATTACCAAAGTTAGATATCTATCATGAAATAAAGGATGTGGCCCCATTATCTAACACCTCAATCTACCGTGTACCGCATATTGTTTGGAGACAATTTTATAAAGTACGCAGTCTGCCAGATGGACTCTTATTGATCGGTGATACGGTTTGTAGGATAGATCCTGTTTTTGGTCAAGGAATGAGTATTGCCGTGTTAGAGGCACTTACACTTCAAAAACTCCTTCAGAACAGAAGCCATAATCTTCAAAAAACCTTTCATAAAAAAGTAGCGAAAATCATCTCCCCTATTTGGAATATGGTGATTATTGAAGATTTTCGATATCCTGAAACAACAGGGAAAAAGCCGGCAGGTCTTTCCTTCCAGCAATGGTATGCAAAAAATATCTTTCTTTTATCCTCGCAAAATCAATACATATATAACTCGTTTGTCAAAGTAATGAATCTTGTTCGTCCGATTACTATTCTGATGCACCCTCGGATTATCAAACAAGTATTGAAAAAGACCTACACAACTTTATTGAAAGGACCTGATTCTAAGTGATAGAATCAGGTCCTATTTTTCTCTATCTTTTGTATGGAGTTTCATTTATATTTTCAAAACCACCATCCATGGATTCACCTATCTGAAGAACGCAATAGTTAAAACAAGCTTTTTCGGAAAATCACGCCTTTTAGAGCCCTCTTTTTGTTATTCCATAAACAAGTTCTCAAGCAACTGCATATATTAATATTGAACAACCATTGACAGGCAGGGGGTGAAATACTATGGGTCATAATCATTCTTCTTGGGGTATTTTTGGGGTTTTTCTTGGATTTTTAACAGGTGTCATTTGGTTATTGTTTGTAGTTTTGGGCTGGGTGACTCTTTTGCTTGGAGTAATCGGCCTTAGTGGTTTATTTGTTACGGTTCTAAACTTCCTTATCGCTTTAATTGGATTCCTTGCATTCCTTATCTTCGGATTATGTATATTCAAGAAGGCGTGGCATCACTGTAAGTGAAATAGAATTCAGGATTAATCAAGCTTGGAATTATAAATTTTGTGCAAGGAACGATTACTAGATTACAGTCTCATATTAGAGGCTGTCCTATTCAAATAAAAAAAGCGGGCAACTAGGGCTGTAATCAGCCCAGTTCTACCGCTTTTTTTTGGTACATTCTTTTCTATTAGAAAAATTTCTATTTAGATGACATCTCTTCAAAAGAACATTCCTTTAATGGAACGACCTTTGTTTTATGAACGAGTTTATAACCGAGCCACAAGGCCAAAAAGATTGGTAAACCTATATAGGACACCGCTACACCATACCAATCAATCTCATTAGTTAAAAAAGCTTGATAATTTTGGCCGATAATGACAAAGACACACATTGCAAAAGCGAGAATCGGACCGAGAGGGAACCATTTCGCTTTAAATTTTAAATCCTTCAGGTCCCTGCCTTGTGCCATATATGCTTTTCTAAAACGATAGTGGCTGACTGCAATTCCAAGCCATGCAATAAATCCTGTTAAGCCTGAAGCATTTAGTAACCATGTATAAACTTGATCTCCAAAAATAGACGTTAAAAAGGCTAAGCCTCCAATAATGGTCGTAATGACAAGAGCATTCATCGGAATCCCGCGATGATTTACATTTTGTAAAAATTTAGGTGCCTGTCCGTCCTTTGCCATGGACCAAAGCATGCGTGTCGATGCATATAAACCGGAACTCCCTGCCGATAAGACCGATGTCAAAATAACTGCATTCATTACAGATGCCGCAAATGCAATGCCCACTTTCTCAAATACAAGGGTAAAAGGGCTGACAGCGATACTGTCGACATCCCTGCCTAACAGGTTTGGACTTGTAAAAGGAATGATAAGGCCAATGACTGCAATGGCAACGATATAGAATAGAAGAATACGCCAAAATACTTGTCGAATCGCCTTTGGTACGTTTTTCTCCGGCTCTTCACTTTCTCCTGCAGCTATCCCCACGAGTTCCGTTCCTTGGAAAGAAAAACCTGCGATGAAAAAAATACTTAAAATGGATAAAAGACCGCCATGAACCGGAGCATCGCCTAAAGTAAAGTTTTTAAACCCGATAAACTGCCCGCCCAGAATACCAAAAATGGTGAGCAAACCAACACCAATAAAAACTATGATTGTCACTACTTTAATTAAGGAGAACCAATACTCGGATTCTCCGTAACTTTTAACCGACAATGCATTCAATAAAAAGATAAGACCTAAAAACAGTGTACTCCACACGATGCTCGGTACATCTGGAAACCAGAACTTCATAATAATCGCAGATGCAGCTATTTCAACCGCCAGTGTAACTGCCCAGTTGAACCAATAATTCCAACCAAGTGCAAAACCAAATGCCGGATCAACAAAACGGCTGCCATATGTTGAAAAGGATCCCGAAACCGGCATTAAGGTAGCCATTTCTCCGAGACTTGTCATCAAAAAGTAGACCATAATGCCGATAGCCCCATAAGCTATAATTGCTCCACCAGGTCCAGCTGTTTGAATGGACGCTCCTGTCGCTAAAAATAAACCTGTCCCGATTGACCCTCCAATGGCAATCATCGTCATGTGACGTGCCTTTAGATTACGTTTAATATGCTCTTTACCTCTCTTGTCGTTCTGACTATTCTGATTATTTTGGGTATTATTATAGCTTTTGAGTGCTTCCATTCTTGTCCTCCCGACTCCCGTCTTTAATTAAGGCTATCTTCGCATAGATTGTTGTTTTTCGTATAAGTTCATCAACCCGTATAACTTTATGCTTCGTGGCATCTTTTCGTAAGTACATTTGCAAAAATTGCCTAGAAACTTAGTAAATGACCCTTTTAAAGTTCCAAAAGCAACAAAGTTTACGAAAAGAGCCTTATTAATGAAGACTAAAATTCATCTCCCATTTAATATTGAAAAATGGGAGACGGCTTGCTAATTATTTCGAAAAATCAAAGTAGTTTCGCTTTAATAAGCGTGGAACGGCCATAAGTGTTTCATACGTCATACTTTTTTCGAGCTTTGAGGAGTCAATTAAATATAGCTGATCCTCAATTTCTTTCACCGTATGATCTGTTTGATAGATCATTCCGCATTCCATGCAATGAACGGTTGGTGTGTTCTGAATTTCTAGCACTTTTGTTCCGTCTGGAAGTTCCCAATACACCGTGTCCTTCGTTTCACGTACTGTATCAGATTCGCACCATTGACAATTCATTACTATTCCTCCCTTGCTCCTACTGTTTCATACTTGCCCAGTTGCGATTGGAATTTTTTCTCTTTTAATTCGTCCCGTTTGTCCCGTTTATCCTTTAAAGAGCTATGCTCAGGGTTTTCATTATATGTTTTGCGGCGATCTAAACGTTTTAAGCCTTCAGGAGTAAGGTTAAATTTCGTGTCATCAATAATAGATAGAACTCCATTACTTTCAAACTTTTCAAACACTTCAGGATATACCTTTTTGTAGTAGTCCTCTGCACTGCCTGACTGATAATTTTCTGGCTCTGGATAGGAGGTAATCACACCTTCAAAGTTACGCAATACAACTTTATTAGCACTTTGAGAAATGATATAGTTTGGCTGCAATGGAATTTTGCCGCCTCCTCCTGGAGCATCCACAATAAATGTCGGAACTGCATAGCCCGATGTATGACCCCGGAGTCCTTCCATAATTTCTAATCCTTTGCTAATCGGTGCACGGAAATGGCCAATTCCTTCTGATAAATCGCATTGGTAAATATAATATGGACGAACGCGAATTTTAACAAGATCATGCATAAGCTGTTTCATGATCGGCACACTGTCGTTAATGCCTGCTAAAATAACCGATTGGTTCCCGAGTGGTACCCCCACATTTGCAAGCATTTCACATGCACGTTTTGATTCTTCGGTAATTTCAATGGATGTATTAAAATGTGTATTTAACCAAACTGGATGATACTTTTTCAAGATATTGCAAAGATTTTCGGTAATGCGCTGCGGAAATACGACAGGTGCTCTTGTACCGATACGAATAATTTCTACATGCGGAATCTCTCGTAAATTCTTTAAAATGTATTCTAAAATGTTGTCATTAATAAGGAGCCCGTCCCCTCCGGAAATTAACACATCACGAATTTGAGGGTTAGATGCGATATAATTAATGGCTGTGTCTAACTGTTTCTTTGGTACACCCATTCCGATTTGACCGGAGAAACGTCTTCTTGTGCAATATCGGCAGTACATGGAGCATTGGTTTGTTACTAAGAACAACACGCGATCGGGATACCGATGCGTTAAGCCCGGTACTGGTGAATCTTCATCTTCATGCAGGGGATCCTCTAAATCATATCTTGTTTTATACATTTCCTGCGCAATTGGAACAGACTGCATACGTACTGGACACCTTGGATCGTCTTTATCCATCAGCGATGCATAATAGGGCGTGATGTTTAATGGGATTGTTTTCGTTGCAATTTTAACTCCTTCTTCTTCCTCTGGTGTTAAGTTGACTACTTTCTTTAAGTCTTCTAAACTTTTGATCGTATTTGTCAGTTGCCATACCCAATCGTTCCATTGCTCATCAGTTACATCGTTCCAAAGCTCGATTTCTCTCCAATGTCTTTTCGGTTTGAATAAATTGTTTCTCATCATAACCCCTCCAAAAATTAAAATATTTTTTATTGACCGTTTTTAATGAATTTTCCCCTGTTCATTAATTACTTTCTTAAGAAATGAAGTACTCCATATAATAGCGATTTTCTCCTTTACCAAATTCATCGAATCTCGTCTCTTTTATGACAAACCCTAATTTTTCATATAACTTGACTGCTGCCTCGTTTTTAATGCTGACCGTTAAGCAAACCTTATGAAAACCTTCTTGCTTTAGAATCGGATAAATTTCCTGTAAAAATAATTTCCCTACTCCTTTCCCTTGCTGGTCGGAACGGACATAAAACCCAAAAATGTAGGCTTTATGAATATCGTGGTAATCTCTCATCAATTCACAAATTGCAACAGGTCTTGGATCGTTATGCTGCCTATATTGAATCAGTTTCCCGTATCGTGTAAGCGGAATAAGCGTTTGTTCATCTACAGCTCCCAATCCTGGAAAGGCATCTTTTTCAAGCTCTATCATCATTTTTAGCTGTTCCGGATTTAATGAAACCGGTGTTTCGACGTAATAGGATTTGTTTATTGTTTCCACTTTTCTTTCCTCCTCAGTTCCACTTCATACTGGATATCATCCAAAGGCCATATTGAGTTTGGAATGTGACGATACGTAAAAGTTGTTAAACGATTAGAAGCAACACCAGGTGCATCCACATAAATGATTCGGCCAACAATCGGCTCAAACGCTGCCCGGAAATGATTTTTAGCTTTTAATCCAAGAATTCTCTTTGCCTGCGGCTCAAGGCCAATATGACGAAACATTTCTGGATCATTCGCTGACATCGGTCTTCCAATCAATAGGACATCCATCTCACCAACGCGAATGTGTGCCGTTCCCTTTAAATCCACTTTTAAATGCTGATTGAAGGGCCCAGAATTGTGAAATATACCGTCTGATAGAGCCACGACCGTAGCTTCGACCTGAACGGGTTCCCCAAATTCTGGTGATACTTTTCCACCAAGGTATAACGATACCTTGTTTCCGACTCCAGCCTTTCGGCAAGCCTCAATGGATTCGGGATCGTAGAGTCCTCCAAACAATGTGTCGGGAATATTCATGTGTACCATTTTTCGAAGCAGCTCGGTTGTATCCCCGCTCCCGCAGCTTAAAGGATTATCCGAGATGTCCACCAGCACAATTGGTTTATCCTCGTCTATTGATATCGCCAAATCGAGCCCTTCTTTTACTCCAGGCAAATCTATGATAAATTCTTCTCTTACACTCCAGAACAAGGAAGCCATCTTTTTAGCAGTCTCTTTTCCTTTTTGTGGATCGAGCGAAACAACGAGTACACTTGCACCCACCATGGGAATATCCGAGTAAGGAAAACCGCCAAATACGGAAACATTATAAATTCCTTCTTCCTCTTCGGCTTGTTTCGCCCACTCGATCATTTTGTGCATCGGCCCTTCTGCTGTTCTCATATTGATAGAGGGAGGCATCATCGGCAATTTTTCAAAAGAGGCATAAAAAATTACACCTTCCTTGATTTGCTTCAATAAAGCAATTGCCGCATGAACGCCTTGTTCATACATATCAACATGTGGATACGTTTTAAATCCAAAATGAAGTGGTGTGTAATGAACCATTTTTTCACTTAAATTGGCGTGCATATCCAGGGTTGTTGCAATCGGAACATACGGTCCGATAAGCTCACAAATTTTTCCTAGTAAATGCTCTTCCGGATCAAAGAGATCCTCCACGACCATTGCCCCATGCAGTGCCAGCAATAAACCATCCAGCCTTCCCGCCTGCTGAATAGATTCCAGCATTTGATTTTCGATGATGGAGTACGCTTCTGTGGATACCACCCCTGAAGGAACCGCAGCTGCACAAAGTAGCGGTACGATTTCCACATCTTTTTCTTGTTTCAATACATCCAAAAACCCGCCCACTTCCGTTTTCGTACCCATATAGGCATCATAAATTTCATCGCCGATAAAGTAGCCTTCGTTTCGAAACTGTTCGATTTCTGTTTTCATCGGGCTAAAACTATGGGATTCATGGTAAAAGAATGCAATTCCGATACGATGTTTTCGCATGTTCTCCCCCCTTCGTGTTTTACATTGGTTTATCAATAGTTTGTATAGATTGACTTCCACTCTGTCATGACATCAAATGCATGATGGGAAACTTCACGATGACCGTTTCCGGACATTTTCATACCCCCAAACGCCACACCCATTTCGGCATTAGACGTACCATTATTAATATAGACAAGTCCGCTTACCGCTTCCTTTGCACCACGGTTTGCATAATGAAGGCTCTCTGTATAAATGGAAGTCGATAACCCATAAATCGTCCCGTTATTTACCTCCATGGCTTCTTCATATGAATCTACTTCAATGATGGCAAGAACAGGACCAAATATTTCTTCCTGGGCAATGGTATCATTCGGTTTCACATTTTCAATGATTGTCGGCTCATAATAATAGCCGCCCAATTCTTTGACTCGCTGACCACCTGTTACAATTTTGCCGCCTTCCTCAATCGCTGTTTTTACATATTTTTCGACTGTATGGAGCTGGTCTTCATTTACGAGAGGGCCTACCTGTTTCCCCTCTTCAAGTCCATTTCCTATTTTCATAGACTTTGTTAATTCTTCTACTTTTTGAACGAGCCGTTCCTTAACTGAACGTTCGACGATGACTCGGCTTGCTGCTGTACAGCGCTGACCAGTTGTCGTAAAAGCTGATTTTACGATTCCGTCTGCAGCCTTGTCCAAATCCGCATCCTTCAAGACAATCACTGCATTTTTTCCACCTAATTCCAATGAAATACGCTTTAAGGTTGTACTGCTCATTTCAGCCAGCTTTTGTCCGACTTCGGTCGAGCCCGTAAATGATATGACTTTAACATCCGAATGCTCTGCGAGTGTTTGCCCGACGGTTCTTCCTGAACCAGTAATTAAGTTCACAACCCCTGCTGGAAATCCGGCTTCAGCTAACACTTCCACGAAAATCTTTGCCGATAGTGCAACCTCTGAAGCAGGCTTCCATACTACGGTATTACCAGTAATCAGGGCTGCAAAGATTTTGTAGGAAGCAAGGGCAACTGGGAAGTTCCAGGGGGTAATACACGCCGCAACACCAAGAGGTTCACGGACCATTCTTACATTCCTGTCCGCGAAGCCCGCAGGGACCGTTTCTCCAAAGAGGCGTCGTCCCTCGCCTGCCATATAGTGAGCTGTCGCAATAACTACTCCAACTTCTCCTAAAGACTCAGGTAGTACTTTGCCCATTTCCTTTGTCATGATAGAAGCAAGTTCCTCTTTTCGTCTTTCAAACAATTGAGCCGCTTTCGTTAAATATGCCGCTCGTTCTGGAATCGGGGTATTCTTCCAAAGTGAGTACGCTTCGTTCGCTTTTGTTACAGCCTCATCCACTTGCTCAGAACTGGCTGCCGCACAGATACCCACAAGTTCCCCGGTTGCCGGATTTAAGCTTTCAAAGTAGGACTGATCTGGGGCACTCACCCATTTTCCGTTTATATAAAGATCTCCTTGAAGAAAATCTGTTTTCGTTTGACTAGACATATACTTAACCTCCTGTTCGTGATATTTCGAGGAAATGAAAATTAGTTTCCTGAAATTGTTTCTGTTATCACGTCTTCTAAAATCGTTAATCCTATATCAAGTACATCTTCTTGAATATTAAGAGGCAGCATTAATCGGATCGTTTGCCCGCTTACACCGCAGTTCATAATGAGCAGGCCATTTTCCAGTGCTTTCGATTTAATTTTCGGTACAAAGAGAGCAGCAGATTGCGAATCAAATTCAATACCTATCATCATGCCGACACCTCGGACTTCAACAATACCGGGTAAATGTCCAACCGAATTGTGAAGTCGTCCGACAATCTCGGCACCGAGTTTAGCACTGCGTTCTACTAACTTCTCTTCCTCAATGACCTCAATGTTTGCCAATGCCGCAGCACAAGAAATTGGATTTCCTCCAAAGGTCGAACCATGACCGGCCGTCGGCCATTTTTCATGAAGTTCACGACTTGCTACAATGGCACCAAGGGGCATGCCTCCAGAAAGGGCTTTTGCCAGTACTAAAATATCAGGAGTCACATTCGCATGCTCTGCCGCGAACATTTTGCCTGTCCGGCCAAATCCTGTTTGTACTTCGTCAAAGATAAGCAAAATGCCGTGTTCCTCTGTAATCTTTCTTAACGCCTGTAAAAAGCTTGGCGGTGCCGGATAATAGCCACCTTCCCCCATTACCGGTTCAATGATGATGGCCGCTACACGTGAAGGATCTACGCGTAAATCAAACAATTTTTGAAGCTGATTCAAGCAATAAGCTTCTACTTCTTCTTCTCTAATGTGTTTCAGCTGGCTTGGGTACGGATATGGAACGTGGTACACCTCGCCTAAAATCGGTTCATAATAACGACGGTATTTAGAGCTTGATGCCGTAATAGCTGTTGCACCTAATGTACGGCCATGAAATGATCCTTCAAAAGCAATAATGGCAGGTCTGCCTGTGGCTGCCTTTGCTAGTTTTAGCGCACCATCAATGGCTTCAGCTCCCGAATTGGAGAAAAAGACCGTGTCTAGATTTCCTGGTGTGATATGAGCAAGCTTTTCCGCCAAATTCGCTGCGGTTTCATAATAACCATAGTTCAATCCAAGATGAATTAAGGCTTCAGCTTGCTTTTTAATGGCTTCCACCATTTTTCCGTTCGTATGCCCGACTGCATTGACGGCAACGCCTGAAACGAAATCGATATATTCTTTTCCGTCAGTCGTCCAAAATTTGGCGCCATGTGCTTTTTCAATGACAAGGTCAGTCACCCTTGTCATAACCGGTGATAAATGTTTTTTTGCTTTTTCTTGAATTTCTTCTGTTTTATTTTGTAATTTCATATAATTCATCCTTTCTTACTTGACCTTTGAATATCGTGAATGCTTCATCTAAAATTCTCACAATCTCATCTATTTCTGTTTTCGTAACATTTAAAGGAGGGCTGACGATGAGGTGCTCCCCCTTTGTGCCGTCAATCGAACCAGAACCGGGATAAAAAACCGCACCGAGTTCCATCGCAATTCCATTCAATCTTTCAGAAGCTTTTTCAGATGGATTAAACAACAGATCCTGTTCACGATCCTTCACAAGCTCCATACCGATTAATAGCCCTCTGCCCCGAACATCTGATATATAAGAATGCTTTTTTTTCAGCTCCATAAGTTGATTGACAAGGTAGTGGCCTTGTTTTTTGACATTTTCCAGCACCCTGTCTTGTTCATATATTTCCAATGCAGCAAGTCCGGCTGCAACCGCCACAGGATGCCCACTATATGTGTAACCATGAATGAATTTCCCGTCGCTGTTTTGTATGAGACCATCGATTAACCGATCATGAACAATCATTCCGGCAAGTGGAGCATATCCCGCTGATACCCCTTTTCCAAATGTGATGATATCAGGCTTGATTCCAATCTGTTCTGTCGCGAAGTTGGTACCAGTACGCCCGAATCCGGTCATCACTTCATCGATAATTAAGACGATTTCGTATCGGTCACACAGCTCTCGAACTTTCTCAAAATATCCTGGCGGTGGTGGTACAGCACCTTGCTGGCTTCCGACAATCGGTTCGGCGATAAATGCCGACACGTTCTCAGGACCAAGCTCTAAAATCGTTCTTTCAATATCTGTTACACACGTCCAGTTTTGTTTGGAGAGACAATCATCTTTTTGACGGTCGTATGGACACCGATGACAGTATGGTGAATAGACATGGGCATAATTTAAAAGATTAGGAGTGTATGCATGTCTTCTTTTAATGTCTCCTCCTGCTGATAAAGATCCAATGGTGTTGCCATGATACGACTGCCATCGCCCGATTACCATGTGTTTTTGGGATCTGCCAGCATCCCGATGATATTGCCTTGCAAGCTTCAAAGCACTTTCATTTGCTTCTGAGCCGCCGGTTGTAAAATACACTCTATTTAAATTGTCTGGGGCCATTTTTCCGATTATTTCAGCCAGTTCATGCAACACTTTCGTCTCGAAGCGCATAGTATGGACGAAAGCTGCTTTTTTTGCTTGTTCTGCCATGGCCTCTCCTATAGAAGTAATCCCATGGCCTAAGTTGGCTGCAACAGCTCCCGAGCATGCATCCAAATATTTTTTCCCGTTCTCATCAATAAGATAGGAACCTACACCGTGGGTAATAATCGGGTACTCCTTTTTTAAATCACGGTGAAACACATAATCTTTTTTTATTCCATCCATCTTTCCACCACCATTGCCATTCCTAATCCCCCCGCTACACAAATCGTCGCAAGGCCATATTGCCGTTTTTGTTTTTCAAGCTCATGACATAATGTAGTGACGATTCTTGCGCCGGAGCACCCAAGAGGATGGCCTAAGGCAATCGCCCCTCCATTTACATTCACGTTGTCTCCTTTTAAGTCCCATTCTTTTAAACAAGCAAGACTTTGAGCAGCGAATGCTTCATTTAATTCAATTAAATCGATATCTTCTAAGCGAAGACCTGCCTTTTTCAATGCGATTTGGGATGCAGGAACCGGACCGATTCCCATTTCTTTTGGTGATACTCCCGTTGCAGCAAAAGAACGAATCCTTGCCATCGGGACCACTCCAAGCTGTTTCGCTTTTTCTTCTGACATTAATAGCAGCATCGAGGCCCCATCATTTCTGCCGGAGGAGTTTCCGGCTGTTACCGTACCATCCTTTTGAAACACAGGACGCAATGTTCCTAACTTTTCAATTTCCGTCAACCTTGGGTACTCATCTGTCGCAAAGTGTCTGATTCCCTTTTTTCCTTCCTTTACCGGGACAGGAATTATTTCTTCTTCAAAATGACCCATTTCAATTGCACGTTTCGTTTTCTGCTGACTCGCGAAGGCAAATTCGTCTTGTTCACGGCGGCTAATGTTATATTTTTCAGCCAGCCACTCGGCTGTTTGTCCCATCGTGAAATGACCGTAGATCTCCTCTGGCTGTGATTTTGGCTGACTCTCCGTATTTGAATCATACAGTGTCATATCTCCCATCTTAAGTCCAAATCGAGTACCAACCATATAGTGAGGAGCTTGAGACATGCTTTCGACACCACCTGCTAATACAACGTCCGCCTGACCGGTCATAATCGACATTGCCCCATTAATGACGGCCTGCATTCCCGAGCCGCACTGACGATGTACTGTATAAGCAGGAATTGATTCTGGAAAATGGGCCTGTAATGCCGCTACTCTTGCAATATTCGGAGCATGCGCACTCTGCTTTGTTTGCCCAACGATGACTTCATCGACAATATTGGCGCTGTAACCGGAAGCCGAAAGATTATTTTTCATGATGAGAGATACTAGCTCTTCCGGGCGCGTACCCGCCAGTGATCCGCCGAACTTTCCGATTGCAGTCCGAAATGCATTTACGATTACAACCACTACGCGGTCACCTCTTTGCCTTTATTGAAAGATTCAGCAATTTGAAAAGGTGCGTCCGTTTTCTGTTGAATTTCTTCAAGTGAAACTCCAGGGGACAGCTCAATAAGATGAAGTCCATCTTCCTTCACAGCAAAAACCGCCAAATCGGTAATAATTATATCCACTTTACGTTCCGAAGTGATTGGATAGGTTAATTCTTTGACGATTTTTGACTCTCCCTGGTTAGACGTATGCACCGTTGTTACGATTACCTTTTTGGAACCTTCCAATAAATCCATCGCCCCGCCTACACCAAGAACACTTTTTCCTGGTACGGCCCAGTTGGCGATCCGCCCAAATGCATCGATCTGCAGCACACCGAGAATTGAAACGCTTACATGCCCTCCGCGAATCATCGCAAAAGAGGAAGCACTATCAAAAAAGGATGACCCTTCCATTACTGTGACAGGCAGTTTCCCTGCATTGACAAGATTTTGGTCAGTATGTTCTGGATCAGGGGTAGGACCTACACCAAGGATGCCGTTTTCCGAGTGTAAAAAAACTTTTACATCGGATGGAATATAATCAGCTACCAGTGTTGGAATCCCTATGCCCAAATTGACGATATCGCCATCCTTCAATTCTTTCGCGGCTCTTGCAGCAATGTATTGTTTCACGTTCAAGCTAGTTCCCTCCCTTCACTACAATAAAATCAACGTATAAATGAGGGGTCACAATTTCTTCAGGAGAAATTTGACCTACCTCCACAATCTCGTCCACCTCTGCAATAACCACATCCGCTGCTGTTGCCATCATTGGATTGAAGTTTCTTGCCGATTTGTTGTAGATGAGATTTCCTAATTGATCCGCTTTTTTCGCTTTAATTAATGCAAAATTGGCTTTAAGAGGCTCTTGGAACACATATTTTTTACCGTTAATGATCCGCTCTTCTTTGTTTTCAGCGATTTTTGTTCCTACGCTGACCGGTGTATAAAACCCTCCCAGTCCCGCACCACCTGCTCGAATAGCTTCAGACATCGTTCCTTGGGGGAGAAGCTCTACTTCCATTTCCTTCTCCTGATAAGATTTAACAACCTCCGGGTTAGATGTAAAATAAGAACCTATCGCTTTTTTTACTTGTTTTTGCCGTACTAAAACTCCAAGACCTCTTCCTGGTTCACCAAGGTTATTACTAATAATCTCTAAGTCCTTCACTTCCGACTGAGCCAAAGCGGCTATTAAACTAAGTGGACTTCCTACAAGTCCAAATCCACCTACCATAATTCGTGAGCCGCTTTTAACCTTTTTTACAGCATCCTCGCATGTAATCAGCTTGCTCATCCTTTTTTCCTTCCTCTCCATAGACTTTAGTGGGTTTTAACAATTCGGAAATATAAAAAACCGAGCAAAACATAGATCTTCCGTAAAGAATGTCGTTCCAACGAACATTCCTCACAAAGAGTCCATGTTTGCCCGGTTTTAATAAGACCATGGGAAGAGGTCATCTTCCCACTTTATTATAACCAAACGTTATGTATTCATTTGCTTCACGTTATCCCAGTAACGTTGATTTGCAGCTTGTAGAGCCACAATGATCGCTTGCTGGGATGGAGCAAAATAAAAGCTTTGAATTCGTTCAATCAGCTGCTCAACACCGTCTTGAAGACAGTACCCTATCAACAGTTTTTGAAAATAATTTTTCGTTAGTTCTGTTACGAAGGTGAATTCGGCGCCGATAATCTTATGTTCTTTCAGATCCACTTCGAGGACAATTCCTGCATGCTTATACATTTCATACATGGAAGTTCCCTGTGGAGCTTTTGCATATCCTGTAACAATAACTGTTTCCAGTGTTTGCATGCCCCTAAACCCCCTTTTCAAAAACTAACTGATCATTTTCTTTTTCTAACACGAGTATATGGGTCAGAAAAAATAATGTCAATGAGAAAATTCAAAATTTTCCGAAATAGTCATTTGTTCTCATATTTTACTAGTAAGCGCTTACGGTTATCTCACATAAAATTAATTCTCGCTTGGATTTCAAAATCCTTCTAGAAAGATAAGAATTTTTTTGCTACTTGTAATGGGAGTACTCCCAACTTAAGCATTAGAAAAAACTCCTTACCAACCACGATCCTGCATACGTGCTTCAGGAGACAATGTTGAAATTTCAATACCTTTCATTGCAATTCCAAGGTTTTTTGAAATCTCTGCAATTAGTTTATAGTCCTGGTAGTGGGTTGTTGCTTCGACGATTGCTCTAGCGAATTTTGCTGGGTTATCAGATTTGAAGATCCCTGAACCAACAAATACTCCATCAGCCCCTAACTGCATCATAAGTGCAGCATCAGCAGGCGTTGCGACTCCACCAGCTGCAAAATTTACTACTGGTAGGCGTCCTTGATGCTTTATCTCAAGAAGAAGTTCATATGGAGCTCCAAGTAGCTTAGCCTCTGTCATCAATTCATCTTCACTCATTGTAACAACTTTACGTACTTGTGCATTTACCTTACGGATATGACGAACAGCTTCTACAATATTACCAGTGCCCGGCTCTCCTTTTGTACGCAGCATGGATGCACCTTCACCAATACGGCGTGCTGCTTCGCCAAGATCACGGCAACCACAAACAAATGGAACAGTGTAATCTCTTTTATTTAGATGGTACTCTTCATCAGCTGGTGTTAAAACTTCACTCTCATCAATATAATCAACGCCCATTGCTTCAAGTATACGGGCTTCTACAATGTGTCCAATACGTGCTTTTGCCATAACTGGAATGGAAACCGCATTCATGACTTCTTCAGTAATTCGTGGATCTGCCATTCTAGCTACTCCGCCCGCCGCACGGATATCCGATGGAACGCGCTCCAATGCCATTACTGCTACCGCTCCTGCTTCCTCTGCTATTTTTGCTTGCTCAGCATTCACAACGTCCATAATGACGCCGCCCTTTTGCATCTCAGCCATCCCTCTTTTTACACGATCCGTACCTGTTTTCAATGTATAAGCCTCCTTTGATGATTATGAAAGTATCAAATACTTTTTATCACCCAAAATTTTTAAAATTATCACTATTTTCACTTTATAAACATGCAATTTGTGTGCCAATATGAAAAACGCCTATTTGTTCACTATTTGTGGAAGTAATGCGCCAAATTTCTTGGCACTATTTCATTTTTTTTGCACTTTCACTGCAAAAAAGATCAATTACTCTTTTTTGTTTCAAATTGTTGGAACAAAAGAAAAAACGCTAAACTCATCAAAAGATTTCAAGACCTAAATTAAAAAATCCTAAATACGTAAAAAGTGGCCGAAATTACTGGATACACCCAAACGCCTTCCAGACGTCCTTGAAAACAAGGAAATGCAAGATATTCTCTCACAACCAGATACTACGACAATTCTTGGACGGCGTGATCGGGTTATTCTTACGTTGATGTATTCCGCTGGTTTGCGCGTTAGTGAAATCTACTCTTTAAGATTAATAGATATCAGTTTCACTGAAAAACGGATTCTTATTTGTGGAAAAGGAGGTCGTGAACGGTACGTCCCACTTGATTCCATTGTGGAGGAAGCCCTTGAAGAGTACTTGGTTTCTAGAACTAGTGGGATTTCAGAACTCTTTGTAAGCAAAAAAGGAGGGGCACTTACTCCACGCGCAATTCAATACATGGTCAAAAAATATGCAGAAACAGCTAAAATCCAAAAAAAAGTGACTCCACATAAATTGCGGCATACTTGTGCTACGCATCTTCTTCAAGAGGGGGCTCATTTGGTGTCCATTCAAAAGTTACTAGGGCATAAAAGTTTATCCACAACTCAAATTTATTTCCACATTACAATTACAGACTTAAAAGAACTTTCAAAGCAGCACCCAATGCGTAAAATGCGGACTATCATGGGATTAAAGGGAGATTCCATCAGTTCTTTTCAGACACCTTACGGTGCTCGAACAGGATAATAACGAAATAAACAGAAATACTGCGAATAAGCTAGCATATAGAAGGATTTTAGTTATTTACTTACCTAAACGGCTTTATTCCGTCCTAAATTAATGTCGCTAAATCCTTGAATATCAATATCGACGACGTAATGAAGTGATGCCTGGTTGATGAGGGATTGAGCTCTTGCCATTGCATGGTGAGTAGATCGAAGAGGTCTAAATCCATAACTGTGTTTGTAGAATTGTGCTTCCGCAATGGGCTCAAGAACTTGTTTAAAACTCTGTTGTATAATTCGGTCGAAGCGTTTATAACAGAACTTGTCAAGCGCGCCTGATTGTTGAAGATCTTAATTATTATGTCTTGTTTCACTAATGCACCCAGTTTGTTTAAGGACAATCATTCACAATCTTTTTATCGGGTAAACTGACACTGTAAATAAAAAACGAATATCAAACACTACTTTTAGGTAGTATCTGATATTCGAATTACAGTTCAATATGATATTTGATTATTTTCTTAAGGTTTTTAATGCACCGCTCCAAGCAACAACTTGGTCAAGCTTATGGAATTTCTGCTTGGTAACCACAAATTTCTCTGCCAAAAGAGCTAGGTTCATTTTATCCATGAACCTGGCTCCTTTTTGTTGAAAATGTATAGCTTAAAATTCCTCAATCCTAAAACCCTAACATCACCCCGATGAAGCATGGGATTTCATTCGAATTTCGTAGGTGCTGAAGACTTTTCCATATAAATAAGCAAAACTTAATTGTAAACCGGAAGCTATGTAAAAAGGCATGGCCAGTGAACCCAATCCAAAAAGATAGCCGGTGAAATACGGTCCAATCGATATGGGTAGCCTTATTGAAAAGATATTGATGCTTGATGCGAAACCACGGCGCATGTCACGAGTCAAACTCACACTCAACGCTTGCTGTGCCCCTTGTGTACCTCTGTTTAATGCCGTTCGAATGATATACAAGACAGAAACAAGTGCATAGGACGATAGGAAGGGCATCAAAATCAAAAGCAGGCTTGCAATGAAACGAACAACCACAATGGACCATATTGTCCCGTGTTTGTGTGATAATCTTGCTTGTAAAACCGAGGTAACACCTGTCGCAAAAAAAGTGACAGCCAATGTGCCTCCAATCTGGATACTGCTTACCCCGAATTTAGCCGAAAACCAATAAGACATCATCGGTCCCGTAAGCCCAATGGCAATCCCGTTAAGGATGTTAATCGCAGCCAGCTTTAAGACCGCAGAATTTTCTTCGCGCAGGATTCTCTTTTCCTGATTCCCTGACTCCTCTTTTATATATCCTGGTTGTTTATCAATTTTTCCTTCCCGAATGGTTAAAATGATTGACGCGGTAACAAGCGATAAAACGAAGATAAAGAAGAATATAGGGCGATATGAAGAGACTCCCGGAAGGTTATGATTCCATAAGGCCGTGATCCCCGCCAGCACGGCACCCACCGCCATTCCGAAAAAGCTAAGAGCATTATTCAGACTGTATACCTTTCCACGCTCTATTTTTGGGATAAAGGCCGCCAGCCAAGCCTGCTCCGCCGGGGCACACGGACTGGGAGAACCGGCGTCCGCTTTCCCAAAACCTGAAAGTGTGATTGCAATAAATAACAAAATAGTATCTGTAGATAATATCCCAGTCAACGCACATCCGGCTGTTAATAGTTCAGAAAAAAGGATAAAGGGTTTTCTCCCCAATCGATCGCTATAAATACCTATGACTGGGGCTAGTCCTACACCGAGCAAACCTCCGGCAGCAAGCACACTTCCAATCGCCGCCGTGCTCCAACCCAGTGCAGCGAGGTATAGAGACAAATCAACAACCAGCATGCCTTGTCCAATACTTCGTATGGCATTGACCAGCATTAGTTTTCTGGCCGCCGGATGAATTTGTCCGGCTCCTTCATCATCTTTCTTACCAAACACAAACTTCAACTTTATCACTTCTTTTCTATTTTTCTTACATGCAATTTTAATAAATATGGGGTGATATCGGTAAACCGTGGGTTATTGTTACTCTACTTAAAAGAGTTCCAAATCATCCTGTCATTTATTCACAGCCATTACGGTTTATCTATAAAAAAACATCACAATGTGTGTGCATAATGTCTTTAGAAAACACAAATAGCGGATACAGCATAAGATTTTAAAATGGTGGTGTTGGAAGCAAAATAATGCGAAAGGAGATGGATTAAAAACGAGGATAGTTTATTAGAGAGGGAAGGAAACGACATGGTGCTGCAAAAAAATTGGACTGAAGCGATTATCATTCTTCTCATTTGGATTAGTCTCGCGACATCGATTCTTTTCAAAGGGGTTATTTGAAAAGAATCGATAAAAAAGGTGCCAAAGGTTATGTATGGGTCCCCCTATAGCACCAAATTTTCATTGCTTATTTTTTTATCCGCCTTTTTGATACAGGTTTTTCTGTAATATGCCTTCGATAGATCATTGGTGATGATTGTATCATGGGGTTGCTATTGGCCTCTTGTATAGCCTTTTCAATCAGATGATGTTTTGGCGCCCATTGGCAGACTGGATCCGTCGTATATGCATCCCCAGTTAATGCAAAAGCCTGACAACGGCAGCCACCACCGTCCTGGTGTCTTAGTTCACAGGAAAGACAAGGTTCGGGCATCCATGCATCACCGCGGAAACGGCTAAAGGACTCCGATTCATACCAAATATGCCTTAAAGACGCCTCTCGGACATTTTCAAAAAATAATCCTTCAATTATCCCAGCGGTGGGGCAAGGAAGGACAGCCCCGTTCGGTGCTACCGTAAGACCGATTGCTCCCCATCCCCCCATACAAGGCTTAGGTGCCGATGCGTAATAATCAGGAATGACCCAAATGATTTCCATTTTTTTCTTAAGCCGAGTTTTAGCAGATTCATAGATTTCACGGGCACGCTCAATCTGATCCCAGCTTGGCAGCAGCCGCTCCTGATTAAGCAAAGCCCAATTATAATACTGCGTGTTCGCCAGCTCCAGACGTTCAGCTCCCATTTCCTCAGCGAGTTGAATGATCTCATTTAAATAATCAAGATTCATCCGGTGTAACACGACATTTAATGACAAATGCAATTCGGCCTTTTTTACCGCATTGGCAGCTTCCCGTTTCTTCTCAAAGGCTTTATACCCGCCGATGAGGTCGGAAAGCTTCGCTTCCCCGGCCTGGAAGCTCACCTGCACATTTTCTATACCAGCCTCTTTGATCCGGGCTGCCTTTTCGGTTGTTAATCCTATGCCACTTGTAATGAGATTGGTGTACATTTCTAATGAATTAGCGTGGCGGATCAGGGCCTCCAAGTCGTCGCGTATGAGTGGTTCCCCACCGGAAAAGTGAACTTCCACCACTCCCAAATCGGCAGCCTCTGACAAGACACGGTACCAGTCCTCGGTTGTAAGTTCCATTGCCTTCGAAGCCATTTCTATCGGATTTGAACAATATGGACAATGTAAAGGACAGCGATGAGTTAACTCTGCAAGCAGCGAGTATGGGGGTTCAACCCCATTATTGCTCATTGTTATCAACTGTGTCATGCTTATGGATCACCACCCATCCTTGATCCTCCATCTCCCGAAGAAACTCAGAAATGTCTGCCTCCATCATTTTCAAATCGGGCAACGAACCTGTACTCATTGCTTCTGTGCCTGCCTGCAGTGAAGTCCTTATCTTTTCAGTGATGGTGTGAACCGTTCGGCACCCATCACATAGAGTAAGGATAGATGCGGCGGTTTCGTTTAAGACCAAAACCTTTTCCGGTAACAATAGGAGATGCTTTTCTCTTACCCTATCAAATTTTAGTCGCGCTTTTACTGCAAGGTTTGGAACGCTGCTAGCTAAAATTGGCCCCACCACCAATCATTTTATTCTCCTGGCTAAAGCCAAAACTATCAATCACTCTTTAGGGGGAAAGGCTTTTTCAATGGCATCAAGCTGCACCCATAACACATCACACTTGAATCGTAAAGCTTCGACAGCCCGCCGTTGGTCTTCCGGCGTTTGGCAATAGGTCAAAACAAGCTTAAGGGCAGTATCCGAGTCACGCGGTGCTTGCGTCAAGCGATTTTGAAAATAGTCCATGCCTGCACTGTCTATCCACGGATACAGCCGCTCAAGTACCTTAATCCGCTTTGAAATTAGATCGGGTGAAAACAATTCGGTTAACGAGGAGGCAACAGCTTCAATCCACGGTTTTGTCCGCGCGAAGTGAACATAGGCATCTACGGAAAAACGTACGCCCGGCGCGATTCTGTCTTCCCGTACTATTTCTTCCCGGGACAAGCCCACAGCTTCTCCCAATTGGAGCCAGGCTTCAATCCCTCCATCTTCCCCCTGTGTACCGTCATGGTCAATGATTCGCCCAATCCATTCACGCCGCAGCTCCCTTGACGGAAGGTTCGACAAGATGGCTGCATCTTTAATCGGAACCGATTTCTGATAGTAGTATCGGTTGGCCACCCAGCCGCGGATTTGTTCTCGGCTTAATTTCCCCTGGTGCATCGCCGTATGAAAAGGATGTTTATCATGATAGAAAGAATGCCCAACTTCCTTTAATCGCTCTGTGAATTCTTCCTTCGTCCAAAGCCTTTCCCCTTTTATATACAGTATCTTTTCTTGGCTTACTGCCCCACCTTGTTCCAGCATGATCACACCTCCACTTCCATACCGTCATAGGCAATCTCAAAACCAAGTCGTTCCAATGTATCCCTTTCCATAGAGCCCATCCTTAGAATAGGGTTGCTGTTATTAATGTGGATCAGGATTTTTCGCTCAGCTGGGTATAATGCTAATTTTTCCGCGATCCCTGATTGGCCACTAATTGGTAAATGTCCCATACTTCTTGCGCTTCGTTCCGTTGCCCCCATTTCGACCAATTCATCTTCCGACCAAAAGGTTCCGTCGACCATCAAAATATCAGCTTTCTTCAAGCAGGCTTCTATAGCTTGAGAAATACTTTCTAATGTAGGAAAGTAAGCTAGACATCTGCCGGAACTTTCATTATGAAGAACCAGCCCGACCTCCCAAAAATCCTCTGGGGAATTATCCTCCTTGTTCGCTTGTGTATAAAGCGGCGGTTTTCTTGAAACTGGGACCGTCTCTACGATTATTGCCTCTTCACCTATAGGTCCTACCCGCTGCCTGAAATCAGGGCTAAGAGGCTGCCATTCCCATGAGCAATAGTTTTTTAGCATCGGTAACACCGGAAAAGATGATTGCATACACTTTTTTACAATTTCGGTTCCATAGATAGTTAAACAAGAGCCCTCCCGCAGTGATAATAACCCAATCGTATGGTCGAGCTCGGCATCGGTTAAAATAACTCCGGCTAGAGGCGTTTCTCTTATTCCAGGACCCGGATGCAGCGAGGTAAATGATTCAATCTGTTTCGGAACATCCGGGCCTGCATTGATGAGGTACCAATCCTTTTCATTGGCACTTATCGCAAGAGAGGATTGTAACAACGGCCTTAGTGCCTTGTTTCCTTTCCGAACATCATGACAGTTTGGACAAGCGCAATTCCACTGTGGGAATCCCCCTCCTGCCGCTGTTCCTAAGACTCTAATTCGAATTTGGCTTCAGTCCTTTCACCGGAGATTTGAACATCGTTGTTACCATTATCCCGCCGTTTTCCAAAGAATTTTCCAACCTGCCACCCAATTGCAATATTGGTCAGAGCCATGAGGGGATAAAGCAGATAGTCTCCGATCGGTTCAGGGGTTAGGAGATCAACGACCAACCATCCTCCAGCAGCTGCACACCCAATAATCGCGCCTATCAATGATTTTAAGTAACGGTTCATTCTCATTTGCACATCCTTCGTGGATTTGGTAAACCGTTTAAAGCATGCACAAGAGGCAAGTAGTGTCTGTGCTACTTACCGACGTAGGAATACATCGTCACCTCACAAGATGTATTGATCACTTTGTACTCAGGCTTCACCCACATGTTGTCTGCCCCCTTTCATGACACATACAATTATGATCATCTTTCGTGGAGTGATAAATTATCCCTTTCGAATTTATCTTATGTCGGTGGAAACCTCAAAATAACTAGAACTTCGACTTGAAGTTGTCCTAAATTGTTACGAAGTTTTGTAATATATAACAAAAAGGGACAAGAATTATGGAGGCATACGCTAAGAAAAGCGCAAGCGCCTTGTTCAGCCCCGACAAGCGCTGGAGGATCTGACGGTGAAGTCGTTCTTTGACTTCAACGGCAGGTCTGAAGCGACCTCGAGGGGCTAGGCGCTGGAGCTGGACAATTCTCAAAGTCGAAAACGTTATACTTTCTTTTTAAAAAAACCTGAGTCCAAATGTTGTTGGACTCAGGTTTTTTAAATTTAGATTACTTTCATTAAAAGGTTGTCCATTGGACTAGGAAATGTTACTTCTTTTGAGCCAGCCATTTTGCTAATGCTTTCGCTTTACATTATTAACAAGACCACCAGGCATACGTCCGCCTCTGTTAATGTATTGATTTACTATATCCTGTTCAGACATGGATGAACCGACATGCTGGAGATTCGGACCGGCTCCCCCCTCAAGATTTTATATACGGGATGCTTTTAGGGTTTCAACACACGTATTTTAGTAATCAGCATTATTAAGGATAAATCGAATGGTCCATTGGCCCTTTTGATTCAATATCCCATGAGTTTTAAATGTCATATGAGGATTTTCAGGTCTGTATTGATGTAGTTGTGCTTCTATCGTTCCTTTATATAGGTTGTTACCTACTTTTTTAAATGTATCGGATTTTTCACGAACTAACGTGTGTTCAATCCAAATATGCGGACTTGCCATAAGGCTTTTGGCATACGGATCTACTTGAATATTCGAATTGGAATGTATTGTATAATTCAGCCTAATGGTATGACCATGGTTTACGATGGAATAGCCATTGAGTGTTAGCTTGATTCCGTTATCTTCAGCTGAGCCTAAGCCCTGATTTAGAGATTCGGCACTGGTCAAAGCAGGGGAGGCAAAGCCAATGAGCAAGCAAAGGAAGAAGGCAATAGCCCTGAATCGCACGGTATATTTCGTTAGGTTCCTCATTTTACACCATCCTTATTTTTCGAGTATAGGTTGCTCCACTTTGAAACAATCTGAGTCCGAAAGAAGTGATCGGACTCGAACTGCTTCAAGAAAACACATCATTTCTTTTTAGACAGCCATTCTGCTAGTGCTTCAGCTTCTGCACCTTTAGCGAGGCCCGCCGGCATGCGGTCGCCGCCGTTTAAGATTTGATTCAAGATGTCTTCTTTGGACATAGATTTACCTATGTGTTGAAGATTTGGAGCAGTTGCGCCCTGAAGATTATCTCCGTGACAAGAAAGACAACTTTTTTTGTAAACCTTTTCCGGGTCGATAACGACGTCGGCTTGCCCTTGTAATTTAGCATTTTTATTAGGGGCAGCGATCTTTTCCTTACCGCCGAGTCCATAAACTACAACCCTCGTTCCACCAGTAATCACCCCAATATATTGCTTACCGTCAACCATATAAATGGAAGGGGCCATTTTAATTTGTTTTCCTCCACTTTTCATGCCCCATAATACTTTTCCTTTTTTAATATCGAGAGCATTCACCGTTCCGTCCAATTCCCCGTAAAAAGCAAGACCGGAAGCAGTACTTGTTAATCCTCCATACATCGGGTCGTCGGTTTTGATTTGATAAACTTTTTTACCTGTATTCACGTCAATAGCTGTAATGTTACCAGTAGGATCAACATCTTCTGGTAAAGGAAGTATCTTCGTACCAGGGAAGGTATTGTTATCTTTTGCAATCTCTTTTCGATCTTTTGCTGCTAACATTAAATTCGGGTTATTAATACCTGGAATCAGCACATAGTTGGTATCGGGATCATACGTCTCTGGGGCATAGCTTTCTCCACCTGGCGTACCCGGCCATTGAAGTTTCACTTTACTCTGATCGCTTGGTGGTGTTGAATGTTGAATTTTGACAAATGGTACACCATCATAAATGGTTTTTCCGGTTTTGGCATCCCATGCATACCATTTCCCATTCTTTCCGCCTTCCACCACAATCTTCTGTTTTTTCCCGCCGACCTTGGTATTGAGAACCATCGGTGTCGCGGCAGCGTCATAATCCCATACATCGTGATCAACCTCGGAGGAGGCCCACTTAAATTTCCCCGTTTTACTGTCCAAAGCAACGATGGAATCCGTATATGGATTTTTCCCTTTTCGATCTTCATCGTAAAAGTCAGGGGCTGGATTCCCTACTGCAAAATACATCATATCGGTATCTGGATCGAACGACATCGGTGTCCATACGGAGCCTCCGCCAGTATATTTCCCCTTCGCCCAGCCCGTTCCTCTTTCAGGAACGGTCCAAAATGGTTCTTTCCAGAGTGGTTCGAGGCTATCTGCTTTAAAGGCCCAAACGAAGCCTCGTGTGCCATTATCACCACCGCTGCTTCCAACGTAAATGTTGCCATCATAATACATCGGAGCGGAAGATTCATAGTAGCGGTTTTCTAATTTAATGGAGGGAACATGATCCCAAAAGTTGACCATTTTTTCCAGTTTTCCAGTTTTTGCATCAAGTTTGACCAGCCGATTGTCTATCATCAAGACATATACCTTTCCATTGGCCACAGCGACACCCCTACTTGCCACATTGGATTGCCATGGCAAACTATCAAGATGGTCAAGTACCTTCTTAGGAGGTGTCCATACCCAAAGTTTCTTTCCGTTTGCGGCATCGATTGCAAATACATGATTTTTTGCACTAGTCACATAAATGACCCCGTTTTGCACGACAGGGAAATCTTCTTGTAAATTAGGAACATCCTGATTCCATTCTAAGATATCCTGCTGCCAGACAATCCCCAATTTTTTTACATTATCTTTTGTAATCTCTTTATAGGGCACATGTCGGGTATGTTGAAGGTCATAACCCCAATTTGGGAATCCTGTCTCCTTTACCTGATTTGCCTGGTTGGATTCCTTGGTTTCTTCCTTGTTTTTTGCATTGTTCTGCTTATTATTCGTTTGACATCCAACAATGACCATACTGGCCAACAAAACCGAACCTGTTGCCTTTAAAAAACGCCTCACGAAAATACCCTCCTAATACTGCGAAATATTAATATGTAGTGAATTCTGATGATGAACTGTTCCACTTTGTGCTTTATTTCCTCCTGAAGACAATCTTATTTTATTAAGAGCAATGGTATAATTACCTAAAACCTCTAAAATTATACAAATTGTGAACAATCCACCCTTCCCTTTTGTTTGAAATGTGAGAGAGACGTTTTTTACATCGTCCCATCTGCTCATGATCGATAACTAATAACACCCTTAAAGATCAAACCGTTTCTAATTTCAAAAGTTTTATAGTGCTGTGATGCGTGGACCAAAGCATTTTTTAAGCATAAAAAAGCCCTCCAGCCAAAATGGAGGCCGCTGAAAAACTGCGTTTTTTCTTAGTAAATTAGCCAGCCTCATAAAAAAGACGACTCTCATTCAGATTTTTGAATGTGGAGTCGTCTTTTTTTCAATTCACCTGGGAATATCCCCAGTTTTTAATCCATTAATTTCAATATCCTTTTTAAATTTACGGTGAAAATTGCCATCGCACTTTGTAATTCCATGCCAATTAGACCCGAGGATTTTGCAACATCATACCCGTTTCTGTGAAATCATTCATTCTCAACACTTAAAAGATTTTTTTGTTAGCTCTTCTTTACAATATCCTTTATTCTCTCGGTTACTTCATTAACAAATAGAATATTACCATTTAAATCTAAATGAATGATGGCATCTGTATTATTTTCAATAAGATTATTTAACAGCTGTTCACGATCTTCAATACTTTAAAATTTTTTTGAATTAATTTATATAATAAAAAACCTGTTGCAATCACAAAAGAACAACCTTTTCCAGTACTTATCCAAACAACATCAAGTATATTAAACTTAGCTAATATCCAATCCGTTGTAGAAATCCAAATAATACTCTTATTTTGAGACAATTATTTAGAGAAATGGATGAATCTATAACTCCACAGAATGGACAAAGGAGTTTAGAACCCGTTAGTAATATCCATAGAAACTCTAGAAATGATTAGGTTTTTTACATAAAAAATGCTCTTAAAAGATGAGGTATTTTTTAAGTGGTATACAGATTTAAGTTCCTTATCTTCAACTCAAAAGCCGTACTTGTTTAGTGAAAAAGATCACCCGAGTTGCAA
>NZ_JBJORY010000020.1:0-71107 GCF_046562815.1 Neobacillus sp. 204
CCTTCCAGAGTGCCCCTTTTGTCTTTTTTTCTTCGTCCACGGGCTCTGTGAACCTTTCAGAGTGACCCTTTTGTCTTTTTTTCTTCGTCCACGGGCTCTGTGAACAGTCAAGTCCATTTAATTGTTAAAAGTGTCAACAATGTTTTCATTTGTTAAAAAAGAATTTGTATAGTGAACTTCAATTTTTACTTTTTAAGAAGTTCTAAAAAGGAACAAATGGTTAAGATCCCTTTATCAAAGTTTTCTAAGTTAAAGTGTTCGTTTGGAGCATGAAGATTTTCATCTGGCAAACCGAATCCCATTAAGACAACAGGCACATTTAATGATTGGCTGAAATCCGATACAATCGGAATGGAACCGCCTTCTCTTTTGTAAACCGGCGATTTCCCATAAACGGTTTCATACGCTTCGGCCGCTTTTTGGATCATCGGACTGTCGATTGGGGTTAAGAATGGATTTCCTGTATCGCCAAGAGACACTTTCACCGTACATCCCTTTGGTGCATGTTCCTCCAAATGCTTTTTGACTAATTCCTGAATCTTTTCAGGGTTTTGATTGTGGACTAGACGGCAGGTGATTTTAGCATGAGCCTCGCTCGGGATGACTGTTTTTGTTCCTTCTCCCTGAAATCCTCCCCATAATCCATTTATTTCTAATGTTGGCCGGGAACTGATTTTTTCAGGGTATGGGAAATTGTTTTCACCTCCAGTTAAATCTGTTAACCCTAATGATTTTTTTAGCTTTTCTTCATCAAATCCTAACGCTTTAATTTGTTCCTTTTCAAAATCTGTAAGCTCTACAACATCATCATAAAAATGGTCCACATTTACTTTTCCGTTTGCATCATGAAGGGTCGAAAGCAGCTGTACCAATAAATGGTTCGCGTTCTGGACTCCCCCGCCGAACATGCCCGAGTGCAAATCCGAATTAGCGGTTTTTAGCGAAAATTCCAGTGCACACAGACCTCTTAAAGAATAGGTGATGGCAGGGACTCCTCTGTCCCACATATCAGAATCGGAAATAACGACCACATCACAGGATAATTTTTCTTTATTTTCGGATAAGTATGGCGGAAGATGAGGACTTCCGATTTCTTCTTCTCCTTCGATGCAAAATTTAACGTTTACTGGTAATTTACCTTCTAATTTCAATAGTGTTTCGACTGCTTTGATATGTAAGAACGTCTGCCCTTTGTCGTCGGTTGCCCCTCTGGCAAAGATCTTTTCATCACGGATCGTTGGTTCAAACGGAGGCGTTTCCCATAAATGAAGAGGGTCAACGGGCTGAACGTCATAATGGCCGTACACTAATACTGTTGGGGCATTTTCCTGATGAAGCCAGTCCGCATAGATAATCGGATGCCCTTTTGTCTGGACGATTTCAACATGTTCCATTCCAATGCTTTCTAATTTATTGGCAATCCATGAAGCTGCTTTTTGAATGTCCTCTTTATGCTCCGATAAGGAACTGATGCTTGGAATTCGGAGCAATTCTTTTAATTCCTCGACATTTTGATTATGTTGATTGGATAATAACTCGGATAATTGACTCATGTACTCACCTTTTCTAGTTTATTTCCTATTCTTATTTTATATATAAAGACATGATTAGCTTCAAGTAATACAACTTGGCCAATACCTGTCACGTCACATAAAAAAATATATAGTATATCTTTCTTAAAAAATTCTATATGTATTCATATGTTAGGGCAGCATCTAGTTTTAAGATGATGCCCTCATGATCCCTCTTATGAGATCCATCAAAGAAAACCCTATGTTTATTGAACGTTAATTCATATATCGATATTCCCTCAAACTATTCAATATTGAAATTTCCTGTAATAGTTCTTTACCAATATTCGTTTCTCTTACCTTTTTTCTCACCAGTTCTTTATCCACTAATCTTTTTACAGATAATACATCCGTTCCGTCACATAATACATCTTCTTTTGAATGAAAATGTTTATGAGCCACCAATTGCATACCGTAGGAATTATATAGTAAAGTGTATCCTGCTATACCTGTGACAGATTGATATGGTTTTGAGAACCCGCCATCGATGACAATCATTCTTCCATTTGCTTTGATCGGATTCTCACCCTCAATTTCTTTCACTGGAGTATGGCCGTTTATAATATGGCCTTGCTCAGGGTCGAGATCAAATTCAGCCAAGATATTTTTGCAAATTTCTTCCTGCTCACGTAAATAATAGTACGGGTTCTTTCCCTCCTTATGCGCTTCCTTATCCTTAATAAAGTACCTTTCAAAGGTGGTCATCTCTCTTTTTCCAAAGAGAGATGAGTATTCTCCCGTCCACAAATACCAAACCATATCTGTTGCAAGGTCATCTGTTATTTCCGGGTGTTCAAAAGAATGTCGTAAATTATATTCAAACGTATCCAGTAATTCACGGCCTGCATACGTTTTATTCTCAATCGTCATTTTTTCCATATTTCCTTCTTCATCTAAAGGAATGCAACCATGAATTAACAAGTTACCGTTATATTTTAAATAAAGGCTGCCTTTTTTCATTAGAAATTTCATATGCCTAGCCAGCTTTTCGGAATGCTGAACGGAAAATAACAATTTTTCTATCACTTGTTTTTCTTCTTCTAATAATTGATCGGGCTGCATTGGATTAACGGTAGCAAAGCAACTATTTACTAGAGGGTAGGTTTTCCCATGTATTGTTATTTCGTTCTTTTCATAATCAATTTTCTCAAGTAACCGCCTTTCTGACATATTAAAATACGGGCGCCTCTTGATGATCGGGATTTCCAGTTTAAATTGAATTATTGCGATTGCTTGATGAATTTTCGTTATTTGCAGTTGTTCATGATCAGATAGACTTTTACCAGAATGGATCTTAGGTCTAAAAGCTGGATTATCTTCATAGTACTTTTCCGCTAGATTAAGTAATGGTCTTAAATTGATTCCATACACGTCTTCAATAATATCCAAATTGTCGTATCTCGCACAAATACGAATAATATTTGCCAAACATACCTTTGATCCAGCAAAGGCACCTAACCAGAGGACATCGTGGTTTCCCCATTGAATATCAACCGAATGGTAACCAATTAGTGTTTCCATAATTTTATCGGGCTCGGGTCCACGGTCGTAAATATCTCCTACTACATGAAGATGGTCGACCACTAATCTTTGTGTAGTATAGGCAAGGCCTATAATCAATTTATCAGCCTGAGCTAAGGAGATAATCTGCTGGACAATTTTTGTATAATATTCGTCCTTATTTGTGGAATCATCTTGTTTGTAGAGTAGTTCTTCAATGATATACACAAACTGTTTCGGCAATGCTTTGCGTAACTTAGAGCGTGTGTATTTGGAGGAGGCATAAGAAATGAGCTTAATCATACGCTCAATGATATCTGTATACCATTGGTTTAACTCTAGTTCATTACCAAAATGGCTTTTTATTAACTTCAGTTTTTCCTCTGGGTAATAAATTAAGGTTGCAAATTCATTCCTTTGGTCTTCAGATAAGCAATGTTGAAACAGGTCATTGATTTTCTCTTTTACATTCCCTGAACCATTTCTTAATACATGTTGAAAGGCTTGGTACTCACCATGTAAATCACTGACAAAATGTTCAGTCCCCTTTGGTAGATTTAGGATGGCTTCGAGATTAATAATTTCTGTTACTACTTTTTCTGCACTGTCATATTTTTGGGCCAATAAATCTAGATATTTTGTGTTCAATGGTATGTAACCCCTTCCAGAATTGACTGCGTTACTCTTATTAACATAATTCATTAATGATATTATAAGGGATAAATAGAATATATTTTATATCATTATACCACAACAGGACCCGACTAGAATTTTTCACCTCCCCTCTTAAAATATCCCGCAATAGCTGGAAAACTCATGAATTCCTTCCTCATGTCCCGAAACGAAATCACATCATTTCCTCTAGCGAGCTGGTAATCTAGCGAATAATCGTGACAGTTCAATGGTGTTTGATGATATGTTTTTGTATAGAATTGGATGGCTTCTTGCTGGCTGGCTGCAAAGATAAAGACAAAATCCTTCTGGCTCATCTTCAGTGAGTAGATTCCCAGTTTATGAAGACCTAATACATTGTTTTGAATCAATTCCTTTACTTTCTGATGGTCCGCTTGTTCTAGGTCTATTTTGTCCATGTCGTCTTCTAATGAAATTTTATTCTCTGCTAGTAAATGGTAGATGTAATGGGCCAATGCCGATTCTTCATAACGGAAACAATCCATGTAAAGATCTTTCACAATCATGTAATCACACCTCGAAATATGATTTTTTCTTCAATATAGAGGTTATACAACGGTAGGACTCGATTCCTTCTGATCTTCAATTTTCCCTGTATGCTCGTTGTAATTTACAGCGATGCTTCCAACTGGACCATTTCTGTTTTTCGAGATAATTATTTCAAGGGAAAGATTGTCCGTTTCCTTGTCATAATACGACACACGATATAAGAACAAAATGACATCGGCGTCCTGTTCGACACTACCCGATTCCCGAATATCAGACATCATCGGCCGTTTAATGGCTCTGGATTCCACCGAGCGATTTAACTGCGCCAAACAAATGACGGGGCAATTAAAATCCTTCGCCATCGTTTTAAGGGATTTGGATATTTCCGTTACTTGTTGATGGGAATTCCCTCCGTAAAATTGACTGGAATGGATCAATGTTAAGTAATCTATAAAAAGGATCGGTTTCTTGGACGGAAATTGATTCATCATTTTACGCGTCTTCGCTCTCATTTCGGCAATCGTTTGTCCCGCCCCATCAAAAATTTGCATATGGGTTTCAGAGAGATCACCAATTACGTCCGACCATTTATTCTTTTGATTTTCATTAAGCATTCTTTTTGGATCCCGCATTTTTGCCCGGTTAAAGGCCCCTGTCGAAGCTATTAATCGTGTGGTTATCAGCCTTTCAGGCATTTCCAAGGAAAATACGAGTGGCAGAAACCCTGCCCAACCCGTCATTTTGGCAAAGTGAAGCATCACATCGGTTTTTCCCATCGATGGTCTTGCGGCGAGAATCGTCACTTCGCCATTCTGAAAGCCTCCCGTCACTTCGTCCAGCTTTTTGATGCCCGTTGTGGCACTTTTCACCGTGACTTGATCTTCCCAAGGTGCCTCATAGATATCTGTTAACGCTTGTTGTAAGGACGTGTGATCCTCCATCTTCACTTGATTAATTTTATCCAATTCGGCAATGACTTTAGCAATCTCCCAATCATTCATGGCTGCAGCCGTCAAGATATTTCTCTTTTCCCGTTCCTTCCACAGATCAAGAATGAGCTTCTCCGTAGCGTCAAATTTCTCCAGATCCGCATGCGATAACAGCTCCGATAGGTAAGACATTCCACCTATGGAATCGAGGTCTGGTAAGGTCGTCAATGTGATCAAATCAACATTCTTACCCGACCGGTTTAACTCCACCAGTCTTCGCATTATTTCTTTATGCCGTGTACTTTCCAGCTGTTCAGGTTGGATTACGGTATCCTTGAGTAAGTACTCCGCCTTCATCAAGCTTCCTAAGAACGCTTTTTCCGCAATACTCATCACTCTTCACCTGCCGTAAGGTCAAGTTCAAAACCACTTGGAATAGCTCTTCCGGTAGGAATCGATTCGGTTGATTGCCTATGCTTTGGTGCTGACTTTTGGTTCTCATGATAGGAATCAATTTCTTCTACGGTTAGTAAAGATTCATTTTCCCAGTTTTTCAGTATCCCAACCACATAGCTCAGCCTTCGCTTGTTATTCGCACAAGCAATATTCATTGCTTATAATTTGATCAAAGCTGCTATGTATTTACGGACTATTTTGTTGTAAATATGGAATGAAGTAAAAAATAACATTGTATTTTAATACAACTGATTGTATTATTATTAATAACTTTTCTATATTTGAGAGGTTACTACTGCATGAGGACTCCCCCACAGGGAGTCCTTTTGTATTTTTATAAAATTACTTCATTATTAGAAGATGAAAAGTTCCCTTAGAGTGGGACAAAATAAAAGAAAAAAAACCGTAACGATATTAGCGATCGTCACCGGTTTTTGAGTAATGGTAATTACGCTAGAAATCGTTCGGAACATAGATGGCAATGCCTATACGTGTATAGCTCAGGAGGAAGTGGGGTCGTTAACAATGGGCAATCCTTATGTTATACACCATTAGTATATGACTTAGACCCACGCAAAGCACAAGCTCAGGGAATACACGCGATCTCCAATAGTGAATCCTATAAGAAAGCAGTAACAGATTGTCCACAATATTTGCTGGATAAAGAAAAATAATAAAAAATAGAAAGAAACACGTTAAAGAGCATCTATCTTAAAACAGATAATGCTCTTTAATTTATATGTATTATTTTATTTAAAAAGTTTAGGAAGCCTTGCGCTCTTTAGCGTTCTTTAGTTCCCTTAACCTTTCTTTGATTAACTCTCTTTGTTCCTCGGTAATAATAAAATCCGTAAGACGATCCTCAAAATGAGCAATACGTCTTTCCAACTCCTCTATAGTAAGGTTATCAGTATTCTTCATAAACCCACTAACTCCTCTTATTATAATTTATATATAATTAATATTCTTCATAAAAGCCGCTATTGGCAGATGGATATTCAAGTAAAGGAAGCTAACCAAAATCTATTCTTCAAGTGGAAGTTCCATTCCTTTAATCCCAGGATCCCGTATTTAATTTGCCCATTGTTTCAGAACTTGTTCTTTTGCTATACGATAAACTTCTTCTTCTGTTTGGTTTTTGGTAGCTATTACGTTGGTTTGATAAACTTTACCTTTATGTGGTACATAGATTGTATATTTGTACATTTTATTCTATCTCCTTTATATAATTCTAATAATTCCCACTTTTTGTTTATTCCACTTCTAATAAACCAATTTCATTTTGTTATGCCTATAAATGTTTTTTAACTTTTCTTTATTTTACAAATAAAATGAAAATGATTAAAGCTAAAAAAAAGGTCAAGATTTGACAAATTCTCAACTTAACAAAAATTTATATCCTCACTAGCAACGGTAATGACTGGCAAAGTCAATAAAATCAACAAACTTTTTATGATTCTAATCTCTTGTGTATTTTGTTACACTTCTTAGATTGCAGAAAAATGTCGAAATATTAATACTAAAAAATGCCGGCTCCTTATACCGATCTTAAATTACCTTTTTGTTTTAATCCTTCAAACTAAATTTCCCCAAAGTAAAAAAACCACCTTTGATAAGATGGATTTCTTACTTTTTATTAAACTTACGCACCCTATAGTTCAAGAATCATAAATGAAAAACACACTGAAACATCCAGTGTGTTTATTTTTGCTATTCTTCACTACGTGAATACTAGCACGAATGTTCCTTATTTCTGATTCTTAGATACCTTGGAAGCTACTGATCCTGGCTGTTTTTCAGGTTTATTAGCCTTTAGGTTGGATGCCCAAGATACTCGAGACTCATACCTCTGACTAAGTTCCTTGTTGACTAGGTTTTGTAAACGATCTTTGTTCTTTTCAAGGGAATCCTCTAGTGATTGTAGGCGGCGGGTAGGGAAGGAAAAGCCCGCTAGAATTGTTGTTATAGTCGGGTCGGTTTCTGAGAAATAGGTCCCTTCGAATAATTGTAAAGGTTCTCCAATACTTTCAAAGATAGATGGTACATGAATTAGCTTAGACAAATTCTCTGGTCCTTCATAGATTAAACCAGCTCGAATGACGCCTGTTGATTCAACAGGACAGAATATGGAGTGAACCCATGATTGGTGAATTTCTCTAGATGCGTCAGACGTTGTCTTAGCGTCTGTGATCGTGGCAGAAGATATGATCGTTACTCCTCTTGTGTTAAGAATATTCATTAGGTCTGACTCATCAAAGTTACCATAAAAAGAACTCTTTTGTGTTATTCGCAGTACATTATTTATTGCCTCCATGACTTTTTGATTAGAAGAAAGGTAGATCTGATGTTTGCTAGATTGTGGGTTAATCTTACGCATCTGATCATTGTCTACAAGGAATACAGAAGAGATAGCTTTGATTTTGGAAATCTCTTCAATGCATTCAGAAGCATTGATTCGGTTACCTGCTAACACGTTTCGTTCAGGTAAAATAGCAATAGCACCAATGTTGATGCCAGGCAGTTGGTCTAATAACAGCTCAATTATTAGAGGGCTCATACCAGATCCAGTACCACCATCGGTAGAGAATGCGACCAATAAAAGCTTTATGTTCTTAAAGGACTCCTTTATAAAGTCAATGATCTCTCGATAATTTTCTTGAAAAGCTCTTAATCCTATTGATCTATCTTGACCAGCACCATTATAACCAGGAACAAAATACTTCTTTTCCACCCTCGTGTTTACTACCCCATCACGTTGGTTCGTGTTGATCAAGGCAGTTTGAAAGCCCAAAGTTGTTGCTATCTCAGCAATATTACCGCCTGCTTGCCCTACACCCAAGATACCAATTGATTTCACCAAATCGCCTCCTTATCTTAATATGATAATACTCAAGTTTTAAGAATTTAGACTTTTTCATTTTAAAAATGAATGAAAAGATGGAGAAAAACATTGGTTTTGCCATCCACATTCCATAATAAATGGAATCCATAAAGGTGATTTTATCAAATGGTTAGGATTCACATTGGTAAATGTTGTGAATTTCACAGTACTGATTTATAGTTAAATTAAATAAAGTTTTTTTCCTATATTTCTTAATTAGGAGAAGAACATATGAAACTAGGTGCAATTTCTGTAAGTTTATAATTATTCTTGATACGAAAGGATGATTGAAATGAGTACGGAACAACAGTTTTCATCGAACGTCTCACTCAAAGAGAAAGCAGTGTCTTTTCTACAGCTCGTGGCATCAGGGAAAGTTCGAGAAGCATACCATACTTACATTGGTCCTGACTTTTGTCACCATAATCCCTATTTTCGTGGAGATGCAAATTCGCTTATGCTCGCGATGGAAGAGAATGCAGCTCTAAATCCTCACAAGGTACTTGAGGTTAAACTTGCGATTCAAGAGAGAGATACCGTTGCGGTACATTCTCATGTGAAGCAGAATCCAGAAGATCTTGGTGGGGCTGTTGTACATATCTTTCGTTTTCAAGATAACCAAATCGTTGAATTGTGGGATATAGGACAACGCATCCCAGAGGATTCCCCTAATGAAAACGGCATGTTCTAACTTAGTTAAATAGATGTGCTGCTAAAACACGTTTATCCTTTTTGTTACTGGAGAGTACCATTCGCTGATATTTTTTTAGAATCTTGTTAGTACAGGAGTGTAACAAATTTTTGCTTGATCAATATATATAATAATAGTAAGTATTATTAGACTAGCTGGAGATGATGATATTGGAACCTAAATGGCTGGATTGGGCGAAACAACTTCAATCCATTGCGCAGGCGGGATTAACGTATTCAAAAGATGTTTATGACTTGGAGAGATTTGAATTAATAAGAAATATAAGCGTTGACATTTTAGCACAATACACAGATATGGACAGGCCTGTAATCAAAGATTTATTTGCAGGTGAAACTGGTTATGCAACTCCTAAGGTTGATATTAGGGCAGTAGTCTTTAAAGATGATAAAATACTAATGGTCAAGGAAAATACCGATGGTAACTGGGCATTACCTGGCGGCTGGGCTGACATTGGACATACCCCAAGTGAAGTCGCTGTTAAGGAAGTAAAAGAAGAATCGGGATTTAATGTGAAACCGATCAAAGTATTAGCTGTAACCGATAAAAAGTGCCACCCACATCCTCCTTCTGCTTTTCATGTTTATAAAATATTTATTCAATGTGAAATAATTGGCGGGCAGCCAGCAATAGGAATTGAAACAAGTGAAGTGAAGTTCTTTGCTGAAAACGAACTGCCTCCTCTGTCAACAGCTCGGAATACTAAAACACAAATTGAGATGGCTTTTAAATACCTAAAAAATCCCCATGAAGCCGTTTATTTTGATTAAGTTTAATTCATAAAGGTACTTCCTTTTTTTAATCAGTAAATGTTTAAGACCAAGATATATTTGAAATTCTCAAAATACATCTTGGTTTTGATTTTCTATTTTCTTTACAGCCCCGAATCTTTACACAAAAAAATTTATGCTCATTTTTTTCTAGGAACTTTATAATTTGTCTTATATTAACTTCACTCTTTATCTTTATAATTTGGCCATTGCATCTTAATAGATTCTCTGAATTGGCCCATATTAAAGTTTTTACCTGGACAACTTTTTGTGACCCCTTTTAATTCACGATGTCCCAGAATGTGAGTAGTTGATAAATTAAATTGATGTAATAGAAAAATGCATAATTTACTCAATGATTTTAGCTGCTCTAGTGATGGAGTATGAAGATCAAAATTACCAGCTAAACAAATACCTATTGATTTTTCATTATATGAATAGGCGTGTGCTCCAACATGGTATCCTCTTCCTCTAATGATTTCACCATTTTCCTCAATAAAAAAATTGTATCCTATTCCACTCCATCGACGATGATCCTGATGAAACCTATGCGTCTTATTAATATCCCAACCTATTTCCTCTGTATGATGTACAATGATGTACATGACTTCTTTTAGAGCAATAAGCGGTTCTTTAAACGATAAATTAATATCTTTAATCCATCCCGGTTCTACTTTCATGTAGACCTCTCCTCATCACAAAAGCTTAATCATGATCCCCGTCTTATCATCAGAACGAAGATTATTCCTTTTCTCATATTGTTCTAATTCCATAGAATATACTTGTAAACCGATTGTATGTATCTTTCTAAATGTTTCTTCCATTGAATCGTTTGGATGAAAAAGGCCATCTGTTATCATTAATAATGTTTTGATTTCACTGCGATTTACTTGACCATGCTGAATAAAATGTAAAACTTCTTTTTTTCCATTAGCTACAGTGTAACCATACTCCTTATTAGCTAATGAACGATTAAAGATAAGCTGTTGAGTACGATCCTGATAATTCTCCTCATCTGGAATTTTAATTCCTTGCTTTCTTTGTTCTTCACGCCATGCTTTCGCTCTATAACTTATATTTTTTACAGTATCCCTTGTTAAGGCTTTTATGGTTCCGTTTTGATACTCAGCAATGATCATACAATCACCAAGTTGAGCATAAGAAATCCTTCCATCTTTTTCAATCTTTATAATTGCAGCACATGTTGACCAAAGATTTTCATATTTTTCCTGATTCACCTTGTATTTTTCCATGTGTTCTCTTAACATTCTATTAGCAGCCATGATTCCTTCAACTAATGATAAGTTACTTTGGTAGAGTCTTAAGAAATAATCTTTAAATATATTAGATGCTAAATAGGCACCGTTCATTCCGTTTTCATCTTTGAATGGCATTAATGGAGTTGCCCCATCAAAAACCCCATATACATTTACCTTTTCATTTAATACGATTGAATCTTCACTTACACTTTTATGAGGGGCAGCACTTAAAAAAGACTCAACTTTCATTGGTTGTCCACCTTCTTTTTTATCAAAATTAACAGAAAATCGATTAATTATATAAAGACATTATATGATTTAATGAGAATTTTATGGTTACTAATTCAATTTCTGGTATGATAAAAAAAACACAATCAGTGAAAGTAGGAACATATATCCATGAAAAAATCTTGCAGTGAATCGAGAACCATTCAAACCGACGGCGTCCTGCCAAATGACACAAACCCGCACCAGACTCTTTTCGGAGGTGCTCTGATGAGCCGAATTGACCGCGTTGCTGGCATTGCAGCGATCAAACACTGCAGAAAACCTACAGTGACCGCAAGCACAGATTCAGTCGATTTTTTGCATCCAATCACCCTTCAGGATGCAGTCACATTAGAAGCGTTTGTCACTTGGACCGGGAAAACCTCAATGGAAGTGTTTGTAAGAGTGACAGCAGACAACTTATTTACAGGGGAAAGCCGAGTGGCGGCGACATCGTTTTAACCTTTGTCTCGTTAGATGAAGAAGGGCATCCGGCCCCAGTCCCATCTGTCTATCCCGAAACGGAAGAGGAGCACTATTTATTTAATACTGGAGAAGAACGATCCATTGCCCGAAAGCTCCGAAGAGAACAAAGCAAGCATCTCGCCCATACGTTTGGCCGGAAATAACAATACAATTTACCTTTTGCGCGTTCGGTTTTGAAGTACAAAATGGCAATTAGCAATTGAAACCCCAACAGAATTTGCACTTTTATTAACAGGCTAATAAGTATCATTTATGGTACAGAAAAACGCTCAGGGCATATAAAGCTCTGAGCATACTTTTTAACCAACCTAGTTCATTTATAAATGACTAAGAAACGATTTCTAAAAACAATCTCATTAATAATAACCATGGATTTAAATTTAATATCTCCCTAAGCTGTTAAAAGAATCACAGAGTATTACGGTTTTCCTTTCTTAATCTTCTAAGTACCTCGATTCCACTTAACCCAGGCAACATAACATCTAATAAAATTAAATCGATTTCGGAATGTAAGGCAGATTCTAATCCTGCTTTACCATCATGTTCTACTGTTACTTCAAAACCCTCAAACTCCAATTCCACTTTTAAGACACGAGCAATTTGAGTCTCATCTTCGATTACTAAAATATGTGTTTTCACTACATATTCGCCCCTTCTACCATTAAAGCATTAATCATTCTCAACATTATGCTTTTCCAAAACAAGCCGTAGCATCTCAAACAACAAGAAGTTAAAAAATATCCATACAAAGCCATATACATAACCACCCACAATATCACTTGGAAGTAAATCGGTCGATGCAACATTTGCTATGGTTAACCCTATTAATAAGACTAAAGTAAATAAAAGGCTCATTAGTGGCGTTATAGTGGTTTTTGGATGACGGACAAGTAAAAATAAACATGTTCCATAAATTATGATTGTTAAAGTGGAGCTTATATCAGGAAAATTATCTGAATGAAATTTTCCTACAAACCCTATTGATTGAAGATAGGAAAAAATCTGCATGATAGATTCATGAAACAGCCTCGCTCCTAAAATCGAAACGATGAGTAAAAGGTACTCAAGCAGTCTGTTCTTTCCTTTTCTCCAAATACGGATGATGGTTATCCCAATAATTGCACACAGGGTATACGGAGATTGGAATACTAGAAATACTTTCATCCAACTCATATAAATTGCAATCTTAACCATATATTCAGCTATTTCATTAAATTGACTAAACTCATCATATAAATAGTCTTGAGCCATTCCTAGCATCAAGGTCACCATACCGATTAACACTAAAGTAAGAAAAATAAGAAAGCTCTCTATTTTTCTAATGGTTTTTAGATGATTCAACAATCGTTGTATGAAACGAATAAAAAAGTCCTTGATTTGATTCTTATAAAACCAATAGGCCAAAAAACCTGCCAACAATATGACAAAAACAATAATAAATATAATGAAATATTTACTAGCAGCTTGATGTAAGGCTTCCCAACGAGGTCCCAATACTTTTCCTAGGGTAATAAAACAAAATCCCCATAAAAATGAACCTGTATAAGCAGGAATAATGAATTTTCGAAAAGGCATTCTTGAAATACCCGAAATATAACCAGTGAAATGCCTAATCCCTGGAATGAAATAAGCAAAGACCAACAGTTTGCTGCCAGATTGTTCAAACCAAGCGGCGGTTTTTTCATATCTTTCTGGTCCCAAGTGGATATATTTTCCGTATTTTTCAATTAGATTATATCCTCCTACCCTACCTATCCAATAAGTTGCAGTAATTCCCGCACCGCCCGAAACAAAGACTGTCAGGAGAGCCAAAGTGTAATTCATTTTACCCTGAAATACAAAATAACCAGCGTAGCTCATTAAAAATTCGCCTGAAATAGGTAGGGCCAAAAGCTCTAGTAAGATTCCTGTAAATAGAATCAGATAACTGTGCTGTTCAAATAAAGTGATTAAATGTGACATAAAATATGCCTCCAATATTTATAAAAAGAAACACTAAAATTAATTCAAATTTAGTTCTACATACAATGTAGCACGATAAATGAATTCATTTTCCATATTAATGAATTCTAAATCTGGTTTTAAGAGAACAAAAAGGTTATGGATAAAATAAAAAAGCTAATCCCTTATTTCGAAAAGGTTACCAGCTTTTTTACAATGGATATTAAAATTAAAGTTTTTTAACCTTAATTGGACTTACCATCAACAGAGCGAGGATTAAGGTAATCCATGCATTGCTATATAAAAAGAATCCCATACCAGCCAAGGGCAATCCAGCAGCTGGAATAGGTAATCCTTTAAAATACCCAATGGTTGGTTTAACACTAAACTTAGCTAATCTTATTGCCCCCATTGTTGGGAAAAGGATAAACGCCAAAGAAGTTAAAATGGATGGTGCTGCTAACGAATGAAATAAAAGTGCTGGAGCAACTCCGAAACTAACAATATCAGCTAAGGAATCCAATTCTACGCCAAATTCACTGTTCACTTTTAATTTTCTCGCAACCCTTCCGTCAAGAAGATCTAAAACAGCCGAAAAGAAAATAAAAATGGAGGCTATTTCTAAAAAGCCACTCATATTAAAAGTAATTGAAAGAACACCGCACAATAAATTTCCAATTGTAAATAAATTGGGTACAGCTTTTACTATCTGATTGAACAAGGTAGCCCCCCTGACGATGACAAATCATCTGCACTAAAGTAGCATTTTCTGTTTATTCTTCCCTATTATTAAAAAGACATGATATAGAATGAAAAAAATTTTGTTCTCCCTGCAAAATTTCTTATTTTTTGATATTGATTTTAACCAAATTTAAAAAGCGGGAGATTCAAAGGAAAAACAATCCCTATGCCCCACACTGCATTAAATACATAAGCCACTCAGTAAATCATTTGCCTTAAGATTCAAAATAAAAAACTTATTATCGCTACCGTGGAATTTAAAAAAGATGACTCCTGTACAATACAGAAATCATCTTCTTCACAGCGCCTAACCTTTTTTTAAAATGTCCTTTACAACGGGTACACTTTATAATTGAATGTGACTTTAAGGGTGTCAGGAACCATCGACAAATATAGATGGTACCTTATGTGTTAAAACATAAATTTTTCAAGGTATGTTGGAAAAAATTTAGCGTGTTTTTGTTTCGTCCTATGTAATAGCCCACACAATTTCACTAGTTATGGCTGCTGCGTTCCCGCCCTGACCAGTTTCCTAGTGTTTTTGTTGGACTATAACTCCGCAGGTAGGACTCGAACCTACGACCGATCGGTTAACAGCCGATAGATCTACCCATGAGCTACTACGGATTAATTAAATGTGTTACCTAAACTTAGTCATATTACAACCATGTCCCCGCCTCAGTAAGTACCGCAAGAAGCAGCTCGGCGTGTACAACTCGCAGCTTTTTCATGATGCTATGCTCGTCTCTACCACTGAGCTACTGCGGAAAAATTCTAACTTCCTATATACATAATAATCGGATGATGAATCTAATTTAAGATGTTTTGGTTGGTTTTAGTGGAAATGACGGGAGTTGAACCCGTGTGCAAAGATATTGGCACTTATACATCTACGAGTGTAGTCAGTAGAATTCATTTCACTTACTTCGTTAGCCCACTGACAGACATTGAAGCAGCTAGTCTGGTTAGTCTCTTCCTTCATCCTCAGACGGTGGAATTCGGCGTAGTCCACTTGTAATGAGTCCCTTACCCTACCACATGGACGATGGAGGAAGGAACCGCTAACGACTGTTATTAGGCAGCGAAAGCGAAGTTGTTGTTTTGTTTGCCAGTTATTAGGCTTTATCGTTTTTACGAGGACGATTCCCTCGACTCGCCATATAAGTTCAAACTATCCCTGTCGATACCAAGACATTCCCATAATATTATGGCAGAGAAGAAGGGATTTGAACCCTCGCGCCGGTTACCCGACCTACACCCTTAGCAGGGGCGCCTCTTCAGCCTCTTGAGTACTTCTCTGTAATGAAAACTTACGCGTATGTCCGCTTAAGAACTTACAAGAGAAATATATCATGTCTGCAAAATGGATGATAGCTGTAAATTTCGGTAGTTCAAAAGACCTAGTTATATCATTAGAACTTTATGGTTAACTTCTAGCACATTTTGCCGAGTCCTCACACAAAATATACATTATTTTGATAAAAAAATGCCGCTTCAATGGCTGAAACGGCACTTTTTTACGTAAATGATTGCACACCCTGAATCTCAATACGTTCAGGTCTTGTATAGATGTTTAAAGAATGATTGCGGAGAAAACCAACGGTCGTTATATTAAGCTCTTCTGCCAGCCTGAGGGACAATTCGGTTGGGGCAGATTTTGATAGCACAATGCCACATCCTATTTTAGCTACTTTTAGTAATACCTCTGAGGATATACGACCACTAAATACGATAATTTTATCTGGAAGGGATATAGAATTCTGCAAGCAATAACCATAAATTTTATCCAGTGCATTGTGTCGTCCTATGTCCGTTCTGTCTACGATGATGCCGTTCCTGTCACAAAGGGCTGCATTGTGTACTCCACCTGTATCCTGGAAGATAACGGACGACTCCTGCATAAGTCGCATCAAATGAAAGCATTGGTCAATGGAAATCTTCGCATCTACGTTTTCCATTGGTTTAACGGTTCTCGCATCATTATAAAAATAAAAACTTTGCCGGCTTTTCCCACAGCAGGATGTTACTACTCGTTTAGAATGGAACAATTCGCTTAGTTTGTTGACCTTATGCGTATTTACAATTGCACGGCCAGTCGCTTCTATAATTGTAAGCTCTTTAATTTCTGTATAGCTTCTTATGATCCCTTCTGAGGCCAAAAAGCCAACTACTAATTCTTCTATATGCTCAGGGCTGCAAACAAGTGTAGCGAATTCTTGCTCATTAAGAACAATGGTAATCGGATATTCAGTGACGATGGTATCCGTTACTCTTTGTATGGCACCGTCCTCATAACGCCATATATTGCTTTCCATTTTCATTGGCTGATCCATACTTTTTCACTCCTAGTTACTTTCCCTCAATCGGCTGGTCAAAAACGAATACAGTCATTGCAATATCTTCTTTAATATTAATATCGGAAAATAACCGTACTACTTTTGAACCCATCAAGTTTTCAAACCGTAAAAGGACCTCAGGCTTTTTATATATTTCTTTTACAAATCTCGTTCTCGTTTCATGTACCATCTGTTCGCCATGTTCGGAAGTAATCATAAACTTCTCTACATTTGTCAGGTTACCTTTCATTTCACTGATCGCCCAAGAACCGATAAATTTTGTGGTGATTTCCTTAGGACCATTTCCGACATATTCTTTTCTAATTTCGCGAACAAGCATACTAAATTGATGCTCCAGATTCTTTGGCACTCACTGTCCCTCCCTATCCATATCACTTAGTTTGATTCTAAAGTGGAAACCGATTCATTACTAAAACGAATGGGTTTGCATTTTGTATTTCAAATTACTCTTTTAGGCCTTCACCCATGCCTTTTAACAGATTAAATCCAAATCCTAATACACGATTAATATCAGGATCCTTTAGGGCCTTCATTAAGTCAAAGAGCCCAATCTTGGTATCGTCTTTTAATCCCTGTTCAGCCTTTTGTAATCCGGTCGTTAGGCTTTTTGCGAGCTTACTCGTTGTCTCCGGGTCCAGTTCAGTCAGTATACCGCCTGCGGCCATCGCATTATTAATCATGTTTGTGACAGGTTGGCGAGTAAGTTGACCGACAGCAATTTTTGCTGCTTTCTCTTTTGATTTTAAAAGACTTCCTAAAGCATCCATGATCCCACTGTCGTGTAGTTCCTGCAGCAGATTCAAGGTCTCGAGCAGCGAATCCTTATTTTCTGCAACCCCGGAGAGAAGATTCTCCAAGGATTGTATTTTCTTTTGTTCCTCTGTCTGTTCTGGTCTTTGAATGGTCTGAATTGGCTTTGCCATTACGCATTCCTCCTGTCATAGGAACCAGGTTCTACATGCTCGTTTACACTTGCAATCGGAACGTAATCCCCTCGTTCCCATTTGCGGTAGATTTCAAGTCCCATTTGAGGTGTCCGTGTCGCATTACGCGGATTGTACTTTGGAAGCGGATTTTCTCCGTCCAGTTCAAGGACTTCCATCCGTACTTTCGCCTGTTTGTAAGCTGGTGTATGTGTCACGACATCAACTGCCCCTCCTGTAAGCAGGTTAACCGCACTTTCATGGCTGGAGGAGTGCATTGGTACATATACCGTTTTTCCTGTCACACGATCTGTTACAAGAACTGGCAGCTTAATTGCTCCATAGGGTGATACAAGACGTACAAGTGAACCGTCCTTTACGCCGCGCTTTTGGGCAAGTTCCGGAGAAACCTCCACGAAAACTTTTGGGAATTTGTAGTTAAGTCCCTCAGATTTCTGTGTTAAGTTTCCTTCATGGAAGTGCTCCAACAGACGTCCATTATCTAATGAAAGATCGAATTCTTCCGGGAACTCCATAGGCGGTACATAATCAAACAAACCGAACCGTGCTTTTTTATCTGGGAAATTAAAGCCATCTTGGAAAAGCAGTGGCGTGTTCGATCCATCAAGAGATCCCCAGTGGAAACTATTCCACCCTTCGAGAACATCATAGTTACACTGGCTGAAGAAAGGTGTTAAGCTTGCCATTTCGTCAAAAATCTCACTTGGATGAGTATAATTCCAATCATATCCCAGCTTTTTAGCTAGCTGTGTAAGAATCCACCAGTCCGGTTTACTATCGCCTATAGGCTGTAATGCTTGGTACAAGCGCTGCACGCGGCGCTCGGTATTTGTAAACGTTCCATCTTTTTCAAGAGAAGGAGTACCTGGCAAAATAACATCTGCAAATTGGGCGGTTGTTGTTAAGAAGATTTCTTGTACGACAAGGAAATCTAACTTCTCAAGCATAGCCTGGGTATGATTCGAGTCAGCATCGACCCATGCCATATCTTCCCCAGCGATATACATCGCCTTCATCTCGTCTCTATCCACAGCTCCGAGCATTTCGATATTGTCAAGTCCAGGATTTGCAGGGATTTCCTCCCCATAAGCCTTTTCAAATTTTTCACGGATTTCAACATTTGTTATTGATTGATATCCTGGGAAGATATTTGGCATTGTTCCCATATCAGCAGCACCTTGTACATTATTATGTCCGCGTAATGGGTAAGCACCCGCGTTTGGCCGCATCATGTTGCCTGTTGTAAGAAGCAGGTTGGCAATCGCAACGGATGTGTGTGATCCTGCGATATTTTGCGTTACACCCATTCCCCAGCAAATCGCTGTTCCATTCGCGTCACGGATCATTTCTGCCATTTGAATTAATGTTTCTTTGGCAATACCTGTAATCTTTTCTGCCTTTTCAAGACTATAAGGCTCCATCATTTTCAAAAACTCATCATAGTGGTTGACATGTTCTGTGATAAATTTCACATCATGCCAGCCTTGGTCAATGATATACTTCGTAATAGCGGAAAGCCAAACATAGTCCGTTCCTTGTTTTGGACGAACAAACAAGTCTGCACGGTCACCCATTTCGTGTCTGCGCACGTCAACGGTAATTAATTTTTGGCCGTGAAGTTTTTGCGCTCGCTTAATACGTGTCGCAAGTACAGGATGTCCTTCTGCAGGCGCGCATCCCACGAGGATAACAAGCCCTGCCCCCGCGATATCCTGAATCGTTCCAGAGTCGCCGCCAATTCCTCCGGTTTGCTGTAATCCCCATGAAGCAGGTGACTGGCAATAACGAGAGCAGTTGTCCACATTATTGGTTCCAAACACTTGACGAGCCATCTTTTGGATCAGGTAGTTTTCCTCGTTCGTAATTTTAGATGACGAAATAAATCCAAGCGCATCGCTGCCGTAGGTTTCTTTGATACCACCGAGCTTCTCTGCTACAAGAGAGAGTGCCTCGTCCCAGCTTGCTTCTACAAACAAATCACCTTTACGGATTAAAGGTGTGGTAATTCGTTCTTTTGAATTTACAAAATCCCATCCAAATTTACCTTTTACACAGGTGGAAACATTGTTGACAGGAGCGTTTTCAGATGGTTCAATTTTAAGAATTTCACGGTCTTTTGTCCAGACTTCAAAGGAACAGCCTACACCGCAGAACGTACAAACGGTTTTTGTTTTCTCAATACGAGTTTCACGCATAGCTGCTTCTACTTCTGAAACGGCCATGATTGTTTGATAATCAGGCTCTACCGCTTTGACGATATCAATCATGGGTGTAAGCAAGTCATCGGAAATACCTGTCATAAATCCTGCATTTCCAAGCATGGATTTTTCCATTAATGCGTTACAAGGACATACGGACACACATTGACCGCAGGAAACGCATGAGGATTCGTTAATGCTTTTTCCTCCGTCCCATAATACACGCGGCTGCCCGCTTTCCCAGTTGATGGTTAACGTTTCATTCACTTGAAGATCCTGACAAGTTTCCACACAACGGCCGCACAAAATACATTGATCAGGATCGTAGCGATAAAACGGGTGAGACATATCTACTTTATAGCCCTTAGAACGATGTGGGCGTGTTTGGTGCTCTACTCCCATCATTTCTGCCGTATTATGTACACGACAATTGCCATTGTTATTGTCACAAACGGTACAGTATAATAGATGGTTTTCTAGGATACGGTCCATTGCTTCCTCTTGAGCATTCTTTGCAAGCTCAGATGAAGTCAAAATGTCCATGCCGTTTTCGATCACAGTGGAACATGCACGCATAATGCTGCCGTTTACTTCACACATACACGTATCACAGCTCTGTACCGGTCCAAGAACCTCAGAATAGCATATGTGCGGATGCTCCATTTCCTGTTTTAGTAAATAATCTAAAATACGAGTTCCTTTTTCTACTTCGTGTGCTGTTCCGTTTATAAGAACATTCACTTTTTCATTCACTGTAAGTCCTCCTTAGTTAAAAAACAGAGAAATCTATCAAACTTCTAAAATAGTTCTTACTAGTTGTTAACTAGCTTTCTTAATACTGGATTTTGCTTCAGATTGTGATTGAAGCGATTCCTTATGAACCATCCAATAGATAAAAGCTACAAAAACACCGCCGCCAATTGCATTTCCGATTGCTACCGGGACAAAATTAGCGAAATAATCTGCCCATGAGAAGTGTCCCGCGAAGATCGCTGCAGGAATGACAAACATATTGGCAACAACGTGCTGAAACCCGATAGCTACAAACCCCATAATCGGGAACCAAATAGCAAGTATTTTTCCACCGATATCATCTGCACCATATGCCAGCCAAACGCCTAAACAAACAAGCCAGTTACAGCCGACCGCGGAAATCACGTTTTGAATAAATGTTTCGTCCATTTTAGCTTCTGCGATGGCAACGGTTTTGGTTAGGAATGGACCTGTTTCCGTTAATCCAAGTATATGACCAAAGAAATAAGCGACGAAGATGGCCCCAATAAAGTTACTGACTAATACTAGGAGCCAATTTCTCACCAGTTGTCCTAGCGTAGCGCGCTTTGCCAGAACGGCAATCGGAAGCGCCATCATATTTCCTGTTAACAATTCACCGCCTGCAATAATGATTAACATTAGTCCTACCGGGAAAACCGCCCCACCTAATAGTGAGCTAAAGGTACCCCATTCCTTCGGTAAATTGGCAATGACTCGAATATCTAATAAAAATCCAAGTGCAATAAAGGCTCCACCTAAGAATCCTAATAATAGTGCATGTTCAGACCGCATTGATGCCTTTTTCGCACCCGCATCAACTGCTAATTCAGCAATACGCTGCGAACTATGAAACGCCATATTTTTCCCTCCAGTTCGTTGAATTTAATGGCCTTTTGTTAAGTCAATGGGACACTAGCCGGCCTCTTTGCCCACTGCTTTTAAAATTAGTACGTTAGATGGATTGCTAAACGAATCAAAACGCAAAAAAGCCCACTATAAATCGGTTCCATGCAATGCATGTACCGTTTTACAGTGGGCTGACAGCTGAGCATTTTCTCATACTAGCAATCCTTCCCGCTAATGACACTATGGAAGTACAGGATGTACAGTCAATTTTTATTAACTTACATCAATGAACTTTCCATACTCTATAAACCTTTCTAATATTATCATGTAATGATAGATTTGTGAACATTTTACGAATTTTTTTTGCTTTTTTCATTGGGAAAAAGGAATTATTATGAAAATAATATTTATTATCTCTCATCCTAATTTCCAACAATTTCTCGAGGATTTAACCTCTAGTTAAAATGTAAATGAAATAAAGTGCCAGGCACTTTATTCATTTATTATTTCACTCCATATCAAAATGGGCGGATGTAGCTCGATTTAATATTAATTCCGATGGCGCACTCCCGTATAAATACAACCTATGCATCGCTTTTTCATATCTTCTTTTTCTTCTAATAGCTGTATTGGAAGATTGCTATTTTCCAACATTTTATCGCAATAGAGTTAAGCTCTTCCTCTTTGAGTATATAAATATCATGTTCAATTATCTCTTTTACCTGTTCCAGCTTGGCAGGGTCGATTTTCGTAAAACGTGGTTTGTCCCCATGTCGAATGACTGGTTCTACTTTTGGCAAGTCTTTATCCATGATAGAAAGAATTTCATTTGCTAAATGCATAATCTCTACCGTCGTTCGATAACTCTTTTGTAAAGCTTGATAATTTGCATTTGGGAAAATATCCTTTAAAAATGGTTCCCAACTGTTTAACCCTCGATAGGAATGAATCCTTTGCGCTAAATCTCCAACAATCGTAAACAATTCTGTTTCAAAACCTTCTTTAAAGTGCAACAAATTGGAAATAACTATAGTCCTGCGCTTCATCAATGAAAATACTCTTCATTTTATATTTAAAGGACCTTTTTTAAGACATCGTCATATTTGCTATTAATTTTAGATAGAATTCCAGAGATCCTTTATAACTAGAAACCCATTGGATCAATTTTGATTTTTCGTTACCATTAATCAGCGCCATTAATTTTGAATTAGGAGATATTAATTTTAATTTCTAGAAGCTTTACAGGGACACTAAATGTACCAACATACTTTAGTTTTTTATAAATATTTTACTTTAGCTTGAATTATTCCTTCCTATACTAACCTGCAATGTTTTGTTAAAAATAGTAAAGCTGCCGAAGCAGCTTTACCAAAAGAATAATTGATTAACTTGTAACTGGTTTATTCTTTTATTTTTTCTGGAAAAATGGACGGAAGATGGAATAAGAAACGTGAACGCCCAAATTGAGGTCATCTTAAAAGAGGCCGCCAAAAAGGCCCGAAGATTAAAAAAAGAATAGACAAAAAAAGGCGAATATAAGATTACTATAATAGGGTCAGTCCCCAGGCTCATTTAAGGTTTAATGCACCGGGGGACTGACCCTTCTTTTCCTATGCAACTCAGGATGGATTATTTTTATGATAAATAATATTATTGGTAAGGAATAATGAGTAATGCAGAAAAAGTTATTGTCTTAGTATTTTTTCAATTTCTGTTTCAACACGAAAAATCCGTTTGTTTAAGGCAGACGTTTTATCATCCGTATATTGAATCATTTTTTCTGTGTAATCACCTAAACTTTGTACCAAATTCTTTTGTAGTTTTTCTTGTCCGTTTTTTACTTCAATCACATCTAAATGCATTTTAATTTGACCTTCTACTAAATGCTTTTGACCTGTTTCTAAATTTTCAAGTCGAGTGTTGATTTTTTGTAATTCATTGAGGATTAGATTAAAGTTCTCTTCTATTTGAACTCCCCCAGTTTTATAATGATTTTGATTTATATCATTTAACTTATTACCGAACATATTTTCTTATTTTTATTATAACAAATTGGCCAATACCTGTCACGTCCAATAAAAAATTTGTCATTTAACAATTTTTTACCGTATATATGTCAGTTTACTATTCCTAATCTAGCTAAACCAATCCCAATTTAGGAATCTTTTAATTATATGAAATAAATAAAAAAAGCGAGGCATTTTTTATAATCAGCCTCGCTTTTTGAAAATAAATCTATTGATTAAAACAAATCCTAGCCTCTGTTTCTCCTAGTATTTCAAACGTTTCCGGATCAATGATGACCCCAAACTTATCCATTGCCTGTTCCACTGAAATATATCCGTTCATCACATCGCTTGCTACTTTTTCAACTGGTCGTTTTAATGGATTCCCATATCCGCCTTCTGTTGCTGTCACCAATTGAATGACATCCCCTTTATTTAACGGATATCTTGCCGTCACACCCACCGGTCCGATGGTTTGGCCGTCAGCGGTAACTATTTTTACAAAATTAGTAGAACCATTATCACCGCCATTCATCCCCCATGTCGGAAATAAATGGCGGCCAAAGCTGACTGAAACCTTCTGATGGTCATTTAAAGCGCAATAGGAACGAACCACGCCTGATCCGCCAATATATTCTCCTGCACCTTCCCCGTCGCAGCGAAGACTGTATTCATCTACAAGGACGCCGTATCTCGTTTCAGCGACTTCTAATGGAATATTATACGTTTCACCATCGCCCATACAAAATTGCCCGCGCTCTCCGTCCTGTCCTTTTCCTGCTCCCCAGCCGCCGACAGACGGCTCCACAATGAGAAACGGGTCATTGGTGTCCGGATGTTTTCCAGTTAATACGACCGTACATACAGACAATAAATGTCCAGCCGTCAGCCGGTCTGGTAAAACCGGTGCCAATGCTCTCCAGATCAAATCGGCCGCCCCGATCCGTGCTTCGAAATTCATCGATACCGGTGCAGGACGCTCAGCTAAAACAATGGAACCCTTGTCCGTTAAAATTTCTAATGGTTTAAAAACCCCTTCATTGATGTTTTGCGAAGGTCCTATGATGCCTAAATACATCACCCGAACACCCGCTAACAACCCAAATGAAGAACAGTTTACAGGGTTCGTTACCTGAGGGTGGCTGCCGCGAAAATCACAAATAAATCGGTCATCCGTGATGGTAACCTTTACCTTTATCGGATACGGTCCTCCCTTTGCAGGATCTCCCTCAATAAAATCCTCTGCCGTAAACGTTCCTTTTGGCAGTGAGGCCAATTCTTGTTTTGCCAGCTTCTCACCCTGTTTTAACAGGTTTTGGATTGCGGTGATTACCAGTTCTTTCGTGTGTTTACGGCATAATTCTATGAATCTTTTTCCACCTGTTCTTAGTGCAGCCACCTGGGCCCACATATCACCTAAAGAGAGTTCAGGCATGCGGACATTCGTTGCAATAATATCCACTACTGCTTGATTGATTCTTCCTTCATCAAAGAGTTTCACTCCCGGTAGCTGCAGGCCCTCTTGGTAGATTTCGATCGAATCGCTCGTAAAAGATCCGGGATCCTTTCCGCCTACTTCTGTCCAGTGTCCCTTGTTTGCTGAAAAGGCAACCAGTTCTCCATCATAGAAAATCGGCATGACTAATCCGACATCTGATAAATGGGATCCGCCGCCAACATAAGGATCTTTGATAATAATAATATCTCCGTCTTTTAAACGAAGGCCATTATCATATTTTTGTAAGACATGCTGAACCATCGGGCTTAACATGCCGATAAAGCTGGTTACTCCATTGCCCTGGCTGATCAGCTGTCCCTTTGCATTGGTTAAGCCGCACGCATAATCAAGCACCTCGTAAATGATTGGGCTCATGGACGTTCTCGCAAGTGCATAAAACATTTCGTCCCCAATCTGACCAGCATTTTTATTTATCAAGGTAATCGGTATTCGATGTGTAGTTTTAATGTACTCCATCAGCAAGCATCTTCATCGCGTTTAACTCCGATGAAAGCGCCAAAAACCATTCCTTATCCCCTGTTGATAATGCCAAATCTAGGAGAAATTCAATTTGTGTCTTGTTGGTTACATTTGACACAGGCATCTTTTTAACCCGTTTACTTAAAATTGGTATGGTTTTGCCAATCGTTTGATTATTGTCACTTGTAACGACTGTTACCTTCACTACTCCTTCTAGACTAGACAGCGATTCAATATAACCAATGATTAATTCGCCTTCGGGTGATTCTGCCTTAATCCAATCACCTGTTTTTAAAACCGTATTATTGTTGGAGAACATACTTTTCTCACCCTCTTTATTTTTTATGGTTCATTCAGCAGGATATGCATTATACTGTAACTTTTTTTATTACATTTTTCTCGAAGAAGTCAGGTCTCTTCCGCTTATAAACAAGATCAACAACTTCTTTAATTGTATAATCCTTTAAATATTCTCCCATATGCTCTTCCGCACCAAAGAAAATGCTGCATAGAACTCTTTGCATATTCGCCCCGACAATACACTTTTCATTGGATTCAGGACACTTTGGCTGCAAAGCACCTTCTGAGGTTATCTTATATATATCCCAAAGATTTACTTCACTTAGATCTAGCGCAAAAATAAATCCGCCGCCAGTTCCCTCTTTCGATTTAATAAATCCATGTTTTTTTAACAAACTTAGCACTTTTCGAATGCGTACCGGATGAACGCCAGCACTTTCTGAAATGGACTCGCTAGTTGACATACGGTCCGGCTGTAGCGCAAGAAAAGATAAACTATGAATGGCAAGGGTAAAATCACTATTCATGAGCTTGCCTCCTAAGACATAAAACTTTTCATCTATATATACTATTACATGTATTTTCTGCCTCTTTTTTAAAATTACTATCGTACTGTAATACTGAAAATTACAGATTGGTTAGTCAAGGATATCTTAGTTCATGGAAAAGGAGGATTTATTTAAACATCCCATTGTTTTTTGACTTGTTTTTCTGCAATTCGTTTAATTTTTTCCCATGTCATATCTTTTTCCACTATGACATTGGTATGGTAATTTCGATCTTTATAATTTACTGTCACGAATACTTCAATCATCCGTTTTTCCTCCTTTTAAATACATATATAAAATGAAGATATTAAGGTTATAGCTATATGTGTTGACACTAAGCATTTTACCCTAATTTTTTTATTTTAATTAGCCTCTTTTTGCAATTCGTTGTACAAATAGGTTCGAATCTTACGGGGCAGAAAACTACGAATTTCGTCATCGTTATATCCTACTTGTAATCTTTTTTCGTCCAGGATAATTGGGCGACGCACCATTGTGGGATGCTCCATGATTAATTTATACAATTCATTAAGCGGAAGAGATTCAATATTTATATTTAATTCTTTGAACGCCTTTGAATTCGTTGAAATAATTTCGCTAGTCCCCTCTTCAGTCAGGCGAAGAATCGATTTAATCTCATCGACTGTAAGGGGGTTAGCTAAAATGTTTCTTTCCATATATTCGATTTGATGTTCCTCCAGCCAAGCTTTTGCTTTTCGACAAGAACCACAGCTTGGTGTTGTATACAAAGTCACCATACTTTCACACACTCCTTACGTATATTTTGGCCAACCTATTAAAATGTAACCAAAAACATTACAGTTGCTATACTGTAAATTTAATCGTTACAGTTTGTTTTGTCAATTGTAAAGTTTTGGATTGAATATCATATGTGTATAAGTGACATTTTGACATACCCATCATCAAAACATCTATCCTTTTTAATTTGCTCCGCTGGTCCAATGCTATTACCTATCATACGATCTTATTATACCTACCATCATTATAGACAAAAAGGTGTACCAAAAATAGTACACCTACTAAAAAATTACAGAATTGATAGCATTTCTCAAAGATTAAAAACATTTTTATGTAAAGATATCATTCATCAAGGGAAAACATAGTTTCATTTAAGCAGTTCTCTAAACTCTCTTGCCTCCACTAGCTCAGATCTCCGTAACTGTATTCTCATTATCCTTTGTACGCTTTCTGTAACTCCACTAGATCAAATTTCTTCATGTTAAGAAAGGCGTTCGTTACTCGCGCCAGTTGCTCTGGAGTGCCCTTGCTCATCATCTCGTCCATCCCAGTTGGCACAATCTGCCAGGATAAACCAAACTTATCTTTCAGCCAGCCGCATTGCTCGGCTTCAGGAACTGCAGAAAGCCTTTCCCAGTAATAATCAATCTCTTCTTGTGTGTCGCAGTACACCATAAATGAGAATGCCTCGTTAAAACTGAATTTGTGCTCATGCGCGCTATCCATTGCGGAGAACCATTGGTTTTCAAGCATGAAATCAGCGAACATGATGGTTCCTTCTTTGTCAGGTTCCATGCCTTTAGGGTAGCGAGCGAAAAGTCCCTGCTTTGCGTCCTTAAATACGGATAAATAAAAATTAATCGCCTCTTCCGCGTTGCCGCAATTATCTCCGACAAACAAAAGTGACGGCACTAATGGAGGCCGCTCTTCACCTTCTGGATTGGTAAGGATTAACTGCCAGGAAAAACCATACTTATCCTGGATCCAGCCAAACTTCTCACTGAACGGATACTTATCAAGTGGCATTAACACTGTGCCACCTTCCGACAATTTGTTCCAAACCTCATTTATTTTTTCTCCCGCGTCTTTTTCTCGCGATGGGTCAAAATTTACGATGTAAGATACCGATGGATTGAGCTTGAAAAAAGGCCCTGCGCTGATTGCCATGAACTTCTGCCCCCAAAGCTCAAACGAGACAATATCGGAGTCGCCTGATGGTGTGTTGTGGATTGTTCTTACATTCGTAATTTTTGAGTCTGGGAAAATGGAAGTGTAAAACTCGGCTGCTTCTTTTGCCTCCTTGTCATACCATAAATGCGGGACGATTTTTGGTTTTGATTTTGACATAGTTATTCCTCCTTATTTTCTGATAATTATTATGCAACAAGAATGTTACAAAATTCTAATGTAAAGAATTTAGTTAGACTCAAGGGAGTTAAAAAAATATTTCCTCTCTCTATCATTCGCCAAAAAAGCGAGAAGTCCTGTAAAATAAATGTTCAATCATTTTCCGAAATCTAACCTATTTGAAAAAAGCCTCCCCTTTTGACATTTGTTTGTGTCCACTACATGATTAACAGCAATATCTCATTTAAGTTAGCTTAAAAAACAAAAGAGCCATCAAAAGAGACAGGTTTATGTTTCTTTTTGATAGCTCTTTTTTCCATTGATTGTTGGATTATTTATTCTGCCCCAACAAGTGACCAGTCCTGCAGCTTATTATGGAAACCGAAGATCTTTGGCAAGGAGTAATTATGGTTTTATTTCATTGATGGCAAAACACCAGCCATGAGAAAGCTCCTGGCTGGTGTCCATTACATATTTTGATGTTTTACAACAAGTCGTCATACAGTTCAACAATGTATTGAAGACCCGCAGGATTAGCTGGACCATTTGGTGAATAGTTAAAAACTTCGTAAGATACTACGAAAGCGTAATTTATTAGACCAGGGACAGCAACAGGAAGAGTAGGGATGTAAACATTAGAATATTTGGATATGGTCTGCCAGCTGAATGGAGGAGCGGAAGCTTGTCCAGCATCGCTAGAGCTGCCGTCAACTATTCCTCCTGGAGGTGTAATTTCATTTACAACTGTGATCTGTGGAGGAAGTAAAGGCAGATCCACACGGGTAAATTCTTGAAGAAACAGTGTGTGAGCGTTATCGCTAAAAGTTTCTGCGGTAGCAAGACGTGTTACAGTCCCCGTAAGAATCGGCAGGGAGAATGCTTGAGCAAAATACATAGTTTCAGGTCCTGCAGGAGTAGCGTCATTCCATACATATTGAGGATTGGGCTGACCCAATGCAGCGTAATATACTAGTTCCGGCCAAAACGGAAATAGCTGGCCATTCTCCGCTACTAAGCCATTGGTTGCCGTTGAAATTCCCAATGCCCCATTAATAGCATCTTGTCTACTCAGAGTCGAGAAATAGGTAGAAGCGGAATTACTAACTAGCGTTGCTCTTTTTGTAATAGGCAATATCATCACTCCTTTCAAATTTTTTTTGATTACTGCGCCTTATCGTACTTTCATAGTAGGCTTTTTCTATTAACTGCTTGGACAATTGAACGAGTAACAATTTATGAGATTTGATTCAGCGAAGCAATCATACTTTTATAGTATTCCATATTACGGTAAATGGTTAGACGATTAATACATTTTTACGAGCCTATTTGCAACTAAAACAATAAACCAGCGATTGTTAGATAGTATGTTAGGATTTGTTGGGGGTGTCATGATTGCTGCTAGCTACTGGTCTTTACTGGGTCCAGCCATAGAATTGTCAGCTGACAATTCCATAGGAGCTTGGTTTCCAGCAGCATGGGATTCTTATTAAGTTCACAAGAAAAAGGTAATAAAGACCTCGCTTCTATGAGTTTAATGGTTGGTTTTGTATTGATGATGATTCTCGATGTGGCATTAGGCTAAATTGTTGCTGTCACATTATATTTTTCAAGAACTGTTTTACTATATTCGAAAATTTCAATTTAAATTCTTTGAAAATCGGTAACGATGGTAAACTTTCCTATCTCTCCTCTACTCTTAAACACCCTAACGCAAAATGGAAGTCTCTTCGATTGCGAAGAAGACTTCCATTTTCGTTAGGGTGTCAGGCACCATTTAGGTTATTTACCAGTTAAAGCCGTATACGCATTCGCTTCACCAGATCCATATAATTCATCATGCCCGGTTTTACCATAGTCAAGTGCTGTTTTTTCGATTAGTGCCTCTACTTGAGATGGAGTATAATCGGGATGTGCAGCCTTAATGACTCCTGCGATTCCAGCTACTTTTGGTGCCGCCATTGATGTTCCATGCAAGTATGCGTAGCCTTCATTTTTTTGCACCGTAAAATAAGCATTCAGGTATCTTGGCCATGTGGAGAGTGCTCGATTAGTGAAATCACGTTGATTTAAATCTCGTGTTGCATCATATAAAGGTCCGTTATCTCCGCCAGGGGCCGCTACATCGATAAAGCCATTTCCATAGTTTGAATAAAAAGCAAGCTTATTGGTTGACCATTTATTCGAGGACGAGACATTGATTACTCCAGGCGTGCTACCAGGCACCTCAATCGTTACGCCGCTATATTGGATTCCTAAATCGGCATAGGAAGCATTCATATAGTCAGTCAGTGATTTTTTATCCGCGTAATTTAGGGAATCATTTCCTGCTGAGGCCACAATGGTTACATTTTTCTTTACGGCATATTGAATAGCTCGTTTCCAAAGTAGGACATCTGAAATATCACTATAACGAGTGCCTTCATAGTAATATTTCAGACTATCAAATCCACCAATGGACATGTTAATAACATCGACCCCATCGTTGGCCGCTTGAACAATTGCTGCAACGATTGGTGCTGTAGGTGCATTGCCGCTCGCATCAAATATACGGTAGGCACGGATTCCTAAGTCAGGACCGACACCTTTCACTTTTCCGTTGCCGGCGATCGAACCGGCTACATGTGTTCCGTGACCGTTTGTATCTGTTACATTGCTTGGATTTCCATTCTCTTCTGGTACATCTCCATAATATCCACCAGCAGGTACAAAGTTTTTACCACCGATAAAGTTTGCCTTTAAATCTGGATGTTCTGCATCGATCCCTGAGTCGATAATTCCAACAACCGCATCATGTTCCACTCCGCTCGTTGTTTTGGCGCCACCAGATTCAATGGCGAATGACTTCCCTTCATTTGTTAAATGACGAATATCCCATTGGGAACTCCAATATGTACCATCAGAGTCCGGTGTTAGGGCAACAGGCAGGCCATCCGCCCCTTCTGGGTTACCATCTTCCAGTTTAAAGGAGTTCTCAAGATTCGCTGCAACAATGGATGTAGAATTCAGCTTTTTGAGAAAATCAGGTTGGGAGGAGCGTACCTCAAGAGCGCCAAGCTCAGGTATGGCTCTTACCACCACTCCACCTGCATTTTTTATTTCCGTCTGATAGTCCTTTGGCAAAGACTGATTATAAGCAATCAGAAAGTTTTTACTTACCGTCTGTGAATTGACCGTCTGTGTTTTTGCAGATGTGTGAATACTAGTTGAAAATGATAATAAAGACATGGCCAAAACACCGCTGGCTACCATTACCATTCCCCTTTTTTTCTTCTTCATGAGAAAAACCTCCTCTATTATTTTCTATTAACATTCTTAATTTTAAGTTGATTATTTTTGAAAGAAAATAGATACTTCTCTCTTAAAAACGACATTAAGTAACAGGACTTTGCTAATTTTGTAATATTATCGTAAATAAAGATGAATAATTAACTATAAAAACACCAAAACATTAATGCTTGTCTCATTTTGTCAAAATAATAGTAAAATATATCTACTTCACATACCAAGATGAGACAGACCAAAAAACACTTGGAAGTACTCCAAGCATTTTTACAATTTGATAATTTTTCAAATATATTAGAGAACATCTCTTTTAAGAGAGCTTTTAATCACCTTAATCTCTCTATTTCAATAAGAACCAACCTTTTGCTTTTCATTAAATATTCTTAATCAATTCTCCATAAACTAAGTTTAAAATTAATATGGAGTGAATCTTATGAAAAATATAGTGATTGTTACAGTTCTTATCTTTTCATTATTTTCTTATCAAACAAATACACTCGCCTCTACCCACAGTCGTGAAGTATATGAAAAAACCGGTCATGTTTTTTGGGAAGTGAATACAAACCAAAAAATAGTTGCACTTACTTTTGATGATGGACCTCATCCTATTTTCACTCCTCAAATACTTGATATATTAGCGAAGTATAATGCTAAGGCTACCTTTTTTGTAGCGGGTAATAAAGTAATCAGATTTCCAGATCTTTTAAAAAGAGAAGTAAAAGAAGGACACGAAATTGCCAATCATACCTATCACCATATATATGGAAATATGACCTCAGAAAAACTATCATCAGAGTTAGAAGAAACGGATAAAATTATTAAGAAAATCACTGGATTTAAACCGTCACTTTTTCGTCCTGTCGGAGGTTATTATAATGATTTAATTATTAACACCGCATTAAAAAATGGAAAAGTAGTCGTCTTATGGACATGGGGTCAAGATACACGTGATTGGGCAGATCCCCCGGTAAGTCAAATTTGCAACACCATAACAAAAGGAGTAAAGCCAGGGAATATCATTCTATTTCATGATTGGCATGGCAGTGAATATACACAAACTTGTCAAACCGTTAAAGCATTAGATACTATTTTGGATTTTTTATACAAGAACGGGTATAAATGTGTAACTGTATCTGAACTGCTCTACCGCTCCACACAAATCATTCCAGACACTTATGAAATTTTTCCTATTTAGAGAAAATTTAATTTTTTATATAATATTGATTAAAGAACAAATGTTCGTGTATAATATTAAATATGACCATTATTGCTGGTTCATAGAGGATCATTTTGTAATAACAGCACCATGGCTAACCTAATTTAATGAAAAAGGAGAATGTTAAAATGATTAAACCCTATTTAATGTTTAACAGAGAATGCGAAGAGGCTTTTCAATGGTATCAAAAAGCTTTTGATGGAGAAATGATAGCAATACAAAAATACGGTGACATGCCGGCAGATCCTAATTTTCCTATTACTGAGAGCGATAAAAATCTTGTGTTGCATGCACAATTAAAATTAACAGATTCAGGAATTATTATGGGCTCGGATGGAAAACAGGACTTTCCAAATAGTGAGAAAGTGGTCATCAGTGTCGAGCTTGACTCTGAAGAGCGTGCTAAACAGGCATGGAATGTCCTCCAAGATGGCGGGTCCGTTCATATGGATCTTCAACCAACATTCTTTGCCAAGCTGCATGGTTCTGTGAAGGACAAATTTGGAGTTAGTTGGATGTTTACAGTAGAATAAGTACGGTAACGTGGAAGCTATCAAATAGAAATAACATAAAATTGATTTTTGGATACAGTGGAGGACCTTAATAAAAAAAGAAACGTGCACGGAACCATCCTGCATTCGGATAAGGAATTCCAGTACACGTCTAAAAAATACAACAAACGACTAAACCATCGTGCTCCAGTTGAATATCGGATCACGATGGCTGCATAGTCTTTTTAGAGCTGTCTACTTGACGGGAATTGAAATCGAATGTTATACCCTTCTAAATGATTTTTGGTCAAAGTGAGGTCAACAAATTAGTACATTTCCCATTTCCCCAACCTGTATAGTATAAAACTAGACAAACTACTGGAAAATGAGTTTACATTCTTTTCTCTATGTGATTTTTAGCTAATAAGACTTTTCTATTTATAACTGCATTTTCTATAGGAACTAAGCTGATAGATTAATTGACATCTATTCAGCTAAAATTTTATTAACGTTACAAATTGGCATCTTTTTAAAACAGACCTTAGGTGACTAATAAAAAAATTTGTTTTTTTGTAAATTCATTTACCAATAGAATCGAGATTAAACTCCCCACCATGGTAAATCCGCAAAAGGATAATAGTCTAGATCGTCCTTCTTAAGCGCTTTTAAAAATCCTTCAAAATTATATTCTGGTTGGAATCCTAATACCTCCTTCGCTTTATGAATAGGCCAATATGTATTTCCCCAAATTGACAGGATTTCTTCTACGTTAATACCTTTTTCGGTAAAAATTTCATTGGCACCTGGATAATATTTTTCAATCACTTTTCTTGGGTTTGAAAATAATTCAGTTTCATCTTCACAAGAGTATGGAACGTCTGACATTATATTAAAAGCATCCAGTCCGATATTTTCATTTTCCAATGCTAAAATAAAAGCAGAAGCAACATCCCGATCATCGACTCCCCCCTTTATGAGCCGAAATCCATATCGAATAAAATTCTCAGGTACAAACATTCCTAAACGAAGCGAAATGGTCTTAATTCCATAAGTACGATAGTAGTATTCGGCCATATTTTCACCTAATCGTTTGCTTAAACCGTAAATATCTTTAGGAAGTAAAGCATGATCTTCAGTAACAGCCGCGTACTTCCCTTCTTGATGAGAAATGCTTTCACCATAAACTCCCATTGTACTGCAAAACACCACTTTAGCGACATTATTTTCTATAGCTGCTTGATAAATATTGTGTGTTCCAGTGACATTTAAGTTCCAAAAATCATCAGCTGTATATTTAGACAAATGGATACCATGAAGTGCTGCCCCATGAACAATCGCATCTACGTTTTTTGTAGCCTTTCTAATAAAGGTACTATTTGTAACATCGCCTTGAATAAATTCATAAGGGGTACCATCTATTTTTCTATAATCTAACAAAATTGGTTCATGCCCTTTTGTACTCAAAGCTGGAGCCAGAACTTTCCCTAAGTTTCCTCCAGATCCCGTAATTAAAACTTTCATTTATATCCTCCTCTCTTTAATCTACCGCTTTTATTTAACAGGATTTATTAGATTGATATATTCCAATTCTTCTTTACTTAGTAACGGACGGACAGAAGCGCCAAAATTCTGTTCTACTTGACGTGTCGATTTTGCTCCAGGAATAGCGCTTGTAACTGCCGGATGGGAAAGTACAAATTGTAGTGCCAATTGTCCAAGAGTTCGATTTTCTCTCTCTAATTCTTTAAGTTTTTCAATTTTTTCTAATTGGTGTTCAAACCATTTTCGATCCCAATGTTGACGAACATCATTACCTGTAAATGTTGTTTCTTTTGTGAACTTTCCTGTTAACAAACCCTTTTGTAATGGGCCTCGAACAACAACACCAATATTCTCTTCAAGGCAATATGGAAGAATTTCTTTTTCTGCTGAACGATTCAAAATACTGTATTCCACCTGTAATACATCAATAGACTTGTTACAATTAAACTCTTTTAAATATTCAAAATTATCAGTAGAAACTCCCACTGCCTTAACCTTTCCATCATCCTTCAATTTTTCAAAAGCTGTAAGAAAAGCCTCTGTTTCCTGTTCAACATGCCACCAAATATGGCAGAAATACACATCAATATAATCTGTTTTTAAACGTTTTAAACTATCTTCAAATGCCTTAATCACTTTTTTAGGGCTTTCATAAATCGGTTCAGGTTTCCGTGAATGCCCCATGAGTCCCCCCTTTGTGGAAAGAACAATCTGATCTCTTTTTCCTTTTATCAGTTCACTGACCAATTTTTCACTGTGGCCTGTACCATAAACATCGGCCGTGTCAAAAAAATTTACGCCTAATTCATACGCACGACTCATAGCATTAATAGATTGTTCATCATCTACTGGCCCCCATGCATCTCCCCCAATAGCCCATGCTCCAAAACCAATTTCTGATACCATCAATTCTGATTTACCAAGTAAACGTTGTTCCATTTATACTTACCCCTCTCTTAAAATACAATTATTTGTTCAAACGTGACTCTGGCGTAAATCTTTAATACTACTTTGTCAATTCTCAATTTAAAAATATTAATTATCTACTATTTCCAAACAACTCTCTCTTTCTTGTACTTTTACGAACAACGGCCTTTCACTACCATGAGGGGTATCTGGATAATGTGTAGATATATACAATTGCCCCTGAAAATCTCTAAATAAACTCGAATGTCCAGCGTTTCTATCCATCAATAACACTTCATCATGTGTCCACGGGCCAACTAAATTACCACTCTTGGATCTAGCTACAGCTACAGTATATCCGCCATAGCTTGTATCGCTATAGTTTGGTTTAGAATAACTTGACCATAGCATAATTAAATCGCCATTTATCGCCTCGTACATAAACGGAGCATCCGTTAGAAACCCAACTTTCTCAATGCGCGGATCACAAAAGTGTCGAATCCACTCCATTGACGCTGCGTTTAAAATCTCGACAGCCTCTCCGAACGATTTCTTTAGTTCTTTATTTAATCGAATAGCTTTAATTTTCCCTTCATACTCTTGTGTCCACTCATGACAAAATACAATCCATCTTTGCCCGTTGCGATCCTCATAAAATGTCCCATCCAAGCATTCCCAATTATTTGGAGTAACAGGACCCTTACTGTGGACCTTGTATGACCCCCCCGGATGATCAGACACTAAAATACCTGTCCCGCGAGATTCTCCAATTCCCCCTTTGAACGTTGCAAACATGTAAAAACGTCTATCTATTTCAAATACTTCGGGTGCCCAGAAATGCCTTACTCCCCAAAACCCCTTAGAAGGGTTAAAAGCTACGTATGGCCCTTCCCAATCAGCCAAATTTTCACCTACATATACCTCGAAAATAGGATCCTTATCCCCGCATCCATCAGCAAATGTAGTACCAAATAAGTAGTATTTGTTTTCTTTTTCAAAAGGAAAGACGAATGGATCCCTTATATGGATTTCATCCGTTTTTACTTTTCGAATTGTTCGAAATCCTTTTTCCATTTCGCACCTCCTATATATCAAGCTCCTCTTTACAAAGGATGAAAAAATCGTGATCTCTTTTTAATTTTTCGCAAAGTCTGTTTTGCATCTATTGTTGTTTTTCTTATAAGTATTTCAACCCGTATTTATAAATATTTCATGGCATCCTTTCGTCAAAAACATTACCAAAAATCGCCTTGTAATCTTGGTAAATGACCTTTAATATGATTCAAAAACAATAAAGTTTACTAAAAGATCCTTCGCAAATGAATTAAATTGTTCCTGGGTGCCACATATTGTTGATTTCTTTAATTTTTTCTAAATCACATTTTGGCTTCCGGTCATATGTTAATAATCCATTTATTTCTTGCTCAACATCCGTTAACTGAGTATAGCAATAGCCGTATAAAATTTTAGAGCTGTAAATAGCTTTCATAATTCGTTTGTAATCATCAAGGAATTCTTCATTATTTTGAACAGAAGTATATCCCCAACCTGAGTCATCACCAGCTTTAAAACCAATACCACCAAATTCTGTTAAGAGAATCGGCTCTCCAACATGTTCAAAACCATCAGCATATATCCCTCTTTTTGCAGGTTTTGAAGAAAGAATCGATTCTTTTGTCTCCAGATCTTCCTTATACTTTTCGTACTTTTCAGTTTCACTTTTAGATCCATGGTTATAGTTATGAATGGCACAAATATCTGTTTTTGTAAGCTCCCATCCATCATTTGAAATTACAAGGCGAGTGGGATCAATCGAATGGATCAGGTGATACATGCCCAATGAATGGTGTTGCTGTTGGCGGTTGTCACGAACATTTGGAATCCCCCAGCTCTCATTAAGTGGTACCCAAGCAACAACTGACGGATGATTATAATCTCGTTCAATAATTTCAATCCATTCTCTTGTAAGTCGTGCAACTGCATCTTCATTAAAAGAAGGCGACGATGCACACTCACCCCAAACAAGGTAACCTAATTGGTCAGCCCAATAAAGGAAGCGCGGGTCCTCTACCTTTTGATGTTTACGGCAGCCGTTAAATCCCATAGATTTTGAAAGTTGAATATCCATGATAAAGTCTTCATCCGTCGATGCTGTGAGGAGACTTTCTGGCCAATATCCTTGATCTAATACTAACTTTTGGTAATATGGTCGATTATTTAGGTACACCATACCATTTTCGATGTGGATTTTTCTCATACCAAAATAAGAACTAATTTCATCTAGTAATGTTCCATCTTCTTTCAATTTTACTTTTACATCGAAAAGATTCGGATTCTCTGGTGTCCAGTTCCATCCATCACGATGGAAGCTAGTACGAAAGATTTTATGTTTATATAAATTAAATGATCGTTTGAAATATTTTTCGTTGATTGAGATCGTGTCACTTACTACTCTTTCCCCATTAAATTTAATTTCAAATTGAACAACCAATTTAGTTAAGTTCCCAGAAACTTCAAACTCAACCCCTATTTCTCCTTGATCTACATCAGGTGTAAACTTTAATTTTGATATATGTGTTGAATTAATTGCTTCTAACCAAACGGTTTGCCAAATACCAGTTGTACGGGTATACCAAATTCCTTCAGACTTCTCAATCCAAGACTGCTTCCCACGTGGAATGGTTTCATCTGTTGAGGGATCTTCTACCTTAATGACAATCGTTCCTTTTCCTTCAATTAAATAATCCGTAACATCAAATGAAAAAGCAGTATGACCTCCTTCGTGGAACCCAACAAATTGTTCATTTACATAGACCCAAGCACGATAATCTACCGCCCCAAAATGTAGGATGACTCGTTGACCCTTCCAGCTAGCAGGAATTTCAAATTCTCTCTTATACCAAACGACATCATGGAAAGTCAGGTCTTCAATTCCACTTAGTTTGGTCTGGTATGCAAATGGCACTTTAATTTCCTTATTAAATGCGTTGCTTGTTTGTTTGAACCATTTTTCCTCTGTTCCAATGTTCTCATCATCAAATGCAAATGCCCAAACTCCGTTTAGATTCAGCCAATCTTTACGAACAAGTTGTGGTCTTGGATACTCTTGACGAAAGTTCATCTTCTTCTCTCCCTAGACGATAAGTTTTATTAAATACGTAATAAATTGTGTTTCATTCTACTAATCTATCTAGACGCTCCCTCATCAGCTTCACCATAGGCGCGTTTACATGCTATTTTTGTTTCTATTTAACATTAACCCCATTAGACATTTTTCGATTCCAATTATAATGTCTCGACCTTAGTTTATTAGGACTTTCAAGCAGTTCATCAGGATTACAATGACTTGTACCTGGGTAGGAACCTGTTCCCAGTTCAATGGCATCCAATCCTGACTCCTTCACATAATCAAGCATTTCTTCAAAGCCTTTACTTCCAAACAGTACTGTAAATACACCTAATTTCATTTTCGTTCCCTCTTGTTATTTTCTAATATAGTAGTTTAATATATACGATTTTTTAGATTAATAGTAAGAGTGATTTAAAACTTCACTCCACCTTCCTGTAATCCGGAAATAAACCTTCTTGTTAATAATAAAAATAATATTATCATTGGAATAACAGTAATAACACCGCTTGCAGCCATTAAAGCCCAGTTGGTTCCATATTTGCTGGTAAAGTTTAAATATTGGGTAGAAACAGTTCTTACCTCTTCTGTTTGCAAAATTGCATTTGCAAGGAAAAATTCGTTCCAGGTTCCGAGTGCAGAAAAAATGGAAACAATAATAAATGCTGGCTTGCTAAGCGGAAGAATGATTCTAAAAAAGGCTCCGAGTGTCCCACAGCCATCTACTCTTGCGGATTCTAGTAATTCCTTAGGAATTCCTACCATGTAGGCTCTTAATAAAAACACGTTAAAAGCAAACCCTCCTCCAACGTATGGAATAATTACCCCCCAATACGTATTAATCAGGTTAAACTTTACAGCCATGAAAAAGATTGGAATAAAACCCATTGGGAGGCTCATGGATATGAATAAGTAACCTAAAAAAATATTTTTTCCTGGAATAATTAAATGGGATAGTGCATAAGCAGCCAATCCAGAAAGTATACAAACTAATATCACAGTTGCTCCCGTAATAATAAGTGTGTTGAGATAGGCTACACTGTAATTCCCCTGTTGCCATGCAATGGAATAATTCTGAAGTGTCCATTCAGTGGGGAACCCCATTGGATTTTTAATAATTTCAGTTTTTGTTTTGAATGAATTAATAAATAACAGATACATAGGAAATAGGGCATAGATCGCTACAAGTGCTAAAGGGATATGACGCCAAGGCAGTTTTCTCTTCATTTATACTTCCCAGCCTTTCTTTTTCGTTAAGTAGGCATAAACAGCAATGATAATAATAGCAACAAACATTTGAAAAAGAGCAACAGCTGAGGCATATCCTGCTCTCCTTCCCGTTGTGCTCAGGTTATAGAAATAAGTAGACAAGGTTTCCGTCACATGGGCTGGGCCCCCATTGGTCATAACGTATACCATTTCAAATGCCCCGAAGGAACCTAACATGGTTAATAAAACAATAATCGTCAATGTCGGTCTTAACTGAGGGACAATGACGTGCCACATGATTTTAACCCTTCCTGCTCCGTCCATTTTCGCTGCCTCTTCTAGGGAAGGGTCCATTTGCGTCATGGCTGCCAGAAGCCAGATTACATTGGTTCCAAACCCTTTCCACATATCGGCTATTAGCACAGAAAATAGTGCAAGAGCTGGTATAGTTAATCCCGGCCATTCTAAAAATTTGAGACCAACCTTATCAAGATAAAAATTAACACCGCTAAATGGATTATAAATCCAGAACCAGATTTGTCCGGCTACAGTGACAGTTATAATAGATGTAGAAAAATAGGTTGCCTGATAAAGGGTTTGTCCCCTTTTAACTTTTCGCAATAAATGTGCTAAGACAAAGGCAAGTGTGATTGGAATTGTGATCCAGAATGCTGCCCATTTTATGTTATTGAGAAAGGCTGTCCATACTATTGAATCTTGGAACGCCTCGATGAAATTTCTTAGACCAATAAACTTTGGAGTGTTTAAACCATTCCACTCAGTGAAAGGCAAATATAAAGACATGACGGCAGGAAGGGTCACAGCTAAAATATGAAATAATAGTCCTGGGACAATAAACATCCAGCCAATCCATCTTTCCTTTTTTAGCCTTCTTTTGGGTTTTACTTCTCGTTTTATTACTAATTTTGCTGTACTTTCATTTAAGTTTGAAATTTCCATGTTCCTCCCCCTTTGTTGGTAAAAAACCCGAAGGTATCTACATGAATAAATAGATACCTTGAGCTAATCAGTATTTTAATAGTTTTCTAATTTATAAAGGGTTCCATCCTTTGCGTCTTTTTCCTTCTGTTTTTGTAATTTTTTAAGCCAGTCTATAACAGACGTCTTTTTCAAATACACACTAGCGAAATCGTTTTCTAGAACTTCTACAACGCTTGGCGATGCATAAGAATAGGTTTGATAGCCAGATTCGCCCTTAGCGGCTGCCTCATTAATAAGATCTAAAGCCTCTTTAACATTTGGCCTAAAGTTCATACCGCTATAGTCTGCTTTAATTGGCTCAACGATTCCATTTTTGGCCATAGCTTGGACTACCTCTTTATGAAAAAAATAACTTAACAATTCAGCCACTTCTTTTTTATGTTTGGACTTGGCATTAATAGTAAAACCACCCCCAATACCCAATGGAATGATTGGTTTACCATCTGGAGCCCAGCTTGGAAATGGTGCATAACCTACTTCAAAATCAGTTTTGAGGTCTGAAGCTAAGCTCCAGGTCCCGTCTAATTTCATCGCCGCTTTGCCGGTGATAAATAACTGCGTCGCATCTGTTTGAGAAATAGCCTGAGATTTTTTGTTGGTCACATGTCCTTCATTCCAGAAATCTGAGTATCGTTGAACGGCCTCTACAATTTTAGGGTCAGTCCATTTTTTATCACCAGAGAAAAGTTGTTTTGCCCCTTCTTTGCCTAGGACACTATTTACCATACTCGAAACCCACCAGTCGTCGCATCCTGCACAATCGGATGTACCCCACGCAAAAGGTATAATACTCTTACTTTCCATTTGCTTAACGAGTGCTGTGACTTCATTATAATTTGTCGGTACTTTCCAGCCATTTTTATCAAACATTGTTTTATTATACACAAGCATTAGGCCTTCATAGTTCCAAGGAATCCCAATATATTTCCCATTAAATAAATAGGAATTTTTTGCCCAGCCAAACATATCTTTATCGTATTTATATTTTTCATAGTATTTATTCAGTGGCTCAATGTATCCCTGTTTATAAGCTTCTTCCGCTTCAAAAGGTCCTTGTAAAATTAAATCTGGAGCTTCCCCTGCTGCAAGTGCCGTTCCCATTTCCTTAACTGTCACTTGTTTTAATTTAATTTTCGGATGATCTTTTTGATATAAGTCATACATGACTTTTAATGCTGAACTTTCCTCACCCCATATATCTGCATTCGGTACTTTTATAACATTTGCTTCGTCTCCCGAAGCTTTATTACTGCAGGCTCCAAGGACAAGACTTGAAAGTAATGCTGTAGATAAAGCGATTAATTTAAATCGGTTTCCTAACCCCATCGTTTTTCCTCCTTTTTTATGCCACACCAGGTTTAATAAAAGATTGAAGAAAAGCTGCAGAATCAAGATAAGACTGTTCTGGATCACCGGAAATTTCACATTCGATAGACATGAATTGATTAAAGCCAATTTTTTGAAGGGTGTTAAAACTGGATTCAAAATCGATATGTCCCTGACCAGGCATTAAACGGTTGCTGTCAGCTAAATGAACGTGACCAATTAAATTTCCAGTAGCGAGGATACTTTCTGATATATTAGCTTCTTCGGTATTCATATGGAAAAAGTCTGCAAGAATTTTAACGTGTGAGAATCCGCCTTCATTAATCAAGGAAGCAGCTTGTTCTAATCTATTAATCATATGGTCTTCATATCTATTAAGAGGTTCCAAGAATAAAGTGCTTCCTGCTTCTTTCGCCAATACATCCAGTTTGTTTAATGAATCTAATAATGTTTCACGGTCATCTTCCATTGATCTTGGAGGAGAAAATGGAGGAAGTTTTCTGGAGAAAATTCCAAAGGCTGCAGGTACAATGACACCTGTTGCACCAATTTCTGCTGTATATCGAAAGATTTCACCAATATCAGAGATTGCCTTTTTTCTTTCTTCTTCTTCAAAAGCTCCGATCCATCCTCGGTAACCGCCACAAATGGAGCTGATTGGAACCCCAGTTGAGCTTATTGCCTGTTTAATTTCAGCAAAGCGATCAATTAGAACATTCCCGCCAATCTCTAATCCTTCAAAACCCAATTCTCTTACTTTTGTTAATTTCTCCTTAAAGCTTTCCCCAAAGAATCCACGGTCCTGCGTAGCTAATTTCATGATTCTCCTCCTTTAAATTCAGATTTATATGAAGGGACTAAGAATTTCCAGCCCCATTTCCTTTTTCTTAAAATTTAACCCCAAGCTTAACGCTTTTATCTGGGTGAAGATCTACGTAGCTTTCATAACCTTCTGCAGAGTCTTCAAATGAAACTACTGGTTCTACGATTCCCTCGCAATTAAGTAATCCTTCCGAAAGCATCTTCCAGCATGTCTCTTCAATACGTCTCCAGCTCCAGCGAGGATAATCAGGATTCGGCTCGCTGCATGCCCTTGAGAAGATGATCTTCGCGTTGTTAAAATGTGCTTCCCTTCCAAGATCCAAACCGCCTCTAAACGGTCGTGCCCACCCAACAAAAGCGATGGTACCTCCATATGCTAATCCTCTTAAAGCCTGCTGAAGGGCAAATTCATTCGCGCTTGTTTCAATGACGACATCTACACCCATTTTATTGGTAGCTTTCTTTAATTCTAGTCCTACATCTTGATTGATTGGATCAAATGCTTCATCCGCCCCTGCACGTATTGCAACATCGCGGCGTTTTTCAATTGGATCAATAACCGCAACATAACTAGCTCCTGCCAATTTTGCAAATTGGGCGGCTAACTGCCCAATAGCTCCTAAACCAATAATGGCTACTCGGTCACCTGCCCTGACATGTGCGTCCCGTATACCGCCCAATGCAAATTGTGCAGGGTCGAAGCATACTGCATTTTTCCAAGACATGTCTTCAAGCATTTTTAATAAATAAAAATTATCAATTGCGTTTACAATCTGGGTTTCTCTAACTCCGCCATAGCCGCAGACCCTCTCGCCTACCTTGTAATCCAATACATCAGAACCTACTTCTGTAATCATACCAACCCACTGATTTCCAAGATTCCATTTTCCAAACTCTACACCTTTGTTTTCTCCCTCCGGCCGCGGTAGGAATGTATGCCATTCTTCATCATAATAGTCATCCATATGAGGACTTTCGCCTCTAAATCCAGCCAGCTCTGATCCATGTTTAGGGGAAGCATACTCAACCTGTACTTTTACCTCATTTGACTTAATTGGACGGTCCTCGTAATCTAAAATGTCAGCCTTATGAGGTGCTACTGCCACTAATTGTTTTAACATTTACTAATTCCTCCTCAGAAAATTCTGATTTTCTATTTTAAAATTTTTTCTTCATGGACTAGTTAACTTTCGGAACCCTTTGTTTCTCTTCACCTGGCTCCATATTATTAATAGATGGCCAACCATTCTTCCAAATGATTGGATCAATCATCAATACTCTTCTTGGTGCCCCGCTTTTCATCCAAGGTTTTTCCTTTTCGTAGGCATGGTAGACCATCCAATCTGTCCCATTACCATCCTTAATAACAGCATTGTGGCCTGGCCCTACGAATTTACTATTTTCTCTTCCTAGTAAAATAATCGTTCCTCTGCTATAAAGAAGTTCATTTCCGGCCTTATCCTTATAGGGACCTTTAAGTGACTTCGACCGTCCAACCTCAACATTATATGTGCTTTTAGATCCCTCGCAGCAAGATCCGTTAGAATCAAATAAATAGTAATAGCTGTTATGTTTATAAATGTAAGGTGCCTCAAAATCATTTCCTGCAATTTGAAACGGTTTTCCTTTTATCGTCAAACGGTCTTTACTCAATTCAACTCCATAAATACCATGGAAGCTTCCCCAAAATAAATACGGTATCCCCTTATCAACAAATAACATTGGATCGATTGAATTTTCGACGCCAATTTCATTGCTTGTAAATAGTTTTCCATGATCTGTAAAGGGTCCCTCCGGTGAATCGGAAACCGCCACACCTATCCCCGGACTACTATCACCCCAAACGGACAAAGCATAATACATGTAATATTTGCTTTTGAAATAGGAAACATCCGGGGCCCATAATCCACCATCTTTCCACGTGGGACGAGATTCTTTTGCAAAAGCATCCCCTATATACTTCCAATCAACCATATTTTTCGAGCGCACAATAGGGATATATTTAAGGCCTTTATTATCATCCCATTTATCTTCCGTTCCATAGGCATAAAAGTAGCCATTTGAAGCTTTGATAATGGATGGATCGGCCAATACCGGCTTAAACACAGGATTTTGAAAATAATCATGAACACGGACGAAAATAATGCTAGCCAAAATGGTCAGTATTATTGCAAGGCTTGAAATGATTACAACTACCTTTCTCTTTTTTGCTGCCATATCAATCAATTTCCTTTAGAGAAACCCAGGATCTTTTTTCATGGCTTTCTAAAATCGCCTCAACAATTTCCATGACCCTATGTCCATCCTTTAAGGTGGCGAAATGGGATTGATCTATTGTTTCTTTCCCTTCCATTACAGCCGTATAAAAATCAATAAATAGATTTTTTAGCCCGTCCGGCCAGCCCTCCTCATGACCTCCAGGATAATGAGCTGCTTTTGCGGCATTATGGTGTAATAATGATGGATCTCTTAACAGCTCTTGGTTTGGTTCATCTCTTTTACCAATCCAAAGCTTATTTGGTTTCTCCTGGTCCCAAGACACGGATCCTTTTTCAAAGGCAATATCAAAAAAAAGTTTATTTTTCCTCCCTCCACTGACCTGGGAGACAGTGAATACTCCTTTTATTCCATCCTCAAAATGAACAAGCACACTGCCGTAGTCCTCTGTCTCGATTTTAACCTGCAGCATTTCTTCAGAATCGGAGTTTTCAAATGTAAAAGCTTCAGTGACCGGTTTTAAGCGTACCGGATGAACCGTCTTTAAATCAGCGAATACCTCAACAATTTTCTTTCCTAAAATAAATTGAATCGTGTCACACCAATGTGAGCCAATATCAGCAATTGCCCTTGATTTCCCGTTTCGTTCCGGGTCCAAACGCCAGTTATAATCGGTTTGGTATAATAACCAGTCCTGAAAGTATCCGCCAAATACGTGATGTACTTGCCCCAACTCACTACCCTCTGTTAATTCTTTTGTTTGAATAACCAAAGGGTAATGCCGATAGTTAAAACAAATTCCGCTTACCACATTAGCTGATTGGGCCAGCTCCGCTAGTTCCTTGGATTCCCTGCTATTCATTGCCAGTGGTTTTTCGGACATTAAATGCTTGTTTTGTAATAATATCTTTTTATTTATTGTGTAATGGAGATAATTAGGTGTACAGTTATGGATTGCCTCGATTCCAGGATCATCTATAAGCTCATCGACTGTTGAATATATCCTGTCAATACCATATTTTTCAGCCATTTTCTGAGCTTTTTCTAAACTGCTCCCTGCTATTCCAATTACCTCGACAAACGGAATCCTGCTTAATGCTTCAATATGTGAATTGGCTGAGAATCCTGTGCCAATGATTCCAATTTTAACTGTTCTCAAGATTTTTCCTCCTTTCCTTTTAAATATTGACAGGAGGACTATCGCTCCATTTTTTATTTAGATTTCTAAATTGGGTAGGTGATATTCCAACATAATTCTTGAACAGTCTAGTAAAACCCGGAATTGCCGGATAACCAACAGCGTGTGCAATTTCAGTAATAGACATTTCAGTTGAAATTAACAATTTCCTTGCGCGATCTATTTTCATCTCACGTTGTACATGCATGGGCGATTTGCCAAAAAGCTCTTTAAAACGATTGCTTATATAGGTAGGATGTAAATGGAACTGGTTTGACAATTCTTGTAAAGAAAGTTCCTTTTCGGGATTGGTTACAATTTGAGTGAGTATGCTTATAAACCCCTGCGAATGATTTCGCTCGAAACTTTCTTCGTGTGAGTTCATAATACTTTTTAATAATAGGTAGAGAATTTCATGGGATTTTGCTTTTTTAAGGATGGTCTTGATGAGAAAATCTTCTGTGAAGGAAATATTCTTATACTCTAAAAATACCTTTTCAAACTCTTCAGAGTTCGTTAATTTAAATGTGATTGGGAGGTTAAATATTTTTAAGACATCGAGTGCATTTCCTATTTCATATGTAAAGTGGCACCATAAAAAGATAGTTTCCTCTTCCGTTTCTTTATAATGGTCATGCTCGATATAAGGCGGAATGATGACAACCGTACCTGGTAATAGCATATATTCATCTTTCCCAACCCTTAGCTTTGCCTCGCCCTTTTTTATATAAGACATTACATAGCAAGAAAGCCTCCTGTTAAACGTCTTCATTTCCGTTCTAATATGAATATCAAATTCTACAATTGAGAGTTCTGCACTTTGTAATAAAAAATCAATCTGTTGACCCACCTTATAGTTTTTCTCCCTTCTAAACGGTAATTTTTCAACCTTTAAAAGTGTTATTTAACTTTATCACATTTTTGGAAAGCGCTTTCAAAAATCATTATATGCTAAATTTTCTGATAATCAAATACCATTTATAAAGTGATATTTATCAGTTTTACAGGTTTTGAGAATTTAACAATTTATTGGATCAGCAAATAACTGGTTACAGTAATCAAAAAGGATCATCTTTTGTTCAGTTTGTAATAAAATATGACCATAGCTGCTGGTTCACATAATGTTTAGGATCATTTTGTAATAACAGTACTATGGCGAACCTAATTTAATAAGTTTATATTCATGAACAAATTTTAATGTTGACAATTATCAGATAATAAGCGAGAATGAACGCGTGTACATTCCAAGCAGGAGGTGAGATCTTGTCTAACCGAAAAGATGTTGCAAAATTAGCTGGGGTTTCTGAAGCCACCGTTTCACGAGTATTTAATAATATCGGCCCTCTACGTGAAGAAACAAAACAAAAGGTTTTGCAAGCAGCCCAACAGCTAAATTACCACCCTAATGCCATTGCTCAAAGCTTTGCACGTGGGAAAAGTAAGAACATCGGGGTCATTGTTCCTTATTTTCAAAAGGTAAATTTGATGTCGACCCATTATTTTTCGGAGCTTTTAAGTGGAATTGGTGCAAAGCTTAGTGAGTCTGGCTATGGATTGCTGCTTTTATTTCAACCCGCTGAAGAATCAAAGGATTATGTGAAGCTTTTTCATACTCAAAAGGTAGATGGATGCATCATCCTTGGTTCTAAGGATGTTCCTGGTGAAGTGAAAGCGATTGAACAACTACATCAATTGCAGCTCCCCTATTGTCTTGTAAATCAAACTTCTTCAGGCTATCCCTTTCATTCCATTGGTGCAGACCATCAAGAAGGCAGTTTTCAAGCTGTAACCTCCCTGTTGAAGAAAGGGTATCAACAGATCATTTTTTTAAATGGACCAAAGGAATTTTCAAATAGTATCGACCGATTAAAAGGATATAAGAGTGCCCTCCTTCATGCAGGGATTCCCTACCATCCTCAGTTCGTGTTCCAAGGGAATTACAGCCGGAAAAGCGGCTTTCAAGCTGCTCCTGGTATAGCTTCTTTGCTCCCAGATATGAAGGCTATTTTTGCTGGGAATGATCGAATGGCAATTGGACTTATGCAGGGTTTAGGTGAACTAGGCTACCAGGCAGGTCGTGATTATGCTCTTATTGGGTATGATGACTCTGATATATCAAGAATGACGTCTCCCCCACTTAGCACCGTTCAGGTACCGCTTTTTAATATGGGACAATTGGCCGCTGAAAAAGTTCTCCAAATGATTGCGCAAGGGCCCATGACAGAAATGAATGAACAATTGCCTGTTACCTTTATCGAACGGGCATCATCACAACTTTAAACAGCTTATAACAATCAATCTAAATAAAAATCTAGGATTCTTTTATTTCTTACCTAAGAAAAGGAGATTAGTGATGGAAACTGTAAGAATCGGAATGGTCGGATACAAATTTATGGGTAAAGCCCACAGTCATGCCTACCGGGATCTTCCCTTTTTTTTTCCCAACACCCTTTATCCTGAAATGAAGGTGATTTGTGGTCGTGACCAGAATGCTGTCGAAGCTGCAGCTAAGCAATTCGGCTGGGAGGAACAGACCACAGATTGGAAAACTCTTTTACAAAGAGAAGATATTGACCTCATCGATATTAATGCACCTAGTAATGTACATAAAGAAATAACGATTGCAGCTCTCCAAGCAGGAAAGCATGTGTTTTGTGAAAAGCCTCTAGCGCTGACATTAAAGGATGCAAGAGAAATGCTAGAAGTGGCGGAGGCTGCTGGGGTTAAGCATATGGTTGGATTTAATTATCGATTTGCCCCTGCTGTGATGCTGGCTAAAAAGCTTCTCGATGAAGGTAGGTTAGGTGATATCTATCATTTCCGCGCCTGGTTTTTACAAGATTGGCTTGTTGATCCAACCTTCCCTCTAGCCTGGAGACTTCAAAAAGAGATTGCAGGGTCAGGATCACATGGAGATCTTGGAGCCCATCTTATCGATTTGGCTCACTATCTGATTGGTGATATCACTGAAGTGATTGGAATGAGCAATACTTTTATAAAGGAAAGACCACTTCCTATTCAGATGACTGGCTTATCAGCGAAAGGTAGTAATAATGAAAAAGGCGAGGTTACGGTTGATGATGCTACCCAATTTTTAGCCCGTTTTGCTAACGGCGCGATAGGAAGCTTTGAAGCTACACGATTTGCTACAGGGCATCGCTGTAAGAATTCCTTTGAAATCAATGGCAGTAAAGGGAGTGTTATCTTCGATTTTGAACGGATGAATGAGCTGCAAGTCTATTTCGTAGATGATAGCGAAGATGTTCAAGGCTTCCGCCGCGTATTAGCGACTGATCCTTCCCACGCATTTTCTCAAAACTGGTGGCCACCAGGACATACGATTGGCTATGAACATACGTTCATTCATGAAATGGTTGAGTTGATGGATGCTCTCCGTGAAGATCGGCAGCCCGTTCCTAATTTTCGTGATGGCGTAAAGTGTCAAGAAGTCTTGGAAGCTGTTGATCTATCAATTGAAAGGCGTCAATGGATCCGCATTTCTGAAGTATAAAACATGAAAAGGAGTGCTTTTATAATGAAAAAAACGGCATTGATTGTTTGGGGCGGATGGGATGGCCATCAACCAGAACAGGTTGCAGAAATCTTTAAAGGAATTCTTGAGGAAGAAAACTTTCGAGTGGAGGTTTCCCATACACTGGAGGCATATGCAGACACGGAAAAGCTGAAATCTTTGGATCTAATTGTTCCCCATTGGACAATGGGTGAGATTAAAAATAAATATGCCTTAAATATTTCTGAAGCGGTTATGGCTGGGGTTGGTTTAGCAGGATGCCACGGCGGAATGTGTGATTCCTTCCGCAATAATGTGGATTGGCAATTCATGACTGGCGGGAACTGGGTAGCACATCCTGGTAATGATGGGGTGGAATATATGGTGAACATCAAGCACTCTACTAGTCCGTTAGTAGAGGGCATCAACGATTTTAAAGTTGTCAGTGAGCAATATTATCTTCATGTCGATCCAGCAGTTGAAGTGTTAGCGACCACTCGCTTCCCAGTGGTTCACGGTCCTCATGCTGCCAATAAGGCAGTCGATATGCCTGTTGTTTGGACAAAACGCTGGGGGCTTGGAAATGTTTTTTATAGTTCATTAGGCCACCAAGCAAACATCATCACTATGCCAGAAGTTACGCTGTTGATGCGCCGCGGATTTTTATGGGCTGCCGATGGTAAGAAACGAGCTGAAGGTATGGAAGTAGTCGCTCTTAATGGAAAAGGGCGTGTATTTACAGGTATGGGAGACAGTCAATAATACTAGATCGAAGCAGTGACCTAGACGATTAAACAGGAGGAACCAATAGTGAAAAAACTTAAAATCGGTATCATTGGATGCGGAAATATTAGTTCTATTTATATGGAAAATTGCCAGAAGTTCCCCCACCTCGAACTCGTGGCTTGTGCAGATTTAGATGTACAGCGGGCACAAGCCCAAGCTGACAAATTTGGTATTCCTAATACTTATTCGGTACAAGAACTGCTAACTGACCCTGACATTCAATTAGTCATCAATTTAACGATTCCAAAAGCCCATGCCTCCGTTTGCCTTCAAGCACTCGAAGCAGGAAAGCATGTTTATACCGAAAAACCTCTGGCTAGTACACGAGAGGAAGGCAGACTTATTCTAGAAACAGCCAAGAAGCATAATTTGTTCGTTGGCAGTGCACCAGACACTTTCTTAGGTGCTGGTATTCAAACCGCTATCGATTTAATAGAGCAAGGTGAAATTGGCGTCCCTGTTGGTGCTTCGGCCTTCATGATTTGCCGCGGCCATGAACATTGGCATCCTGACCCTGCTTTCTATTATGATGTCGGCGGCGGACCCATGTTCGATATGGGACCCTATTATTTAACAGCATTAGTTGCTCTTTTAGGACCTATCAAACGAATTTCTGGTTCGGCCCGTATCAGTTATCCAGAACGAACGGTCACTAGTAAACCTAAGGCTGGAACGAAGATTCAAGTCTCTACCCCTACTCATTTATCAGGTGTGATTGATTTTACCTCAGGTGTGATCGGAACGATTACTACAAGCTTTGATGCCTTTGGCGGAACATCTTTGCCCCCTATCGAAATCTATGGTAGTGAAGGTACAATATTGGTTCCAGATCCAAATACATTTGACGGTCCTGTCCGTATCAGAAAACGTGATGAAAAAGAATTTGTGGAGGTCCCACTGTCAAATGGGTATGTCCAAAACAGCAGAGGGCTTGGTGTCGAAGATATGGCCAAAGCCATCCTCGAGGGCGGTACCTATCGTGCTACTGGCGAATTAGCCTACCATGTTTTAGAAGCGATGCACGGTCTCCATGACTCATCGGAAACTGGAAAGCATTATATCATGGAAAGTACCTGTACCCAGTAAGGAGCCACAATCACGGGGACGGTTCATGTTGTCAAAACTACTCTCAGTTCATTCATGAGAACCGTTCCCCCGGCTTTATTTATTTTTTTGACGAAATAAATCAACAGATTTATACCCTTGTGATAAGATATCGACCATTTGTGCTTGTCGTTTCTCTTGGGTATTTTTTTGTTTAGCAGAAAAGATATAACGAGCCCAATCTTTTTGATAACCTGGAGTTAGGTCTTTAAAAAATTTGAGTTCATTTGGATATTCAGTTAAAACCGCTTCTATATCTTTCACATGATCCTCATAATCTGCTACACACTGACTTGCAGCGGATGATTTTTGGACTTTCTTTTTTTCCCGCTTTAAACCAATGACTGTAAACACATCATCCATACTGACCATCCGCGAAAATTTCAAATCGCTTTTATCTATATATCCATCTTCATCCACCTTCATAGCTGGAAAGATTTCATCTCTATGCACAAAGGTTTCATACCGTTTATTCCCTTTTTTCGGATAAGCAAAATATAAGTAGCCTTTTTCAAGTAATTGTTGTTCATTGATCATGCTTTGTGTATGTTTCACCATTTCGTCAATGGTTTCTACAAAGATGAAAATAGCATCATGGTCACCAGATAATGCCATCTGATATCCATTAAATATATCATAATCACTTGGTTGATTAAGAACGGCCATATTTGTATATTTGCCAAGATTTAATTTGTTGATAATTGTCATAACATTCTCCTTTATCTTTGATTGTTAAATTATAACCTTTTCCTGAAAGCGCCTCAATTAATCTATTGTCTCCGCCATATTTATTTCTTTCGTAAAAAACTGTTATCCTCCCTTCAGATCATTCTGTAAGCAGTATGGATTAGCTTTAAAGAATAGCAAAAGAAAAAGGCATTGTCACAAGCATATTCCTAGAAAGGGAATTGCTTGGATAATGCCTTCATTGTATCCTACCACTTCACTACTTTTTTTTCCTAAATTTTCAATTCTACCTGATGGTCGAGTCCGTCATCTTGTAATTCCACAAATGGTCCTGCAGCTTTTTCCTTTTCAGGAATCGGAATTTGCACACCGTCAACAGTCAACTCGCTTTCACTGCCACCAGACCCATTCTTAACGTTAATGTGGTAAGGGGTCTTCCCAAATCGGTACGTAGCCGAGAATCCCGGCCACTCACTAGGAATACGCGGATCAAGATAAAGACGAGTTTCTCGTCGCCGAATCCCTAGGATCCACTCGATACCGGCCTGATAAAACCACCCTGATGCCCCCGTATACCAGGTCCATCCTGAATGTCCCTGATTCGGTTCTGCTGTATATACATCAGCGGCAATTGCATATGGTTCACCTGTATATCTTTTTACTTCTTGGTCGGTACGAGTATGCGTCATCGGATTGAGCATTGTAAACATCTCCATTGCCTTATCACCGTTACCAAGCTGACACCAAGCGATGATCCCCCATATAACTCCATGTGTATATTGAGCACCATTCTCCCTGATTCCCGGCGGATAACCTTGTATATATCCAGGGCTTGGTTCGGTCTCATCGAAAGCTGGAGTCAACAGCCGAACAACCGAAAGGTCCCTCTCGACGAGTTCCCGGTCAAACGAGTTCATTGCCTGAACAGCACGATCCATTGGTGCTGCCCCTGAGATTACGGACCATGATTGAGCAATAGCGTCGATCCGGCACTCTTCATTTTGTATGGAGCCAAGCCATTGTCCTGCATCGGTAAAGGCCCGTCGGTACCACTGACCATCCCAGCCCTGCTCGTTGAGAGAGTCTGTTAACTGTTTGCGCATTGTCTGGAATGATTCCACCCGTTCAGAATCCCCTCGCAATCCGCAAAGCTCGGCAAATCGGTTCAACACGTCGCAAATAAACCAGCCGAGCCACACGCTTTCGCCGCGCCCCTTCACACCAACCTGATTCATGCCATCATTCCAATCTCCTACTCCGATTAATGGCAAACCATGCTCGCCAATCCGGCTCAATGCCCGATCGATTGCTCGCAGGCAATGCTCATAAACCGTGCCCGTTTCAGTTGAGCGTACGGTCGGTTCATAGCGTTCGTGTTCACCCTCAGCAAGCTGTTCACTCATTAGGAACGGTGCGACTTCGTCCAAAACCGTTCGATCACCAGTATGCTCGATGTAACGTGAAACCACATACGGCATCCATAATAAATCATCAGAAAACGTCGTCCGGATCCCCCGTTCCGTTTCTTCATGCCACCAGTGCTGCACATCCCCTTCTAAATATTGGTGGGAGGCGTGGAGAATAATTTGTGCTCTTGTTTTTTCTGGCATTGTATGCAGGAGTGCTAGTGAATCCTGCAATTGATCGCGAAAGCCAAATGCTCCTCCCGCTTGATAAAAGGCCGTTCTGGCCCATATTCGACAGGCAAGCGACTGATATAATAACCACCCGTTCAACATAAAATCGGTTTCCTTTGACGGAGTTGACACTTGAATTTGGCCTAAATGATGGTCCCAAAAAGCAGTAATCTCCTCCATCGCTTGATCACAAGCGGAAGGTTGGCTGTATTTCTTAGCTAACTGCAAGGCGCTCTCTTTGGAGTCGTCGCAGCCTAATAAAATATAAACCACCTGTTCTTCATCCGGTTTTAACGCGAGTTTAGTCTGAATCGCACCACAAGATTCGTAATGCGTGCCTGTCCGACACGACAAACCAACACGACCCATTCCTGCTGGATGTTCCATACTTCCATTTCGTCCAATAAATTCGTTACGGTCTGCGGTCCACGTAAGTTCGTTTGAAGGGTCAGGGCCCGAATCAGCACCCCGCTCTGGATACATCCCTAAAAATGCGGTGGCATCACGGAAGGTTTCTTGATAGGTGTTTTTGGCGATCATAACCCGCTCAGACTCATCCCATTCCGTCACAATAAATGGTGCATTCGCCTGTCGCTGAACCCCTAAAACCCATTCGGCATAATAGGTAATAGAAATCTGCCTTTGCTCCGTAGTCTTATTTTGCAGCTTTAACTTGATGATTTTCACAGGATCCTCTAATGGTACATATACCAGCATTTCATGTTTAATGCCGGTTCTTTCGTGATCAAACTTTGTAAATCCTTTGCCATGCGTTATTTTATATGGCTCGTTTGAATGGTCTGCGGATGGTGCAACTGACCAGACCTGACCACTTTCCTCATCTCTTATATAGGCTGTTTCCGTGGGGGGATCAAGGACGGGATCATTGGACCATGGCGTTAGCTTGCATTCACGGCTGTTCTGCCACCACGTATAACCTGATCCCATCTCGGAAATGAGACAGCCAAAACGAGGATTGGACAGGACATTAATCCACGGTGCCGGCAAGTGATTTCCATTTTTGATCATGAGCCGGTACTCTTTTCCATCGGGGGAAAACCCGCCCCAACCGTTGAAAAATAACCAATCTTTTGTTTCCTCTTGGATGGCTTGCCCAGAAAAAACGTACTTATTTTTTGCAGAAGACACCGGATTAAGTTGTGGAGGCAATCCATTCTCGGTTTCAGCTTTAAGCGGTTCATTTTCTGTTTCAACCTTAGGCAATCGCATTTGCGTTTCTATACTAGCTCCGCCTGCACGGAACTCGACACGAGCAACTGCCATTAACAATGCTTTGTCCTCTGCAGCCAATTGATTAGAGGCTATCACATATACACCAGATAATCCTGCCCCAAATCGATCCACTCCATGTTCTGCCGCCTGCTGAAGTGCTTCTTGCAAGAATTGTTGATAGCCTTCCTCCGATTCGTTAAGGAGAACAAGGTCGAATAAAAGACCAAGTCGCCTTATGTATTCATGACCTGTTAACATTTTTACAACGAACGGCATTTGGCTGCGGTCTTCGATTCGAACAAGGACGATTGGTCGATCCCCAGATACTCCAAAACTCCATAGTCCAGATTGACCTTTTGTATTGATTGAAATATTTTCTCCTCGGCCCTCCTTGAGCGGAGGAGTATATAAAATATGACCTGCCAGCCTTTGGAAATCAGTTGCCTCTCGATTCGTTAATTGCAGATTACGAATTTCAATCTGTCCTCGGTTCCACGATAATTGAAACGCCCGTTCCACTGCTTGATTAGGAGCAAACTTACGGACAATTTCGATTGCATCTTCCTTTGTCTCACTAACCGAAGTAACGGCAACTAATCGAATTTCCTTGCCAGGTTCAATGCAGATCCGCCGTCTCATCACAAAGGCGGGATCGGCCACCGAACCAACCTTACCACGAAGGCGAGACCGGATTCCTTGGGGATTGGATAGTCGATAGCCCCGGCCAATAAAGCTAGCGCGGTCGGTTTCAAATTCAACCGAGCCAAGCGTATTCCCCTCCACCATGAGTGAATGTGCTGACCAAAGTGTCTGGTCCTTCGCTTCCCGAGGTCTTCGGCCAGCGATAAGGCAGCCTGATCCAGCATCGAAAGCCGTCCGAATAAACAGCTTGCTAAAGGCAGTATGGGCAGCATCTGCGATGGGATTGGACAAAGCAAGCTCAACAAAAGTAGTAACCTCCAAAACTTTTGCTTCCTCACCGTAATTGGTTAACGTTATTCTACGCAGCTCTGCATTCCATTCCGATGAAACGCAAATTTCCATACTTGTCTTAACCTCTCCATCCTCCCGCATATACGTGGCACGATCTAATTCAAATTGTACGCGTTGTTCCGAAGAATTCACTCGGCATGGTTGGTACGACGGCGACCATAGTTTATCTTGGGAGATATCCCTTATATACACATAGCTCCCCCATGGATCCATTACCGGGTCCTCGCGCCATCTAGAGAGCAATAAACCTTTGTACTGGCTAAAACCACTGCCAGTATTTGTTACCACTGTTGTGAACGAACCATTTGAAAGAACGCTGACCTCGGGAACCCTTGTGTCAGGTGAAATATATTCTCTTACAGTTGGATCATCCTGAGCGGTTTTTGTATAAGGCTTGTGCACACGTCCTAAAGCTGGATGCTTAATATACTTCGGCGTTTTAGGAATCCGTTCTTGTAAGAGCAATTCTGCTGAACGTATTTGTTTGTTCCGATGGAATCTCTCTACCATTGTTTTTGGCAGTAATAGGTTCGCCAGGGTTAGGAAGCTCATCCCTTGATGATGGGCCATAAAACTTTGAATCACCTGATGTTGCTTACCATTAGGCAGCCGTTCTTGTGTAAAATCCATTGCTTCATAAAAGCCATATTTTCCTCGACCATTTAACTGCTCCATTTTTTTCAAAGCATCCAAAGCCTGATCCTTTGCAAATGGCAGAGCCATAATCGTGGCGTACGGTGCGATCACCAAATCTTGTTCAAGTCCCCGTTTAAATCCAAGACCCGGAACACCGAAGGCCCGATACTGGTAATTCATTTGATAATCAAACGCATAATAGCCTGACTCAGAGATCCCGAATGGCACTCCTCGCTGCTGTGCGTATTGAATTTGGCGGTCCACAACTGTAGCATACGTCTTTTCCCACAAGGTATTTCGATAGGTCCTCATTAACAGCCATGGCATTAAAAATTCAAACATGGTTCCAGACCAGGACAATAGGACGGGCTGTTTCCCCACTCTAGTCATCGTTCTTCCAAGTACATGCCAATGGGACACAGACACTTGACCAAGTGCAATCGCGACAAAGCTAGCAATTCTTGCCTCAGACGCCATTAAATCATATAGCACCTCATCCTGTGTATTTCGATCAGCATGGTATCCTAAAGAAAATAGGTTAGCTCTATGATCAAATAGCGGCTGGAAATTAGTTTCCTCAATTAATTTTTCGATCCGTTCAAGCAACTTTTGACCCCTATCGCGCCAAATATTATTTGCCTTCTTCCCACTTCGTTGTCTCGAGACATCCGGTGCGATTTCTTCGGAAAAAGCAGTTTTCAGCTTTTCATCGTTATGAAAGTGGTAAATCGGAGTTTCCTTTTTATCAAAAGATTCTAGCCACTCGGCTAAGCCTTCTTTTACCGTAATCAGACAGCCGACTAAATTTCCTGAATCAACGGTTGATATATACTTTGGCGATAACGGGTTCAGTGTCTCCGTATCATACCAATTGTATAAATGCCCTTCCCACTTTTCTATCCGCTCAAGTGTCTCCAATGTGCGCTCTAACCTCAAAATTAATCCAGGGGTATCAATAAACGCAAAATCCCTCGCCGCTAAAGCACAGGTAAGATACATCCCGATATTGGTAGGAGAGGTTCGATGCGCTACCCCATTCGATGGTTCTATTTGCACATTGTCAGGCGGCAGCCAGTTCTCCTTTTCGGTAACAAAATCTTCATAAAAAGACCATATTTGCTGAGCCAGGTTCGTTAATTCTTCGAGCTCCTCTTCCGAAAAAGCCATACGTTCCTGTGGAGACGGCTGATCGAGCCACCTTATGACAAGTGGAGCACATACCCACATCACAGTTAATGTAAGCCCAATGATTTGCACCACTATATTGTCATTAAATAAGGTTGCCGCCAAGAACAATAGACAAAGAACATAACCTCCTAACATGCATTGGAGCAAAGGAGTCCCCTTCCGTTCACTATTGCGATTCACTTCATCTGATGAGACCCATTCGAGCAAGTGTTTTTTTGAAAACAATAAACGGTACAACGATCTCACAATAGCATCGAGCAAAAGGACCATTTGAAACGGCAAAGTAACAATCCCTAACAAGATTTGAGCCGCCGTGTTTAAAATACTGCGCAGATTCATTAAGCCGGTCTGAACAGTAACAAGCTGGCGAAGAACCGGCAAGAACCATGTTGTAGCCACTAAAGCGATCCAGCGTAATGGTGAACCCGGAAGGATCGTAACTGCTAAAAGAAGGGTGACAAATAGTGACGTAGACATTAGACTCCGCCGTATATTATCAATGATCTGCCACTTAGTCAGTACAGACAAATCAACTGTCAGCTGTTCACCTCTTCGGTTCTTCACTCTTGGCAGCAACCATAGTAATAGCTGCCAATCTCCTCTTACCCAGCGATGTAGCCGCTTTTGAAAAACGATAAACTTTGCCGGATAATGATCAATTAATTCAATATCGGAAAGTAGGCCTGCGCGCAGGAAACTGCCTTCAAGTAAATCATGACTCAACACCCGGTTATCCGGAATCCGTTCACATAGCACTTGATAAAACGTATCCACATCAAATATTCCTTTTCCAGTAAAAATCCCCTGACCTAGTGCATCTTGATACGGATCAGAAACGGCAAACGCATAGGGATCAAACCCTGGATTGGCTGAAAATAGACTGGCAAAACGTGATTTCATTGAGGCCTCATGACTCATACTGAGTCTTGGTTGAAGCACCCCGTAGCCCTCGATCACTCTCGTCTTTGTATCATTTAGGATCGGCTGATTATAGGGAAGATGCAGCGTCCCAACCATTCGCTGGGCGCTTTCCAGTGGAAGCTGCGTATCTGAATCGAGAGTAATGATATAATGCACATCTTGAAGGATAGTCAAATCAGCTTTTATTAAAGCAAAGCTGGTATCCTTTCTCCCTTTTAGCAGCTCGACAAATTCGACTAGCTTTCCTCGCTTTCTCTCCCATCCCATCCATACACCTTCAGACGGGTTCCATTGTCGCTTACGCTGAAAGAGATGAAAGTTTGTGTTGGAATAGGTAGTTCTCAATCGTTCAATTTCTTGTTTGGCCGCTGCTAAAATGACTTCATCCTGTTCGAGAGACTCTGTCTCCGCATCCTTAAAGTCGCCCAATAACGCAAAATGGAGATTGGAATCCCGATTCGCCAAATAATGCAATTCAAGCCGGTCCGTCAACTCCTTTACCTCTGATATTGATGACCAGATGACTGGAATCACCACCATCGTTTTCGCATCAGCGGAAATTCCTTTTGAAAAATCAAATCTCAATAATGGGACTGGACCTTTGACTCGTTCAATGAACCAATGAGCTAAAGTAACCGCCCATTCTGTCGCTGGGAACAAGAGAGTTCCTAGAATAGCAAGCCATTGAAGCGGTGTAAAAAACTCATCCCAACCTATCCAGATTGAAAAGCCTATTAAGAAAACAACGAAGTATACTGCTAACATATTAAAATACGTCCCCGTGGCTCTGCGCATTAATCCTGTTTCAGGGAGAGCTCGTGGCTTACCGCACATCTTTAATGCTTGTCTCAATTGCATCATGCCATTGGGATCTAATAAGTAATAGGCAACAAATAATTGACGATTTTTATCCTTTGTCTTTCTCTCGTTAGGTTCCTTTCCATATGTATCTGCTCGTTCCTCGCTATTTTCCTGTTCTTGCGGTGCTTCACCTGATAGTTTCTCTCCATATTTATCTGCGAGCTCCACTGCCTGTGCTGCCACAAGATTTTCAGGCAGATTTAAACGTCTCGAAAGCCGCTCGACCCTCTTTCGAAGAGTATCACGACTAGAGAAATCCAATTGCGCATAAATGCCGGTCCTCTCTTTCCTTAGTGATTGCTCAACTATGCTAATTTGCTCAAAGGTTTCCTTCCAGTCCCAGCGAGAAAGCTTACGCAAGCTTGTGATCAGGTTACCTGTTGTCACTTGAAAGGCTGCCTGGAGCTGATATTCATATGACAATATGTGATCAAGGCTCTCTGGTCCATTCTCCAGTTTGCAAATGAGCCATTCACCGACTGTTGCTGTATAATCAGCTCGTTCACGCAGATGTTTTACCAAATGGACAATCATCGGTCCAGAAAGAGGCATTTCTTGTCCAGCTTCCTCTAATACTTGCTTCAGTTTTTCTGGAGTGATTTCCGTGGTCTTGATATCGGAAAGTAACTTTTCAACCAACACACAAACATCGCGTCTTTCCTTAACTGTATCCATGATTTCGGCCAACCGACGAATCAAAGCCACCCTCATAATAAGCGGCACAGCCCAAACTTCACCCATGGTCAGTACGGAAACTTCCTGATATGACTGGAGATAGGAAATATATGAATCCATATCCAAAAGCCCGTCGTTAAATTTTAGATAGTCTGTACAAATAGAATAAACTCTGGAATCCCCCGTTTTTTTTAGATGAGGTAAAGAGTTAACAAACTTTTTCGTTAACTCTTGGTTTACTACAAGCACCTGCTCTTCCAAAAATTCCGCGTTATCTAGTAACCATTCTTCGGCTGGCTGTGAACAGGATGAACGATTATCTCTTAAGTCGTTAACAAAGACGCGCAATTTCTCAAAGTCCGACTCATTTGACCGTAAAAAGCGTGTTGATTTCTTTCGACTTATGTAAGGATCGTGGGTTAATGCTGTTTTATGCGCTTCTTCTCTTAGCTGCTCTTTATTAAAAATCAAATTTTTCCCCCCAAAAAGCATTTTTCACCAAGGTCTTATACTGATAAAAATTGCCCATTCTGGCTGGAAAATATGCAAAATAGTTCCATGGGGAATGTCAAGTTAACGCCAAAATATATTTTATAATTAAAAAAAGCTCTAGAACTCTATTGGAAGAGTTCAGAGCTTGTTTCCTTATGCTTAGGCTGTATTGAACTTGGATGTTGATTGAAGCTACATCCTCGCGATATATTTGACCCTTCACAATGTCTTGTTCCAATTTGAAATGACGATCGGACTTTTTTTCTATTCAAGCAGAGTAAATTTCAAATTTATGAGCATCTTAAGTGAGTCGAGTAGACAAAAATATTCACAAACTACTTCAATGAAAAGAGGGTTTAAAAAATGACAGTAGGAAAAGATGTTCAAACCGTTTTAGCAAATTTAAAAGGTGCACAAGCAAGCTTTGAAACTTTTGCTTTAGCAACCGATAACCAGAATGCAAAACAGCTTTATCAACAAGCCGCACAACAAACAAAATCCGTGCTTGAAAGCCTTGAACCACGTCTTCAAGAAATTCAAGCGGAAGAACCTCAGTACAATCAGCAATAAAGTGAAAGCGCCCTTATCAAATATGATAAGATATCCCAGATACATTTTATGGCGGTCGGAATATGATGTTATATAAAAAATTCTTGTCCGTTTTCCTTAACCATCCTTTCTAGGATGGTTTTGTTTTTAAGAACACCATTTATTCTGTTTCTTCACTTAAACCTTCACATTTTGTTCTAAATGAAAATAATGTCTTTAATTCATGAGAAAAAATTTTTTATTAAAGTAAAATTCTTATGTAATTCACTTTCATTGATCGATATCCTATTAGATAAATCTGTCGTTCTCAATACAAACTCTTTAACCCCTATAAATTCTGATTCGGCAATCATGTAAAACTGTGTTCCTTTTTTATATCCATTAAAATGCTTTTTTAGTGTATATAACTTCATTGAAGAACCTCTAGTGATGAATTATTATTGATTTTTGTTTGTACTATATTTATAAGTGGAATTATACCATGTGGTAAAATAGGAATAAAACCTGTTAACGGAGGATTCTATGATTTGGTTTTTGCTGCTTGTCGTTCTGTTTGCTTTTTTGATGGGATTTTTCCAGGTTCCCATCTGGCTCATGTATGGAATATTGGTTGTCGTGCTTGTTTTTTTAATGTTTCGAAACCCGCTTTTATTTGGAAAAGATGCCGAAAAGATAATGGCGTACTTAAAAAAATCCAAATCGCCCTATTTGCAATTCCTTTACCATTTTCTTCACAAGGACCTATCGGCAGCGGAACAAGCGATGGAGAAAATCCGTTCCAAAAAATCAAAAAGAAATGCCGAATTGATGCTCTTAATGGAGCGGAAACAATACGGAAAAGCAAAAGAGCTTCTTACGCAAATGGGTAGACATAAGGCAAAGTGGTACGCTTTGTCGGATATCGCCATAAATGAAGGCGACGTGGAAGCATTCAAACAATATAAAGAGAAGATAACAGACACCTTTTTTTTAAACATGTTGGAAATCGATCAAGCTGTTTATGATGGGAAAAAGGAAAATGCGGTTGGGCTACTCGATAACATAATTCCTAAGCTTAGAGGTTATAAATTACTAACAGCCGTCCAGTATCGAAAGCAAATACTTGAAGGAAGAGTCTGACCGAATTTACTTATAAAAGTAAAGCCCAGCTGCGATGAATTCTTTAGAGAAACCCCATATAAGGATATTCCTTATATGGAAAGTTGTTTTGTAGGACTATACATATAATTTCTTAGTAAAATAGTTACCAAGCTTAGGATCAATGATAGGATTCCCACTAATACGACGTATTGTGTACCCATTTCTGATATAAATAACCCGCCTGCAGCTGCACCAATTGTTGTTCCTACGTTACAGGATGAGATAAATAAGCCATTGGCGAAATCAGGCGCTTCGGGAGCTGAAGACGCAAGCCAATATTGATTGATATTACCCCCTACTCCACCTAATATCCCCCAAATTAAAGTAATGAACGCCATAGGTAAGGTAAACTGTCCAAATAAGAATAATAGGATGTAAACGATCCCTAATACAAAAGGAAAAGATGCGACAAATTTCTTCGCATTTTTAGTGAGTAATTTCCCTCCTACAATATTTCCAATAATATTGGCTCCGCCGTATACGAATAATATTAAACTAATAGTATTCGAAGGCATATTCGTAACAGTTTTCAGATAATCAGCAAGATAACTATAAACCCCAAATATGGATGAGTTTAATAAAATGACAGTCACGATGGAAAGCCATGTAATAGATTTTTTTAATACGGAAAATTGTGTCCCATAAGAAAGTCCTTCTTCAACTGGCATAGATGGTACAAAAATCAATGTTGCAATGAATACTATGACATTTACAAAAGCAAAAAATGCCATAGCCATTTCAAACGAAACGGCACTAGAGATAAAACTTGCGATGGGTACTCCGACTACCATACCGGCAGATACTCCTATGAATACCTTAGAAACAGCCTTTGGAGCCTCTTCTTTACTTACTGATGCAGCAGCTACTGTAAATGCCAAAGAACAATAAATAGGATGAAAAAAGGCTGGAATTAAACGAGCAATTAATAGAATGGTAAAGTTAGATGTAAATATGGATACGATATTCCCCAAAACGAAAACACCTAGTACAAGTAACATAACCTTCTTCCGATTTATCCCTGAGAACAATAACGGCATCGTTGGACCGGATACTGCAACAACAAGGGCAAAAAAACTTACCAACCATCCTGCTTTTGATACACTGACATGAAAGTGGTCAGCAATTGCAGGTAATATCCCAATAACCCCCATTTCGGTATTTAAGATGCCGAAGACTCCGATCGTTAATATAAAAATCAACAAATTATTTCGTTTAGTCAAAAAAACAACTCCTATCTTTAATAAAATGCTCCCATTTTTGGGGAGCATTTTATTTTAAAGGGTCTTCTCAAAGAATTTAGTTTATTTACGTCTGACAGCTTATGCATCCTCGTAATCGAGGGAGGTTGAAAGGTCACGATAGGCATTGATTTGTTGCTGAAGTTCAGCTACTTTCCGCTCCGCTCCAGCGATAGCATCTGCACCAGCAATCCAGCGAGTAGGTGGTTCCTCCTGACTTGCGATGGTGATTAGAGCCTTTGCAAGCTTGACTGGATCGCCTTCCTGTTTTCCATTTTTTTCTTTCCAAAAAGCCTGGTATTGTGCATTACGCTCCGCGTAGTCATCGATACTTGGCTCAGCAAGGAATGTTGATTCTGGCTCTAAAAGTTCGGTACGGAAGAATCCTGGTTCTACAATGGTCGTTTTGATGCCGTATGGAGCGACATCCTGATGTAACGACTCCATAAAACCCTCAAGACCGAACTTCGAAGTACAGTAAGCGGCATTGTATTCAAATCCAGCTAACCCCGCTAGAGAAGAAATTGAAATAATATGTCCGGAACGAGCCTTACGCATCACAGGCAATACGGCGCGGGTGACATTCATCGGACCATAGAGATTGGTATTGATTTGTCGTTCAATCTGCTGTGAGGTCAGCTCCTCAAAGAATCCACCATAGAAGTTGCCTGCGTTGTTGACCAACACATCAATACGTCCAAATCGGTCAACAGCCGACTTGACGGCAGCCTCAGCATCTGTTGAGTCAGTGACATCCAACTTCACAATTAACAGATTTTCGTCATCGCCAAGAACTTTGGCTACCCTATCAGTACTACGACCAGTGGCGACAACCTGGTAGCCTGTGGCAAGGGCAGCTTTTACGAACTCAATGCCCATTCCACGTCCAGCACCTGTGATAAACCAAACTTTCTTAATATTAGTCATATTTATTTCCTCCCAGATTGTTTTTGATTTTATTTTTTTAGAAGACCTATTAATCCACTTGTAGTGTCGGACGGATGATAATTGGATGCACCCATAATTACAACAACTTTATCTTTAATAGTAGACACACTAAACACCATCCTTTCTACTGTTGTTATTACTTTTATTCTAGCTATGTCCGCATGATATAGCCAATACCTATTTCTTATATCAAGATATGCTTGATGAGCATATCTGAAACATATATACTAAACCATTATAAAGGAGGAGTGTTATATGGAATTTAGAGTTTTGCGCTATTTTCTTACTGTTGCAAGAGAAGGAAGCATGACGGCTGCTGCTGAATTTTTGCATGTTACACAGCCAACCTTGTCAAGACAATTAAAAGACCTTGAACAAGAGTTAGGAAAAAAATTATTTATTCGGAGTAGTCACAGAATTTTTCTTACAGATGAAGGAATGCTTCTGCGAAAAAGAGCAGAAGAAATCATAGATATGGTCAATAAATTAGAGACAGAGTTTAGTTCCATGGAAGAAACAATAAGTGGTGATGTCTTCCTAGGTGGTGGGGAAACAGATGCTATGCGACAGATTGCACGGGTAGTAAAAGATTTACAGTTAAGTTACCCCAATATCCGGTATCACCTTTACAGCGGAAACGAAGACGATGTGACCGAAAGGCTTGATAAGGGATTGCTTGACTTTGGTATTTTAATTCAACCAGCTGATTTATCAAAATACAATTATATCAATATTCCAGCCAAAGATGTTTGGGGCGTGGTAATGAGGAAAGACAGTCCTCTTGCTTTCAAAGATACCATTAAAGCAGTGGATTTATTAAATGTACCGCTAATCTGTTCACGACAGGCTATGAAACAGACATTTTCTAAAAATGAATTTGCGGATTGGTTTGGCGAAGATTTTGGTAAATTAAACGTCGTTACTACATACAATCTTGCCTATAATGCTGCCATTATGGTTGAAGAAGGCATTGGATATGCACTAACCCTTGATAAAATAGTGAATACATCTAGTGACAGTAACCTTTGTTTTAGACCGTTAGAGCCAAGGCTAGAATCTGGCTTAAATATTGTTTGGAAAAAGCATCAGGTTTTTTCCGCAGCTGCTGATAAGTTTTTAAAAGAAATTCAGGAGAAATTTTCATCTTTAAATTGACAAAGCCTCACCTTCTGTTGGGTCAGTATGATCAATTTCCAAAAATTAAGAGAGAAGCATGATACTGTGGCTTGGCTGAATAGCTTTTGTGCTAAATTTACTTTGGACTTAATTCCACTTTGAAGCAACATATATAAGGATGTCCAAAAAGCTAGGCTTTTTGGACATCCTCGAATTTACCATTAGAATTTATATCACATTGTGCTAATGTCAATCACAAAACGATACTTCACATCTGAAGCTAACACCCGTTCGTAAGCTTCGTCAATTTGGTCAGCAGAAATTACTTCAATCTTAGGAACAATGTTATGTTTTGCACAGAACTCTAACATCTCCTGAGTTTCACGGATGCCTCCAATCATTGAACCTGCAAATGAACGGCGATGACCAATCAGTGAGAATACGTTAACTGACAACGGCTCCGCTGGCGCACCGACATTGACCAGTGTACCATCCAGCGCCAGCAACGAAAGGTATGCACTAATATCGATCTTAGCGCTTACTGTATTTACGATGAGGTCAAACGAACCCGCCAGTTTCTTAAACGTCTCTGAATCGTTCGTAGCATAGTAGTTGTCAGCGCCGAATTCCAAGCCATCGTCTTTTTTCTTCAATGTTTGGGACAGAACGGTTACTTCTGCACCCATGGCGTGTGCAATCTTGACAGCCATATGACCAAGACCGCCCATACCAACCACAGCTACCTTCTTACCTGGTCCAGCTCCCCAATGGTTTAATGGAGAATATGTCGTAATGCCTGCACAAAGTAATGGTGCTGCAACGTCAAGCCCAATATTATCTGGTATTCTAACTACAAAGTCCTCAGTTACGACAATATGGGTAGAATAGCCACCTTGAGTTGGCTCACCGTATTTGTCAACACCTGCGTAGGTAGGGACATTTCCTTTTAGACAATATTGCTCTTCTCCTTTACGGCAGTTCTCACATTCACCACAGGAGTCAACCATACAACCGACCCCAACTCGGTCACCGACTTTATACTTTGTTACCTCGGCTCCAACATCTGTGATAATTCCCGCAATCTCGTGTCCAGGTACAAGAGGATAATTCACGGGACCCCATTCGCCGTGAGCAGTATGGATGTCAGAATGGCATATGCCTGCATATTTAATTTCAATCAGAACATCATGTAAATCAAGGTCACGTCTTTTAATTTCAGCAACTCGAAACGGTTTGTCTGGACCGTCGACTGCTCGCGCTTTAGCTGTTATCATTTGTTTAAACCTCCGTATAATTTGAGTTTTCAAGAGAATTGATTTGTACCGGGTATAGATACTTAACTTCCCTTTCCCTTTTTCTCTTGCAAAACTAGAATAATCCCTATAGTTAACTCTAGGTCAAGCAAAAAGTTTATATGCAGAAAATATTTCAATACATAAAATGATATAGTTATGCTTTGACATATAGCATAGAGCATGATAAACTCTTCCCAAAACATAGAGTTAACTCGAAGTCTATACCAAAAGAAAAGGAGATAAATGACGTTGACATATTCTATAAGCGAAGTTGCAAAAGAATTAAATCTCACAGTATATGCCTTACGTTACTACGATAAGGAGGGACTAATCCCTTTTGTAGAACGGACCCCTAGTGGAACCCGATTATTTAAAGAATCCGATATTGAAGCATTAAAAATTATTCAATGTCTAAAATCTACCGGGATGCCTATTAAGGAAATTAAAGGTTTCATTGCATGGTGTTCTGAGGGCGATTCCACCTTGCAGCAAAGATATGACTTGTTCTTGGAGCGAAAAGCTGCTGTAGAAGCACAGTTGGAAGAACTGAATAAGACAATGGAACTCATAAATCATAAATGTAACTATTATATGACTGCATTGGATGCAGGAACGGAAGATATTCACAAAAAAGATAAAATAGGGAATTTTTAATTAACAGAAAGCCACCTTCCTTCATATCACTGTAGGTTTGAAGGATAGATGGCTCTATTTATATATTTAACTTTTGCACCCGATATTGGAAGAAGGAAAAATTAAAATATGTTCCTAATATCTTCCCAACCATACACAAGTTCGGAAAGTTGTTTCCCTGCAATCTCAACTTCAACAGTATCTATTTTTTTACCACCAAGTGCTTCATAAAATAGACGAGAAATATTATCTTTCAAGACTAGAACAAGCATTGAGTTTAATCCCATTTCTTTAATTTCATCAATTATTGGTTTAACAAGTGCTTTTCCAATACCTTTGCTCTGATACTCTGCTAAAATATATATTGCATATAACTCCCCTTCGAACCCATTATAATTCCCACTTCTTTCTATTCCTCCAGAAGAAAAACCAACAATTTCTCCTTTCTCGTTTTCTGCAACATATACTCCGCCATTAGGAATGTTGTTGTTCCATAACTGTTCTCTACTTTCATATGTTAGATTATTTAAAAATTCGTCTGAAACTAAATTCTTATATGTAGTTTTCCAACAATCCACGTGTACCTTAGCTATTCCTTTTGCATCAGATATAACTGCTTTTCTAATATACACATTCCCATTGTTCATTCATTCCTCACCCCTTCCTTGTAGTAAATTTTACTATAGCTTAATAGAACATTTTTACCGCGTAAACAATGGAATAGAATGTCAGGAAACATAGGTGAAAAAAACTCCAATAATGTGTTAAATATACCTGAGGGAAATGTAAGAGGTAAGACACTAAGTTTGGATTTTTTGTAAATTAACCCCTTCGATAAAGTGAAGATCTTTAAGATATTTTTTCTGCTAATCTGTTCTTGCTAACCCGTTCCAAATATAGATAAAAACCATATCAATCAGAGATATTCCTACAATAGAGCCAAAATAAATCATAACTCCTATTCCTTGACTGATACCATCCGTTTCTGTTAGGAACCACCAAATACTTCCTAACCCCAAGATAACAATATTCATTAATAATGCTTTTATTATTGCTAACACTGGTTTTTTGTTGTTTTTTAAATCATTTCGACCAAATTTAAGAGAACTTAATAAAGAAAAAACGATTAGACCAAAGAAAATAATTAACTTCATATAAGTCCACCTCTAATTTATAATATTTTCCAGTCGAACAGTTAGTTTTTTTGCATAAGTAGAAAAAGCCCTCCAAGCACCCAATGCAAAGTGTATTATCCGATGATAATTCAGAACCTATAACCTTATCAAATTGGGATTTTCAATTCGACCTCCATATACTTTTAGTGTAATATTACACTAAAATTGTAAAAAATCCAATATTTGGTTAGTTATTTCTTTTAATAATGCACCTGTTAGCCATCCACGCAGCCTAAGTCAGTGCATCAAGCTAATCCATAGACTTATTAATTAACACTCTCCTCTTTAAAGATTGAGCAGCGGCTTTTTAAGTATTGTCATTTTTCTTTTCTTGAAGAAACTTATTTTCATTCTTGTTGAACAAAGAGAATGTCGTACAATTCCAATGCTTTGCATCCCTTTTTCTTGTACCTTTCCAGCCCTTTTTCTGTAACTCTTTAGCAATTAACATATTAAAAAAACCGTGTCCAACTAATACTACCGATTTATATTTATTAGCGTAATCAATTAGCTGTTGTGCTGCCTTATTTGCCCTAAATCTTGCTTGATTCAAAGACTGTAAAGAAAAATACTAAAAACAGTCCTATTCTATTATTGATAAGGGTACTTTTTGGATATTATACTGGAGGTGAATTACGATTTAAGAATGAAGGGAGATTTACTATGGAGGTAACATTTACAGTAAGCAAATGGGATGAAAAGCCAGTAGATGACACTAGAAATGCATTCCCTATTAATATTGCCCACGTCGAATATGATATTGAGGGTGAATTAACAGGAAAAGCTTTTGTTGAATATTTATTATTTTATATAAACTCTACTATGGATGATGGTCACTTGGCCACTTCTAAAATTTCCGGATTTCTACATTTCGAAGGAACCTATAAGGGAAAAAAGGGGACATTTACTGCAATAGAGCAAGGAATATTTGATAAAGGAAATCTAGATTCTCCAGCAACAATTATCAAAGCTACCGGTGACTTAGAAAGCTTGAAAGGTTCTTACAACTATAAGTTTACAGGTGAAACCAGTAAGATAATTCTAGACTTTAAATTATAACAAAACAGTAAAAAAGGGCATCTCTGTACTACCAGGAATGTCCTTTTCGTTGAAATATCTTCTTCATACGAATAGGTAAGGGGTTGAAGTTATCGCTCCCTTTTCCCCTCGTCCACACCAGTACGTGCGACTTTCACCGCATACGGCGTTCCAACTAATCCAAT
>NZ_JBJORY010000021.1:0-64383 GCF_046562815.1 Neobacillus sp. 204
AACAGTAGTGAGTGAATATTAATATTAAACTATAGGGTGCGATTCTTCAATATCGAAGGATTGTTTTTTCTTATTTAAGTAACGGGGCAAGTTAGTTCAACATGAAAATCAGGGATTTTCCAAGATTCCATACAAGATAGAGTGTTGTTTCTAAAAATACTCTATAATATAAAACCGTGGGGAACGAATGCTCCCCACGGTTTATTACATTATTTAGCTGGTTTTTTCATTAATGGTTTTGAAAATTTCATTGATTGATTCTCGCTAACAAAAGTGGAACCTAAAAGCAATGCCCCACCAAACATTTGAATAATTGTCATTTGTTCTTGTAAGATTACCCCTGAAATCAGTATAGCTACAAATGGATCTACATAGCTTAGCATAGCAATACTCTGTCCCTTTAACTGTTGCATACCAGAGAAAAATAACCAAAATCCAATACCAGTGTTAATAATTCCTAACAGTAGTATAAAGGGTATGGATGATCTTGATACTTCCAAGATACCGAATCCCTCCGTAAAAAGCACATATGGCAAGAGAAGTAACGCAGTTGTTCCAAGTTGAATGATTGTAATCTCTAACTTGGATATGTTTTGAATAAATTTATTCAATAACATTAATGCAGCGTAAAATGCAGCTGCAATTAACCCAAAAAAGATTCCAAGAAGATCACCTTTTCCAGATGCACTTATGCCATTTCCAACAATCAATAACATACCTAATATCGCTACACCAATACAAACAATCTTTTTGATAGGTAATTGTTCTTTAAGGATAATTGGTGAGAGAATCATGACAAATACAGGTGCAAAGTAATACGCTAATGTTGCGTTAGTGACTGTTGTATAGTCGTAGGAATGATACAGGAAAATCCAATTTCCTCCTAATGCAATACCAGAAAGAAATAAGACGGAAGCATTAGCTTTCACTAATTTCCACGGAATGGATTTTTTCATCACAAAAAATACGAATATTAAAAATAGGCATCCGATTGAACTACTTAGTAAAGCTGTTTCACTCGAAGATAAATCAATGTATCTTACAACTACACCAATTGTACCGAAAATAATCATTGATAATATAAACTGAATGTTAGATTTCATCGTCTACTCCTTCGAATCTACGAAACAGCTTATATTTCGCAGATTCTTAATCTGTTTTTAATATAAGCTTATTCAGTGCTGATTCAACAGCTGGAGTAAACGGTGGTGGTGGTGATGTTGAAAATGACTTCCAAGTGTATAAATTTATATTTGATAATGGCATAATAATCCCCCTATTTCTATTAGTATATTGATATTATCAATTATACTATATAAATACTTAGTGAACTAACGGCGCAGGTTAATTGAAGAAGGGATGAAAAAACAGAAGGACAGATTAAACTAATCAACCTGTCCTTTAACCATATTGACCAAAGTAAGGAGGCATTTGAAAACACGTTATTTAATTGAATTACCTCTTTCATATGACTGATGGTATAGAAAAGAGCTTTTCTTATCTAAAAATGGGCAATACGAAGGCACCGTTCCTTGATGACTAGCATTAAACTTCATCCTCACGCTTGGTGACTACTTTTTCATGACCACATTGGTTACATATAAACCAAGTCACAATATAACCCCATCCATCGGGTCTCTGATTTGTTTCTTCATAAACGTGATCTTTTAATTTACAGATGATTTTCGCTAAAATACCCATAATAAAAACCTCCTTCAATTAAAAGTTGATTTTTTATTTTTTTTATCTATATGCTCTAATGCTTGTAATCTTTGTTTTAAGTTTTCACTACAATCATTACAAAGAATTAAATTTAGTCGAAGATGAAATGTTTTAATTAACCTTATTTGGAAACGGTTTTATGGAGGGGTTAGTATTAATAATTGAATTGAACTTTCCTATTCTGAAGAAGATGCTCTATGGAAAAAGGTATATAAAGAATTTAAATTTAAACGGCATTTTTCGTTCTTTAACTATAGGTCAGGAAAGTTGAGGAATTGTAAATATTTCCATAACAATTTTAAGGAGCGATAACTTTTGGATATTAAAAAGAAGGCAGATTTACTTCTGGAAAATTTTAAGGAATGGTCTGAGCAACAAAAAAATATAAAAGGTGTAGCAGTTGTGGGTTCATTTGCAAGAGGTGACTTTCACTCAAATTCAGATGTGGATTTAACAATTATTTCTACAAATAAAGACCATACTTTAGAAATTATTAAAAACGAATTTAATTTCGGTAATATTGAGAGTAGTACACTTGAAGAATGGGGGATTTTGACCTCTTTAAGAATCTTCTATGGTTATGGCTTAGAGGTAGAATTCGGGGTTGTAACAGACCAGTGGGTTAAAGAGCCACTTGATGAAGGAACGAAGAATGTGGTTATAAATGGCTTTAAGATCGTAACTGAAAAAGAAGATATATTCTACAGTGTAAGAATGTTTTTGAAAAAATTGTAACTTTTTTAGGGATGAAACCAATGATAAATTACACTATCAACCTATTATTTTAATATTAGTTTTTTGAGGTGAAATTGATGAGTTTAAAACGAATAGAAATAGATTCTTTAACATATTTAGATAAATATGCTAGTGATGTTATAATGCGTGAGAAGTTATATCCATTATTTGATAGAGTTTTTGGTATTAACACAAGTACATTAACCGATTTTTCCAATAAGGGTCTGTGGAATGAAGATTATCTTCCATTTTATACACCATATGGATTTAGGGTAATTGAACAACATTACTTCAAATTTTAAAGTAGAAAAGGACAAGGGTTATATTTCTTTGTCTTTTTTACTTTTTGTTCTTCAAATAATAGCTTTTATGGTCTGATTAAAGAAACTAATTGTGAAGGATTGTACTTAAACTAACAGGTGCAAGAGTTAAAGAATGGAATTGCTCCGGCGATGCTTTTTTCTTATTCATCTAACGGTGCAGTATAGTTGAATAAAGGTATAAAAAGAATGTAATAGTTACATTTTACTTAAAAACTCAGCATTCTTATTATAAAACACTGACATGAATGTAGGCTTTTTTTCATAATATATTTTTGGGGTGATAAAATGCCAAGAGTAAATTACCGAAGTTCGGATGTTGACTTAATGGCAAGGATGATGAGAGCAGAGGCCGAAGGTGAAGGAAAACAGGGAATGTTATATGTTGGAAATGTAATTGTGAATCGTCTTGTAGCAAATTGTTTAGACTTTAAAGGTTTAAGAACAGTTAACCAAGTTATTTTTCAAGTACAAGGCGGAAATTTTTCCTTTGAAGCTGTTCAAAAAGGTAATGTATTTTATCAAAGATCAAGAACTTCTGAAAGAAGATTAGCAACTCAGAATTTGAATTATTGGAGAGACCACCCAGCGAAATTTGCTCTTTGGTATTTTAATCCACATGCTCCATGCCCTCCAACATGGTACGGTCAACCTCGATCTGGTCAATTTAAAGAACATTGTTTTTATGAACCAAAACCTGCAACATGTGATAGTGTTTATAGCGGTTAAGCTTACTCTTTGAGTAAGCTTTTTTACATATTTAGAATATTTACGCAAAAATCTAATAAACAGCTGATTTAGCTTATATTTACTTTTTATATCAGCATATTTGATTGATTTTCAATAAGATCACTCTTCTGCAAAAAGGCCATTTGATTGAGTAAGAGGTTGCATAAATACTTCAGAAGGTAATAACTTTATTTGTAAGGAACTGCTTTAAGGACGGAAGGTACGCTGCGTGCCGATAAAAAAGTACATGTATGTTCGAGATAAAAAGTTATATACAGGAACGAAAAAAGACACCTTTGCCGGAGTCTTTTTTCATTGTGATTAAAAGGGGTTCGTGTCATCCACATTAGTTCAACAAGCTTAGGTTGTTTCGGCAGCCTTTTCTTTATACCACTAACGGAGTTTAGAGAAGGCTTATATTCTCTGTATACACCTCTTTACGACCTTATCTAATTAATTGTATTGTTACCTTTTCTGAATAAGTATGAGGTTATTGAACTAACGGATGCAAGAGTTGAAAATGCAGAGCTGTCATTTTGGCAGCTTTTCTTATTGCATTAAAGAAGCAGAATACTTAAAAAGAGTTTTAAAATATTGGGGTAGATTGTTAAAAAAGAAGTAAAATAAATTAATAGTAATCTTTATTTTCAGTAAATTCAGTATTGACAACTCGAGTTTATCGATATATTATCGTATTTAATTAAATATTAATAAGCAAAGATTGGAAATAGTAAAAGTATTTATAAACTTGTCAGAGAGCCGATGGTTGGTGAGAATCGGTAGTTATAACCTTTGAACTCATCCAAGAGCTACTCCCTGAACATAATCAGTAGGGGATGTCGGTTTTCTTCCGTTATGAAGATAGGTGGTGATTGCCACCGAAAATGAGTGGGTTAATATTGTTATATTAATCAATTAGAGTGGTACCGCGAGCTATGCCTCGTCTCTATATTTTAATAGAGACGGGGCTTTTTTTATTTTTATATAAACGAACAATTATTATGAAAAGGTGGGATTCAGGATGAAAAATATCAATAAGTATTCTAGAGGTTACTTTATGCCCCCAGTGCAAAGCTTGAAATGGACGGAGAAGGAGTATATTACAGAAGCTCCTGCCTGGTGTAGTGTGGATCTTCGTGATGGGAATCAGGCTTTGGTCGTCCCGATGAGTCTAGAGGAAAAGTTAGAATATTTTCAGTTGCTTTTACAAGTAGGTTTCAAGGAAATCGAAGTAGGTTTTCCAGCTGCTTCGGAAACTGAATTTGCCTTTTTACGTACATTAATTGAGGGGAATTTGATTCCGGATGATGTGACAATTCAAGTTTTGACACAGTCAAGAGAACATATTATCAAAAAAACATTTGAAGCGTTACAGGGTGCGAATAAAGCAGTAGTACACTTGTACAATTCCACATCTGTAGCACAGCGTGAGCAAGTATTTAGAAAATCTAAGGAAGAAATTATCGATATTGCTGTAACTGGGGCAAAAATGCTTAAGAAATATGCTGCTGAAACCGAAGGGAATTTCCAATTTCAGTATTCTCCTGAAAGCTTCACAGGTACAGAAGTGGAGTTTGCGCTTGAAATTTGCAATAAGGTACTTGATATTTGGCAGCCAACAGCTGATAACAAGGTAATTATCAACCTACCAGCTACCGTTTCAATGTCCATGCCTCACGTTTACGCAAGTCAAATTGAGTATATGAGTGACAATCTATGCTACCGAGATTATGTAATTCTTTCACTTCATCCACACAATGATAGAGGAACTGGGGTTGCAGATGCCGAGCTAGGAATGCTTGCCGGAGCGCAAAGAGTCGAAGGAACATTGTTTGGAAACGGAGAAAGAACAGGGAACGTGGACATCGTAACGCTTGCATTAAACATGTTCTCACACGGGGTAGACCCAAAGCTGAATCTTGAAAATATCCCTACCATTATTTCAAAATATGAACAATTAACAAGAATGAAGGTTCACGAAAGACATCCATATGGCGGTGAACTTGTCTTTACTGCATTTTCAGGTTCCCATCAAGATGCAATTGCCAAAGGTATGAAATGGCGCGAGGAAAAAGAACGCCAATATTGGACTGTACCTTATTTATTAATTGATCCTATGGATATTGGAAGAGAATATGAAGGAGATATCATCCGAATTAACAGTCAATCCGGTAAGGGAGGAATCGGTTATATCCTACAGCAAAAGTATGGAATCGAGCTACCTACCGAAATGCGGGAGAGCTTTGGATATAGTGTGAAAAATGTTTCAGATCATATGCACAAGGAACTTATGCCGAATGAAATCTATGACATTTTTATCAACGAATATGTGAATATTAACACCCCTGTCGAATTTATCGGTTACAAATACACACAAAATGGTCACTACGAAACGATAGTATCGATCCGGATGAATAATGAAGAACATGAATTTTCTGGTGTGGGAAATGGAAGACTGGATGCTATCAGTAACGCTCTTCAAACCCAACTGGGTATTGACTATACAGATTTGGTCTATAAGCAGCATGCGCTTGAAATAGGATCATCATCAAACGCAGTATCTTATGTAGGAATTACCGCAAAGAATGGTACTGTATATTGGGGTTGTGGAATTGACACTGATATTATGACATCTTCAGTAAAAGCTCTGTTAAGCGCCGTTAACAACATGGTATCCAGCTTACAACTTCCTGTTGAAAAAGAATTTACCCATTCAAAAAAATAAGTGGGAAAATATTATTATCTTTTATGACAAAATATTTTCTTATGCCTGCTCTTCATTTTAAACGCAATTTACTTGATAAAGCCGATAAAATACTACGATATAATTAGTAGAATTATCGGCTTTTTAATTGAACGATTAGTTCTTGTTCAAGAAGCCATAAGGAATATTATGAGTTTTACACTTCCCTTCTTAAAATATCGGAAGCTTTTCTTCAACTCTTTAAGCTAACGGGTTGCTTTACTTCAACAATGAGGTCTTCTTATTCAAGTAAAGGGCAGGATAACTCAATAATTCCTAAACAACGATAACGTCTAGTTTCCATTAAAAGCGCATAGTATTTTAAAGAGAATTAGCACTTTATTTGGAGGTGTTTTGATGGGTGTTAGACCACTTAAAGAAAAAGGATTACTCACTGAATTTGATGGCAGTGTATTACCAGGGACTGATTTCGCTAACCAACCGATTCGATTGACACCTGTTACAATAGGTACAGCCACTTTGCATATCGATGATCCGCGTGATCGCGTGTTGCTGCATGCGTCCATTCAATCTATAAATCCTAATGACTTTCCTTTATTTATAGAATTTTCAATTTATCGCAATGGAACTATGATATACAGTACGATTGATAATATCCCTCCACGAGAAGAATTTATTTCTGCTACAACAACGGGTTTTTCCTTCTTAGATAAAATACCTCTCGTTGACGATCCTCCTTCAGGCTTAGTCCAATATGAACTCAAAACGAAAAACATAAGGAGTGAAGTATTCTTCTTAGTCGGTGGTACCAGCGATACCAATTATATTACGTTTACTGCATCTAAAATCAAAAGAAATCATGCGGCACGATAAAAACACGCTAAATAGAACGAAAAAATGGCTGCTATTCGATGGCGGCCTATTGTGTTAACGGGTGCGTTTCTACAACAAGTGGACTGTATCTGTAATTGATACCGAAAAGAATAAAGTTATAAAGACGATTCAAGTAGGGGAAGAACCTGTCGAAATCGACCTAACTCCTGACGGAAAACTCGCCGTTGTTACAAATTTTGATGATGATACCATATCTGTCATTGATACGAAAAAGAATAAAGTGATTAAAACACTTCCAGCGGGAGACTCTCCTGTCAGTATCGCCATTTTATCTAGGTTCGATGAGGAGGGAAAGTAGTGACTAAGGATGAGCTTCTTTCTATCATTCGTAATGAGTTACAAAACAATCCGAAAGAAACTAGTTTAAATATAGCCAAAAAATACAAAATCCCAATTAACATTGTAGAACTTTTTAAAAGAAGGATAACAAAGGAACAAAAAGAGTGAGCAACTGTAGATGTGTTGCTTTTGTACATATTTGAGCCATAGGTTAAAAATATTTTCTATACAATTCTTGTCTAAGACTTCCACTTAATTGAGCATAAATTTTTGTAGTTTCGCTCTTCTGGTGACCAAGTAGACTTTGAATAACATCAAGAGGTGCTCCATTATTCAACAGATGTGTTGCATAGCTAGCAAAATACATCTCTCCCTAAAAATTCTATTTTTAGAGGAATTATTGACCTGATTATTGAATTTGATACGGTACTGCAATCTTCAACTATCGAAGCAGTTTAATTGAAAAAGGACGGAAATCCTTAACTATCTTAACATTAAAAATATGTTAACTATTAAATACCTGGAAGGTATCCGCTCCCTTTGTAAAGAATTAGATTTAGATAAGATCAAATTTTTTTCAATTGGGAGTGGTTCACTATGTTAGCTTTAGCTCTACAAGGCATTGGGGGAATGAACTCATTTGCGGCAGGGGTACTCCAAACGCTTCGAAAAGAGGGGGTTAAGCCAGATTTGATTTCAGCTACCAGCGGTGCCATATTGTCAACATATTATTTTTTGCAAAAAGACACTAATGCTATTGAAAAACATTATGATGAGTATTTTAAATCCGAAGAAAATGGAATCCCAACTTTGTTCAAATTCATGCAATACGCATACTTGGGTGTTCCTAACAAATTTTCTCCTAATTACCTCAACATTATTGAAAGATTGTCTGACAATTGGCCTTTCTTGAGATCGGAGGAATGGATCAACTTCTGCTTCCCTAACAAAATTTACAAATCTGAATTTCCTCAACAATTTTTTGATGATATCGCCAATTGTTTTTCCACCAATGAGGAAGTGGGAATTATTATGAATGCCTATAATGTTAATAACGATCAGGCAGTTTTGTATGTGAACGAACGTGCTTGGGATACAATGGAATTAACTAAGAGGGGAAATTTTGAGGTCAAACCAATAACTCCGGATGGTGTGAGAGCATGTTTGCAGCTGCTTCAATATGGAGACTTTAAAGGGGAGTATGATGGAGCTTATCAATATAATCCGGTTTTATCTCCGTTGGTAGTAGCCGACGAGATTATTTTGGTGACAGTAGCGCCACTAGGCAAATCTCTGGACCAAATCGATAACTTCTTTGATATCGAAGACTTTAAATTGAAGATGTTATTTAAAAATGCCCTTTATGCAGAGCTTAATGATATTTCTCGGATCAATAAACTTATTGAATACGGAAATAAGCTGGTTCGTCCAGAATCAGAAAATAAACCGTATAAAGAGTACAAATCGATTAAAGTGCCAACAATTCAGCCTACAATTCATCGTGGATTATTTGAATATTTTGTGGAAACCCGTGAATTTTACGAGGATGGTGTGTCTCAAGCGAAAAAGTTTATTGATGATAGTCTAAATAAGCAGATACAGATTGAACGCGGATAAATCCCTCGTATCAATGTTTTAAACGGTGATACTTTTGTATAGGGTAGATGTTTTTATCAGTAATTTTACTCTTTGATTATGTTTGTGAAATAGTGTACTTAAACTATCGGGTGCTTATATACAGTATGATTTTTAACCGTATTCATCATAAATAACGAAACAAAATCTTAGAAGCCATCGTTTAAGTGCCTTACAAGATTGTGCCAACGATATGAAGGAGTCCAGGGAAAGATACAAGTAAATGAAGCTTTGGTTAAATTAAATAGTTTATTGAAAAACCTTTAAATTTTTTCAACTAATGGGGTGCTTATGTTAAAGATGGGATGGCTGCGGCTAACGGGTTCCCTTTTGAGGTGCAAACATTGCAACTCACATCACATTTTTTGTCACAATATCAATGCAATTCTCAATGGAATTCTCTAATTAAATAACAATAATAAACGCAGAGAAGGGATAGCTTAATCGCTATCCCTTCATCTTAATTTCACTATCTAATCCCGTTGGTTGAAGAAAGTTGTTGTCTGTTTTTATTAAGTGTCTTCGTCGCTTTTGTACTCCAAAATATCACCTGGTTGACAATCTAAAGTCTTACATATCGCTTCTAATGTTGATAAACGAACCGCTTTTGCTTTCCCATTTTTCAGAATGGAAAGATTCGCCATCGTAATCCCGACCCTCTCCGAAAGCTCCGTTACGCTCATTTTTCGTTTTGCTAACATCACATCAATATTAATAATAATTGCCATATCCTCCACCTCAGACCGTTAAATCATTTTCTGATTTTATATTAATAGCTTCTTGTAAAAGTCTTTGGAGAACAGCAGCAAAAACGGCGATCACCATAGAGGCGAAAATAATGACCAATCCGATTGGTATGAAACTTGGAGGGTCAACTCTTTCAGCCATGAGATAGTAGAGTGGCATACCTAGCAGGTACAAGGTACTGATCGTGATGGCACAGTATTTTATATTCTTTAAAGCCTTTACCGATAATTCCGAGAACGCTTGGCTCTTATCAATATAGCTTAAAAGTTTAAAAGCTTGATACAGAGCAAAGTAAAAAGGTATCGCTGCCGCATACATATCGATTAAAACGAGAGATTTCATATAAGCAATATCTGGATACAATTCTCCAGCAAAATTCCCGATCTTAGGCACCAAAAATATGCACAATGCAAGAACTGGGATTCCTATAAAAATAACAGCTAGCTTTAAAAAGAGCGTCGTAACTTGTTTCATAAAAAGTACCTCGCTTATTCAATGATAGCATGATTTTAACATATTATTTATCGTTTTACAATAAAATCGTATTGTTTTTTATTATATTATTATTGTTATTTAAATATCCTTTTAATTTTGACAAAAATAAAAAGCATTTCTTATTACAAAGAAATGCTCTTACTTTAAAATGTTAAATTTATAACTTGTTCAACAAAACTTCCAAATAGTTTAATAAAGTAAATCAACAACGAAAGATAACAGAACCTACTTAAAATAAATAATATCCTTCATCGTAAATTGTTTATCGGCAATCCCCATCTTTGAGCTGGTGTAGCCTTCACTTTATCCCATGAATTGTATGGCAAATGGAAGTTGTAGAAAGTAGGAAGGATTGCTAAAGCGTATTGAGCATTGTATTTAACGATTGCTTTGGTGTGTTCAGACACTATCCAGTTAACTTTTTAGTCCTTGGGTTTTCTTAGGTTTAATAAACTCCATATCTGTCCCTCTGCAGGTTAGTGGAAGAAGGAATCGTGATTTTAATGTAGAATATTTCTCTGAGGGGTGATTCTATTGATATAAGATTTTCGTTTGTTTTAGACACAGATGTACCAACTGGACCATGAAGAGGCTATAATCAACTTTCTATATGAGGGTGAAGATAATTGGAGAATTTATTCAATTTGGCAAGAGTTTGAAACAGACAAATACATTTCCACAACTGTATTAGTAGAAGCTGTAACACATTATCTTCACGAATTGAATAAGGAACTTCACTCTATTGATTACTTTGTTACTCTGGATAAGTACCTTTAGTAAGTAATATCAAAGGAGTGAGGAAGGTAAAATGAATCAATCCTATTTTTATTTAAAACTAGAAACACATCAATTACATATGTCTTATAAAAATGAAAAACGTCGCGTGCGTGTTTTATTGCCGAAAAATTATGATAAAGATGAGGCTGAAAATTATCCAGTTGTCTATATGCATGATGGACAAAATGTTTTCTACAGTAGTGAAGCTTATAGCGGGTATTCATGGAAAGTTATTCCGGCAATTAAACAAAACCCCGACTTTCCGAAGATGATTGTTGTTGGGATAGATAACGCTGGACAAGATCGAATTAATGAATATACGCCTTGGAAAATTACTGAAAGCCCACTTCCTGAAGATATTGAACTAGGCGGAAGAGGCGCGGAGTTTGCTGAGTTTGTCATGACAGTCGTGAAGCCGTTTATCGATAAGCATTACCGAACTAAATCGGATAAATATCATACAGCAATGATTGGAAGTTCACTTGGAGGAAATATTTCGGCTTTTATGGGTATTGAATATAAAGATCAAATTGGTGGTTTAGGCATTTTTTCTTTAGCCAATTGGATTACAAGTAAAGCCTTTGACAGTTATATTGCTAGAAAAGAGTTGGATCCTGAACAACGCGTGTACATTCAAGTTGGGACTCACGAAGGCGATGATGCCGATCGACAAATGATGTATGGTAATATGAAGCAGGCATATATCGATTGCTCGCTTAAGTATTATAAACAACTGATAAAAGGCTCTGTTCCAATTGATAGCATTCGTTTAAATATTTTTGCGGATGAAGAACATAATGAAAAAGCTTGGGCAAAACACTTGCCAGAATGTTTACGTTTCTTAAGTGAGAAGTGGTCTTGAATTGTCTGAAATATAGGAATCCATCACTTTTTTCAATATTTTTGGAAGCTTAGAATAATTATAAATTGAAATCATTGTACCTTAGTCGTGGAAATAATGAATTTTTTGATTCTGAGAAAGGAGCTTTTTTTATGAATTATATTTTGATATCACCATATTATCCAGGTAATTTTCAGCCATTTGCTCATCGTTTAAAAGACGCAGGTGTCAATGTTTTAGGAATTGGCGAAGAGCCATATGACCAATTAGGTTCCGAATTACAAAACTCTTTAACAGAATATTATCGTGTAAATAATTTAGAAGATGTAGATGATGTGAAATGTGCGGTTGCATTTTTATTTTATAAACATGGTCCAATTGACCGAATTGAATCCAATAACGAATACTGGTTAGAACTTGATGCTCAGTTGCGTGAGCAATTTAACGTGTACGGCAATAAAACGAATGACTTGAAAAAAGTAAAGTATAAATCTGAAATGAAGAAGCTGTTTAAACAAGCCGATGTGCCTGTTGTAGAAGGAAGAATCGTTAAAATTAAAAAGGAGTTATCTAAAGCCATTGATGAATTAGGTATGCCGGTTATCGCTAAACCGGATAATGGAGTTGGTTCAGCTGCAACCTTTAAATTAAGTTCAGAAGAGGATGTACGTCATTTTGAAGAAGAATGGGGAGAAGCACAAGTGTACTTCTTAGAACCATATGTCGAAGGAGGCGTGCTTTGTACATTTGATGGTTTATTGGATCAGGAAGGGAACATTGTTTTCCAAACAAGCTTTACATATAATGTGCCAACTCTGGAACTCGTTAATGGTCAGTTGGATTTAGCTTATGTGATTCAAAAAGAAATTGATCCAAAGCTCGAAACCTATGGTAAGACGATTGTGAAAGCTTTTGGCATGAAAGAACGCTTTTTCCATATTGAGTTTTTTAAATTAGAAAATGGGGATTATGTTGCACTTGAATACAATAACCGCTTGGCTGGCGGCTACACGATTGATATGTACAATTTTGCGTATTCCATTGATTTATTTGCACAGTATGCTTCGCTTGTGACAGGAGGAGAATTTAAAGAGTCCGATGCCGAAAACCAGTTTTGTGTCGGTATAACACAGCGTGATGCTAATGAGTATAAACATGATACGAATGCTATTTATGAACGATTTGGCGACCGTGTGAAGTTTGAACGGCGCATTCCAGATGCATTTGCGGAACTCCAAGGAAATCAATTTTATGCGATTAATGCAGATTCGCATGAAGAAGTAGATGACATTATCCGTTTTGTACATGAACGAAAAAATTCGGAAAAGGAGATTGTTCTATGCATATAGAACAGTTAAACCATTGGAGTGGCGAATTAGGACGTGAAATGCTGTTGAACAGATATGGACACAGTGGCATGCCAATCGTAGTTTTTCCTTCATCTGGAGGGACGCATTCTGAATACTATGATTTTGGAATGATTGATGTGTGTCATGACTTTATTGAATCCGGAAAAGTTCAATTTTTTACATTGGCAAGTATAGATATTGAAAGTTGGCTGCACGACTCAAAACCGGCGCATGACCGTGCATTAGCTCATGAGGCATATGACCGTTATGTGATTTCAGAAGCTATACCATTTATTAAACATAAAACAGGTTGGTTTGATCCAATGATGACAACGGGGTGTAGTATGGGGGCATATCATGCGTTGAACTTTTTCTTGAGACATCCGGATGTCTTCCAAACAACCGTTGCACTTAGCGGTGTTTACGATGTGCGTTTCTTTTTTGGGGATTACGGAAATGATCCGCTTGTATACGAAAATTCACCGAATGATTATATATGGAATCAAAATGACGGCTGGTTTATTGATCGATATCGTTCAGCAGACATCATTATTTGTACCGGGTTGGGTGATTGGGAACAGGATGGGCTGCCTTCATACTATACATTAAAAGAAGCCTTTGAAGAAAAACAAATTCCAGCATTGTTTGATGAGTGGGGCGAAGATGTTTCGCATGATTGGATTTGGTGGCGACGCCAAATGCCTTATTATTTAGGCAAATTACTTTAATAATATGTCAAAAAAACATCAGTACGGTTGAGACTAACGGGTTCGGTTTTGAAGTACAAAATTATAAATAACATAGCAATTAACAACAAAAATAAGCAATAAATCATCAAACAATTAGCAATTGAATTAGCATAGAAAAGAGCATTGGCTTTATGCAATGCTCTTTTTAATATTCAAACATTTAATTTTTTATATGTTTTAACCATTGGACCGAAATTGTTTAAACCCATTCTCTAAATGTATTAAGATTGTTAATCTTGTAAAGTGTATACTCTGGATAGTTATCATAAGGAGTAATGAAATCAAAAAAATGGTCAGAGGCATACATATGAACTTCACTAGATTGAATATGGTACATCGTAACATTCCCATTGGCTTCGAAAGCAAATGATATATAATCATCGGGCTTTATTTTTACTTCTACTCCTTCTTCCTGACACATTTCATTAAATAAGTCTTCAAATCCGTTAAAACCAATTTGTGCATCTTCATAGGTTAATGCGTTATTTAAATTCATCAGCCAAGTATCTTCAGGTTCATTCCATCTTTCAGTTATCCCACCAAAATTTTTTAATAAAAGGATATGGTCAGGATGAAGGGGCTTATCAACTTTTATTTTGGTTTCTAAACAAAGCCAACCAAATGACTGAGAAGCTAAATTTGTCCAACCATATAGTTCATAATTTTGACCTTTGTATTTAATTTTTGTAATTCGTGCTTTTTTGAGTAATTTTGTTAAGGAAGGAAATTTGTCTTCAAATTCTTTAGAACAAATAAATGATTTTTCCTCAATTACTTCTATTTTTTCGTTATCGCTAAAAAACCAAGATATATCGGTCAAAAAGTCTGCCAAATCATTATTCATACAATCCACCCACTATTATCTAAGATATAATACATCATTAATATTAAATTTTTTAGTTACAAGTCCTAGTCGCTGTGCCGGTGTAGCGATAGTTTCTGTTTTCCCTTCTTTCGTCTTATACGCTAAACAGAAATTGTAATATGTCCGAAGGATTGTTAAAGCCATTTGAGCATATTTAGGATTGAAATTAGAGTAAATATAGCTCTTTCCATCACCACGAGCGGTTGTCAGTGGTCGTTCTAAAATAGATAATCTTCTACGAATATGTTGGATAAATGTATTTGTGGCATTGTCATTTACATTTAAAATTAGTGACGCAATATCTTTTGGTTCAAGAGAAGAGAGGTCTGTGGTGCAATCAACGGAACGATAACCTCTATCAGGTGTAGCTAAAGGGTGTTCAATTGGATTATCTGCATATTCGTTATGGGAGCTTGTTCCATCAGAGACCTCTTTATGAAACCGATGTGTTTCAAATAAATCAGTTAAATAAAGGTATGCCAATTTCCGTAAAGAGTTAGTCCCAAAATCTCTTAAAGAACCCCATTCTAATAAATTCGCTTTGGCTTCTTTAAATTCCTCGTATGCTTTTTTACGAGATTTTGTTTTGTCCGTTTGGCATAAGAAGAGGTGCCCATCAGTCCGACGAATTTCTTGTGAGAAAACACGATGTATAGAATTGATTAAAGACCTGTCTTCATCAGTTATAAAACGCCATTCTGAAGCCTTTACAAGCTGTTTAATCAGCCAAAAGTGAGCAGTGGTGGTATAGGCACCCTGAAATAAATGGAGGTGCTTCCATACCTGCAATTATTGCTGTTCTGGCAACAACTAAATCTGATCTAAGTGCAACAAGTCCACCAGCTAATGGATCAACGTCATCACTATCACTACCGACTATAGAAGTATAAATTGTGGTGTTTTTCTAAATTCTTTTACTTTAATAGAATTGTTACTTAAGTAACGGGTATTTGAGTTCAAGATAATTAATGTCTTTTGGGTAGCTTTTTCTTGTTCAGCTAACAAAGCAGAGACTTGAAGAAGGTATTTTTTAATTTAATGGTGAAATAATTAAAGAATTGTTAATAAAACTTAATTAAACACAGGGGAAATTATGTATGAGCAAAGAAGCTATTTCTTATGATCACCTCGTAAATGATTTACAGGGAAAAGGAAAAAACGATAGAGCGTTAGGAATTCTTATCGGTAATCCAAATTGTGAGTTTGTAAAGAATAATATAATTAATAAAATTGCTGAATATCATCATAGATCAAATTACGGAATTGATTTTTATTTTCCTGGTTACGGTACTCTTTGGGGTGGACTCTATGGGCTCTACCCAGACGTTGAGAACGTGTGTAAAATTAAAGGTGAGGTCTGGGCTTTTAGTACTCAAAGTTTTTGTGAATTTATAGATAAATTAGAAGATTGCTCTATATGGAAGTATTCAGGTGAAACTGAGCTCATTATCCTTAATTTTAAAAATGGAGAATTAGATTTTAGTGAAGTATTAGTCTTTTGGTTAGATAGAATGGTAAAAGAAGATGTTATATCCTCTCCGAGTAATTTTTTTCAGGATATTTTTAGAATGTTTAAACATAACGCTTCAATTGAGCGTATTAGGGATAAACTTAGTTTTAACCAACTTGGTACTACAATTATTAATTCTATTAAAAATAGTATTCCATATAAATTAGGAAAAATCTATGATGACGCTAAGTACTTTTGTACGAGGAATTTAAGTAAATAACCTACTTTACTAACTGGGTGCAATAGTGTAAAAAAAGCAGCGGATATCCGCTGCTTTTCTATACTTTTTCTAAAAATACACTAGGATTTATGCTCAATTAAGTGGGGGTCTTAGAGGAGAATTTTATAGAAAAAGTCGTGCTGGGATCAACTACGCCACAGCTATGCTACACACCTATTGAACAATGGAGCTCCTATTGACGTTATTCAAAGTTTACTAGGTCACGAAAAGAGCGAGACCTCTGTAGCACGTTTTATTTACTGTCTTGTTTCTGACAGAATTTTGACATAGGTTATGAACTTTGAATATGGAAGGTAATGAATCACAAACCATTCATCAGATTTTGAGTTTGGAATGCTTGGTGGTAATTTAAGTTCTTCATTCTGAATTTCAACGGTAGATAACGACCAGCTTCGTAAGGGCTTCTGTACTCAAATTCAGTCGGAACACCTTCAACAACTTTATAATTATTTGTTAAGTAAGCAGGAATATCTAACCAATGAGGATAAACAAACATTAAAACTATCGTGACGATTGTATAAAGAATACGTTCTGCTAATTTAAAATTGTTGTTAAAAAGAATGATGCTACAAGAAAAAGCAAGGAGAAGTGTGCTTTTAGAGATAATCCAAAAAATTTCCTTTATCTCAAATTTGTATTGCAATATCAATCCTATTGAACCGATAGCAAGGGAAACATACCAAATACGTCTAATAAGTTTACTAAATGGATTTAAGGGTAACTTTTCTTGTTTTCGGATTGTTTGTTCATTACTTTTATCCTTTCTTTTTTTCTTACCTTCCCATAACTTTTATGTATTTATTCTTTGATTAGTGATTGGAAAAGGTGATAAAGAAAGGGAAGTCTATTTTAATATACGTTGTGAAATCTGGCTGAGACGATACATAGACCTACGCCAGGATAAAGATCCAGCTATTTTTGTCACTGAACGGCACCCACATAAAATGAGCATTGCCCAGATGAGATACATTATAAAGCGAATTTCCGAGTTGAATATTGGGATTACGGCAGCGTTCCCTTTTCTTGTTGTGCTAACGAAGCAGGTTAGCTCAAGAGGAATCGCTGAGGCGATCCTTTTTTGTTATGGAGCTAACAGGCAGGTTAAGCTAAGAATATTTGGGAAAAATAACTTCAAAAAGAGACATTTTTTATTTATGTTTAATACCTTTAATCGATTATAGAAGGAGTTTTTAGGTGGATATTCTCGATATAAAGAATATAGTAAAGGACTTGCCAGAACAGGAAGTAAGGTCATACTTGCAATTTATTCTTTATAGGATTGCATTGTTGGAGGATAAAGAGAACTCTTTAGTTGAGATTGCAAATGATCTTAAAGAAATTTTTAATGAAATTCTCTATCCAAAAGTTACACAATCAGATCCATTTGGAAAAAGTAATTACAAAAAAGTTCATATACAATTTGGATACCCATATTTAAGACAACCATTAAAAGAATTGAACCTACTAGAAGAAGAGTTTATTATTGCTTACCACGACAATTTCTCTATTGCTCCTATTTATAGTTTAGATACCGAAAAGGGACAAACAGATAGATTTGATTGGTTAAAAAACAACTTATCTAATGAATATGAAGTTGAATTTTATAAAGAAAGTTTGCCGAAAGTCATTTCTCAAGTATTATCAATTCCTAATGATCTTCCAATTTACATCTGGGTATCAGAAAATGCAAATGAACAAACAGCACTTTTTTTTACACTGTATTTGTTGCGGGAACAAAAAAACAATATTTCAATCATTGATACCGCAACATTGTATAGAAAATTGTTTGATAAAAAGGCTAAGAAGTATGTACCCTTTTTTTCGGGTGAAATAATTTTAGAAGAATTACAAACCATATATAAATATAGCCAAGAAAACAAGCAGATTTTATCAGACATAGAGTGTAAGCATTTTGAAAAAGAGTGGTTAGACCTCTCAAACAATCCTGGTACATTAAGAATATGGGAAAACGGAGAAATAAAAGTTGTACCTGAAGACTATTACGATGATTTTATAATTGAAAAAGCTAAGAAGCTGATTGGGAAGAAAAAGGGCTTTATTATGTGTGCAAGATTAGTTGGTGAAGTTTATGGACATATTCTTCAATTTATCGGTGACAGCTTTTTGGAATATAGGGTTAGGAAATTAATCGAAAAGGGAATTTTTGAATATGAAGGTGGCCTAGAGGCAATGCGTTATTACGGGATTAAATTTAAGTAAATCTTTTATTGAAAAGCAAAGTGAAGAGATACATTAAGAGAAACTCAGAAAATGAGGTTCTCTTTATTAATGGTCTTTATAACTTTCGTAAAATTGTTTGTGAAGAAATGTACTTAAGCTAAAGGATGCAATAGTTAAAGAAAGTGATCGCTGCAGTGACCCTTTTTATTTAACTAACAGTGCAGGATTGTTGAATAGTAAAGGAGAATTTTCTTGGGATGATAGCTTTCAACTGGAAAAAATGGCTTAAATTGGGATTGTTTTAGTTGTTAGTGTATCAATATTCAGAGATGATGAAGTCTTAATGATAAGAGAAAATAAACCAACTGCCATTGAAATGTGGAACTTTCCGAGTGGACGCATTGAAAACGGTGAAGACATTCTCTTTTCAGCTCGTAGAGAAGTAAAAGAGGAAACAGGCTTTGATGTAAAACTTAATAGCACAACTGGTGTATATAATTTTGTCAGTAGCACAAATAATCAAGTTATTTTATTTCATTTTACTGGTGAGGTTACTGGAGGTTTATTAAAACTAGAGGAAGAAGAGATTTCAGATAGTAGATGGGTTAAGGTAAGTGACCTTGTAAAATTCGATGATGAGGAATTACGGGAACCAAGTGTATTAAAGCAAATAATAGTTAACTTATTAAAAGAGGAGTTACACTCAATTAGTATTTATAATGAACAACTTTAAACTCGTAATAAGTTAAGTATGTGAAAGAATACATTTTAAGTAACGGGTGCATTAGTTGAAGATCCAGCTGCCAGTTACGGCGGCTTTTCTTATGCAACTATAGGGGCAGGTTTGTTTAAGAGGGATTAGGTCATTTCACATAACCTACTTTTATATCTTCTTTCATCTAATCATTTTTTGATGATGCCTGTCTTTCTGAAGGGCAGTTTTCGCAAAGTTTATCGTTTTTAGCTTAAATTCCCCCAAATTAAACACTCGACTAAACACAAAAAATTGGCATTTTTTGTGTGTTTTTGATAAAAATAATTATTATTTTCCCGATTAATTTCATAATTCTACATTTTTTGTATCAAATCAATAAAAAATAGTATATAAAGCCTATAGAAAATATTCGAATTCCCCCAATTTACTTAATTTTCTAAAACATTTATAATTCAAATTGCATACGAGGGTTCTCGGTGTAAAGGGAGCGAGGAAATATGGTTCGTAAATGGACACTTGAGCCATATGGAGCTAGTAGTGTAACCCACCTTTAATTATTATTTTATAGGGGGAATATATATGAAAAAAATGACGAGTTTAGCTTTAGCGGGTATCCTATCAGTAGGACTTGCGGTTAGTTCTGCAAGTGCAGCAGTATCGGTTGACGCAACAGGAACAGGTTTTGTAGGTAAAGGTGATGTACAATTGGCATATGAATGGAGTAATTCTGCTTTACAGAAAAATGCAAGCGGTCTTACTTTTACTTATGACACTCAAGATACTTATGATGTAACAGAGGTATGGGACACTTCAGCAGGTAAGAAAACTGTACATCATGATATCACAGTACCAAAACATGTATCTGTTAGTGCTAGTGTAGGGTATGATGCTCGTACAAGCAAACAAATCACTGGCTTTAACTTAAAAGGTATTGATCCACTTTCAGTAATAATTGAAGGAACTGTACCAGTTGCAGGTGACCCTTTAACTGGCAATCGTCACGTTATTGATCCAGAAACTGGAGCTTGGGTAGAAGCAATTATTACAGACGTTCAATTAACAAAGAGCGAAGGTGGATTATACGCACACTATAATGGAGTAGATGTTGCAATGCCAAATACACCAGTAGCACCAATCGTTGTACCTATCCAGTGACATGTAATGTAATAGTGCGGAAAGCAGTCATTAAATGGCTGTTTTTTTTTTGGTTATGCAAATGAGGGTAGATGGAATTATACCAACCATTTTTCCGACAAATTAAGATACCGTAATGATCGAGATAGATGTAATTTTAAGTGATTTAAATAATGAATTAGAAAATTATTAGATAGGATTGCATTTCACAATCTGAGAGACGATTGTTTTCTACGTACAAGATTGTGAAATAATGTACTTAAACAAACGGGAGCAAGAGTTTAAGATCAGTGGCAGCTTCGGCAGCTTTTTTTGCTTGTTCCACTAACGTGGCATTATAGTTGAAGAAAAATTACAAAAAAACAAAATAAGTGAACCATTAGTGTTAAACAACACAATCAAAAAGTGAAACAGCCTTTTTTATCAAATTTAATTATGTAAAAATTTAATCGGATTTTCTGATTTAAAGAACGTAAAAGCAATCACTCAAGTCATTCGGTGTAAACAACGGCGCCAATTGTCCAAACCATGTAGTAATCTTTCAGGTGGCTTTTGCAGCCACTTCCTAGTATATCAGCAATGTAAGCGCAAACCAACTGGTTAATGTTGGACAATAACAGTGTATGAAAAGCTAAGAAAACAGGAGAAAAACTGAGTTTAACCAATTGGATAAATTCGTTATTTCCCAACCTTCAGCGATTACCAAAATGGTCGAATTTGACCAAAAATGAGATTTGACCTATAAAGCCCAATAATGGCCCCCACATCGAATTTTAATGCCGCTCCCAATTTTTACACCCTAGAACAAACAGAAAAAGCCCATACAAGCCAAATATGAAAGTCGATTTTAGGTCACACAGCGAAATCGAAGATAGATTGCTTGTTTATTGAGTATGAGGTCATTCTTGCTAAATAAATTTTATGATTGGATAAGATTGTGAAGAATGTACTTAAAGTAACGGGTGCGATTGTTCAATAAGGACAGTCGCTTTCCTTGTTCCACTAAAGGTCAGGATAGTTAAATAACGAAGGAGATATAATAAGTTAAATGATTCCTTTTAGATAATGGGGTATTAATATGTCAATGAAAAATAAGTGGTTATTTAATATTGCAATGGTATTACTCTCATGGATTACAGTTTCTTTTTTGGAAAGGCGAAGTATAAAGAGATTTTTTCCAGCCTTTATCTTTGTATTCTTAATAAATTGTATTGATGTTCCGATTGGAAAGAAACGTAGATGGTGGTCTTTTTATAATAAACCACATTCCTTTTTTCATAATGAATTTCCTTTTTTAATAGGTCCAATGTTGGCGGTGGCTTTATGGTCATTAAAATGGACATACGGAAATTTCAAAAAGTTTATCTTGCTAAATGCTCTTTTTCAATTAATTTTTACATTTCTAGCTAAAAGTTTATTTGCAAAGATAAAATTATTTAAATTAGTTCGACTTAATGCATTTCAATTCTTCCTATACTTCTTCTACAAGGCTTTTTTCTTATATGGATTTCAATTCATTTATGAAAATAAAAAGAGATTATTCAACTAAAGCGGGCGATACTTCAACAAAGGTATCGCTTTTTCCTTATGCAACTAACGAAGAAGGTTAGCATTAATAATCGCTCTTTTTCATGTTAACTATTTTGTACGTGGTAACTATAAGTTATAAGAACCCATCTTACCTGAATATACCTAGGTATAGACTGTAAATGGAGGGCTGTTTATGGCTTTAGTTTCAATTTATACTGTTGGTAGGCTAAATCACCCCTATGACCACCCTGCATCTCGTGAGTTTTATGAAATGGGATATAAAGTAATGCGTCAGGCATCTGTATCAGGACATCTTATAGAGGAGTTTTCATCAGATGGAGTGCCTTTCCCTGAAGAAGCTAAAGGGAAAGGTTACCCTGTCCTGACACTAACAGTATGGAAAAGCCTTCAATCCTTATATCGTTTTACCTATTCAGGTAAGCATAGCCAAGCGTTGCGAAATAGGAGCAGATGGATGGAGCCTTATCAAGAGAGACACCTTTCATATGTAGTGTGGTGGACAGAAAAGGTGAAGGATGTCTCATGGGAGGAGGCTTTCAAGAGATACAACTATTATTTTCAACATGGACCCACTCCTTTTGCGTTTGACTTTAAGCACGCGTTTGATGAAAAAGGGGAGACGTGTATGCTTAAGTAGCAGGGTGGTCTCTTATTAACGTTTAGGAAGCTGAGAAAATCACTATTCTTCTTTCTTGACATATCTGGTGAATCAAATAGGTTAGTATATGATAATAGACGCTCTTGCTATTGGTAAATATTTTTTGTTCGTGTTAATGTCCTCTATCCTTTTTATCGAACATCAGAAAACCGTTGCTAAAAAATATTTTGAATATTCCTTGACAGGAATATTCCTTTTAAGGTATATTGAATTCATGAAAACAACTTTGAATGCTCTTGCTGAGCCCAACCGGCTACACATTGTCGAACTCTTGCGTGACGGCCCTCTCACTGTAGGGGAAATTGCTGACCGACTTGGGCTAAACCAGCCTCAAGCTTCCAAACATCTTCGTGTACTAAGTAATGCAGGACTCGTCGAGGTGAATGCAATCTCCAATCGACGGATCTACAAGCTGAGGGCCGAGCCGTTTAAAGAGCTTGATTCCTGGTTGGAGTCCTACCGCAACATTTGGAACGAGAGATTCGACCGCTTGGACGATTACCTGCAGGACCTACAAAGAAAGGATGTGAACCATGACGACAAATAGGAGTCCTGCCAAAGATTTAAAAAAATAATATTGGAGGTATGAGATCATGGAAAACCTTTTGACGTCTGTAGAAGATCGGAAACTCATCAGGAATGACAAAGCCAATGAAGAAAATAAGGTATCTCTGAAGAAAATAACAATAGGATACTGGTTTTTTACGGGCCTGTTGATAGCATTAATGCTTTTAGGTTCTATTCCTGATATAATGTCTGCCCCTGAAGCAGTTGCTTTATTCAAACATTTAGGGTACCCTGCATACCTTCTTCCCTTTATTGGCGTTGCCAAACTGTTAGGTGTAATAGCGATTCTGATGCCTGGCTTTCCGCGAATTAAGGAATGGGCTTATGCCGGGTTTGTCATCGATTTGACGGGTGCCATGTACTCAACTATAGCAGTGGGCGATCCTTGGGTATTTTTCATTATTGGGTACATTTTGATTGCAGGGTCCTATGTTTTTTACCATAAAAAACGAAATGCCGTTTCATTAAGTAATTCGAAATAACTTAACAAAAATTATTGGGAGGAATGGAAATGTCAAACAACACTATGATTTCAAGGGTGGAGAACGATCGGGTACTTGTGCTGGAGCGGATTTTCGATGCGCCGCGCGACCTCGTGTTCAATATGTTTAAAGACCCCGAGCATCTCAAACGCTGGTGGGGGCCCAGAGGCTGGGAGCTTCCTGTATGCAACGTGGATTTCCGGTCGGGTGGTGTTTGGCACTACTGCATGAAGTGCGTCGATCAAAACCAAGGTGAATTTTTCGGTATGGAATCTTGGGGAAAAGGGGTTTATAAGGAGATTATCGAGCCTGAGAAGATCATCTACGTCGATTTCTTCTCGGATGCCGAAGGCAATACGAATGATGCCATGCCATCGTCTGATGTTACATTGGAATTCATCGATTTGGGCGGCGGTAAGACGAAGCTGATCAACCGTGCTGAATATGCGTCGGCGGAGACCCTCAAGACCGTCACTGACATGGGCATGATGCAAGGAATCACCGAAACTTGGGACCGCCTGGAAGAAGTTCTTCAGCACCTGAAGTAAGGAAATACCACGCGCACGGCAGGCCGGTTCAGTTAAGAAACCAGTATCTATAGTAATGATTAGGAGCATGGAGTATGGTAATTACTTAAACAAGGGAGTGGAAAAATCAATGATTAATAAAGTCGGTCAAATCATGTTGTATGTAAATAACCAAGATGAGGCAGTGAATTTTTGGACAAAAAAAGTAGGGTTTAGTGTAATTTCTGAAGAAAATAACGGTCAAGGAATGAGATGGATTGAAATTGCTCCAACAAATGGCGCAGAAACAAGCATCATTCTGCACAATAAGGAATTCGTTGCTAAAATGTCACCTGGATTAAATCTTGGTACACCTTCGTTAATGTTTTTCTCGGAAAACTTTGATGAATTATATACCGATTTATCCAATAAAAATATCAAAGTCGGTGAAATTGTAAATATGCCTTCTGGTAGGGTATTTAACTTTGCCGATAATGAAGAAAATTACTTTGCAGTCATGGAAAAAAAGTAAACCCACAAAAAAAATAATTAAGTAATTCATACACCGTTCATTGTTGGACGGTGTTTTGAATTTATAGTAATAAAGTTAAACTAATCCTATATATTAATTTTCTATCTTCCTAAATTAATATTAAGCGTCTTATTTCTTATTGAACAAACGGGGGCTTTTCAGGAATAAACAGTGCATATATCCTAGTCGTCTCACTTTTCTCATGTCCCAATTAGCTCTGTATGACTTCAAGAGGTGCACCATTATTCATCAAATGAGTAGCATAGCTGTGTCTCAGCTGGTGCGGATGAATGTTTTTGTTGATTCGTGCTCGACCAGAAATTCGCTTGATGATGTATCTCATTTGGGCAATACTCATTCGATGGGGATACCATTCCGTTACAAAAATAGCTGGATCGCAATCCTGGCGTTGATCAAGGGAGCGTCTAGGCCAAATATCGCAGCGGATATTAAAATAAACTTCCCTTTCTTTTTCCCCTTTTCCTCTAACATCTCACCTATGCTCATTTTGACTTTGCTCAAACATTTGGTTTATTAACATTAGCAGACACTGAAAAGTACGATGATTAACAGAATAAACCATACAACGATTAATACAAAAGTACTGCCGCCATAATCGAAACCGCCACTTAAGCCCCACATATCATTTCACCTCCTATTGGAATATCAGAAGGAAAAAACTCTCACTAGGTATATATATTTCTTAAGATGGATTGGACAATTGTCATAATGGTTAGGACAAAATATGCGTTTTGCTTAAACAATTTCTAAAAATAAAAAAGCGTCTGCAATACATGCAAACGCCTTTTCTGAGGTAATTATATATGTCTGACGGGCTTAATAATAACATATGCACTCAGAATAAAGCTGAATGGGACAAGTGCTGATTATTAAAGCCAAGTCCCTAAGAAGGGCTTTTTTATTTTTATCTTTTGTACGCACAGGTACTTACGAAGAAATAGTAAATAAAACCCACGATATAAAAAAGCATTAACACTAGTTCAATGAGGAGTGTGACTATACCGCAAATAAAAATAATAGCCAAGAAGATACTTAAAATAGGCAAATATCTATTCCTCTTTAAAAATGGACACATACACTATTTTTGAAACAATTTGAGGAGGAGATATAAATGGAAAGAGATTTCTTTGGAAGCGGTATGGGTTATGGAGGTTATCCTGGTTATGGCATGGGTTATGGCGGCTACCCATTCCATCATGGTTATGGTGGTTACCCATTCCATCATGGATATGGCGGCTATCCATTCCATCATGGATATGGCGGATATCCATTCCATCATGGATATGGCGGCTATCCATTTCATCATGGTTATGGCGGCTGCTGCTAGAGATGGTTCTTGCTAGACTATTAAATTAAAATTAGTTAATTTTGCACATGACGTTAAGTTAAAAATGAACATTTGTCTTATCGGGGGATTTTTCCACCTATCCTGCTATTTATGTCGGGAAAAACCGTTTTAACAGATGTGACAGTAGTGCAAAACAACGATATAGTATTGGATGTGGAAGCAGCTGTTAAGATCATGGTAAACGCACAAAATAGGTGATAAATGGGTTAAACAGGCTAATCAATAATATGAAAAAAGAGCAAATGGGATTAGCCTGTTTGCTCTTTTTAAGATTCCCAACTGCCTTTTTATTGAACTGACTGTTGATTTAACGAAAAACCAGTGCTGTCTAAGTGGCAGCTTTTTCTTATTCAAGTAACGAAGCAGGTTAATTAAAGAAGGAAAAACAGTAAACAAGGAGGATATTTTAAATTAATAGACGGTTCGGTATCGTGTTCAGGAAGGGAAAAGAAATCCAAATGAAATCTAAAAAATCCGTTATTATATATGATATTATCTTTCTTGTCTTACTTTGGGGATATGGATTGTATCGATTGTTTGTGAAAAATGATGAAGTAATGGTTATTATAATTCCATTATTTACCTATTTGTTATTTAGAAAAATAAAGCAAAAACCATAATTCCTTATTGAAGTAACGAAGCAGGTTAGTGCAATAATAATCCATCTTATTTTGTTATAATGGAAATAAAATCTTAACTATTATTGGAGATAAAATGTTTAAGAAAATTAAGGCTTGGGCGAGGAATTTAAAACGGCAGATATTCATTCTTTACTGTGCTTATAAAGATGAAAGAGTACCTTGGTATGCTAAATTATTTACGGCTTGTGTTGTAGCTTATGCATTCAGCCCGATTGACCTAATACCTGATTTTATACCCATTCTTGGCTACTTAGACGATGTAATTCTCGTTCCATTAGGGATAATGATTGCGTTAAGGATGGTACCAAAGAGTGTAATATCTGACTGTGAAGTTAAGGCAGAAGAAATGATGAAAAACGGTAAGCCGAAGAATTGGATAGTCGGTTCAATAATAGTATTGATTTGGGGTTTAATTATAATTTGGGCTATTATAAAAATTTATACCTTCTTCAGTTAACGGGTGCAAGAGTTTAAAATCAGTGGCTACTTCGGCAGCTTTTTGTGCGACGGGCAGTCGCATAGAGTGTTGACTCAGTCAACACTCTTCTTTTCTTTATCTAACAGAGACGTCATTTCGATGAAACGACTGGTTGAGGATAACGAATTTGAATCCAAGATGGTGAAAATCCATACCCGAGGAGACTGACCTAGCTCGGGAAGCTTAATCTAGGGCAACATCGTGAGGTGTAGTCTGAAGGAGATGCGGAAAATTGAGAGATCCGTAGGCGAATAAGTAGACCCTAATGCAATAAGTGTGAAGCACGGCGGCGGGATAAGTTGGCAACTTTTCGAAAAGTAAGGAAGCCCACTCATTAGGCATTTTCTTTAGAAGTCAGAACGAGAAAATGTGACTTATTACGTGATGGTGCAGGGTATGCTTAGAAGGGAAATGTGATGACCCCGTGAGAACTCCACCTTACCGAACAGGCAGGGTTCTAGTCTATAAGGGTAATCCAAATGATGAAGAACTGGTGGAGTAGTCAGACATTCTCATAGTACGGGAGAACTTGATGACCATAACATCAAGTGAACGGAAGGGGAGTGACCTATAGCTCCAAGTCATGAACAAGATGTAATGCCAACAATCATGTTACTGCGGTAAAACCGTTTGAATATACATCAAGGAAAGGCGTGGAATACGCAATGAATCAAGAGTGGAAATTTAAATTACACAGTGTTTTGGACAAATATTGTTTGACCGAAAACTAACTCAAAGCTTCGAACAGGTAAAAGCAAACAAAGGAGCAGGCGGAATTAACGGAGAAACAATAGAAGCTATGACGCTAAATTAGAAGAAAACGTCATGGTACTTCTAGATAAATTAAGGTCAAAGACCTGTAAAGCTCAACCAGTCTGAAGAGTATACATTCCAAAGATTGAACAATGGCTGAAAGCAGGACACATGGAAGAGGTATATTTTACTTAAAAACTGTATGCTATAAAAACTAAGCATTCTTATTATATAAACAATAACATGAATGTAGGATTTTTTTCATACTATATTTTTGGGGTGATAAAATGCCAAGAGTAAATTATCGAAGTCATGAATTAGACGAAATGGCAAGGATGATGAGAGCAGAGGCCGAGGGTGAAGGAAAACAAGGTATGCTATATGTTGGAAATGTAATAGTGAATCGTGCAGTAGCAACCTGTCTAGACTTCAAAGATGTAAGAACGATTCATGATGTAATATTTCAAATTCAAGGAGGAAATTATTCTTTTGAAGCAGTTCAAAAAGGAAATGTTTTTTATCAAAGATCAAGAACATCTGAAAGAAGATTAGCAAAACAAAATTTGAATTATTGGAGAGATCACCCAGCGAAATTTGCACTATGGTATTTTAATCCACATGCTCCATGTCCTCCAACATGGTACGGTCAACCTCATTCTGGTCAATTTAAAGAACATTGTTTTTATGAACCAAAACCTGGAACATGTGCTAGTGTTTATAGCGGTTAAGCTTACTCTTTGAGTAAGCTTTTTTACATATTTAAAATTTTACACAAAATTAAATAAAAACTTTTAATAATAGTTTTTATCCAAGAAAGAAAGATTGTGAAATATTGTACTTAAGCTAACGGGTGCAAGAGTTATAGATGGAGATCGCTGCGGCGATCCTTACTGAAACACAATTGTAGAGTAATAGAAAAGGTGAAACACTAGTAGGTGCTCACCCTTGTCCTCCTTAAAGGTAACCTTTTCCCCTTATACAAGAGGCTTTTCAATTAAAGTAGCAAATTCAAGCTCATGGACATGTCCATCATCTAGGGTAGTGATACCTTTGACAAAGTGTACATGCTTACCATTGCCAACTGGGATAGCAGGACCTGTTTGTATTCCTACCTCATGATGATGATCTAAAAAGTCGGTATTAGTTAATATTACATGTACATGACTATCACCCTTTGGAATTACTTCACTTGTAACCCCTGCAAAACGATGATTATGTCTGTCCTCTCCTTCTTCAGCTAATTTGGTACTTGCCAAAAATTCATGAACATGCGTTTGTTCTGATTCTTCAGAATTTGTTTTTTTGTTAGACTGCTCTTCTTTTTGAGATTTTTTTCTTTCATAATTTTCTCTTCCCTTTTGAGCTTTACTCATAAAATGGAACCCCCTTTTAAATTAGAGTACTGTTAATAATATTAGTAATGGTAAGGTTTTATGAAAAAAAGATTTTTCCACCCCTTGGATAGGCATGACGAAGGAATGAGAGGGCAAATAACCCGTTGAGACATGGGAGGGAAAGCCTCCAGGGGCGGCGTGGAGATGTACATTATATGGTAAAATATGGAGTAATAGCTAACTCCTTTATTTAACTATACCTTCACGAAGCCAAATGATCTGAATTTATTCCATTTACCAGTCATTCTATTTATATGGGTTATGAAAACCTGCGAATAAGTGAGCATTCAAGAGATATTCGTATCAAACTGAGGGAGTTGAATAGTAAAGGAAGAATATGACAATAAAAAGGTGTTTTAATCGTAAATGGAGAATGTTTTATTAGGAGAAAAATTAAGGAGTTGGGTTAACTAATGAAATTAAATTCAAATGGGGAATTGAAAAGTTGGGGCAAATCGTTGTTCATTGCATTTGGAGTAGCATTTGTTGTAAGAACATTCCTATTTACACCATACGTAGTAGATGGTGCTTCAATGGAACCTACGCTACATAATCAGGAAAAAATCTTTGTAAACAAATTAAATTTGACAGATAGTTTTAGTAGAGGAGAAATTGTCATTATTAAAGGGAAGGAAGCAAACTATGTAAAAAGAATCATCGGACTTCCAGGAGATACCGTTTTAATGAAAAATGATAATTTATTTATTAATGGTATTTTATTCAAAGAACCCTATCTTTCACAAAATCGTGAACTTGCTAAACAAATGGGTAGTCAATTAACTGGCGACTTTGGACCAATTACAGTACCTAAAAACAAATTTTTTGTTATGGGTGATAATAGATTAAAAAGTAAGGATAGTCGTAATGGCTTAGGGTACTTCACAAAAGAAGAAATAGTAGGGCAAAGTGAGTTTGTTTTTTTCCCATTCTCACAAATTAGAGATACAGAGTAATTTTTCTTTAGCTAACGGGTACTAGAGTTTATGTACTTATTTTAACATATATTGGGTTATTTCCCATTTAACCTTGTGATAATTTATTCAAATAACGGGTGCAAGAGTAAACATGGGAGTTGCTGCGGCAGTTCTTTTTCTTGTTCCACTGATGGGCAGAATAATATGGAAGGGATTTTCTTAATTCAGGAGGAATTATGAAACATTGAAAATGGAATAACACAGCCAGAGGAGTACTACAAAAATCGTTAGTTTTTTATTCAACTACGGGTGCGATAGTTCAATTAGAAGTTAAAAAAATCAGCCTGTATCAATGTTTACTTGGTAATCGATGATACAGGCCTTAATTATCGGAATTTTATTGTACTTATATATTTAACTTTAGGGTCCTTCTTATTTATAATTTAAATTCTATACCGTTTTCTATATAAATTGTGTTTTGTAAGCCGGTTTGGTTTACCAGATATTCAAATACACTTTTTGCAGTGCTCCTGATTAACACTCTCAGAGCTAAGTTGTCAAACACTCGTGCATAGCAGCGGATTATCAACGTATCATTTTCTTTAAACAGATGAAAATAGACGGTTTCTTTCTGTATTTTTGAAAAACTGTGTATAAATAGATATTCATCTGTTGGTTCGATTCCTTTTATCAAAAGTTTTTTTTGAACTATTCGTTTTATTTCCGCGATTTGTTTCTTTGATAAATTTATTCTCATACCAGCTTCACCATCTTATTTTTTGATCTGCATTCTGTATTCCATCTGTATTTATTATACGAAAGTGCGAGTTCACTGTCACAAAAAGGAAACGATACCTTTTTTCATTGTTGAGTAGTTAAAACATCAATTTTATTCCTCTATCGGTTAATTCATTTCAATAAACGAGTCTTTTATTATATAGGGGTAAATTATAATCCCTTAAATTCATATTTGATGTAAAAAGCGAAGTAATTATTTATAATTCAAATTTCGGTCTATTTCTTAAACTTGATATCGGTTTTTATAGCAAGATCTTTGGCAGAGACTATTTCAGTCTCTGTCTTTTTTATGGTTTGAAACCAACTAAATCTAAAGTCTGATATAAAGATCAAGCCCGAGCACAATTATAAAGGCCTTAGAAAAAAGGTAATATGAAATCCAGATACAACAAGTACCCTGCGGGGGTACCACAAAATTTTACGGTATTACCCAAAAATCGTGCGGTTTTTATCATGGTCAAACTAAGTAAAATGAAACACAAGGGTATTCAATAACAAATAACCACATTTTGGAGGTAGAAAATGATATTTGTTCAGGATGTATCAAAAGTTTATTTATTGGAGTCGGGAGATTTTGTCGCGTTAAAGAATAACAACATTCATATCCGGAGGAGGAATTTAAAATGAAAAGGTTAGTGGTTCGTTTAGCAGTTTATGTATTGATTTTCATTGTGTTTGTGGGGGGAATCGGGTTCTATGGCGTTAAACGTCATCAAAAAGATTTTTACTTTAACGTCCGCCATGAGCCAGTTCCTTCGCTACATGGAGTGAATATCCCTCAATACGATCCCAATAAACCTACAGTAGCAGTCGTATTAGCGGATTCAAGTATACCAACCGAAGACTTTGATTTTCTTATTCCCTACGAACTGCTGTCGATGACAGATGCTTATAATGTATACGCCGTTGCACCGGACAAAAACGTGAAGTCCTTATCAGGCGGACTGGATGTAATACCGCATTACTCTTATAAAGAACTGGATAACTTATTAAATAAAAGTCCAGATATTATTGTGGTCCCTTTTATGCCTGGAGTAGATGATCAGAAATATCAACCAACTCGCGAATGGATTCAACAACATTCCAGCAGTAACACCACCACTTTTTTAAGCATTTGTGGTGGGTCGCAGAATCTTGCCGATGCAGGTTTATTAAAAGGGAAATCAGCTACCTCACACTGGCAATCCTTACCAATATTAATGAAGCAATATCCTGATACACATTGGAAAGAGGATGTGAGGTATGTTCACGAGGGAAATACCTTAACTTCAGCTGGTCAAAGCGCAGGTATCGATGCAGTACTTCACCTGATATCTCAGAAACTAGGAGAACCCGCGGCTGCAAAAATATCTAAGGAAATTAGTTATCCTTCTTACCACTTCGTTCAAAATCCAAAAGTAGACCACCCTTTTTACGTGGATATAAAATTTGCAACATATTGGCTAAATCTTGGATTCCATTGGAATAAGAAACAAATGGGGGTACTTCTGTATAAAGATATGGATGAAATAGCTTTATCTTCTATATTTGATTCTTATGGTGACACCGGAACGACACAAGTCTTGACCGTTTCTAGTTCAGATGCACCGATTACTACGAAACATCATCTAAATATACTAGCTAGACATCAAATATCTAATGCTCCAAAATTAGACAAAATGATCATACCAGGTGGCGACTCAAAATCACTAGCGGCAGCAGATGTAAGACTTTGGCGTGAAAAGGGTAATGCTAATGAGACCCTCTTTATTCATAGTGATACACCAAACAGATATGTATTCGAAGCACCATTAGAAGACTTAGCTAAACAAGAAGACCTTTTAACTGCCAATCACGCTGTAAAACGATTTGAATATCATTCGAATGGTATCCATCTTGAGGGCAAACCATTTCCTCTTGAAACTTACGGCAATGTACTTCTAATCGGCTTACTAGCTTTGTTTGTAATCTTCTGTATTGACAGACAATTCATTATGAAGAAACCAATTTTTAAATCGTATAAAGAAGCGAACTAATCATTACCGCCTTTGGGCGGATACAGTTTGTGAAGAATTGTAGTTAAACTTGGCAAAAATTTTTAGATTGAGCTGCCGTTATGGCAGCTTATATTTTTGGATCTAATTTATCATTTGTCCGAAGTTCATAAAGTTATTGAAAATATAGATGATTTTTTATGAAACAACAAATCAGTGGATGTGATTACATTTGAAATGCTTTTCGGGTATGTAGAAGGGAATCCGACCTATGAAGCTGTGTGGGGCATCTTAATTTATTTTTTTATACCCTGGTATGGGACAAACTTGGAACGGGGAAGGATAGAGGTAAGGAGGCGATTAGTAAATGGCTACATTCGAAGTTTTGTCCTTGATGCTTAGTTTTGGCATGTTTGTAATCGCTGTTTTGAAATTTCACGATAAAGATAAGAATTCCTGAACACGTCGTAAGGGGCGTGTTATTTTTTTGCCCCTGGAACGGGAGACGTTTTACAAAAAAACCGCTAGAAAACAATTCTAGCGGGCATTTTTGTATTAACGGAAAGTTCCACCAAATTGTTGTTCAGCCATTCTTACTAAGCGTTTTGTAATTTCCCCACCAACAGAACCGTTGGCTCTTGAAGATGTTTCGGCTCCTAGCTGCACACCAAATTCCTGTGCAATTTCATACTTCATTTGTTCAAGGGCTTGTTCTGCTCCTGAAACTACAAGCTGATTGTTATTGTTGCTTCGTGCCATATTGTTTCATCTCCTATAGGATAATATGTTTACATTATTATATTGGAAATAGATAGGTTAGATTATTCCTAACATAGAGTTGGTAAGTTTTGGATACGCTTTTGGATTTTAAATGACTGTATTCAACAAAATGCGGTCTAATACTTTTTCAGTAATTGGCATAAAGTAATTAAGTATTAGCCCCCCTAAACAAACGGTTAATAGCGTTCCAACGCCAATTGGTCCATTTAAAATCATTGCTATTATCAAGAATACGAGGTAAATGAATGTTCTCGAAAAATATATATTTGTTCTAGTTAATTCTTGTATGATTAAGGTTAATCGGTCAATTGGAATCGGTGCAAAATTTGTGTGTAAATATGTTGCAGTTCCTAATCCCATAGCAACTAAGCCGATTCCAAAACAAACAACTTTACTGTACCATAGTTCAGGTGTGATCAAATTGTGCAATAAAAAAAGCCACATATCAATACCAATACCTGTTATAAATGCTGTTAACAGCCCCAAAACTTCTGGTCTTTGTCTTTTTAAAAATGAATTACAACATATTAATAGTAAAGCTATTATTATTTCCCAACTTCCCACAGTAAGCCCCACATTTATGGACAGTCCTACCAAAAGTGCATCAAAAGGTGAAGTTCCAAGGTCTGATTGTATAGTGAAAGAAATACCAAGGGTTAATATTAAAATTCCGAATACATAAAAAACATATTTCACTTTACTCGACCTCTTTATCATTATTTTTTTGTTGCAAATGCAACAAAGTTAGGTTAAATTTAATATATATCCTTTTTATTGCATTTGCAACAAAAATATGTGCTAAGGAGTTAATTATGAAGGAAATTCTTCGTGAAATTGGAATGATAGCAAGGGCATTAGATTCTATAAGTAATATAGAATTTAAAGAATATGACCTTACAAAAGGGCAGTATTTGTACCTGGTGCGAATATGTGAAAACCCAGGAATCATTCAAGAAAAGTTAGCTGAGATGATAAAAGTAGATCGAACAACAGCAGCTCGTGCTATAAAAAAACTTGAAATGAATGGCTTTATTGAAAAGAAAGAAGATCAACATAACAAAAAAATTAAAAAACTCTTTTCAACAGAGAAAGGGAAAAATGTTTTTCCTTTTATTAAAAGAGAAAATGATTATTCTAATATCGTTGCATTAGAGGGATTTTCTGAAAGAGAAGTAGAAACCATTTTCAATCTTCTTCAAAGAGTAAGAAAAAATATAGAAAAAGACTGGGAATTTGTAAAAAAGGGAAACAAGAGAAATTATTGATTATATAAAGGAGCGACATATTTAAATGACTATAAATATAAAAAAGTGCACCCTTGAAGACTTATGCATACTTCAAGAAATTAGTTATGAAACATTTAATGAGACATTTAAGCATCAGAATTCACCTGAAAATATGAATGCCTATTTGGAAAAGGCATTTAACTTAAAACAATTAGAAAAAGAATTGTGCAATATTTCTTCGGAATTCTTTTTTGTTTATTTTAACAATGAAATCGCTGGATATTTAAAGGTTAACACCAATGATGCTCAGTCAGAAGAAATGGGTAATGAATCACTTGAAATCGAGAGGATTTATATAAAGAACAAATTTCAAAAACATGGGCTTGGTAAATATCTGCTAAATAAAGCTATGGAAATTGCGATGGAACGTAATAAAAAGAAAATCTGGCTGGGTGTATGGGAAAAAAATGAAAATGCTATTGGCTTTTATAAAAAAATAGGGTTTGTTCAAACAGGAGCCCACTCTTTTTATATGGGTGATGAAGAACAAATGGATTTTATAATGACCAAAACACTTATATAACTTTTCAGAAAAGGTGGATAATTATGTATATACCTAAATATTTTAAGGTCACAGATGTTAATGAAATTTTGGAATTTGTTCAAACAAACTCTTTTGGCACGATTGTCACAACAGAACAAGGGAAACCAATTGCTACTCATTTGCCATTGCAGTTAATTAAAGAAGGAGATACTTACTACATAACGGGGCATATGGCTTATGGGAACCCTCAATGGAGAACATTCGAGACCTGTCAAGATGTATTGGTTATGTTCCAAGGACCACACGCTTATATCTCTTCTTCCTGGTATGAAGAGGAAAATGTCCCGACATGGAACTATCAAGCTGTACATGTATATGGTACAGCCGGGATTTTGGACGAAGAAGAGTTAAAACAAGACCTTACTATGTTGCTGCAAAAATACGAAAAACACCGTAAGAATCCAGTTCTATGGGATAAGCTCTCTCCTCAGTTATTAGAAAAACAACTAAAAGGTATTGTGGGATTTAAGATTAAAGTACAAGAAATTCAAGCTGCTAATAAACTAAGTCAAAATCGTAATGAAAAGGACTACCATAACATCGTTAATAAACTCTTTGAAGAAAAAGATTTGAATTCTCAACAAATGGCACAATTGATGGAGAGGAAGTTAAAAAAGGACCAATAAGTATTATGTTTCTTTTTATAAGATTTTTTCTTTATTTGATGAAGTTTGTCAAGAAGCGTACTTAAATGATAAATAATTTTTTCAAAAGGAGAAAACAGAGGAACCCGAAATGTACCTCTGTTTTTTTTATAAAATATTAAGACTAGCCTTAAGAAGGAAACCTATCTAATTGAGAAGAAATACTATCTTATAAACAAAGGGGATGATGATTTGAACTTTCGGACAATTGATATAGAGAAAGATAAGGATGTGATTATTAAATTCAGAAAAGATTCTTATGTTGTAAGTTTTGGATCTGATGAAGGTTTTGGGGATGAAATTGCTTACATTAATCGGATTAAAGAAAGAGTCGATAAATTCCCAGATGGACAGGTAATCATTGAAAAAGACAATTTACCAATTGGGCAATTGGAACTGCAAATTCGGGAATTTGCTGGGAAAGAAATTGGATATGTAAATTTATTTTACCTGATTCAGGATTATCGTGGAAAAGGTCTTGGAAAGGATTTAATACGTTACGCAGAAGCTTTCTTCAGAAAATCAAATGTGAATGAATATCATTTACGAGTTTCTCCTGATAATCAGAGAGCCATTCGTTTATATACTAAATCTGGAATGGAGAAGGTAGGTGAAGAGGTTGAAAAGTATCTGGTATTAAGAATGAGAAAGGTATTGTAGCCTAAAAAGCAAAATAGTTCTTTCTTCGTTCACTAAAAACACAAGATTATCCCTTGGGGGATTGAGATATATATTTTATATACCAATCCTCCCATCCTTTATTGGTGCGTTGTTGTTTCATCCATTTGAATACAGCCTTTTCACAAATCTTTATACACAAGACGACTTAGGTGCAGGAATTCTTATGATTATGATTGCCTTTCCCCACTGGGGTGCTATGATAATATCCTTTTTGTTGGCGGATATATTAAAAATGCGACGAAAAGTAGGGTGAATAACTTTGTACAACCATGTGCAAGAGAAAAAATTAGGTATTGCTACAGCAGTACCTTTTTGTTTATTGAGCTACGGAGCAGGGATCGTTGAATAGGAAATGTTCTTAAGGCCTAAAATTTACTAAGAATGAGGGAATAAACGTGGTAGAGGAAGTATAGAAGCTTTTAGAAATGGAGTTGGTTCCTATTTTACGCAACCATACAGTTACTTATGATTGACAAGCAACCGTAGAGTTGCTTATACTTGAGATATGAATTGTGACAAAGACGCTATATTCAAAGCACTCGGCGACTCGACTCGACGGCTTATATTAGACGAACTATCCGAACGCAATGAGCTGACGTTGTATGAACTTACGGTACGTCTCATTATGAAGCACGACCTTTCTATTTCGCGACAGGCGATAGCTAAACATCTTTCTGCATTGGAAGTTGCAGGGCTCGTAAAATCAAAACGAAAGGGAAAATATCGAGTACTTATATTCAACAACGAACCACTTAAAAATTTGCTGAAGGGTTGGATAGAGTAATTTTAGTAAAAAAACATCTGACGAATGTATGGGTTTTTCTGCTTGGAGCCAAATTGTTAGCAGAGCACCATACCTCGTAAATATCAAAGGAGGCAATAACATTATGAAAATTATTGTTACCAGTTTATTTGTACAAGACCAAGACAAGGCACTGGAATTTTATTCAGAAAAGCTGGGATTTGTAAAAAAGCATGACGTTCCCATGGGGAAATTTAGGTGGATTACGCTTGTTTCTCCCGATGAACATGACGGTACCGAGCTTTTACTTGAACCGAATGAGCATCCTGCCGCAAAGGAGTATCAAAAGAAGATATTTGCCGAGGGCATCCCAGCAACCATGTTTGGTGTTGCAGATATTCATAAAGAGTACAAACGATTATTGGAAAACGGCGTGAAGTTTACTATGGAGCCGACAAAAATGGGCGAACTCACAATAGCTGTCTTCGACGATACATGCGGCAACCTTATTCAGATAATGCAGCAGTAACTTTATGACGAATTTAACTATTTTCTAAACTATTTTTTGTGAAAGTTCTGAGCTCGGTGAATTGTTTTTTATCAAAAATCAAAATCAAAAATTAACCAGGTTTATGATAACCCTGTCCTAATTTTGGGACAGGGTTATACATGTTTAAGGTATAAAATTAAATAACTTTGTAAATTAGTTTACTTAAACTATCGGAGGCAAGGGTTGAAGATCGGAGCTGTCATCGAGGCAGCTTTTTTTGTTGAATTAACATGGCAGGATAGTTGAAGAAGGAAAGCGAATAAAATAGGCATAAAAGCTTTTTTTAATTGTGTTCTAAAATGGGGGGGTTACCAATGAGTTCCATCAAAGGAAAATTGGACTTATTACATAATAAAATAAAAAAAATGGGTGGGATAATAGACTTAGACTGGTGTGACGAATTGTTGTACCCATATTTTGAATACTTTAATGATGAAAATTTGAGATATAGGGTAGGTTCACTTATTGCTTTTTAGGGGCTTCTCTTAGAGTGGAAAGACGAAAGTGGGTTTCCATTCTGTACAGGTGTCGAAGAATACGACTGTCACGATTTTGATAAGTACCTCCAAGAGTTTCTAAAATAAAGAAAATTTTTAATTTTGTGGAGGCGATGAATGTGAATATTGGAAACGAATATTTGAGAATTGTAATTGAAAGATTTAAAAGTGTAAAAAGCCTTGGTGATAAGACAATAAATCAATTATCGGAAGAGGAAATACATTGGACTTATAATAACGAGTCAAATTGTGTTGCAATAATAGTAAAGCATTTAAGCGGAAATATGGTTTCAAGGTGGACGGACTTTTTAACTTTAGATGGGGAAAAAGAATATAGAAATCGTGATGAAGAATTTATTGATGATATTTCTTCTAAATCAGAGTTAATTAGTGTTTGGGAAAAAGGTTGGAAAGTCTTAATTGCTACACTAACTGGTTTAAGTGAGCAAGATTTATTAAAAAATATATACATTCGTGGAGAAAGTCATTTGGTTTTAGAGGCTATTGAAAGACAAATGGCACATTACGCTTATCATATTGGACAAATTGTTTTTATTGGTAAACAATTAAAGGATAGTAATTGGAAGAGTCTCAGCATTCCAAAAGGGAAATCTGGAGAATACTTAAAGGAAATGCTTGAAAAACACCAAGATAAATAGATGCCATATAAAGTCACCCTGTGGTAAAGCCATGCGGGTCTGACTATGCGGGCATAAAATCTTGGTTACTGCTACATACTATATTTATCAAAATATTTTAATGAATTGAGGTTTTTGAAAATGGATGAAATGAGAACTACTAATCAAGTAGAAGAAGTAAATAAACACCTTAAAGAAATTCCCAAAGAAGCCGAAGAAAGAAGAATTGAAAATCAGCCTCAAACTGGTAAAAATGAGAAAGCCATCGAGCCGTTTTAAGCACAAAAGACCTGTAGGAAAGCCGCAGGTCTGATCTGACGTGGATAACAATAAACAGAGTAGGGGAAATTTCCCATACTCTGTTTTATTTTATGGAATTGTTTGCTTTACACTGCTGGGGCTCTGTAAAAGGAGACTTTTATCTAAATCATAATAAAAAAACTGGTGCATTATTTCTAGTTGAGGCTAAAAAAGTATGACCGTCAATGTGGCGGTCACTTTTTGTTGTTGAACTAACGAAGCAGTTGTGCTGCCGAGCCTAGGTCGTATCATATAACGGGTGGGATTCCCGTCGAGTAAGAATTAGCCATTCGCTCGTAGCGAGTCTTGGAGGACTAAAGGTAACTTTAGTTTTTAAGCGTAGACAGTTAGGTGGCGGGCCGAAAGCCAAATGGTTGAAGGGATTGAGCTCCATAATGTTTGTAAACCGAGAGGGCTGATGCCTTAACTGCGGCAGAAAGCTACATTATCTCCATCGTTAAAGGCAAGATGGATATAACCTCTCTGGAGTCAGAGACCTTGGCACGTTACACATTGATATGATACGGCAACTCGGGAGACCCTACCGGTCTTTTCTTTTTTAGAAGAGTATGGTGTACAAGCGATAAAAAGTAAGGAAACCAAATGCCGATGTAGGGAGTCGGATAGCAGCGTAGTACCTATGAAGTTGGGTAATGCCAATGGAGGAAAGGCTAGCTACCAGTTATCACCCTTGCTAGGGAAACATTTACTACATGGATTGGAAATTCAATTAACTTTAAACTTTGTGAAAAATGGCACTTAAAGTAACGCGGTGCGGTGATCCCGTTTTCTTATTGTGCTAACGGAGCAGGTTAGCTGAAGAATAGCAAGGTAAATCTATATCACTTTATCTAGTTATTTCGAGGGAAGGAGAAGTTATCAATGGGAATGACATACGAAGATTGTAAAAAAGTTATTAGAAATATGGAAGAAAGACTGGATTACCACAAGATGTTAGCCAGGTACACAAAGCAAACAGTAAAGTTAAAAAAACATCAAACTGACATAAAATACTGGGAAGAAGCTATACAGCAAGTAAAAGAGGATTTTGGCTCTGTTTACGATAATAGATAAAACAGATGAACGGTCTTCAACTACCATGAAAGTACAAAACAGTGAAAATCTAAAAATGACAATACTAAAGTAGACCCAGCAATTTAAATTTTTTAAATCTGAGCCGTAAATTAAATCTCATGTGGCCAATATCAGTATGACCACAAAAACCCTACTTTCATTCTCTGTGGTGCAGCAACGATTTTTCTGCTGCATGGATGGCTATCGGGGTAGATGCTTCAATAACGAAGGATAGCTTTTTCTTATTGAAGTAACGAAGCAGTTTAGTTGAAGAACAGCTTGATTTTTGTAAATTACTTTTAAGCATCGTAATAATAAAACGTATGAAATAATACGGCAGCAAGACCAGCTACTTCCTGCGTCGTTGACCGTATAATAATAGTATCCAATTCCAATTTTTTGAACAATGAAATATCTGTTTTAATAGGCATGGAAACAATGGCTACTTGGTTATTGTCGCATTTTAAGTAACCAGCACCCGTATGGTCTTTTTCAAAAAGAAATTCATGGTTATCTATTCTAAAATGAAAGCCTTTTTCAATTAATTGAACTCTATGTGAAGCAATCGAAACGGTTTGGGAAGATAAATGGTCAGTCATTTTGTACCCAATACCAGGAAACGCACAGTCTATGGTATAAAGTGGTTCTCCATTCACGTTGGCTATTTTGTAACAATAGGGTAAGCCATAGCGTATTGAGTTGTGGACGATACGGGCAAGAAATTTATGTTGCTTTTTTCTTATTTCGAATACAGCTTCCCCATGTTCGTTTATTATTGGTAATATTGTTGAAATATGAACCTTTTCAGGTACTTGATAAGTAAACTGTTCCATAGTTTCCCCCAGCACATTCGATTTATCATTTATTATTATATAATAAAGTTTCATTAAGCAAAGCCTCTTTTATTAGCTTTCTTCTTCAACTAATGGGTGCTTTAGTTGAAGAAGCCAAAAGGACCTAAATGGTCCTTTTTATATTTGGTAATAAAATACGAATTTCATTTATTGTATTGGAAATACTATCTGTCGAGGTGAAATAAATGAGCAGATTTAAAGTTGTGTTTGAGAATACAATCCAAAGTGGTGGGTTTTCATTGGAGCAGTATTTGATAACATTACATCAAGAAAAAGATATGTTGGATTCATTTGATGGTCATGATGATTACGAGTTGGACATGAGGTTATTTGAAGGGGAGATTCAAAAAGTTAACGGATTGTTGGAGAGCTAAGGCTCTCTTTTTTATTTATAAAATAAAGATTTTATTTTCTTCTTCAACTACCATGAAAGTACAAAACAGTGAAAATCTAAAAATGACAATGCTAAAGTAGACCCAGCAATTTTAATTTTTTTAAAGCTGAGCCTAAAAATTAAACCTCATGTCGCCAATATCAGTATGACCACAAAAAACCTACTTTCATTCTCTGTGGTGCAGCAACGATTTTTCAGCTGCATGGTTGGCTAACGGGCAGAATAGGTGAGGAAGGAAAAAAGTTATGCAAGGCAAATAGATTACTTTTAAAGTTCTAAACTAACGGAGGTTTAAGTTCACGATGGACCCAAGGAAAGTATTTTTAATTGAACTACACGAAATAATTAAAAATAGCTCAGAGATACGAAATCAACTTGCAGACCCATCCGAAGATAACATTGTTTGGGATGAGTTTAAGTTGAGCGAAGAAGAAGTAAATGCTTTAAAAAACTATAATTTTGATGATGTAGCCTTATCAGCTATTGAAAAAACGGTCAGAGACGCTATTCTAGGAGCATTCCACGATGCTTTAGCCCTTTTGGACGCTGTTAGAGACCCAGAAATTGTTGAGGTTGATGAGACTTGGCTGGGATTAACACTAAGTGAGCCTAATAAGGAAGAAGAGAATGAGGAATTTCTGCACGATGAGATTTATGGTGCTTATTGGGATTGGTTGGAACAGAGAAATAAAGATGAAGAATAATAATGAATAATCACTTTAGCTCGCAATAGTTTGTGAAATTTTGTACTTAAGCTAACGGGTGCTTGAGTTTAACAAGGGGCTTGCTGTGGCAATCCTTTTTATTCTTCAACTAAAGAAACAGGAGAGATGAATAAGAATGGTTATAAAGGTAATTAGGCAGAATATGTAATATAAACGTTTAAGGAGGTGATAGCTTGAAAAAAGAGCGAGTTATGTTAATAGGTAGCATAGCTTTTCTGTTTCCAGTTCTTGAATTCTTCTTTAAAGACAATTTCTTTAACTTCTATGCACATACAGCAATTGTTGCTGTCGCTGTGGGAATTCTAGTATTTATATTCCAATATATAAAGAAATTTTACTTGGGACTAGCAGTCCTTACATTACTTTTAGTCTTTTCCCTTACAAGTTGGACTGGGAATTGGCACGAAGTTGGTGCTTTATTCCGTTAAGCCTGTTTATTCCTATTAAAAAGGAACTTCAAGTTGAAGATCCTTTTTTTATTGCGGATAATGACGATTATGTAAACAAGCTTTGCATACAATATTCACGATAAAAAGAAGTAGATCTTGTTCAACTAACGGGTGCAAGAGTTGAAGATGAAGAACGCTGCGACGGTCTTTTTGCTTCTTCAACTAAATAGCAGGATAGTTGAATAATAAATGTTTTGTTAATTAAACATTGAATTTGCTTTATTTCAAGGTTAATGTAGAAGTGGCATAAAAAAACGAGGAGTACAATTAAATGAAATATATTCTAAAAATCTTACTAGCTATTATACTATCTGCTCCTATTGCATTAATAATTCAATTACCATTTATGCATATCTTTACTCCTGAATTCTTTGCAGAAGATAATTGGGCAAATCGAGGTTTTTATATAGCGTTTCCTTACTATTACATGATTATTTACTTTATTTTAGGCATGCCAACTACATTTGTCGCAGATTTTATTGCTACGAGGAAAGTGTTTAGTAATATAGATAAAGCTAAATACTTCATCCAAATTGGTACTTATACATTAGCAGGATTGTTGATGACTGGATTTCATTTAGACATGAATGCTCTAATCTATATATTTATTCCAGTTTATACTTATTTAGTTATTTTGAGTATTCTAAGAATGCTATTTAAGAAAAAAAATGATTTTTCTATCTATACTTCAAAAATGAGTTGAATGGAAATTAGCATGGCATTTTAGATTAATTTATTGGTACTGCTTATTAAACTAACGGGTGCAAGAGTTGAAGATCCAGCTGCCATTTTGGCGGCTGTTTTTATTACGCTAACTGGCAGTTTAGTTGCATAAGAAAATAGAAGAATTCTCAAAGCATTTATGGAATATATTAGTAATTATATAAGCCTACGAAAGTGGGGGTGAGAGGTTGAAAAAAAAATCAATAATAATCGTATTTTCTTCAATCCTATTTCTTGCAGGTGTTGGTTTCTTTAAATTTGTTCAATTAAGTAACCCTATTCGTATTGATGGGATTTCTACTTACACTAAGGAAGATGGAAAAGAGGAAGTCGTTATTCAAATTTATAACAATGGTCTTAAGAGGATAACAATAAAAGAAGTCACTTTAAATCATAGGAAACATCCTAAAGAATTGGCATTAGGGGTTAGTTATAGTGGACATTTAGTACAAAGTGGTACTGATGATCCAATGATTAAGTTTATGAAAATTGACGCAGCACCCATTTATCCAAAGTTAAACCCAAAAGAAATGACTGAAGCTATTAATAGAAAAGAAAATACACCAATTTATTATGGAATTAAAGTGGAGTTTTATAAGGGACCAATCAAAAGTATGACTGTTAAATATAAGTATTTTGGGTTTTTAGTTACCAAAAAATATAATTTAGAATCATGGTATATAAATAACTAACGGAGTGCAAGAGTTAAAGAACGGGGTTGCTGCGGCAGCCTTTTTTCTTGTTCCACTCCCATGAAAATTCAAAAAGCCAAAAATCAAAAAAAGAGCATAACAAAATAGACTCAGAAAATAGCTTTTTTAAAAAAAGGCTGAGCCTTTATAAAAAATTCTTATATTTAAATGGTAAAAGCTTTAAAGAATGAACCATCCTTTAAATGTTATAGAAAAAGGCTTGGCTGGTGCAACAACCAGAAAAGGATTAATCTCCCATACGTGCTACCCATATAGGGCGCGACAGTCAGTGGTGCACCGTGGTCGCCGGAGTCAGACTAACGGACGGGCTCTATGGCACCATAGTGTATCGACCTTCTTCGCCAGCCATTAAAACAGTATAGACTGCATAATCCATTTTCATTCTCTGTGGTGCAGCGACAATTTACCGCTGCATGGATGGCTAACGGTCAGGTTTGTTGAATAATGGGCTAATTGGCGTGCTAAAGAAATAAAGAGAACAGGGGTTCCTCGATAAAATAAAGTGCCACAGGTACCTTTATTAAAAAAACCTAACGGTAACCCGTTAGGCTTATGATCCCTATTCAATCTTAATAGTTGGATTCCATGGGGAGAAGATGCCTGTCGGGTTCGCATGCCATAGCCAGACATGCAGGTCGTAATGCCTGTTCATCGGGTTGTTGATTTCCTCTTCAGAAAGGGTCGAAGGATCAAGATCATGGTTCAGCATGCTGCCGTCAAACGGATGACCTAAAAGGGACGGATGCTCATTCGCCATAAAGGCAGGCATGTAATATTCTACCGCCACCAACTTGTATCCGCCATTTTCAGCAGGGATGTAGAGCAATACCTCTGGTTTTTCAGGATACAATACGCCGTCAAACATCAAAGCAGGGTTCACAAAATGGATCCCCATGACTCCTTCAGGACTCCTTGCCACTTCATGGGTGTTGATATATCCATCCTTCTCAGCCACTTGATAATCGTGGTATTTTTCGGTCGCTTGGCGAACTTGTGCCAACTGTTTATTCGCATCACTGCTGTTTTCATTACCTGGTGCTGCAAGAGCGGAACCAACTATACTAAGGCTTAAAGCCAACCCTCCAATACCAGCTATGAATTTTTTCTTAAACATTATACATCTCCTCCTTTTGTGCTTTATAAAGAAATTTTCGAACTTTATAAAGATTATATACTTAGGACTCGGCATGTATGTATTTTCTTATCGACAAAATGTAATTCTGTCTTGTGCGACTCCTAGTAAGGCAGACCCCTATTGTGACAGAGAAAACAACCTCTTTCATTGGTACTGAACTAAAAATAAACAGGATAGTTGTATTACATATTCAAGAGAGTAATTTAATAGTTCATGACGAATATGAAAAAAAATAAATTGAAGAACATAAAAAGATCCAATCGTTAATCGAGGAGAATCTATAAACCGTTCAATGTTTGGTGACTCGGAACCTTCAGCAAAAGGAGGGAGTTACTTATCCCTTCACGATGTTCATTATCAATTAACGGGTGCAAGAGTTAAAGATTTGGATGGCTGCGGCGATCCTTTTTTTCATTGCACTAACTGGCAGGATAGTTGAACAAGGGTTGGGTCAACAGCCATTCACTTTGTACAAATTGTGCATTTAGAGTGAAAAAGGGCGAAATTCCCCCAAATTACAAAATAATACTATTCATATACAATTAAATAGTCGAAATAATACGGCTAGGATACAACCTTTGGAGGGAAAATTGACATGAAAAAAGTGATTCTCGGAATTTTATCAGTGTGCGTGGTATTAGTAATTGTTGGACTGGTTCTTAGACCTATCTTTTTTGTGCACGGTAATAATAAAGAAAATATTATTAACGTTATTAATTCGAGTGATTTATTTAAAAACAAGGAATCGATTAAAATCTTAAAAATCATTGACGACAAAAATGAACGAATCGTTCCGTTTTTGTATAACAATCATCCTTCGTATATTCTTTTTTATAAAGATAAATTTGGAAACTACAAGTTTGAACACTCAGAAACAAAGTCAGGCGAATCCTTATCGGTTTTCCCTATAAAACTTAGTCTGGATAGAGTAATTATCGTATCGAATTATTATAATAACGTCACTAAATTAATCATGAAGGCAAACGATGTAAAAATACTAGAAGATGAAATTAGTGTTCCTAATGAAACAGCTTCATTTTACAAAATACATAACTTACTAATACAAAGGGATCATGGCTACCATGTGGAATATGAGCTGTACGACAAAGAAGGTAAACCAGTCAATAAAGATGTTGATTAAGAAAAAAGGACTGAAAGGGTAGTCTTTTTGTTTTGCTGGCGGTAATCATCTGGTGTCAATTCACAACTGATTCTGAGAGCAATTATCCATAGCATCTTGTTGCACTACCATGAAAATTAACTTCTGTAACTCCGATAAAAAGGCAATACTAAAGAAGACGCAGCTCATTCATTTTTTAATAAGGGGAGAGCGCCTAAATCATTGATCTATGGAATACAGTTGAATAGATTAGGATGCTTCAGGTTCTTGTAGAGTAACCCTGTATCCTAAACCTTCAAGTCTTCGAAGTGAATGCCGAACAATGGATTGCTGTCTCTGTTTATCAAAGTAGTCTTCGCCTAAGTCTACATACATTTCTTTTCGTGTTAAGAGATAATAAGAGATACGTAACATGGCATGTGCGACCACAATTCCGGCTCGCTTTTTGCCTTTTCGTGATGCTGTACGCCTATACAGTGCTCCGAGATAGTTCTTCGAACCTTTTACGGAATGAGCTGCTTCCGTTAATGCTGATCTTAAATATTTATTTCCTTTTTTGGTTTTAGCTGATTTCCTTTTCCCGGCACTTTCGTTTTGTCCAGGAACCAAACCTGCCCACGAACACATATGGGCTGCAGTTGGGAACTGTTTCTTCACATCAGTTCCGATTTCGGATAATATTTGCTCAGCCATTCTGGTAGCTATGCCAGGAATGGAGTCCAGTCGTTCAATATCTTCTTGATAAGGACTCATTCTTTTTGCCACTTCCAGATCCAGCATCTCTATTTGCTCAGTCAAAAAGTCAATATGACCTAAAATGGTTTTCAACATAAGTCGTTGATGCGAATGGATATAACCTTTAAGGGCGCGTTCCAGCTCGTCTTTCTTTTTTTTCATAGAACGTCGAGCAAAGTTTGCTAGTTTTTCAGGATCTTCTTCACCTTCGGCAATAGCGTCAAGCATATCTCGCGCCGAAACTCCCATGACATCTGAAACAACAGATCCCAACTTTATGTTCGCTCCTTCTAACACCTTTTGGATTCGATTATGTTGTCTGGCACGCTCTTCAATAATACTCCGACGATAGCGAACGAGTTCGCGCAGCTCACGTTGATTACGGTCAGGAATATAACTAGCTTTGAGCAGCCCATGTCGAAGCAGTTTGGCAATCCATTCTGCATCCTTCACATCGGTCTTTCGACCGGGAACTGCCTTCATATGTTGGGCATTGACCACTAAAAACTCCATTTCCTCAGCCTCTATTAAATTCACAATAGGCTTCCAGTAGACACTGGTACTTTCCATCGCGATGTGTGTGCAGCCGTTCAATTTAATCCAATCCACCAACTGTAGTAGAAATACAGTTTTAGTGGAAAGGTTTTATTCTCCTTTCCTTCAGGGGTGATAATGCAGGCAGTAATGTTATCCTTATGAACATCCATACCGCATGCTCTTTCAATGACTACATCCATTGAAAACATCCTTTCTACGGCTCTAAGATAATTAGAGGCTGGTGCAGCAACCAGAATGGGATTAATCTACCATGTGTGCTTCCCGTAAGGGAGCGACAGTCAGTGGTGCACCGTGGTCGTTGGAGTCAGACTATCGGATGGGCTCTAACGCACCATAGTTCATCGACCTTCCTCTCCCAGCCGTAGAATCAGTATTGACGGATTGAGACCATTTTCATTCTCTGTGGTGAAGCGCCGATTTTTGCGCTTCATGAATGGCTATCGGGTGCATTAGTTAAGGATCAGGGGTGTCTTTGCGGCAGCCATTTTTTCTTGTTCAGCTAACGAAGCAGTTTACTTGAAGAAGACCTGCATTGGCTTGCCAGATTATTCGTTGAGAAAACACTGGCGGAAACTGCAAATTCCCCCAAATTACAGAAACAGACAGATTCGGTATAATTAGTTTGTAGCTGGAAATGCCAAATAAAATTTCAATGAGGAAAATTATGAAAATTATTTACAGAATTTCTCCGTTTGTATGTAGTCTAATTACTATGGTTGGTGTAGGATTGAGAATTGATTGGTTTTTCAATTTAGGTATGTCATTATTTGCTTTTTGGTTTGCATTAGGAGGAATTAAAGGATTGATAGACCCTCGTAATTTTAATTGGCTTAAAGATGTGGAAATTCCTAAAAGTCCTAGAGGAATAAGATGGTACATAGCTTTTGTGAGGTTTACTTCAATTGTATTACTAGTTTTTAGCGTATTCCTAATTTATTTAGTGATAACAGGAGGATAGAAAAATTCCTATTGAAGTAATGGGTGCAAGAGTTAAAGATCAGAGCTGTCATCGATGCAGCTTTTTCTTGTTGAACTAACGAAGCAGGTTAGTAGAATAAGGAATGAGAAGGATATCCTTAGACTATCCTAGAATTATTAAAGGAAGAAGGATTGTAAAGATTTTGGAGGGTTAAAATATGCAAATTTCACAAGTTAAGCCAACTTTTATAATAGATGCAGACCAAGTTGAAGAAGTAATACATTTTGATGTTTCTAGAAATCAAAATGGTTTGTTCTATACAAAATATCGTTATTTGACTACAGACTTTCAGGGACGACCAATTCTTGAGGAAGATAAATATATAAGAATAAAATCTCTTTGGTACTCAGATTTAATCAATGAACATACTGAAGAGCTGGTTCCCAGTGGTTCATATGATATTCAGGAAATTCATATTGCTGAAAATTATGTGTATTTTGTCAAAATACTAGATAAAGATGGTGACGGACTTTTAGTGGAAGATTATAATACTGGAGCCGAAATTTGGAGAGTTAATAAAACCCATAAGACCTTGGAGTTCTGTTTTAATTGTAAAGATAAGTACACTCACTTCTCTTTTGAAACAGCAAATGACAATGTAGTTGTGTTTAGGGATGAGGATGAGATAACTGAATTGTTTTTTGTTGATTTATTAAATCATCGACTTGCTTCTCTATCGGTCTCGTATGATGATGATGGTAATAACTTTGACTTTAGGTTTGTAGAAGATGATAAAAACAATCCAACACATTTTGTAACAAAAAAGTGGATTTTTGAAGCTGAACCGAGTTCTCAAACGCATACATTGAACTGTGTAAAATGGACTGAATTAATGACTCAAATTGAATGGAAACCATATTAATAAATTCGTTACTTAAAAAGGTAGTTCAATTTGTGAATGAATGTACTTAAACTACCATGAAAATTAACTTCTACTAAATAGGAAAAAAGGCAATACTAAAGAAGACGCAGCTCATTCATTTTTTAAAAAAAGGGGAGAGCGCCCATTTCAATGGTTTATTGTTTAAAAGTGGACTGGATTAAGATACTTTGGGCTCTTGTAATGTCACTATATAGCCTAAACTTTCGAGTCTTCTTAATGAATGCCGGACAATGGATTGTTGTTTCTGCTTGTCAAAGTAATCTTCTCCTAAATCTACATACATTTCTTTTCGGGTTAAGAGATAATAAGAGATACGTAACATGGCATGAGCGACTACAATTCCTGCGCGTTTCCTGCCTTTTCGTGATGCTGTACGCCTATACAGTGCTCCGAGATAGTTTTTGGATGCCCCTACAGAATGAGCTGCCTCTGTTAATGCTGATCTCAAATACTTATTGCCTTTTTTGGTTTTCGCTGATTTCCTTTTCCCAGCACTTTCATTTTGTCCCGGAACCAAACCTGCCCAGGAACACATATGGGCTGCAGTTGGGAACTGTTTCTTCACATCAGTTCCGATTTCGGATAATATTTGCTCAGCCATTCTGGTAGCTATGCCAGGAATGGAGTCCAGTCGTTCAATATCTTCTTGATGAGGACTCATTCTTTTTGCCACTTCCAGATCCAGCATCTCTATTTGCTCAGTCAAAAAGTCAATATGACCTAAAATGGTTTTCAACATAAGTCGTTGATGCGAATGGATATAACCTTTAAGGGCGAGTTCCAGCTCGTCTTTCTTTTTTTTCATAGAACGTCGAGCAAAGTTTGCTAGTCTTTCAGGATCTTCTTCACCTTCGGCAATAGCGTCAAGCATATCTCGCGCCGAAACTCCCATGACATCTGAAACAACAGATCCCAACTTTATGTTCGCTCCTTCTAACACCTTTTGGATTCGATTATGTTGTCTGGCACGCTCTTCAATAATACTCCGACGATAGCGAACGAGTTCGCGCAGCTCACGTTGATTACGGTCAGGAATATAACTAGCTTTGAGCAGCCCATGTCGAAGCAGTTTGGCAATCCATTCTGCATCCTTCACATCGGTCTTTCGACCGGGAACTGCCTTCATATGTTGGGCATTGACCACTAAAAACTCCATTTCCTCAGCCTCTATTAAATTCACAATAGGCTTCCAGTAGACACTGGTACTTTCCATCGCGATGTGTGTGCAGCCGTTCAATTTAATCCAATCCACCAACTGTAGTAGAAATACAGTTTTAGTGGAAAAGGTTTTAATCTCCTTTCCTTCAGGGGTAATAATGCAGGCAGTAATGTTATCCTTATGAACATCCATACCGCATGCTCTTTCAATGACTACATCCATTGAAAACATCCTTTCTACGGCTCTAAGATAATTAGAGGCTGGTGCAGCAACCAGAATGGGATTAATCTACCATGTGTGCTTCCCGTAAGGGAGCGACAGTCAGTGGTGCACCCGTGGTCGTTGGAGTCAGACTAACGGATGGGCTCTAACGCACCATAGTTCATCGACCTTCCTCTCCCAGCCGTAGATTCAATATTGACTGATTGAGACCATTTTCATTCTCTGTGGTGAAGCGCCGATTTTTGCGCTTCATGGATGGCTAACGGGTGCAAGGGTTTAACACCCGGCTACCATTTTGGTGGCTTTTTATTAGATAAGAGTTAAACAAAGCAACACTCTTTAGAAGTGCTGCTTTTGTACATATTTAAGCAAAGGGTTAAAAATATTTTCTATACAATTCTTGTCTAAGACTACCACTTAATTGGGCATAAATTTTTGTAGTTTCGCTCTTCTGGTGACCAAGTAGACTTTGAATAACATCAAGAGGTGCTCCATTATTCAACAGATGTGTTGCATAGCTATGTCTTAGTTGGTGTGGATGAATTACTTTACTAATCTCTGCCCTATCAGAAATCCGCTTAACAATGTATCTCATTTGAGCAATGCTCATTCTATGTGGTTTCCTTTCTGTAACAAAAATGGCCGAATCATTATCCTGACGATTATCTAAGTACCGTTTAAGCCAAATTTCACAACGAATATTAAAATATACTTCTCTTTCTTTATCACCTTTACCCAGAACTATCGCTGATCGGTTTGCCCAATTGATCCTGTTCTTGTCTAGCGAAACAATTTCACCTATTCTACAACCTGTTGAAAACATAAATTCGAATAATGCCTTTTCCATAGGAGTTTTACAGGCTTCCCTTAAGTGTTCGATCTCTCTTTCAGTCAAAAATTTTGGGATTCGTTTTCCTACTTTAGGTTCTTTTAATTTTGCAGCCGGATTCTTGAAAATATGTCCTTCCTCGTATGACCAACGGAAAAGTGATTTTATAAATCGTATTCGGTGAGCTAAGCTGGATGGCTTTAGATTTTCACTTGACTTTGCCAAGTATTCTTTTAATTTGATAGTAGTAATGGTTTCGAGTTTTACATCTTCAAAATACCGTATCACCAACAACGCTTGAAGTTTATAGGCCTTTAAAGTCTGTTGGGAAAACCCTTCAATCCGTTTATCAGATTCATAAATTTCCCAGGCTTTTGATAATAGCAAAATAAATCTCTCCCTAAAAATTCTATTTTTAGAGGAATTATTGACCTGATTATTGAATTTGATACGGTACTGCAATCTTCAACTATCGGATGCAGGTTAATTGAAGAAGAGTATGGAAAATTATCCACTAGTAAATGGGTTGTTTTTTGTTAGAATTGACTGAAGGGATAGATGAATTCTAGAGGAAGATTTCTAATAAAAGTTGGTGATACAAATGAAAATAAAAGAATATTTTTTTCTTGTTCTAGTACCATTAATCGCCTTGGTAGCCATTATTTTACGTCTAACTCATACTCTAAGTAGCAGTACTTTCGGGACAATTGGTTTCATTTTAGCTATCTTAGGATTTGTAAGTTCTACAAGTTCAGATACTTTGAAAAAAGAAGAACGTCCAATCAAGGATTTAAAAGAACATTTTAATCCGATTAAAAAGCGATATAATTATGTTGTTGGATGTGTAATATTTATAGGGGTTTTTTACTTATTAATTCTGATTCTTAGCATTTTTGGTCAATTGTGATTTTTCCTTAGTACGAACGGGTGCTTTAGCTTTAGGAGGACTGTGTTTCTGCAGTCCTTTTTCAATACCCGTTATTCAACTAAGGGCAGGATAGTTAAACAAGATTCGGTTAAAATTGATAGCAAGAGGTGATTATTGATGACAATTAACTTTACTAAAGAAGAAGAACGAAAACTTTATGCTGGAATGTATATTCTTTTTAAAGGGATAACCGTATTGGACAGTGTTAGAATAGATGTGTTTGATAGAATAATGGACGCTGAAAATGAAATTGAGAAAAAAGAAGCGAAGCATTTTTTTGAAATGATTTTGAAAGTTTCAGCAGCAAGGGCACGAATTGATGAGGAATATATTTTTACGGAGGATGAAACTGAATCTGAACGTAGACTACAAATTGAAGAAGAAATTAATGAATGGCTAGAGGATAATGTATTTAATGATAAGCTGAAAATATTTTTATCAATTAAAGATTGAACTTCTTCCACTAACGGGTGCATAACTATGAAAAGGAGAAAATTAATGAAGGAACATTGCTGTGAAACTATGACACAACAGGTAAACTTTAAATGCGAGGAACATTTTAGTCCATTTGATTGTCCAGATAATCTAATATATTACAACAACAAGTTTGATGAGTATGGGTTAATAATTCACTATGGTGGAACATCTAGTTTACAAATAGATTTTTGCCCGTGGTGTGGTACGAATTTGCCCGATTCGAAAAGAGATTTATGGTTTGACACTCTTGAACAATTAGGTTTTGATGAGCCGTTTGAACAAGAAATCCCCAAGAAATTTAAGACAGATGATTGGTACAGAAAATAAAACAGGTGCTTATTAAGCTAACGGGTGCAAGAGTTAAAGATTGGATGGCTGCGGCTATCCCTTTTTTTATTGCATTAACGAAGCAGGTTACTTGAAGAAGGATAATGCTAAAATAGAGAGTAGTTTTGATCATTTTTGGAGGTAAATACATATGTCTACTGAACGAGATGCAATGGTTAAATCTTTAAAAGAGGTCGTAATTCCAGTATTAAGAGAACGTGGGTTTAAGGGTTCCTTCCCTCATTTTTATAGGAAATTAGAAAATCAAACAGATTTAATAATGTTTCAATTTAGTATGTGGGGTGGTGTTCTATATGTGGAAATTTCCAAATGCCCTTCTGAAGGTTATACTAACATTTCAGGTAAACATATTCCTCCTAATAAAGTAAAGGTCTATCAAGTAGGTGGTGGGGGTTCTCCTTTTAATAGACCCCGTATTGGAAAAGAAACAAATTACACATTCGAATTTAATAAGGATAATACTGGAGAAGTTTCTCAAAAAATCTTTAATTCTTTGGAGGAAGCAGAAGAATGGTGGAGTTCATATCCAAACTGGTGGAACAATTAAAGTTTTAAAGCTTATTAAGCTAGGTGCTTTACTTTCACAAGGGTAAAGCGTTTTTTGTCGTTCCATTAGGCGTAAGCAGGTTACTTAAAGGTTTTTCATTTAAAATCAGCAATAACTTTTATTTTGGGAGGGAAAAAACTTGCATATCAAAGGAGAAGATAAACTTTCCTATATCAAAATTCACGTCGATAAAGAGGACGAGATGGGAGTCTGTTTCAGTGTTGAAACTCATTCGAGGGGTATATCAGCCTCATTGGGTGGCTTTTATATTGTAACCACAGATATAACTAAATTTATTGCAGAACTAGGTACACTCGAAAATAAGCGAAGTGGAGTAGCTTGTTTACTGTCTGCATACCCAGAGGAATTTAGCCTTTCCATTCGGTGCGTTAATCGTCGGGGACACGTTATAATTTCATTAAGAATGAAAGACATAAGTTATTATGAAGAATTGATGACTCCTTGTTCCGTTGAGGTCTCTTTTGGTATTGACCCTACAAGTTTACCAGAACTTCTCAAACATTGTAAACTACTGGAACGAGATGCAATGTAATGCGTATTACATAAGTCTAAAGACTCACTGAATTAGGAGTTTGTGAAGAAATGTACTTAAACTAACGGGTGCAAGAGTTTAACAACAAAGGTAGTGTGATTTATTTGGTGGCGTTAAGGATTTTAATTAATTCATTAGTTTTAGCAGTAGTGCTTTATGCGACTACTGTTTTCTTACCTAATACATTGCACTTTAGTGTAATCGTATCAAAGTGGTTGTTTTTTACAATTGCTGCTGTAATCCTATTATTCTCTAAAGAAAAATGGTGGAGTAAGCTTATTTCTTTAATTCTTTCCGTGGTAATTGATATTTTATTTATTATTTTATTTAACCCATAATAAAGCTTGTTTTTGCTATTTTCTTATTCAACTATCGGGTGCTTATGTTTAAAGTGTTGGTTATGATTTTTAGGGGGAACAAAAATGAATGATATAAAAACTAGCCATTATATGAACGTTAGACATATAGCTGGTTCACAGGATGGTTATAGAATTAGTGTTGATTTTGACGGAAATCTTATTTTATTAACAGAACAGAAGGTACAAGGAAGGTACTTACATAAGGTATTTCATGTTGTAAATGGAAAAATAAATAAAATCAAACTCCCTTCGGTATTGGAAGCATTTGATTTTGCTCAACCTCTTGAGGAGAATTGGTTATTGGTTAGTGCAAGAACCGACGAGGAAGAGGGGTATTTAAGGAACGCCACTTTATTTGATGTTCAAGGAAATTTGTTAAAAAGGTTCGAGTTTGATGATGCAATTCAAGATGTGCAAACGACAAAGGATTCTGATATATGGGTAAGTTATTTCGATGAAAGTATGGTTTCAGGTTTAAGATGTTTTGATAAAGAAGGAGTCCAAACATTTGATTACGCCGATTTTGTCTTTCAAACAGGGAGAAAAGTTCCATTCATTGACGATTGTTATGCTTTAAATGTCACTTCAGAAAGCACAAATATTTATTATTATTCTGACTTTCCACTTGTTTCATTAAATAAGACGGGCTACAAGATTCTTCGTAATATTCCCATCAAAGGAAGTCATGCATTTGCTATTTTGAATGATTTGGTTTTGTTTAGTCATGGTTATGACCATAGGGCAGTGGTGTATTTGTATTCTTTAAGGGACAAGAAAAGAAAGATATTTAGAACGGTAAATCAGATAGGAGAAGAACTGAAATATGATTATGCTGTTGGCAGAGGGAGCAAATTGTTCTTAGTAAAGGATAATGATGTTTACATAATAAATATGGAAGATGAAAAGTTTGTGAAGTAATGTACTTAAAGTAACGGGTGCAAGAGTTTAAGAACGGTGCTGTCATTATTGGCAGCTTTTTTTGTTCCACTAAAGAAGCAGGTTACTTGAAGAAGGAAAATGTGACCAATGGGGGAATTATTAGAATTAGCAAAAAGAACAAAGTTGCGGAGGGGCTTATTTTGAAGTCAATATATGCGGGAATAGTAGTATTTATAGTGGTATTTATTATTGGTATCCTTATTCCGGAATCAAATTTTAAAGCGATAATTATGGCGTTTGTTGTAGGTTTAACTGCTATGGTCGCTAATTTAATATTCAAGAATAAACATTAGTTAACAAAAGGGCTTGGAATTTCTAAGGGTTGTTTCGGCAGCCTTTTTTTATCTTCTTCCACTAACGGTAGCAGTTTACTTGAGGAAGAGATAATATTATATTCCACTTAATTGTTAAAGGAAGTGAAAACTAGCAAACACCAACAGACGCTTATAATTGCATCCGTTAGAGGTCTCCCTTACCCTCTAACCTTTTAACATAGGATTGAATCTGAGGGCTCTATGAAGCCTGATGTGAATTGGATGTATGTATTTGTCTTTTTTATTATCTTCTACAAAAAGTAATATATATTGTGAGAAGATGTACTTAAAGTAACGAAGCAGTTTAGTGAAAAAAGAACTTTGCAAACTAAATACAAAGAGCCGATAAATTATCGACTCTTAACATCTCCTGCAAATGGAGGAGCATCTATACCATCTTCAAGTGCGAGTCGTGCGGCTTTTACCTGGAATTTATATAATAGCAGTTGCTCAGTGATGTCAGGATCAGTACTTAAGAGTATAGCTGTGTGAATATATCTGATAGCATCATTGGTTTTATCTAATGCTAGCAATGCTCGGTTGTCTGATAGTTTAATTCTTATAGGATCATTAGGATAGATAGAGTTAGGTGGAAGGATAGGATCAGTTGGCCATTGTATATTTAAAGGGGGAGCTTCAATAGTATTAATAGCATCTGACAGATTATCGATGGCATCTTGATATAAATGTGGTTTGATTGGATTGGGTGCTAAACCAAAACCTTCAAGTTGTTGAATTATAAGTTTTGCACTATTAGCAAATCGAATGGATTGTACCGTTAAAGCCAAGACAATTCTTACTGTTCCAACTAAGTTTATTGACATTATTTTCACTCTTTTCTAATGAAGTCATAATAGTTTATGCAATCCAGACAAGCCCGTAAAGGACGTTGTTTAGAATTGCGATTAAAATTTGATTATATATGGAAAAATTTAGCTAAAATAAAAAAATTCTTGTTGAATTACTTGATGGCAAAAGTTGAAGATTCGGTTGACATAATGTTGGCATTCTCTTCTTTTACTAACGTAAGCGGGTTAGTTGAAGAGTGATGATTAATATATATTTAACAATAGGGCCAGATTGCGGAAGATCGTTTCCAGGCAATTAGATTATTCAAGTTTGAATATACATCGAGATTGTGAAAATTTTCACTTAAACTAACGACGCAGTTTAGTTCAATAAGAAGTTGTAAAATACGAATAAAATAATCTGTATATTGGGATTGATTAAATGGAAATAACAAATGAGGTTTTGGATAAAGTATTTTTCAATGATGGAAGTCTAAGGGATATTTATGTTGTTGACGTTAATTTAACCGATTGGCAAAAATTTTTTGATTGGATTCGCACTTCTCCTTGGGATATTGTTTTTTATAAGGATGGACAAGCAACAGTGTATGAACAAACTAATGTTGCCCATTTTTTTGAAGAAAACGAGAACCACCTTATTTTAATGTCTATTAACATTAATGGTGTATTGATTAATTGCCATTTCTTTTCAGAAGATGAAATAGAATTTGACTTTGAACCAAAAGAAGTTAAAAGTGTAACTGAAGCTATTGCGGTATTTAAATTTATGAGAAATCTATCAAAGATTCTAGGTAAAGAAAGTATTCTTACTGGAGAAAACACTCCTGAATATCCATTGGTTACAGTTAAATCAGATGGAACAATGCATATCAATATTTAATAAGGTGTTTGTTCAACTTACGGGGGCAAGAGTTGAGGATCCAGCTGCCATTTGGTGGCTTTTTCTTATTGTGCTAACGTAAGCAGGGAGAGGAAGAAGGAATAGTTTCTTTTTGTAGCGAATTCAAGTAAAAATGGACTGAAAATGGTGGTGTATTCGATGGAAAATTATAAGGACAATGATGACCTAGAATTATACGATACAGTAATTGAGGAATTCTGTATCAACCATCGTGAAAAAAGTATTACCTTCAAAATATTAAAGCCTATATCTCGCATTGATAGACAAGACGGATTTACCTATCTCGTTAAGAAAGGTACTTTGAAATTTGAAAATGTAGTCTATGCCAACACTCCGTATGGTTTTGAGTGGGATGAATGGAGTGAATTTTATCGTTCTGCGGTGTTAAATAAATCTAATGTAATTGACAAGATACCTGCAAATGTGAAGGGAAATAAAGCAATAAAGCATATTTATTTAGGTATTGATTATGGTGTTAATTATAAAGAATTAGATATTGTTTGTTCGGATTATTATTTAACCTTAGATGAACGAGAGTATATACTTCACGATGATTTTGATTGGCTATATGAAGAATAGCCTTATTAAAGTAACGGGTGCTTTACATTAATAAAGATAAAGCCCTTTTTCTTATTGAAGTAATGGAGCAGGTTAGTGGAAGAAGAGTATATAATTAAAATATTAAAAATTGAAAACAAATAAGGAGTTAATTAATGCGTGATAAAAAAATACGAGGTTTAAAACGAAAGACAAGAAATATGGTTAACAGACTTGTACAAGAAACAATTAAGTTCCCTTCAGATTTTTATAACGGATATTGGCATTTGCACTTGCCAGTTGCACAAGATTTTATTTCTTCAAGTAAAACACCCTTTAGAATAAGAAAGATATGTATTGAAACTCTTCTATCTAGGGCTGAACACTTAATTAAAATAAAACCAATGACTTCCGAAAAAAATCGTGTAGTGGTTGCAATAGATTTACCAGGGTTATGGAACTCGCAAATTATAGTGTTTTCTGGTAATTCATACTTTGAAAGTTTCTTTGAAGGAATGACCAATATCAGAAGTGGATTCCCATTTCTAAAGATAGGAATTTTGAAAGTGAATGGAGAATACATATCCCAGAAAATTTAAATGTTAAAGGCTTTAACGAAGTAATAACTGATGAAGATGGAGAAATTTATACTGGAGAAATATGGTTTATTGGTGAGTTGTAAAATTACTTCTTGAACTAACGAAGCAGGTTAGTGGAAGAAGGTATTTTTTTAATAACAGCTGTGTTAAATCAATAATGTTGATAATTACTCAAAACAAAAAGGACCTATTTAGGTCCCACAATAGCCTTATTCCACCAGCTTCTTAGCTCAATAAGATGGAAGCACGTTTTTACCCGTAGGCTCTTGGAAATACTGTTTAAATCTTTTTCTTAAAATCTACGTCTTCTTCTTCTTTCTCTTTCGAATTCAAAAGGGAAAAAGGGAAAAAAGGGAAAAAAGGGGAAAAACCTTCTTCTTCTAAAGTCGTCACGAAAAAACCGATCACTTCGATCAAATGGCATTTGCTTCATCCTCCTCTCATTTCAGAAGTCTATATGACAAAGGGACAGATTAACTTAACCTGCCCTTTATTCCGTACAATTTAGTAGCCGCTCATAAACGAAGTCCCGACAATGATAAGCAGAATGAACAATACAACGATTAACGCAAAAGCACTTCCCATTCCATCACCCATGTATAACGCCTCCAACTATTCTTATTTAAATTTACTTTACTCAGCCAAAATCCTTCTATTTGGTTTATCAAACATTAGCAAAAACTAGCAAGTACGATGATTAACAGAATGAACAATACAACGACTAATACAAAAGTACTGCCGCCATAACCATAACCGCCGCCATAACCGTAACCGCCACATAGGCCCCACATATCATTTCACCTCCTATTGGAATATCTGAAGGAAAAAACTCTCACTATGTATATATATTTCTTAAGACAAGGAGGGATTGGACAATTGTCATAAGGGATAGGACAAAATATGCGTTTTGCTTAAACAATTTCTAAAAATAAAAAAGCGTCTGCAATACATGCAAACGCCTTTTCTGAGGTAATTATATATGTCTGGCTGGCTTAATAATAACATATGCACTCAGAATAAAGCTGAATGGGACAAGTGCTGATTATTAAAGCCAAGCCAATAAAAAGGGCTTTTTTATTTTTATCTTTTGTACGCACAGGCACATACGAAGAAATAGTAAATAAAACCACGATATAAAAAAAGCATTAACACTAGTACAATGAGGGTTATGACTATACAGCAAATAAAATAACATCCAAGAAGACACTTACATATAGGCAAATATCTATTCCTCATTAAAAATGGACACATACACTATTTTTGAAACAATTTGAGGAGGAGATATAAAATGGAAAGAGATTTCTTTGGAAGCGGTATGGGTTATGGAGGTTATCCTGGTTATGGCATGGGTTATGGAGGTTACCCCTTCCATCATGGTTATGGTGGTCACCCCTTCCATCATGGATATGGCGGCTATCCCTTCCATCATGGATATGGCGGCTATCCATTTCATCATGGTTATGGTGGCTGCTGTTAGAGATTGTTCTTGCTAGACTCTTTAATTAATATTAGTTAATTTTGCACATGACGTTATTTTAAATATAAACATTTGTCTTATCGGGGAATTTTACCACTTATCCTGCTATTTATGTTGAGAAAAACCGTTTTAACAAATGTACCAGTAGTGCAAAAAGGCGATATGGTATTGGATGTGGAGCAGATGTTAAGATCAAGGTAAACGCACAAAATAGGTGCAATATGGGTTAAACAGGCTAATCAATAATTTGAAAAAAGAGCAAATGGGATTAGCCTGTTTGCTCTTTTTAAGATTCCCAACTGCATTTTTATTGAACTGACTGTTGATTTAACGAGAAACCAGTGCTGTCTAAGTGGCAGCTTTTTCTTATTATGCTAACGAAGCAGGTTAGTTGAGTCACAAAAAAACAACCCTCCCTAGATGGTTACCCTTCCTTTTTCATCTCGCACCATTTTTTGAAGCAGATTTATTTCTATAATCTAAGACTTTTGTTGTATTCAAATATCTTGTTTGAAAAGTTATTATATGAGAACGTATGGTTTGAAAAGTAGGTGTCCGTGGGTCTTATTTTTCCACGTAACATCGATTTTTCTATCAATTGTGATTGCTAAAAAAGTAACGTAAGAAGAGAGAAGGTATTTTAGAATGTCTTTTGATTCATTTGTCCTGGCTTTTTCAATGGTGGGAATAGACTATGACATGTTAAAAAGTTTAGGAATTTCTATAGGGATATTGCTTTTATTTATACTTTTTAGAAACATATTTACAAAGTATGTGTTTCAGTTGATATTAAAATTGTCTAGGAAAACACCAACTGATTTTTTTACACAAATATGTTTAGGTTTTGAACGTCCTTTAGGATGGCTCTTTATTATTTTAGGTTTGTATGTAGCAATGGATTATTTCCCTTTTATAGAACAACACAATACGTTATTATTAAAATTTCTGCGTTCAATGGTAATTGTATTAATCACATGGGGATTTTTTAATTTGTCTTCTCCTACCTCGGGAATATTAATTAGTGTTAATCAAAAGATCAACAATAAGATTGATTTAATTCTTATACCGTTTATTTCAAGAGCCATCCGTGTAATCATGATTGCCATCAGTATAAGTATTATTGGTCAGGAATTTGATTATGACGTAAATGGATTGGTGGCAGGTCTTGGGTTAGGGGGTCTGGCATTTGCTTTAGCCGCAAAAGAAGCGGTAGGAAATCTAATTGGTGGAATCGTGATTGTAACAGAAAAACCTTTTTCCATTGGAGAATGGATATTAACACCTAGTGTGGAAGGTATAGTAGAAGATATTAATTTCAGAAGTACTAAAATACGCACTTTTAGTCAAGCTCTAGTTACAGTTCCAAATGCAACACTTGCAAACGAAGCCATTACAAATTGGAGTCGTATGGGGAAAAGACGAATCTCTTTCCACTTAGGACTTAACTATCAAACCACCAAAGAACAAATTCAAATAGTCGTTAAACGGATTGAACAGTTTTTGAGAACTCATGAAGAAATCCATCCGGATACGATTATGGTCGCATTCGATCATTATAATGAGAGTAGTCTCGATATTCTTATATATTTTTTCACGAATTCTACTGTTTGGGCAGAACACGTTAAAATTAAACATGAAATCAATTTAGAAATCATGGGGATATTAGAGGAAGAGGGAGTAGAAGTTGCTTTTCCAAGCCGAACCATTTACGTAACTCCACAATCAAATGAATTATTACAAACAATGGGTTCTTTTGATTGAAATTAGTTTAGTTGTTCCAAAGAAAACAAAGTTTTTGAGTTTGGCCAAATTCTTGAAAGGAAAATTAACAGGTGAATTTAATCATGTCTCATTGTAAAGTGTTACACTTAAAGTAACGGGTGCTTATGTTAAAGATGGGATGGCTGCGGCTATCCCGTTTCTTTATTGTGCTAACGGGTGCATGTGCAGCCGAGCCTAGGTCGTATCATATAGTGGGTGGGATTCCTGCCGAGTAAGAATTAGCCATTCGCTCGTAGCGAGTCTTGGAGGGCTAAAGGTAACTTTAGTCTTTAAGCGTAGACAGTTAGATGGCGGGCCGAAAGCCAATTGGTTGAAGGGATTGAGCTCCATAATGTTAGTAAATCGAGAGGGCTGATGCCTTATGCACAGCAGAAAGCTACATTTTATCTTTCGTTAAAGGCAAGAAGGATAAAACCTCTCTGGAGTCAGAGACCTTGGCACGTTATACATTGATATGATATGGCAACTCGGGAGACCCTACCGGTCTTTTCTTTTTTTTAGAAGAGTATGGTCTACAAGCGATAATAAGTAAGGAAACCAAATGCCGATGGAGGAAAGGCCAGCTACCAGTTATCACCCTTACTAGGGACACATTTACTACACACAGAGGTAGGTATAATAAATGGAAACAAAACTACTATGGATAGCAGAATTAGCAAAATCTGATCCTAAAATGAAATTTACATCACTTGCACATTTATTAAATAAGCAAGGACTAGTTCAATGTCATTTTGAGCTACCCAATAAGAAGGCTACTGGGATTAACGGAACAACTAAAGATCAATACAGTGAAAATCTAAAAGAAAACATAGCGGATTTAGTTAGTAATCTTAAAAGCAAAAGCTATCGACCTGTTCCAGTAAGGAGGATGTATATTCCAAAGTTCAACTCAAACAAGAAAAGACCGTTGGGAATACCGGAGCATGAAGATAAGATTGTACAAAAGTGCATTACAAAGATACTAAACTCTATCTATGAAAATGACTTTCTTGACTGTTCCTTTGGATTCCGCCCAAATCGTAATTGCCACGATGCTTTGAAAATACTGAACTTCTATATTGAAAAGAGGTCAGTAAATTATGTAGTAGATGTAGATATTCAAGGATTTCGATAACATCAATCAAGATAAATTGATGATGTTAGTTGAACAACGTATCAATGACCGGAGAGTTTTAAAATTACTTCGTAAATGGTTAAAAGCTGGAATTATGGAAGAGGGTAAGATACGAAACCAAATCACAGGAACACCGCAAGGTGGTGTAATATCTTCACTCCTGGCGAACATCTATTTAAATACAATGGACAAGCTCTGGGAGAAAAGGTTTAAACACCTTGGTGAATCAGTGAGGTACGCAGATGAC
>NZ_JBJORY010000022.1:0-54633 GCF_046562815.1 Neobacillus sp. 204
TTTGGATTAGTTGGAACGCCGTATGCGGTGAAAGTCGCACGTACTGGTGTGGACGAGGGGAAAAGGGAGCGATAACTTCAACCCCTTACCTATTCGTATGAAGAATAAAACGTATAAAAGAACGCATATCCTTTTTTATATCAAATTAGAAAATTGAAGAAAATCAGCGAAAGAAAAAGAGGTGTGTAGTGTTACAAATATGTAAGCGCTTTATTGTACTGAAAAAGACTTACACACCTTTTTTTGAGCTATTTTGACCCTTTACAATTTATTTCCTTCGGCGTAATATCATGGACATAGGAATCAATTTCATATTGCCTAGTCCCGTAAGGGAACGGAGGACCCAATTCTTTGGGGTTAATTCTACAGATTTGTAGAAGGGATGTTAACTCTTTCGCCATCCTAACCCGTCAGCTAACTTCGTCGGCTAAAGCGAAGGAGGTCAAAAGACCACCTTATGAAAGGTGCTTTTTTTGTGCTCTTTTTTACAAGAAAAGTTTACTTTCAATTTTGGGGGTCTTTTTTGTTTGGTTAAAAAGGGGAGAGAAAATTAAAATGTTTGGTGGTGTTTGGTATTCACCATTTTAAAGATAGATAATTTGGTATTTGTTGGTCGAAAATAAAAAAACATTTAAAACAGAATTTAATTGTAAAGAACAAACAAATTACCTGTAACTTATTCTGGAGGAAATACTAATGACATTTAAAAGGATATTATTTGGGCGTCCATTAAAATCAAGCGAAGCAGAAGCTGAAAAAATGCCAATGTGGAAAGCATTACCCATATTATCTTCGGATGCTCTTTCTTCTGTAGCATATGGGACTGAAATGATTTTACTGGAACTTGCAACTGTTGGAGCATTTGCATTTGCATTTTCTTTACCCGTTGCTATTGCAATTATTTTATTAATTGCGGTCCTTATTATTAGTTACAGACAAGTTATTGATGCGTATCCTCAAGGCGGAGGAGCCTATATGGTCGCAAAGGAAAACTTGGGAATGGTGTGGGGACGTTTAGCAGGAGTTTCATTACTTATTGATTATACGTTAACTGTTGCAGTATCTATATCGGCAGGTGTACTTGCAATTACATCTGCTTATCATTCTGCTTTGCCATATATCGTTCCAATCGGAATTTTTTTTATCTGGTTTATGGTATGGATGAATCTTAGAGGATTATCAGAATCGGGTAACGTATTTGCATTTCCAACTTACATATTTATATTTTGCATGTTAACCCTGGTAGGAAAAGGTTTATTTGACTGGTTAACTGGTGCAAATGAGGCAACTCACCATGTAACAATTCCTACAGAATTACCAACAAGTCTTACATGGTTTGTTTTGCTAAAAGCGTTCTCTTCAGGATGTTCAGCTGTTACGGGAGTTGAAGCTATTTCCAATGCAGTACCCCACTTTAGGAATCCTGCCCAAAAGAATGCGAAAGGAACCATGGTTACATTAGGAGTGTTATTAGCTGTTATTTTTGGTGGAGTAACCATCATTTCAAGAGCCTACGATATTCATCCAGACCCAACAGGAACCAAAACGGTATTATCTTTGGTGGCAGAGGATGCCTTTGGACGGGGAATATTTTATTATATTATTCAGTTTGCTACCATGGCAATATTAATACTAGCTGCTAATACAGCCTTTAATGGTTTTCCAATTCTAGGATCTCTAATGGCACAGGATAAAAATTTACCCAGAATGTTTGCCAATCGAGGAGACCGTTTAGCTTATAACTATGGAATAATTACACTGGGAATCTTAGCAAGTATTTTACTCATTGTATTTCGAGGAAGAACTGAGTCATTAATTCCTCTTTATGCCATTGGTGTTTTCTTATCATTTACTATGGCACAAATAGGTCTTGTCCTAAAGTGGCGTAAGGATAAATCACAAGGATGGCAACGAAAAGCAATTATAAATGGTATAGGTGCAGTAGTAACGTTCTTTGTTGTAATAATATTCAGTATTACCAAATTTGAAGAAGGGGCTTGGATCGTAGTTGTTATAACGCCTATATTGTTATGGGTAATTACAAAAATTAGTAAACATTACGACAATGTAGGTAAGCAATTAAAATTTGATTTAACTGAGCCCATTCCAAGAACCGACACAATCATAATTATACCTGTTGCGGGTATTCATAAGGTGGTGGTATCAACAATTTCATATGCAAAATCACTTACTCCAAATGTGGTAGCTTTTTATGTTGCTTTTTCTCCTGAAGATGCTAAAAAGATGGAAGCAAGATGGGATGAGTGGAACCCAGGTGTTCGATTAGTCGTTGTTACGTCACGTTACCGTACATTAATTAAGCCATTAATTGAATTTATTGAGCGTATTGACCACCACTATAAACATGAGAAGAAAATAACTGTGCTATTACCGGAATTTATTACACATAAGTGGTGGCACCGCTTATTACACAATCAATCAGGATTACGTATCCGTTCCATATTATTAAATAGAAAAGACGTTGTGGTTTCTACTGTTCCATTTCATTTGAATGATTGATACGTAACTTAATGTAAGTCACAAGTCCAATGATATTTTCATTGGGCTTTTTTATTTTTAAAGATGTAACAATTAAGTAGGGTGAAAAAAGGTGAAGAAGGGAAAAATTATGAATATAAATATATAAAGGAGTGCTGCTAAATGGAACAAGTATGTAACATATGTGGGAATAGCGAAGATGATAGTGTAAATAAGCCAGACATGACAGTATTGCTGATTTGTGAAAATTGTTTAAAAAGTGATATGCTTCCACCTTTATTGGATAAAATGTTCCTTGATTAATATCTTAAACAAATTGATTCAAAAAATATTTAGATTCTTTCTTCTTCAACAACGGGTGCTTTACTTCAATAGGGGTAAAGCCTTTTTTCTTATTCAAGTAACGGGCAGGTTTGTTCATTAAGGAACATAAAAATGTTCAATCTTTTTTATAAAAGAATAATCCAATTAAATAGTATAAGGGCATGTTTTGATTAATCTTTTTCAAAACATGCCCTTATACTATTTATTCATTTATCAAGGTTGCTTGTATTAAAAAAATACCCTCGTGTCGTTTTGAAATAAAGTTGCGACGTTTTAAAAAAATAAAGAAAAGACACCCTAAGGTGCTTTTTTCCCGCTCTAGAAGCCTCAACTTGAAAATAACGAACCGACAACCAAAGACAACGTTTGCTTGTAAACGGCATGGGCGGACTGCACATCACCAAAATGTCCGCACATGTAAAGATGGATAACACCGTGGAGCGACGCCCAGAAGATACGAACGACGGTTTCCGTGTCATACGGACCGGTAATCAGTCCCTGCTCTTGCGCATTACCAATTACCGTCAACAATTGCCGCATAGCTGTTACGGTTCCGTGTATGCTCTCCTCGTCTGGTTTGAAATCCGCGAAGGCTCCTCCGAACATCAGCTTGTAATAACCGGAGTAACGCTGTCCGAATTGCCAGAAGGTTTCGCCTAAATTAAACAGCTGCTGCATCGGATCGTCAGCGCGCTGCGTTCCCTTGAATTCGTTGGCGAGAAGCTTGCAGCCGTCGAGATAAAGCTGCTGAGCCAGTCCATCTTTATTGACAAACAGGTTGTATATGATTTTGGTAGAGCAATTCATCTTCTGCGCAACTTTACGCACCGTCACAGCTTCAGGACCCTCATCGTACAAAATCGTTGCCGCAGCATCGACGACGAGCTTTCGAAGATTTTCAATATTTTTCAAGCGAGCCTCCTGATACGTTTCCAACTTTTGCGTATTTGCATCGAAGGAATTATTTTGGTCTGTCATCGCTATCACCCTCAATTAATACATTTTTGATAAGAAACAATGTTTCCAGCTCTTAACAGGAATTTTAATATAATTGTCGGATCGTTGTCAATGTTGCGAGGGATGCCAAAAACCAACGATTCAAAAAACGATGTTGACTTTCTTAAAAAGCTTAGTTACAATGATTCCAATTAGAAACATTGTTACCGAAACACATCACAATTCTTGACTCTTATGAGAGTCAGGAATTATTTTTAAGGACAAAGTAACACTGTTTCCTAATTATAAAAAAGTAGATAGGAGAGTTGCACAATGAACATAAAAGGAAATTGGGCGCTTGTCACAGGAGCTTCATCCGGCATCGGAGAGCAATTCGCCCGACAATTGGCCAAAGAGGGTGGCGACCTTGTACTCGTAGCCCGATCGAAAAACAAGCTGGAGAACCTGGCATCGGAGCTTAGAAAGAAGCACGGTGTCAAGGTCGAGGTAATTCCTACCGATCTTGGCAAAGAGGGCGCGCCAGGCGAGTTATATCGGCAATGTCAACTTCTGAATTTAGAGATCGAACTGCTGGTCAACAACGCAGGCTTTGCCACGCACGGTTTGTTTGAACAAGTGTCAGGCGTGCGCCAGCATGAGGAAGTCATGCTCAATGTTGCCGCTGTTGTGGATATGACGCACTTGTTCTTGCCGGATATGTTGTGTAGAAACTCCGGGGCCGTTATCAATGTCGCATCGACCGCCGGATTTCAGCCACTTCCCTATATGGCCGTATACGGAGCAACGAAAGCCTTCGTCTTGTCGTTTACCCAAGCCTTGTGGTGGGAAAACCGCAACAGTGGCGTCCAATTTCTCACGCTTTGTCCCGGAGCAACGGACACCGGCTTCTTCAACGTCGTAGGCACGGAAGAAGCCGCCGTCGGTAAGAAAGACACACCGGAGCGAGTCGTGGAAGTTGCGCTTCGGGCATTGAAGGACGGGAAGCTGTATGTCGTTCCGGGTACACAGAATTATATAGGTACGCAGATCGGACGATTCATGACGAGGAAACAGGGACTTCGTCTCGTTGGCGGCATGATTCGTCCACGCGACGGCTCCACCAACAATAAGAAGCCGTCCGGTCCGTCCGATCTTGCAGGATGGATGATCCAGGAGGCGCACTGATGGCTAATTCGGCAAATATTTCAGCTAATGCTTCTGTCCATCAACCCATCCGGTACCGAACAGGTGCTGACCGATCATATGGACGGCCAGCACGCCGGTGAAGCACAGGCTTGTTTCAGAGATCAGCCCGGCCGGGAAAGTCATGGAAAGCTGGCACATTCCATTCGAAAAGGCAGAATAAACTTTAGATACACTGAAATTGATTAAAATTTTTTATAAAAATCAAACTGAAATATTCTGGATAGGAATCTATTTTGATTAATCTTTTTTCAAAATAGATTCTTTTTATTTATCGTAAAATGTGGGTTTGCGAGATATTTTTGATTAAACTTTATTTAAAAGCTACACCTCGAAAGAGGGTGGAGTTTGATTGAATTACTAGTAGGATAAAGAGGCGGAAGTACATGGAGTAACCAATTGTACTACCATGAAAATAAACTTCTGTAACTCAGTAAAAAAGGCAATACTAAAGAAGACGCAGCTCATTAATTTTTTAAAAGGGGAGAGCGCTAATTCATTGATCCATGGAATTCAGTTGAATAGATTAAGATGCTTCGGGTTCTTGTAGAGTAACACTGTATCCTAAACCTTCAAGTCTTTGAAGTGAATGCCGAACAATGGATTGCTGTCTTTGCTTATCAAAGTAGTCTTCGCCTAAGTCTACATACATTTCTTTTCGTGTTAAGAGATAATAAGAGATACGTAACATGGGCATGTGCGACCACTATTTTTTGGTTTTAGCTGATTACCTTTTCCCGGCACTTTCGTTTTGTCCAGGAACCAAACCTGCCCAGGAACACATATGGGCTGCACTTGGGAATTGTTTCTTAATATCAGTTCGATTTGAGCTAAAATTTGCTCAGCCATCCTGGTGGCTATACCAGGAATAGAATCTAATCGTTCAACATCTTCTTGGTAGGTACGTACTCTTTTCGTTACTTCTTGATCGAGCATCTCAATCTCTTCAGTCAAAAAGTCAATATGTCTTAAAATCGTTTTTAACATTAGACGTTGATGGGATTGAATATAACCTTTAAGTGCGAGTTCCAGTTCATCGACCTTCCTCTCCAGCCGTAGAATCAGTATTGACGGTTTGAAAACATTTTCATTCTCTGTGGTGAAGAGCTGGTTTTTAGCGATTCATGGATGGCTAACTGGCAGATTAGTTTAATAAGCAAGTGGATTTTTATGGAAATATTTAAAGAGGAGACTGTTATTTTACGGAGGTGTTTAAATGGAAGATAATAAAGGAACACCTGAACGAACATCGAACTTATATAAATTTTCTAAAATCCTATTGGTAATATTGCTATCCTTCTAATAACTGATTTTCCTTGGATATGGGGAGTGTCAATCACTGCCGTATGTTATTTAGTTTTCTATTGTATCTATGAAAGGATTTTAAAAATTGCAGGTTTAATATTTGCATTATTAACATTTTGTCAGTTATTTTGTACTATGTTGCCACCAACAGACCTTTATTTTAAAAAGGGGGAGCGAACTTAATCGCTCCAATTGTAATAATCAGGATAAAAAAATAGTATATGAGTGCCCAGTCATAATTCGTAAAAATCTAAGACTAATTTCTCTTTAATACGAAATGTTGGGTGTGACTTATTTTATAATGATTTTACTATGTATTTCTTTATACTCAAAATGATAACTAAGATTAATGGAATGATAAGTTGTAATGGTATGTGCAAATAAAGTGGAACGACTTTCAATCCAATAAACAAGTGTTGAATGATGTTTTTAGATAATGTAAATGAAAATAAAAAAGTTAGGATTGTTGTGGCGATAATTTGTCGATTCATCTTTGCCTTTGGAAACAAGTTAGCAAGAATCATTAGCCCACCGTACATAAATATAGAAATTTTAACGAATCCACCTATAAGATTGAGTATTACCGCAAAAGCCTCTAAGTGCGGCAGGAAATCTAAGACGGTGGTTAGCTCCACAGCCTTCACAAAAGGAAATACATACAAGCTGACTGTTTCAGAGCTTAACAAGCCCAGTATCATTTCTCCGGCTACAAGTAGTAACACTCCTGTTGTACATACAGAAATCCAACCGTATTTTCGTAAGGCTTTTCTATCGTTTACATACGGAAATAGCATGGTAAATACGATGAGCTCTCCATACGGGAAGGTTAATCCGGTTGGGAAAACGGAAGAGATTATCTGCTTCCAGCTCGTCCGAAATACGGGAGTTAAATGGCTGAGTTCAAAATAAGGAGATAGGTATCCAAATACCATGAGTACCAAAATAATGACACATGTAAAACCACATAAAATCAGTGAGCTTCTTGCCGTGGCTTCGATGCCAAGAAAACAACTATATGACACCACCAGAAGAAACGTGAAAGATATAATCCAAAAAGGGATATTGTTAAATAGCACTTGACCGATGAAAAAAGAAAAATCTTTCAACACTCTTCCTGCAATGTATAAAAAGTATAGACAATAAATAAATCCAAGTAGTTTGGATATCCACTTTCCAAATCCTAGTTCTAAGAGTTGGATTAAATTTCCCCATTTTCCTAATGAGTGAAGCAGGATATAGAAATAAAAAATCCCCACTCCCAAACCTAACGATAACAAGATCGTGATCCAAACATCTTGTTTCGTTTCGAAGTTCCAACCTACGACAATAGCGCTTCCAAGCAAAAAGTTGATCATTAAGGAGAATAATTCCATTGGAGCTAGTCTGACCATCATCCTATCGAGTCCTTTCCATGCATAGAGTCTATTTTAATGACGATGAAATATCTCCTACATCTAAAAGATCAAACCTCACCTTTGTTCGAATTGGTACGGTTGAATATACTGAATCCCAATTGTTTTTTACCTTGTTCCACCTATCTGGTTGTTTTCGAAACAAAACTTCTCCAAATCCATCTATATCGGTTTTTTTATTTTGCGTTTTCGCTATCAGCTGATTAATCTGCTTTTGAAGTTCATGTTCTGCATCATGTTCCAATGAGGTAACGGCTTGGACAGTAGAAGTGTCCATATTACATGATACATCAGACAACTTTCCTTTTATTTGAAGCTGAAGAAGAAAGGATGGAACTCCCTTTTTATCTTGTAAATGAATAACGGGTTTGCTTTGAACGTCTTTCCATGTCACAAATCCAGACTGTTTTCGGCACTTCGTTACCAATGTGATATCGTGTATTTTGGTTTGAGTTAACGCAAATAGGTTACTTTCCAATGAAGAAAGCCAATACGAAAATCTTTGATGTTTAAAAACGGCAAATCCCTCTATTCCTATTACAGCATCCGGGGTAGCTTTTTCAATATTGTTTTTCGAAATTCCTTTCGAGGAATCACCCTTTATGGTGATATAAGGGATGGTTAATTCCGTTCTATTCTTATTTAACATTTCCTTTATTTTGTTGGAAGTAACATCTGGAAGATTCCCCCAAGACTCTCGTTTGCTATTAAGCATTGCTTCCAATCTGCTTCCTGAAATTTTTTGAACAGGTACAAAGATTTGAAGCAGTTTATCCGGTTTTACTCCCTTACTTATGACAAACCTTATATTTGCAGGTAAATTGGATTCCCGCATAAAGTAATCAGTAAGGGAAGAAATTCCTTCGGATTTTACTAATGATTCCCCTATAACTGCCACTTCCGTACTATCTAAGAAGATAGTTCGCGCTAATTTATTGTGAATAAGGTCGATTGCTTCTGGGATGGTTCTCCCTTTTGCACTGTACGTATACGAACCTAATTCAGCTGCTCCTTCTTTGCTATTGGCGGCTGGATTATATAGTTGTAGGCTAACGATGTATCCGCTCTTGCTTTTATCGATCCCAATCGCGGAAACAACGTTGATTTTATTTAACATACTGTCCTGTACCTGTTTGCTTACCATTAAGGAGATGATTAATCCTATCGCTAGATAGAGGGTTATAGTTGATTTCCTTAGCATACGATTCTCCTTGTCGTTACACTTTATCTGTCTCTTTAATCATTTCTTCTTTCGTGAAATGAGATTCATCGTTTGTCATTTCCTCCAGTGATAGTTGAATTGCACTGTCTTTTAAATCATGAGCAACGAGTGGAGCGAAAGGAGATAAATAAGGTACGCCAAAGCTACGTAAAGAACATAGATGAAGCAATAATACAAGTGACAATAAGGCGATTCCGTAAAAGCCAAGAGCTGCGCCCCCTGCAGTAAAACAAAGAGAGATATTTGCTGCCGATATTCGCAGTGTGAGAATAGGGATAACACTTAGGAAAATATACGTTACACTAACAACAACTAAGCTGGCAGCTTCTACTAATTGCGATTCAATTGCAGACTGCCCCAATATGATTCCTCCAAAAATGGACACCGTAATCGCAATATTTTGAGGTAACCGAGAAGTACTTTCGTTTATTGCAATAAGCACAATTAACAAAATTGTTACTTCTAACGAGGTTGGAAATGGTACCAATTCTCGTTGTGACACAAAGCCCACTAGCAATTTTACAGGTAACAAGTTTGCATGGTAGGTCACAAACGCTACATACATCCCCGGAATATACAAAGCTAAAATAAATAGAGAAAAACGAATCAAGCGAGGATTAACAAAACCTGTCTTATTTTGATAATAGTCCTCCGGTGTTTGGAAAAATTGAATGAGAACCGCAGGAGCAATAAGAACATAAGGCGAACCATCTACAAAGATTGCGACTTTTCCCTCCAGCATTTCGCCTGCTGCTACATCAGGTCTATCCGTATTGAGCATGAGTGGAAAAAAAGACTTGCTCTCCTTCGTCAGAACCATCTCAATGTAATTTGCTTCCAACACTGCATCCAACTGGAGGTTTTCTAGGCGTGCAAAAATTGTGTCTAGCACTTGTTTATCCACTATGTTTTCAATGTACATGACCGATACGTCTGTTTGGGTGTTAGTTCCATACTGTTTGGTGGTTACTCTGACATTCGGATTTTTAATAATCTGACGAACGAGAGAGATGTTTGTACTTCTATTTTCCGAGAAACCCACATCAGGTCCTTTAGCAACTCGTTGTCCTTTCGGGCTTTCTATGCTGCGTCCGTTCCATTTGGTTGTATTGGTTGAGAGAAACGAATTTATTCCTTCCACCATGACAAGGGTTTTGCCTGCTAGCAACTCATTTGAAGCAAGCGTCACATCTTCCACGCGTGTAATATTTATCGATTGAATGACAGCTGCTTCTATAAAAGCTAGCAGTTCCTCATCCGTCTTAGAATGGGGTATGTAGTACGATACTAGGGGTTCTATTACGTGCCGTTGAACAACGTCCGAATCGGCGATCTCATCGATGAATAGAACGGCCGCTTTCTTATCTATACTTGTCAAATAAATTTCTCTTATTTGAAAATCAGAACTCTTACCTAAAATAGTATTTAAAATTTGTATATTGTTTTGCAGAACATTTGAACCCTTGCTATTAACTTTCATTTTTTTCCACCGCATTTTAGTTGAAGTATATAACTTATTCTTTCTTGGGAGGTAATAAGTATGCATGTGGTTGTTGATTAATGACCTAATAAATTAACCTATTAAATAGCTTTCCAGCTTCCATTGAGGTGACTTTTTCTTATTGTCCTAACGAAGCAGGTTAATTTAAGAAAATAGATGCCCAAGGGATTTATTGGCTCTGTGGGTTATAAAGGTTCACAATTTCTAAATCTCATAAAAATTCTATGCCCATCTTGGCTTACTGTATAACTTGAAGTACCCTATGGTGATTCACCCCAATAAAAAAAGCATCCGATTATTCGGATGCATACTTAATTATTCCATGTAAGTAAACTGAGTATTCTCTCTGTACATATTCTCTTAATTTAATTCTTTTTTCTGTTTCTAATACTCTAACCAATTCTTGAATCTTTTTTTCATTTTCTTTTGTAGTAGGAATCTCTAATGAAAACAAATTACCTCGACTACTAGTTAGTAATTTTTTTAATAACTCAACTTTATTCATTGGATAATCCCCTTTATCTACTATATTCAACATAAAGGCAACTTTTTCCTTTGAACATCTTATATTGTTTCATGTTTTACCTACTTTCCACTAAAAAAATCTGATTACAAGTACTATGACAGGAATGGGGTAGCTTTTTTTTATTAGCTTTTTTTATAACTACCTTCTACCAATCTAATCATATCACGCCCTGATATCTTTTCTGTTTCATGATAAACTTCTTCATCACGCAAACTCAAGTACCAGCTGCTATCGTTATCTTCATTTAACCTATATAACTTATTGGTAAAAATATTTGTATAAAAATCTCCATTTCTTAGCCTCATACTATCCCTCCTCTCAAATGTATATAAACTGTATTATGCCCAAGATACTGACCTGGAGCCATTAGACATTAACAGTCCAAAAATCATGGATATACAGGGGAAAGAAGTGAAAATCAGGCGGAAGGGAATCCTGATTAATTGTCCTTATTGGTTATATGTACAATCATAAAAAATTTTTAAACATAAAACTGTATTATTAGTATTAAAGGGTGATTTTCGTGACCGTTATATCAGGGAAAGAATATTTAAATAGGATTAATCGAATGAATACTGAAGTTTGGATAGAAGGAAAACAGGTTGAAGGCAACATATCAGATCATCCATCTTTCACCGGAGTAATGAAAAGTCAATCGAAATTATATGACCTTCAGCTTGAAAAGATGGATGTAATGACCTACGCATCTTCCAAAACAGGGGAGGTAATTGGATTATCCTTTCTTGAACCAAAAACAAAAGAAGATCTTGAAAGACGACGGCTCATGATCCAAGAATGGGCCAAAACCAGTGCGGGAATGTTGGGACGTTCACCGGATTATATGAATACAGCCGTCATGGCGTTTGCGGCGGCAGCCGACATTTTTGCTGGAGAAAATAAGACATTTGCAAATAATCTGTTAAACCTATACGAAAAAGCAAAAGACAATGATTTGTCTTTTACTCATACATTCATAAATCCACAAGTAAATCGTTCATCATTATACCTCGAGAAATCTTCCGAAATCATCTCAGCCCAAACCATACAAAAAAATAATGATGGAATCGTGGTAAAGGGTGCACGTTTGTTAGCAACCCAAGGTGGAATGACGGATGAAATTCTTGTTTTTCCAACATTTTCATCGTCCTTTGATAAAGATTTCGCATATGCGTTTTCTATTCCGAGCAATACGCCAGGATTAAAGTTTATTTGCCGTGAGTCATTCCGATATAAGGAATCTGCCTTTGACCACCCACTTGGTTCACAGTTTGATGAAATCGATACAATCGTTGTCTTTGATAATGTAACTGTTCCATGGGACCGTGTTTTTTGTTATCAAAATCCAGATGCCTCTTATAAAATATTTGTTGAAAGCAGCTTTTATCCCCTAATTGCACACCAAATTACATCTAGGAGAATTGTTAAAACTGAATTTATTCTCGGTGTTGCACAAATGCTTGTTAATACGATCAACGTTGGGGAATTTCAACATATTCATGAAAAGATAACAGAAGTGATTTTGGGACTTGAAACTCTTAAAGCACTATTGTCTACCTCAGAAGTGAATGCTAAATTGGATAAATGGGGGACAATGGTTCCTGATTTTAACCCATTAAGCACGGCCATTTTAATATATACCCGCTTATACCCTCGGTTTTGCGAAATTTTGCAACAAATTGGAGCCAGCGGACTCGTATCGATTCCAAGTGAAGTTGACTTTTCGTCTGAAATAAAAAATGACCTCGAAATCTACTTACAAGGTACTAATGTAAATGCGAAAGAACGAGTAAGACTTATTCGTTTGGCTTGGGACATAAGCATGAGTGCATTTGGCAGCAGGCAATCGTTATACGAACGTTTCTTTTTTGGCGATCCGATTAAAATGGCCAGTAATATCTATCATAGTTATGATAAGAACCAAGGTATCTCACTGGTAAATACGTTCTTAAAAAATTCTAATGGAAACTCGTCGATTGACAAAACGTAAGGTGAACCAAATGATGTTGTTGTTCTAATGGACATGGGACAGTCTCCTAAGGCTGTCCCTGAATTTTTTCTCCGAATCTTTTAAAAACTCTAGTCCATTTTGCTTGAATGATTGATTCAAACTAACAAAGTTTATTTTTGCAATAATTCCTTGTTTTAATAAATTAAAGTGTATTGGCCAAAGGAGTCATTAATATATATAGAATGAGTAAGTTCACTGGTATCCCAATAATCCTAGTTGGAGGAGACTTATGGGAAAAGAAATAAATTTGAATTCTGGAATAGAAATAGGTATCTATACTTTTGGGGAACTACTTTGCGATCCTTATACCGGTCAATTAATAAGCACAAAACAACGTATAAATGAAATTATAGAGGCAGCAAAACTGGCGGATGATGCAGGACTTGACGTGTTTGGGATTGGTGAGCACCATCGTTTGGATTTTGCTGTTTCATCTCCCCACATTATATTAGCGGCTATTGCCCAAAATACTAGCCAAATTAAGCTGATAAGTACAACAACCGTTCTGAGTACAGTGGATCCTGTCCGTTTATTCGAGGACTTCGCAACATTAGATATTGTTTCAAATGGTCGTGCTGAAATAGTAGCAGGGCGAGGGGCGTTTTTGGAATCATTCCCACTGTTCGGATATAATCTGAATGACTATGATCTTTTATTCTCCGAGAATGTTGAACTTTTATTAAAATTAAACGAGAATGAGCGTATTACCTGGAAAGGCCATTTCCGCTCAGAGCTTAAGGGTGTAGATATTGCCCCCCGTCCAATTCAACAGAGAATCCCTATTTGGATAGGTGTTGGAGGTTCACAAGAAAGTGCAGAACGTGCTGGTAGGCTGGGGGAAGGGTTGATGTTAGCGGTGCTTGGAGGCGACCCTATCCAATTTAAGCCACTAGTCGAGGCCTATCGGTATGCAGGGTTAAAGGCTGGCCACAATTCAAAAAAACTTAAGGTGGCGATTGGTGCACATGGTTATATTAGTAAAACATCTCAAAAGGCTAAGGAAGAATTCTACGCTTATTATACAAACTATTTCAAATCTTTTATGAAAAACGGAGCGCTATTGAAGATCTCTCAAACAGATTTTGAGCAAATGGCTGGTCCGAATAACAGCTTATTTGTCGGGAGCCCGCAGGAAATTATTGAAAAAATTCTACGCCAACATGAATTGTTTGGGCATCAACGTTTCCTTGCTCAAATTGACATAGGTGGTTTACCTTTTAATAAAGTTGCTAAAAACATAGAGCTATTAGCAACTAAGGTAGCTCCGGTGGTCCGCAGGGAAACTAAAAAAGGTTGCTAAAAAAAAACATTAAAGAAGTGAATGAGAAAGAACCTCTATTTGAATAGTTTAAGATAAATCGATCATAATATGATTATAGGTTCCTAAACCTTTGTTACGTCATAAAAATCCACCCTGGAGTCATAATCAGGGTGGATTTTTTTGTCCATCTTATAGAATGGCGATAAAATATTTTGATTTGTTACGACTTTAGATTACTAAAATCATTGAGGCTATAAGATGGGTAACACTCGATCCATTTCATACCAACTGCATTTTTCGATGCCACATAGGCAGGCATCGCATGATAAAAGACTTCTTGATAAGGATGTACGCCAATTTTAGCAGGCATTTCGTATTCTTTTTTACCATGAGCAACTAAAGCATCTTTTGTCAGATTAAGAATTTCTTCCTCATTAATTCCAATTCCAATAACCTCTTTTTGGGTTAAATATAACATTTCTTTTCCAATCTCCAGTGTTTCTGAAACCCAGTTGCGGTCTGAAATTACATCCATATTGTCTCCTCTTAACTTGTTTTTGCTCTTTGTGTTTTCCAATTTTATGTCCCCTCTCAACTTGTATTTCTCCTTTACATTTACTAGGCAATCAAATGTAAAGAGCTTCAATTTATATAATGCAATTTACGTGCCAACTTATGAACACATGGATAGGAGGAATGTTATCTTCAATTGTTAAGAGGGTTGTAAATCTTGTATTTACAGGGGGTATAAGAGATTTCATAAAAACAGAAATAATACTTTTTTAAATTTAAGAGGGGTATCAATTATGTGTTTTTCCCTTACTCATAGATTTGACATTTTATACATTTTGTACTTTTTATACATTTTAGACGATCGTACAAGGTTTACCGGAACCCATGGCGATAGCACATGCCCATCAAATGAAATATAACTCTGAAAAGCGTAACCTAATTATGGGTTCGCTTTTTTCTATTAAGGGAAAGATTATTTTAGTTTCGCACTTTGCCTTTCTAAAATTGTCCTGCCTATTTTTGTAAAATACACTTGACTTTATGTATGGTTTACTTTACATTAAGTATAACATAGTTTACTTATTGTAAAATTAATCATACAAGGAGGTGTGAAAGTGACTTATCAAGAAAAGAAAAGTATCGTATCGATAATTAGTGCTATTCTCATTTTCGTCTCTTATTGTTTGTACATGTACCCGCGGTATCCAGGCGGGGGTGTGGAGTCAAGTGAAGCTTTTCGTTATTGGGGTTCCTTCATCCTTTTCCTGACTTTGTTTTCAATAGTCGCGCATATTATTATCAGCATTATTTTCAACATTGTATTTAGAATTACGACCAATGAAAAAGAACCAACATTTGCAGATGAATTAGATAAGTTAATTGACTTGAAAGCAAACCGAATTTCATTTTTTGTGTTTATTGTCGGCTTTCTTTTTGCAATGGGATCGCTGGTCATCGATCAACCGTCACAGGTTATGTTCATTATTTTGATCGCTTCAGGTTTCATTTCAGATGTGACCGGCTCAGTTACAAAACTTTATCACTATCGGAGAGGAGTGTAAAAATGGGTAAAAATCTTGTCGGCAATCACATCCGTAAATTACGATTCAACCATGATGAAATGACGCAGCAGCAGTTGGCTGACAAGGTAGGAGTCACAAGGCAAACCATCGTGGCTCTCGAAAAGGGAAACTACTCCCCATCTCTAGAACTAGCTTTTCGCATTGCTCATGCCTTTAACTTACCGTTGGAAGAGGTATTCTTTTATGGGGATAACACAAAGCAGTAAGAACGATAATTTGCTTTACCGTTTTTGAATTTATAAAGTGGGGGGATAAAAGATGAATTCAAACAAAAAAGCTGCAAAAATTGTGGGGGTACTGTTTATACTTGCTGCTGTTACAGCGGTGATAGGTCTAAATTTATACGATCCTATCTTAAAAGGTGCCGATTACCTAATTAAAGGTTCCGAACACGCCAACCAAGTGATATTAGGAGCGCTGATGGAATTAATTCTTGTCGTTTCAGCGATTGGAACTGCCACTACCATGTTTCCATTGTTAAGACAGTATAATGAAACGATCGCCCTTTGGCATGTTTGTTTCAGATTTCTTGAAGCGATTATTATTACTGTTGGTATAATCAGTGTGTTGTCCCTCTTAACCTTAAGCCAGGAATTTGTAGCAGCCGGAGCCCCGGATTCCGCATCTTTTCACTCTTCAGGTATCGTCTTAAAAGCAATCCATGACTGGACATTTATGCTTGGTCCCCTTTTCATGCTGGGTATAAATACGATGATGTATAGTTATATATTTTATAAAACCAAGCTTGTACCCAGATTTATATCGATCCTGGGTATGACAGGAGCAACTCTTGTTTTCGTTTGTTCCTTGTTCGTAATGTTTGGTGTATTTCCTCAAATTTCTTTTTGGGGTGGTATTTTGGCTGTGCCGGTAGCAGCTAATGAAATGATATTAGCAGTATGGCTCATCGTTAAAGGATTTAATGAAAATGCGATTGCTTCCATCTCTGCAAAAAGGAAAGTTACAAAACATGATTGTACTTCTATGTAAGGCAAGTACTATGTAATATATTAAATTCGGGAAAAAGTGGCTAAAGAGTATGTAGCTATTGAGGGAGCTAACCAGACCCTTAATCACCTTGAAGAACAGCTGAATAAAGATCATTTTGGTAAGTTGGAATATATAAGAGTTGCAGATCTTTAATGGGTCGGCAGCTCTTTTTTCTTTTGCGTGCCAATGGGAAGGTTTAATAAGGTTTTAATTTGTCGAACGATTCCACGTCCCATAAAAAGGTAATTGTTAGGATTTATAGAATTCATTATCTTGGTTTTATTTTTCAAAAAGGGGATGAGAGAATGGGATTAAAGGTTGAAAAGTTCGATTTAAATAAGGTTGATATTTCTGAATCGAAATGGCAAGAAGTCAATGCTACGGGGCTCGATATTGATAATGTATGTTTAGCTAAAACAAAAATTAATAACGTAAATATGAGTAAAATGGTTTTAAATGATATTAATATGGCAGAAACTAAAATATCAAATGCCAATTTATCTAGTGTGGGAATTCAGCATGCTAATTTTAGTCATGCCGTTATTGACCATGTTCATTTATTTGGAACTGAATTTCACAATGTAGTTTTTCCGGTGGAAGGTGACGGGAATTTTAATTCAGAAGGACAATATAAACCAATCAGTTTTCAAAATTGTGACCTTACAAAAGCACAATTAACAAATTGTAATTTATCAAATATGGAGATTATTGATTGTGATATTTCAGGATTAAAGATCAATGGTATATTGATTGAGGATTTAATGAGGGACAAAGAAAATAATTAATTAATTATTAAACTATGTTATTACAGAAGTGATTTTTAACGGATTTAAAATGAGAACAGAAAGTTTAGTTTTTTTATGTATCAGACTGTAGCTCATGCAAAATTGGAGATAATTCATTCTGGAAATTACTTGTAATTTTAAGTGCTACTTAACAACAAATTAAGAAATTTGAAATTCATTAAATATGTCCCAACGTGTTAAGATACTTTCTGGAAATAGAATTGTGAAAAAATTTACAGATATGAGGGACAAAAGTTTAATGAATAAGTCTTTTAAGTTTGGTTGGCTTGGTTTTATTGCACTATTGGTTCTTATCATTATAGCAGCAGTTGCTCGTAGTGGAGGTAACAGTAGTGAAACACCTAAAGAAGTATTATCAAGGAATTCAACATCAAGTTTAACTAAAACAAAAGCACCAAAGGAGTTTCAAGTTGGTGAAACATTTCAATTAGATGAATACAAAGTATCTGTGAATAAAGTTGAAAAATCAACTGGGAACAAATTCGACAAACCTAAAAGTGGAAATGAGTTTGTTATTGTTACTGTTACCATTGAAAATGGTGGTACAGCCACTATAGACTATAATCAGTTTGATTTTAATATAAAAAATAGTCAAGGAAATATGATCGAAGCAACTATCACAACTATTGACGATGATACACGTTTTAACGCTGGACTATTACCAAGTGGTGGTAAAGTATCTGGTACAGTAGTTTTTGAAGCACCAAAAGATGATACAAAACTTCAATTGATATTTACCCCGTCTTTCTGGTCAGACAAAACCATTACAATTAATTTATAGTAATATTTTAATGCCGTCCTATTTGGAGCAGCTTTTTGATTATAAAAAATTGATGTAAAAAATGACAGCTATGATCTAACGAAATAGATCACACCTGTCATTTTTTTATTACAAAAAGTTATTTTAAGAATAACCCTAAATCACATATGATTCATATGATTTAAGCAGATAACGATCTATAAACTCAGCTAATCCATCATTTTCGTGGTGTCCTGTAACAAAATCAGCAGCTGCTTTAACCTCTTCGCTTGCGTTCCCCATTGCCACACCAGTACCGACATGACGAAGCATCTCCATATCATTGGGTCCGTCCCCAATGGCTACGACTTCATTGGGACTGATTCGATATGCGCGAAGTAAGCTTTTTATAGCAGACCATTTGGAAACATTAGGTGCAACCAGTTCAAACCCGTCATTCCAATTGATGATATCTGCTTCCTGTTTAAACAAAGCGGATAATTCATAACTTGGTGTACCGGTTCGAACACTATATTTAAGAACATCTTGATAATTTGCTTGTCTTAAATCTCCAATATACCGGGGAGGAATTTGCCCAACTTTTGTCCAATAATCTATTTCTTCATTTGTTTCCCTACAATAAAGCCCATTTGCTGTATGGATAATAATATTACAAGGATTTTCAGCGGTCAGATGGTGGAATCGTTCATCGTTCAGTTGGACTGTTTTCATTTGTATAGCTCTTCCTGTCTCTGCATCGTGAATAGCGGCACCATTCAAACAGATCATAGGAGTTCGTAATCCAATTTCTTTATGGTAAGGAGCGGTTACTTCATAGTGTCGACCAGTAGCTAGAAAAACCTTGACTCCCTGATTAATGAGACTATAAATGGCTTCCATATTTCGGCTTGAAATGTTGTTTGAGGCTTTTAATAGTGTACCATCCATATCAATAAACATTGCACGCACATTCATCTATATTGCCTCCTCATTCGTTGATAAACCAATCATATCATCCGAATATTAAGGCCTTGTAAACTCAGTGTACAGATTTAATAAAGTTTATTATGTAGAAATGTTCTCAAAATTAGGGAACCTTTTTGGGCGGAAATTAATTACTTAAATGAAACATATAAAGGGCTTTCTTGACAAACGGAGAGGTCTCCGTTTAATTTTAATCTTAAAAGGAGGAGTTTAGAGCGTATGCAAAATCAAAATAAGAACACCGCATTGTTAGTAATGGATCTACAAAATGGTATTGTATCCCGTTTCGCAGGAAATGCAGAAGTTCTGCATCCATTTCAAAAGGCTGTTGAAGCTGCTCGTCAAAATAATATTCCAGTAATTTTTGTTCGAGTAGGATTTAGCGAAGGGTATCTGGAGGTAAGCCCACAAAATAAGGCATTCTTAGCCATTTCTAAAAATGGTGGGATGACACTTTCTGATTCATCAACACAAATCCACGAATCTGTTCAGCCCAAAGCCAATGAACCAGTTATAACGAAGTATCGATTTAGCGCATTTGCTGGCAGTAATCTTGAAGTCATCCTTCGTTCCCAACAAATTAACACACTTGTTCTCAGCGGTATTGCTACAAGTGGAGTCGTATTATCAACATTGAGGGAAGCGGCGGATAAAGACTTTTCCATTACAGTGCTTTCGGATGCATGTCTCGATGCTGATTCTGAGGTTCACCGCGTTCTAATGGAAAAGGTATTTCCACGCCAAGCAGATGTGCAGACGGTTGACACTTGGATTGGAACTTTACATTGATATCGATTGTCTTAATCGATGCAAAGAAAAAATATCGTGTTAAAACCAACAAGCGCCTCTTAACCCCAAGAGGTGCTTGTTGGTTTTAATTACGAAGTCAGTCTGAACAACAAAAGGAAGGGAGAACTTAATCGTAAAGAAAATACAGCATACCAAACATTAAAATTAAAAAAAATCTACTTTATATTAGTTGACTAAATCAACTAAATTCCTTATGATGTTATTAGTTTTAAATTTTCTAAATATTAAGGAGATAATAGATGGAAACGATTCAATATGTAGAAAAGATTAGGAAGTTCAATCGATATTATGCAAATGTTCTTGGTAAGATCGATCAAGAAATCTATAATCGACCTTTTCCTTTAACAGAAGCACGGGTTATAACCGAAATTAGTATTAGAAATGGTTGTACTGCAACGGACGTTAGAGAAAATCTCGGAATCGACCGTGGACATATGAGCAGAATCGTGCAAAGATTTGAGGAAGAAAAAATCATTTTTAAAGAGCAATCATCAGACGATAAACGTCAATACTTACTCTATCTTACTGACTATGGTATAGAAATTTTAAATCAATTGGTTGAAAACGCCAATATTGAAGTAGATAAAATGATACATTCAATGTCTAAAAGTGATTTGACTAAATTAACAAGTTCCATGGAGGCCATTGAATCCATATTCGCGAAAGAATATTCTTCTAGGTCAGAAGTATCCATTCGAACGTTTCAGCCAGGTGATGTTGGTTTCGTTGCACACCTTCATGGAAGGATGTACGACAAAACATACAATTTTGGGAGGATGTTCGAATACTACGTCATGAAGGGATTAACGGAATTTTTGATTCATAATGATGGAGGAGAATTATGGATTGCTGAAGTAGATGGTAAAATGGTTGGTTCAATTGCGATTACTAAATTCAACAATAACGTTGCCCAACTAAGATGGTTTGTATTGGATGAAAATTATCATGGTATGGGTATAGGCAAGAAACTTATGGAGACTGCTATCGAATTCTGTAAAGAACAAGGCTACAAACATGTTTTTCTATGGACAGTAAGTATTTTAGTCACGGCTCGTTATCTTTATCAAAAGTATAATTTTAGATTAACAGAAGAACAACCAAACCATGAATGGTCAGGATCGGAATTAATTGAAGAACGATGGGACTTAGATCTTTCAGATGAAAAGTAAACTCTATAAATTAAAGTTCCTAAGAATTATAAGGGTGCTGCAGAAGGTAATAGAAGAAAAGCTGTACAATTAACAGCTTTTTTTTGTGCTAGTATAGGATATTATACATTAAGTTTTTGCACTACCTTGTATACTACTACTACAGAAATCATTCCTACGTCCGAATATGCCACTTTAATATCAACATAATTCAACATATCCAGCGACTTTAAAAAATTGTTAACCTGTTCCTCTACTACACTTAGCGGACCTGTAAACATCTTTGTGCTTAGCTTACGGATTGTGTAGTCCATAGTAGCTCCTCCTCTGTACTATTAAAATCATTCGCTACATAAGAAACAACGTTCCACTACTGCAACAACCTATTCAAGTATCCTTCTTAGACCTTTCCTTACAGACAACAGCAGGGGAAAACCATTAGGAATTGCCCCTGCACCGTCCAGTTAAAAATCGACTAGGATTTATTGCTGCTATCTTTGTTCGCGCCTGCCCAAATTGCAAGGATTAAGGTGATGATTCCAAAAATAATACTATTCCAGAGTGCACCTGCATTATTGGAGAAATCGTACACCCATGGCGAAATGATGAGCCAGATGCCAATCAAACCAGTGAGCCAAAGTTGCCACATAATTAACACTCCCTTCAAAATTTGACGTTAACGTCAATATTAACGTCTAATAAAATATATGACTTTCTATTCCTGGATATGAACATGATTCATATTAAGTCAAATCCTTCATTCAAAATTTTATCCAATAGAATAGCGTGTTTAATGAAGAAAATAGTCCGTGCTTACAAAATATATTCGACTACACTCGGTTGTGGGTTTCGTTCGCATGGCTGGAGCAATTATCAATGCATTCAGTACTACATTTAAACGTTCGGCAGAGTTATGAAAAACCATTTATAAATTTAACGTTGACGTTAAATTTGAATGTACATATAATTTGAGAAGGAGGTCGGTTTTGATGGATGAGTTATTGAAAATTGATGATGTAGCACAACAAAGCGGCTTGAGTAAACGGACAATTAGATACTACGAAGAGATTGGTATTTTACCTTCCCCTGATCGCAGTGAAGGAGGGACTAGACTATACAGACAGGAACATGTTGAATTTTTAAACAGAATTATAACCGCCAAAGAAATATTAGGGTTTACGTTGCAAGAACTACGGCAGTTCATTTCACTCACGGACATGTTAGAAATTCAGAAAGTGGAATATAAAAAGGTATCTAATCCAAAAGAACGAAGGGGGAAAATAACTGAAAGCTTAGTAATCCTCGATAGCCAAATTGAGATAATTGATCAAAAGATAAGAAAAATACTTAAGGTCCAAACAGAGCTAGTGACTCTTAGAGAACGAGCACGAGCAGAGATCGGAAGAATCGACGAGGAGATATCGAGAACCCAAAAATCTTTGGATTAAATAGAAACAACGGTTTAATCCTTTATATCCTTAGAATAATTTTTTAAATGAACTAAAGACGACTGTTGAATACAGTGTCGGAGCGGAATCGGGGGAAGGCCCCTTTATGAAGACTAATTTATGGAGACAAATCCCTGCGGTCCAAAAAAATAACGTTATTCAATTTGAATCCGAGTCCTTCTGGTTTAATGATGCCATATCCCTTGAAAATCAGCTGGAATTCATAGTTGATGCATTTACGAAGGGAAAATAATTGATTCACCAGGCACATTCCTATCCAAAGAAATGTGTTTTTTTGGGGTTTGGTTTTTTCGTAAACAATGTTTCTTTTTTTAGGCTCTTTTCTAAAGGATCGTTGCTTTTTGGATTCGCTGATAAAATGCTATTTTCCGCTGATAAATGTATAAAATTCGCTGATAAAATGCTATTTTCCGCTGATAAATGTATAAAATTCGCTGATAAAATGCTATTTTCCGCTGATAAAACTATAAAATCCGCTGATAAATCATTCTAATTCCCTGATAGGGTGTAATTTTACACCAAATTGAGCCGTTTTGGAGTTTAAACTTTATAGAAAACAACAATGTTTGCGAAAAAGCCTTTTTTTAAGTTTATAAATGGAGTTTAATTCATAAAGGGTTAACGCTTTTTTTACCATTGCCAGGAAAGTTACAAGAAAGCACCGTGTATACGGTGCTTCATTACCTTTTGAAGGGTTAGGAATGATACCGCTGCCCTGGATAAAATGCCTCGTTGATTTCCCAAGACTCAACCATCATGCGGGCTACGACAGGTTCATATCCCATACCCATAAGGTACGTAATCGCTGCAACCTCTCGTAAGGCATGAACCAAAGAAGTGTGTTTTGCTTCTTGTAATCCATATTGAACAAGAGGTTCAACGTTTCTTAATACAGTGTGTTTATAATGGTCTGGCCTATAATGCTGATTTTGATTATGATGATAAGGATTGTATTGGTAAGGGTTATACAAAATACAGTCATCTCCCTAGATAAATAATTAGTAAAGTCATCATTAGTTTATGTGTGTTTTGTCATGGGTGAAACGGATACTGAAAAATTATCCTGCCAGTGACGGCATCATTTTTTAGAGTAAGGGCAGCCTTGATTAGACCTACAATGATTAATGGAGTAAAAATTAAATTAAACAGATGGGACTATATTCCTGTAAATACTTTTAAGAAAAATACTGATTTAGACTAGTTATGTATTAAAATAGCTATAAATCATATTATTTTTCAAGTTGGGTGGCACTTAAAAATGAAAGTAGTTTGTACAGGATATGGGATTATAGCCCCAAATACGAAAAACATTGAACAATTTTTATATAACTTAAAAAATGGAATTTGTTGTTTAGAAGTTAGTGAAAATTCAGGACCTAATCTTGAGACAAATATTATTGGATTAGTTAAAGATGAAATGGAAGAATTAGAATTAAATAAAGAACTAAAAAGACTGCCAAAAGTTTCTAAGCTTGGTATACTTGCTGCCCAAAATGCAATTAAATGTGCTAATTTAGATATAGATCAAAATAAAAAAATCGGCCTTTTTTTTGGAATATCCTTAGGAGCTGGTGGAGAGTCATCTTTTCAAGAGTCCATTATGTACGCAAATGAAAACAATTACAGAAAGATTCCTATTACATTTGCACATTATGCTAATTATCATAGTATCACTGCTTCAATCGGTCATTTTATTGGTACAAAGGGAATAACAAAAACGATTACAACTGGGTGTACTTCAAGTCTAGAGGCAATCCAGGAAGCGATGATTTATTTAAAAAGTGGTTTAATTGATGTGGCCATTGTTGGAGGGACGGATAGCCCAATAAGTAAAGCAACTACCTATGCATTTGCAAAAACAAAAGTTCTCCCATTAAACCAAAGTCTTGAAGCAGGTGCTGTACCTTTTCAAGAGGGCAGTAATGGATTTGCTATGTCTGAGGCTGCTGGAGTAATTGTGTTGGAGCGAGAATGTGATGCACAAGAAAGAGGAGCGGATATTAAAGGGGAAATTGTAAACATTATTTCTAATAATGATGGGGTATCTATTTTTTCATTAGATTCAAATGGCGATCAGATGATACAAGCACTTAAAGAATTAACGAGCGATAGTCAACCAAATTATATTAATAGTAATGCGCTTGGAATTCAATTAACTGATCGAATTGAGGAGAGATGTTCTGAGGAACTATTTAACCATACAGTTCCATACTCTTCGATAAAAAGTATGATTGGTAATCCTTTTGGAGCAATTGGTATAATACAAGTTATTTCATCTATTTTAAGTATACAATATTCTTTTATACCTCCTACCATTCGAACCTCTAAAACAGGTTACGAGAAAATGAATATTGTTACTTCTACTCTATATCAAAAAATAGATGAAGTGGTTGTAACGAATCATGGATATGGGGGTAATAACGCTTGTGCATTGATTAGGAAATCGAAATAAAGAGGTTCATCTTTTTGAACATAATAATTGGGGCACTGAATATCACGTTAGGAGAAACATCTTATGATTATAGGATTACTAGTTTTGACCATTGGGATTATTCCTATTGTTTTAGCACTCTCTGTTAGGAGACTCTTTAAGGGTTCCGAATTATCTTTCGGGTTATTGATTTATATGATTTTAATAAGTATTTGGCAGGCAGACATTGGCATACTTTATTTTAATAATCTATTCAGCGAAAGAGTTATTCTTTTGTTGTTCCGATTGTTCCGTATTGCTCCAACTTTCGCCATTCCTGTTACTTTTTATGTTGCATATACGATTATTAAAAAATATACCCCGACTTTTAAAGATGGACACTTTAATAAGCTTATAGGAATTGTTTTTACAAGAAAAACTCTAGTTGTTCTCTTGATTTGGAGTACAATCATATTTATTGTTAATTGGACGTCTTTGGGGATAAAAGGGTTAAAAGTAGAACACTTTTACCATTCTTCCACAACATTTTATTTTCCAGAATACGGACCGTTATTCTTTTTATATATTTTTCATATGAGTAGCTTTTTATTGTTCCTCTTTTTGATTTTTCTTTTATCTAAAAAAATCCTTAATAAAAACATGAAAGATTTTTTAAGGACGTTTTCTCTTTGCTCCCTTTTATTATTTATTACAGGTTTTATTAATTTTTCTCCAGGAACAGGAGCGATTGCAAGTAGTATAGGAGTTATTATATTTTCGGTGCTTATCTTGCTGGCATTTATTAAACTAAATACGATCATGACCATTCAATATAATAATTTAATTGAAAGACAAAAAAAGATGGATTATACGGGAAACTTAGTAGGAAGTTTAATACACGAAATGAAAAATACCGTAGTAGTGATTAAGGGGTTTTCGAAATTGCTGAACCAAGGCAACTTCCCTAGAAATGATTTTGAAAAGAGCTCATTAGAAATGATAGAGAATGCAGCGCAGCAATTAGAAAATCTAGCGAATGAATATCGGGAATATATAAAACACTCAAAAATGGATTTTAAAATGGAAGATATCAACAAGATTATAGAATTATCTATTCAATTCTCAAATGAAATCATAAAGGAACGGCAGATTGAAATTGAATTCGTAAAAAATTATCGGAATTTAATGGCCTATGTTAATGGAACATACCTTAAACAAGTATTTATCAATTTAATAAAAAATAGTTCAGAAGCTATGGCAGAACAATGCACTAACAGGAAAATTAGAATTGAAACTGACTTTATTGAAGAAAACATTATTATTAATTTATATGACACCGGAACAGGAATACCTCCACAAAACTGGGAAAGTATTTTCGATCCGTTTATTTCCTCTAAAAATGAAGGAATGGGATTCGGCCTTCCCTTTGTTAAAAAAATAATTTTTGAACACAGGGGAGATATTCAAATTATGGATAGTACTCCTGCAGGAACACATTTTCAGGTAAGGATCCCTCAATTTGAATTTAGTAATATGAGCTGAAATGTAAATTAATGTAATTTAAGGGAAGCGTTGATCCAAGAAGGATTCACGCTTCTTTTTTCCATTTGTAAAAAATATCTTCTGTTATAACTTTCTTTGGTAAACACAAAAAAGCACTCTAAGAGAAATGACAGGTTTGCTAGGATTCTTCCTAATAAACTCATGTGCATCTCAAATAGAGTGCTTAACTTCACATTCAGGCTCATAAGAGCAAATAAAAAAACTATGTATTTATCATAGTATAAAAAAACAATTCTACCATATATACTTTGTAAATAAAATACTTCAATTTCGAGGACAATCGTAACTAAAACGACTGTCCTTAACATTTATTCAAATTTGCCATACCACTCTATTATAAATAGTATCTAACATGATAAAATTCAAGATCTATAACTATGGTTTTATCCTTCTAGCACTACAACTATTACAATTGACAGAAATAGACTTAAAAGGAACGATATTATCCAATTAGTTTTGCTGGTCATTTTAAGGATAATATTTAAAACAGCACTAATTAAAAAGCATACAAAAAAAACAAATATAATCATATATATACCCATAAAATTGCGGCACCTCTTTCATTAGTGATTAAACTATAGTTTCAGTTTAGGAAAACTCTTATTTATTTATACTTATTAAATTAAGACCGATTGCTTTGGATAGAGCTTCTAAACGAGAATTTACGTTCAATTTTTTAAATGTCTTAGTTAAATGGTATTCAACAGAACGCAAACTCATAAATAATTCTTCAGAGATTTTTCTGTTGTTTTTACCTGCTGCAATACATTGTAGTATTTCCATTTCTCTTTTTGATAAGATGCTATCCAGGTTGTGATCATCATGGCAAGGATTATTTTGAGAAGCAATTAGTTGTTTCAGTATGGGTAAGGGATATAAAGCATGGCCATGTTTTACAAGTTGTAAAGTTAGTATAAGTTCAGTAATAGATGTTGATTTTTTTATAAATCCACTTATACCCAAGCCAGCAAACTGCTTAAGGTGATATGTATATATATCATAAAACATGACTATTTTAGCCTTATCATTTGTTCTCAAAATTCGATTTACAAACTCTAAGGAAGTAGTCTCTAATAAGTAAATATCATAATTGGAAAGGACCTTCGTATTTTGACAGTCTAAGGAAAACAATTGCAAAAAAGTAACTTTAAAATCTGATTCGTTTTCCAGAATCTGTTTTATTCCTTTTCCAAAGAGTTCGTTTTCATTAATAATTAACACCCTCGTCATATTCCACATCCCCCTGAAAGAATATGTTAACTCCTCCTTCACTAATTAATATATTAATAGAATATTTGAATTTAGTGAAATCCGTAAAATGGTCAGTTCAGCGATATATTTACAAATATAGACAGAATATATCTGTTTTTCTCCCGATGTTTTAGTTAGATATAAATATATTTATATTTGTAGTACCCTACAAAATTGTATAAATCCACAAGGAAATCTTGCGGAGTTCCTTGAAGAGATTGCGGTGACAATTAATAGAATAACCCAGATAATGGTAATGAGCTCATAACCTAATAAAGGTATACCTTTTCCATTCCTAGCTAGGATCAAATTAAGGAGGAAATATTAGTGAAGAAGATTGTGTGTCTATTAACTTTTGGATTGATGTTACTTTTGTCTGTAAATGGAGCAAGCGCTGCTAAAAACGACAATTATCCTACAGCCAAGGAGATTGAAGTATTAAATCAAGAACTCCAAGGACTAGTAGATAAAGCTAATAAAAAACTAGCTGATGGTGAAAAAAACTTCGAAGTAAAAGGAAAAAACCTAACAGTAGGATTTAAGGAAAAGGAGATAATCGATTCAGCTAGTTTGAAAGAAAGTCAATTACAATCTTCTTTAATATCAATAGCCGCAATTGGTTCCAAAGAGTATCAGGCATATGTAGCAAATACCAGCGGGTTTAATTTTTCTCATGCAGTCAGTGGAGTCTTCTCTTGGAATGGTGATTATTTAACTGGTCTGACAGCTAAAGCAGATTTAACTGGTGTTATGTATGAAAAATCTCACTCTACAACAAAAGAAGGATTAGATGGAATTATCAATGGAAGTTCAGCCAAAGTGGGCAGAGTGACTAGCGAGGGTAGATTTAAAGCGCTTAAATACTTTGCTAACTATTACACAACGTTAATAGTTGATGTTTATGCCCCCACTCAAAGCTATAGGATTGTAACAGCAAAAATCACTTATTAATTCACAAAAAGGGGTTGGAAAAGTTGGCAAAAAATATGTCTTTTAAACTGTCTTCACTATTTCTAGCATTATTAATAATGTTTGGGTTTAGTGTAAGTCCTGCATCCGCTGAGGTGCTTATTACGAATTTTAGTGGTACTACCACACCAAGTACTACTTCTGTACCTTCCAATTATCATCACTTTTACTCCACTAAGGACTCAGTCAGTGTGAAATTTAAGGTTGATGAATTTATTCAAACTGCGGGCAAGCCGGGAGTAGAAGTAAAATTACAAAGAAGTAATGGATTTTGGTGGTCTACTGTAACGAGTAAGATTGTAACTTCCACCTCAGCGGTGACATTAACTGGTAGTACAGGAAGTGGAGATTGGAGAATTGTTGTAACGGAAGTTCCAGTGCCGACAGGGTACGATAAACCACCTCTATACAAAGCTAAATCAACAAGATACTCAGGTTCGGTGACTGGTTATTAAAAATTTGTGATACTGTAATCCAAGGGACAGCAAGTCATTTGCTGTCGTTTTCTTTTTAAAGGATAAATAATCAAAATAACAGCATCGGGTTATTTGTCATTTTTCATAATATTTTTTATTTGGAATATTTTTTCTTTTGTAACTTCAAAGAAACTTTCTTTTTTGGACAAATAAAATAATTCTTTAGCGCGCGAATAATGATCTAAGGATTTAAAGTAATTATTTAAAGCCTGATAATTCTGACCAGATTCATAATGAAGTTCGCCTAATAAATAAAGCAACTCTTCCTTCAAGCAGAGCTTAATCCCTTTGTCACAATAAGAAATGGATTCTTCGAAGATTTTTAATTTAAATAGGGATTTAGCAATTCCATAATAAAGACGAATGACGACTCTCTTATCTGGTATTTCCGGCATGTTTTTTAAATGATTTAACGCAGTCTTATATATTTTAAAAGACTGATTGTAATCCGAAATTTCATTAAAAATGATAGCTTGGCTGTTTAAGATTTCAATGTCCTGTATGGAAGTAGGAAGAGTATTATTCTTTCCTTTTCCAATCATAAAAGCTGTTTCTAGGAGGGTGAATGATTTATTAACATCTTTTCTTAAATAATACTCTATTATTCCCTTATGCCAGAGGATAAATTGATGATTAGACGGCATCTTAAACGCTAGGTGTCCTTCCTCTGTTTGAATCAGGTGCTCAACTTCTTTATAATTTCGTTCTCGAATCGCTTTCCTAATTTGATATTTTATTTCAGTTACATAATCATATCTTGGATAATATGCTTGATTATAGAAATAGTTAACGTCTACTCCCAATTTATAAGCAATCTCATATAGTGTGGTGCATAAAGGTATTACATCACCGCTCTCTATCCTGCTTATCTGAGCTTGCGTACCGATGCCATCTGCTAACTCACTTTGAGTAATCTGTGCTTGATTACGAAGGTACTTTATTTGCTTTCCAATTATATCTGCCTTGTTCAATAACTATCCCTCCATGTTTTATAACTATGATTATATAATATCAAAAAATTTACAAATTTCGGTACTTCACCAATAATATTCCATTTAAATCCAGTAAAATGGAAAATTAGTGATACTATTAGATGATATATTATAGTGTTATAAATTATCAGGGAGAGATGACTTTGAAAAAGATGGTAAGTATTATTCTAGCAATTGGTCTATTGGCCGCTATAACAACTAACGGGAATGTAATTATAAAAAATCATATTACGGACACTCTATACGATCTTCCAAACCAGCATTGATATAAAATATAGGAAAACACCCAATTTACGTTACGCCATACATATGCTGCACATATAGCCATGAAGGGTATGCCGTTGGAATGCATTCAGGTTCTATTAGGACATAGGAAAGGGATTTATACATCTATTACAAGAAAACTTCATTTGAAGTAGTCATTAAGATTTAGTAATCTGTTATAAGGATTGACTAAATTGGAGATGACTCATTTGGAACAAGGAAAAAATAAATATACAAAGTGGTCAAATAAAGTAATTTTTATCCTAATTGGTTTACTGTTAATAAAAGTATCTGAGTTTAATATTTTATATAGATTTATCCATTGGTTTTGGAAAATACCTTTGGTTGGGAAGGAAGAGTTCATCGGCACCATTATTACTACAGTAATTTTTACGCCATTTCTCTTTATTGTAATGAAACAAAGGATTAGATTAGAGGCGGCAGAAGAAAAGTTCAAAACCTTATCCTATTATGACCCGTTGACTGGACTGTCAAATCGGAGATATTTTGAAGAAAAATTAACTGATTCACTGAAAGGATTAGGAAATGAAAGAAAACCAGGTGTAGTCATTTTTCTAGACTTTGATGAATTTAAACAGGTCAATGACAATTATGGTCATGGAGTTGGTGATCTCTTATTACAGGAAATGGGAAATCGACTTTTAGATTGCTTAGGTAAAGAGGATACCATTTCACGTTATGCTGGAGATGAATTTGTGATTTTTTTACCCAACACTGATAAATCATCGGTTTTAAAAATTGTTAAGAGAATCATAGAAGAGATAAATAAACCCTTTACCATTAATAATATTCGAATTAATACTTCCACAAGTATTGGGTTAGCTTTTTATCCGGAACATGGAACAGAGGCAATTACATTAATTAGAAATGCTGATATAGCTATGTATAAAGCTAAATTGCAAGGAAAAAACACTTATGGCGTGTTTGATTGGGGCGATATTGAAGAAAAAGTTTAAAATAAATTAAGCTTAGGTTCCTTTTAAAAGAGGCATAGTTGGAAGACAGTGTCGACATTCTTTTCAGGCTTTTGAAGGGAAAATTCAGGATCGGTGCTTGCTGAGGAGACTTTTAATCAAACGTTTGATTGGAAGGGAAAATTGATGAAATTTAGGGAAGTTTGTCATTCATGGATGATTTCAGTGCCTATCACCACCAGATGAAAGCGATAAAACAAAACCTTTTAATTTTGGCTCTTTTCTAAAGGTCGTTGTTTTTTGGATTCGCTGATAAATCTCTTAAATCCGCTGATAAAAGTATAAAATTCGCTGATAAAATGCTATTTTCCGCTGATAAAACTATAAAATCCGCTGATAAAACTATAAAATCCGCTGATAGATCATTCTAATCCACTGAAAGTGTGTAATTTTACACCAAATTGAACCGTTTTGGAGTTTAAACTTAATAGAAAACAACAATGTTTGCCAAAAAAGCCTTAATTTTTAAAGGTTTTTTTTTGTATTTGTTGAATCTATAAAAAATACTAACGGTAAAGGTGGAAAGAAGTTTATGAATTCAGCAGTTTCTCCAATTTCCTGTAAAGTGAACAATGTTTTTATCCATGTAAGTAACTTAGAAAAATCGGTAAAATGGTACAGTCATCTACTTGGAGTACCATTCAATAAAGATAATATAGTCTCTCCTGTTTATAACATACCTGTTACAACCGAGACTGGCCTTACATTAGATGATCATACATTCGAGGAAGGGTTTAAATTAAAACCCTCGGATCACGTTTTATTTAATTTCTTCGTTACAGATATTGATGAGGCTTACAATTTCATTAAAAGTAACGAAATAACAATTGTTAAAGAAATAGAGCGTATTGGTGATTTTGCCTATTTTAATTTTAAAGATTTAGATGGTAACGTTTTAATGGTTTGTAACTGCTAAGAGGGGTGATCTGATGGCTTGAGTGCCTAATATCTATGTGGTCATCTATAAATCTAAGTCCATTTTGTCCGTGTGATACGATAGGTTCATTTGCCACACGCAGATCTACTCCGCCATATCACCTTCGGAAACTGGTTTTGATGTGTTCATATGAGCAAATGAATAGTTTGCCATGGTTTGTATATCGCGGTATTTTGACCTTTTATTGCTCATCATGACTACAGAGATGACTTCTTTATTGTCCTTTATTAAATATTCCACTAGCGTATGCCCGGCAGCATTAGTAAACCCTGGTTTTCCAGCAATGACATTTGGTTGGCTATGAATATTAATTAGATTTCTAATATTTTTTTCTTGCCGACTTGTTTTAATTTTAATCGTTTGGGTAGACATGGCCTCTAAAACGGCGGGATGTTTAATGGCTTCTTTTGTAATAAGAGCCATCTCGTAAGGAGTTGTATAATGGTTTGGATTATGAAGACCATTGGGTGTAACGAAATGAGTGTTTTTGAGGCCCCATTGTTTGACCCTCTGATTCATCAGTTCGGCGAATCCTTCTTCGCTGCCAGCCACGTTTTCCGCAATTGTTACGGCAATATCATTCGCACTTAATAGTATTAAAGCTTTCATCGCATCTTGTTTAGAAATCTTCTCTCCTGCTTTAAGACCGAAACAGATACATTCTTGATTGGCCGCATGGGGGCTGACCGTTAACATTTCGCCGGCTGACATCCGTTCATCTAAAATAGTGGCCGTTAACACTTTCGTCATACTCGCAGGATAAGCTTTTGAATGGCTATTTTTATTGTAAAGAATCTCGCCAGTAACGGCATTAATGGCGACTCCAAACTCACCCACAATTTGCGGTGCTTGTATCTCCGCCGTACTGACCTCTTTTGTTGACATGCCACTCCATATTAAAAGGACTACCAATGTAGTTGCAACGATTTTCCCGATGTTTGACATGATGTACCCCCAGTTGAACGATCCTTAATTTTCTCTTTTATTGTGTTCAATTTTTGCAGGAATTACTTCAAAAGATGGTTGCTGTTTGGATTCGCTGATAAAATGCTATTTTTCGCTGATAAATGCTATTTACCGCTGATAAAATGGCATTTCTCGCTGATAAAACTATAATCTCCGCTGATAAATGATACGAATCTGTGGTTCTAACGGGGCTTTTAGTTGAACAACACATAAATTAAAGGGAATTGTAAAAAATATCAAATAAAATAGTCTTTTTGGAGGAATCTTGGACATGTTCGAAAAGATAAGCAAAGAAACTCCACATCACGCAAGGTTGACTGCTCCTGAAATCGCAAATCTTTGGTCACAGTATCAGAATGACTCGATGGCGATATGTGTTTTTAAATACATGATCAAATATGTCGAAGATGTATCTATTCGCCCCATATTGGAATCTGCTTTGAAATTAGCTGGGGCACACATTACAAAAATTAAGGATTTTTTTTACAAAGAAAAATTTCCTATTCCTCACGGATTTACTGATGATGATGTAGATTTATCGGCTCCGCGCTTGTATTCAGACGAATTCTTTTTAAGTTATACCTACATAATGAGTGTCAACGGTTTGACTGGATATGCTGCTGCATTATCAACCAATATGCGAAGGGACGTACGGAATTATTTTGCCCAATGCCAGATTGAAACAATGGAGCTTTTCAACAATTCCTTAGACATACTATTGGAAAAAGGAATTGTATCTAGACCACCATTCATTAATCCTGCCGATCAAGTTGAGTTTATTGAAAAGTATAATTTTATTGAAGGGATATTTGGAGGAAAAAGACCATTAGATTGTATTGAGATAAGTAATTTGTATTGGGATTTAAAAAAGATCCAATTAAGTAAATCACTTACCATGGGATTCTCTCAAGTGGCTAAAACTCAAGAAGCGAAACTTCATCTTTGGCGTGGTGTCGAAATTTATAATAAACACATTGAAATATTAGAATCAATCTTGGCCCAGGACCATCTTCCAAAACCAAAATCGGAGGAAGCGGAAGTAACCCAATCAACAACAGCACCTTTTTCTGACTGTCTTATGATGTATCATAAATCCGTCTTAGGTTCAACAACGATAGGTTCGTACGGTACAGGTATTGGTACATGCCAACGTATAGACTTGGGAATCCATTTTTCAAGGCTCTTGACTGAAATGGCACAGTACATGGAAGATGGCATGAATATTATGATTAAATACAAATGGGCTGAACAGCCGCCATTGACAGATGATAGAAAAAAACTTTCAACGGAGAGACAGTAATGAATGCCATCCTTGATGTACTACCGATTCTTTATTTTAGGTGCATCAGTGATTAAAAGGGGAAGGCTTATTTCACTTCCCTTAAGCCCTTCCCTTCAATAATCTCTTGAATTCCTTCCTCACAAACTCCATATGACCTCCAGGAACACGATTTACACACAATTTGAATATCGGAGGGGATGACAGACTTTCGGATGCTCGACTCAATGTCTTCCCAATTCAGAATTTGTCCGATTTTAAGCCCTAATTTCTCTAAAATAACGGCATCTCGTTCATAAATATTGATGTCTTGGCAGTGGTACACACCTGAGTTTGGGTACTTTTCACACAACTGGTCAGGACCCTTAACAAGTTGAATCCTCATCTTTGGGTTATCTCTCAAGGTTTGGTGCAGTCTTGTCATATTTTCCACGTATTCTTGGGAATACCCCATTCCCCGATAGCCCAAAAGGCAAAAAAGATGATGACCTCGCAGCTTATACATAATTTCTCCCCCTTCGATAGGTTCGATTAAATACAAATGTTAACCGAAATGATTAACTGGTTAACGAATCGTAATTATCATATCATACAGAGATATATTTAAGGGGGGATCGAATTATGAGTAAGTATGCAGGGCTGAAGGAATTGGCACTTATAGAAACCTGTTTACTCCGTGTCTTTTACTACCTTTAATAAATAATTCTTTAGGATTAAACACAAATGAAACTCCTAATACTAACCTTATGCTTATATGGGCGATGATTAAAATGTAATAAATTTTAGGAGAGATGAAAATTTGGAAACCGTTTATCGCGCATTTATCGTTTTTATTGCAGGGTATTTGTTTTTAAGGGTGACAGGAAAAAAAGCGGTATCCCAAATGCATACTTTTGATTTATTGTATATTTTTGTCCTTACTAATATTATTAGTACGCCCGTTGAAGACAGTAATCTAGGAAAGGCTATAATCTATGCTGGAATCACAGTAATTTTATATAAAATTTTTATACGCGTGTCCTTACATAATAAATTACGATGGATTTTATATGAAAGTCCTACGGTATTAATTCAAAACGGTGATATTGATAGAAAAGGACTGAAAAAGGTGCGTATGACTGTTAATGAATTATTGTCACATTTAAGAGTTAAAGGGTTCACAGATGTCCAAAGTATTGCCATTGCAGTGATGGAGCAAACAGGAAGTATTAGTGTGATCCCTAAGTCGGAATACCGACCAGTCCAACCCAATGATTTAAATTTACAAGTGAAGAAAGAATATCTTCCTATTCCACTGATAATGGACGGTCAGATTGTTTACCATAATTTAAAATATTTGCATTTGGACCAAGATTGGCTAATGGAAGAGCTTGAAAAAATGGGTGAAAAAATAGGGAATATTATATTAGCAACTTTTTTGGAAGATGGAAAGTTATTTATAGATAATAATGATATTAAGGATCATAAAGGCGATCCATATTACTACAAGCCTGGGAGAGATAATTGACTTACATTTGTTTATCAAGTATAAAGATTGAAAAAGGTCAATCAAGAACATCAAGCAAACTTATTAGTAATAGCGGTGGTTTTGGGGAAAAGAGGGAATTATTGATAATAAAAAGAAGGAGCTAATCCAAGCGTCGGACTAGCTCCTTCTCTTTAATTGATATGATTTGCGTTCATTCGTTAATGAAATAATTCAATTAAGATTTCCATTTATTAAATGTTTTGCAATTGTATAGCCAATTAGGAATGCAGCGGCTGATGTGTTGCCATCAACAGTAAAGGGAATAATCTGTGCATCCGCAACAATTAGATTATTGACCCCATGTACTCTTCCAAAACGATCAACGACTCCACCCATATTAAATGGTGCCATTCGCAGTGAACTTTGTTGATGGTGATTATGGCCGAAGTTTTCTTTAATGAAGCTTTCAAGTTGTTCATCATTATCAATGGTTTCAAGTGTTGGATTCACCAGCTGGTATGTTGGATCAATTTTAGAAAGTTTTTCTGCAATATTTTTAATAAAAGTCCTATAAATCGCTTTAATAGATTTTAGGTCATCATCGTCTTCAAGAAATCCTTCATCAGCAAGGACGATTTTCAAAGGATCATTATTTTGAACTTTAATAGTTCCTCGACTTTTTGGTTGTAAAAAAAGAATCGCAATAGTTAAATTTCCCTCTGCTACAATTCCGATGAGTTGTACAGCTCTGCGGCGATTGCCTTTTCCGGAAAGAGGGTGAGGCAAAAAGGCTCCACCTGTGTAAAGGGCAAACGGGTCCTTTTGAAGCTCAGGAATATCCTTTTGATTCATCGTAAAAGTAGCGGTGTTTAAGGTATGATTCGTTAAAAATTCTCCTACATTTGGATTATCAAAAACGACCGGTATGTCAGCCTGCTGTAATTCTTTTGAAGGCCCAATTCCAGATAACATTAGAAGCTGGGCACTGTTTATCCCTGCTGAAATAATGACTTTTTTGCTGGCTAATGCTTGTACCTTTTGACCTTCTTTGAGAAATTCAATTCCAATTGCCTTTTTTCCCTCGAATAGAATACGGAGAGCGGTAGATTTATAAAAAACCCTTAATTTTCGACCATTTACTCCAATTCCATCGGGAGTCATAATATCTGAAGATAAAAATGCAGTTGAAGAACTTTCACGCTCTCCATCTGGTTTTTGATATAATTGCCAGCGCTTAAAAGGACCAAGCGGAGTTCTAGGATCATTATAATCGAGAATTTTAACAAAGCCTGTTGCTTGTTCTATTGCTGAAACCAATTTTTTCGTCACACTTGGTGGGTTAGCAGGAGCTTGTCTGATATTTAGACGACCATTAAAGCCATGAATTTCTGGATTATTCGTTTTGCCATGATAATTTTCTAACTGTTTAAAGTTTTGAATTGCTTGTTCAGGTGACCACAATGAACCTAAAAGTCTTTCCCATTCTCTTAAAACAGAAGGTGTTGGTCTGACATACTGTTCCCCATTGATGGAAGATCCCCCGCCAGAAAGACGACCTGTTGTCCATTCAAATGTTCTTTCATCCACCTCTTCTTGCGGTACGCCTTCTCCTTGCCAAAAATACTGTGGAAAAAATCTCTCTTCTAGTTCAAGAGCAAACCTAGAATCTCTAATTGGTTTATCCCGATCATTATTTTCTCCAGCTTCTAAAACTAAAACTGAAGTTTTTTTATCATCCGTAAGTGTCTTAGCTATAACTGCACCAGCAGGTCCAGTCCCTACAACAATATAATCAAAAAATATCTTTGACTGGTCTAAATCCATTTTTCATTCCCCTTTTTTCCATTTATTTATCATATGAATAATCAATGGGGAAGGAGTAGGTAAAGATGGCCACATTTGACAAAATATTTGAAATTTGGAATTGCCACAACTAGTGGAATGATTTTTAAAGAAGAGGATAACTTTATTGAAATCTTTTTTGATTAGTCTAGACAAGCCTTTCCTCTCCTGCATAAATTATAGAGATAAAATATGAAAGGAGGGATGAAAATGTCAACCTGTCAAAGACTTGCAGATATTATTGGAGGCGAAGTTATTGTTGCAGCTCCTGTTTGTGTCGTTCAGCGTCTTCGTAATATCAGAGCTACTATCTTAGGTCGTCGTACTCGTTCCCCATTAGCCCTTCCATTCGCTCTTTCCTTTGAAAATAACCAAAATGGTAGAACCCTTAATTTAGGTGAATCTGTTGTTCTTCAAGAAGAAATTAACCCGTTCATGTCTGCCTTAAGAGCACGAGGAATTATCGTTACAGCGGTTCATAACCATTGGCTATTTGATGATCCTCGTTTAATGTATATGCACTGGGAAAATGTAGGGAATCCGTTTGAGTTTGCTAGAAATAGTATCGAAGCAGCCAGAGAAGCTGGTCTTTTCTAATGGCAAGCTATTTGTTCTAATTTGGCCTTCATTTGAAGGTCCTTTTTTTTTAAATTGTGCATATCTTTATTCAAACCTTTTTAACGAAGCGGGTTGAAGAAAGAAATGAAAAGTAATGTAATTAGGACAATAATTTCTTTTTGTTACATTTTTTTACAATTAATGTGGAATGATATTATTTAGGAGGTGTAAAAATGCCTAATCCTTTTGAAGCGATTTTTAATATGCTTAAAATATCGATTGATTCAACAAACGAACCCAAATCTCCATTACATATCATTGAAGCAGGAGACTGTTGGACTTATTTAACTTTGATGGAAGAATTCATACGTTATGAGGAATCAGGATTAAACACAACGACTGATGATGAAGTAACAGAAATGTTAAAGGACGTAGTTCAATTATGTGAATCACAAGTAAAAAAAATAAGTGAATTTATGAAAAAAGAAGGAATTCCTTTACCGGATGTAACATCCCCAAAACCAAACTCTGATCCAAATGATATTCCTTTAGGGGTAAAGTTAACGGACAATGAAATAGCCAATGGTGTGGCATTCAAGGTAGTTACATGTTTGCAGGCTTGTTCTAAAGGGCAAGCAGATGCTGTAAGAAATGATGTCGGGATCATGTGGTTACAATTCTATCTTGCATGGGCAACATACGGAACAACATTAAAAACCCTTATGCGTAAACGTGGGTGGCTGAAGGTTCCGCCATATTATTATCCACCTGGTTCCCCAAAACAATAGGCGTAAATAAGTGCCTGGCACTGCTCGGATTATGTCGAAGATTGAAAGAGAATTATATAAAGTGATACTCCCAGAAGCTTTATATTAAAAAAAGGGACAACACATCCGCGTTGTCCCTGTAAGGTTACACTGTTTTTCTTTGTTCTTAATCAACAGGTAATTTATCAGGATTCATGGTTATATACATTTCGATTATTTTTTCATGATGGATATAAAAACTAAGGATACTTTGAATCTTACCATTCATGTATACCACAATGGCTGGTTGATAGTTGACATTTTTCACTTCAAAATAAGAGTCTTTCGAGGCCTTTTTGATGACTCCGTATAACAAGGCTAAAACATTGGATACGGATACTACAGGACGTACCGCCGCCTTAACTTTTCCGCCGCCATCAGAATATAGTGTGACATTTTCTGAGATAAGTTCTAATAAAGCATCCCTATTTTGCGTTTGAAACGCTTCTATAAAGCGATTAACTAGTGACTTATTCTTCTCGTAGTGTAAGCTTTCATCTTCCACAAGTGTGAGCTTTTGCTTAGCCCTGCTAAAAATCTTTCTACAGTTTTCTTCTTTCTTTTCAATGATGTTAGCAATCTCTGAGTATGGGAAATCAAATACTTCTCTTAATAGGAGGACGGCTCGTTCGTCTGGTACCAGATGCTCCATCATTCGCAAATAGGCCATACTCAAGCCTTCTTTTTGAATCACAATTTCAGATGGGTCAAAGGCGTGTAATTTCTCTACTAATAATGGCTCAGGATTCCATGGCCCCACATATTTTTCTCGTCTATACCGTGCAGACTTTAACACATCAAGACAATGGTTTGTCATTATTTTGCAGAGATAGGCTTTCTTATTATTTATGTTTTCACCATCCATTTGATAAGCTTTTAGAAACGTTTCTTGGACCAAGTCTTCTGCTTCCGCTACTGAGCCTAACAGCCGATAACCTAAGGAAAACAATAATGGTTTAAAGAGTTGGTAATCTTCTTTCGTAATTTGCACTATTTTTCCTCGCTTCGTTTAAAATGATTTCTTCCGCTGCTTGTTTCGCACTGCTGAAGGCTCCATCTGCCAAAATAGCGTCGGGGGAAGCCCAGTCTCCTGCTATATATAATCCTGGAATTTCTGTTTTAGAACGCTGCAGCTTCTGCTCATCTCCAATTTGGGGTAAGCGCTGATTCACTGTAATGTTAGGGATAAAACGTTTTGTAATCACATATTGCTGCCAACCTGGCTGGAGCTTATCTAAGAATTGTTCAAGCTCGTTTTTAACACTTGTTCCATCTATTTGATCATCTGGATGGTGATATTTAAATACATGAAGAACCGCACTATTTGTGTCATCAGAGAGGCGGGCATAGGTTGAATGCACGGAATAATAGAGTGGATCCGTGATGCTCAGGGCGAACAATCGCTTTGGATTGGGTAGCTTGGTTAACGCAACATCTAACGTTGCCCCTCGTATAGGTGTTATTTGGGCAAAAAAGTTGTTTTTAGAATTAACTTTTTCCGTTAACATTTCATTCAGTTCATGAGGGCCGGTTGTACAAATTACATACTTTGCGAGAATTTCTTCTTCATTGGACAGAACTAACTTAAAGTGATCCAGTTGGGCCGGGTCAATTTGTTTAACAAGGGTATGGGGTTGAACCTGAACGCCTGACAGGATTGCTCGATTGTGAAGCTGATCGATAATCGTTTGCCAGCCGCCATCTAGATAAAGTGCACCGCCCATCGCATTTTTCATATTCGATACCATTACTTTTGCGCTCACCCTTTCAGGGGCATGACAATAGGTGGAAAGTCGGCCAAGTACATATAGCAATGACTCCACTATTTTCGAGTGAGTTACTTGCTTCACCCATTGTTGGAAGGTTTGCGCTGCTAACTTATCAGGATCTGTATTCATCAGTTTCAACAAAGCTGCCATCCATTCAATCCGCTCTTTTCCATTCAATAGTCTTGTTGTAAAAAGTTCAAAAGGAGAAAGCGGTGCAGCATATTCGATATTGTTCTCAATTAAGATACCGTTTAGTTTGGGTGATTTTCCAGGAAGATGAATACCTAATTCTTCGAGAATAGATACCGCTTTTCCTTTTTTATATAGGGCATGCGGGCCAAGATTTAAATACTGCTGTTTCAGCTTGTTTGTTCTAGCCCTTCCACCTACATGCTTTCCTTTTTCTACTATTAATATGGATAAGTTGGTTTTAGATAAATAATTAGCTGCCACATAACCCGCTAATCCACCACCAACAATAACAACATCCCATTTTTGAGTCATAAGATAACCTCCTAAAAGTTATTTCATCACTCAAGACGAGATAGGGGGGATGGATGTGACAGCAGTTTAAATAGATATTTTGGAAACTTGTTGATAAGAGAAAACTTTATGAAAGCAAAGCAACTTTCCGTCACATGACCATCTTATATTTAGGATGTTTTTTTTATGAGGAGACTTCTCTAGTTTTTTCCTAATACCATAAGAGCAAGAATGAGGACGAAATGAAGGTCAAAAACTTGTTAAAATGGGTCCAACACACATTAGGAGGAAACAAAATGAAGGTAAGTGCGCCTTTAAACGTATTATCTTTACCTGGACTAACGAATTGTAATAAGCTTAAAGAGGTAGGAGTGAAACGTTTTAGCTTTGGAAATGCTCTATCGGATAAAGTGATTGCCTTTTTAGAGAACAACGCGGCTCAATTAGTAGCGTTAAACGATACAGCGCATTTATATGAGGACTAGTTTAGCAATGACAGGAGGTTCAGTGATGGATACGATTGATCTTACTTTTGAAGAAATGTGGGAGAAAATCATTTCTTGTGATCGTAAATATGATGGGTTATTTTTTACGGCGGTGAGAACCACTAAAATATACTGCCGTCCTTCTTGCCGATCTAGAAAACCGAAAAAAATAAATGTGGATTTCTATCAGGATATCAATGAAGTGGAGAAAGCTGGTTATCGTGCGTGCAAAAGATGTCAACCAGAGGTAGAGCATTCCCCGCATATCGGACTTGTCCGAAATGTCATTGCTTTCTTAGTCAATCACTATAAACAAAACCTCGTATTACAGGATATTGCCAATCATGTCGGAGTAAGTTCGTATTATCTTGAACGACTTTTCAAAAAGGAAACCGAAGAGACTCCACGACAATATCTGGAAAAAATAAGAGTCGATAAAGCAGCGCATCTTCTAATCAGCACAGATCTAAGGGGCCTTGAGATTTGCTATGAGGTTGGATTCCGTAGTCCATCCAATTTCTATAAGGTGTTTCGAAGTTTAAAACAATGTTCCCCTAGTGAATATAGAAGTATGAATTCACAGGCGGGGGAAATGAAATAGATTCAGGTGGAGGGTTTTCTATGAGTAAAGAGTATAAATTAGATTACAAATCTCCGGTTGGAGTATTAGAAATAGTGAGTACAGAGGAGGCTATTTGTTCCATCCTGTTTACTGAACAGGACAGTATTGTTAACCATTTAGATGAAGAGACTCCAAAGGTCCTCCAGGATTGTTTTGAGCAATTGGATGAATATTTTAAAGGAAAGCGCCATACCTTTACCTTTCCTTATATCTTTAAAGGTACCGATTTTCAAAAAACTGTGTGGAGCGCTTTAACAAGAATTCCCTTTGCTGAAACCTGTTCTTACAAAGATATCGCAGTGATGATTGAAAATGAAAAGGCCATTCGAGCAGTAGGAAGTGCAAATGGCAAAAATCAGTTAAGCATCGTCGTTCCGTGTCATCGAATTATCGGTTCAAATGGCAAATTGACAGGTTATGCTGGTGGCTTGTGGAGAAAGGAATGGCTGCTCCAGCATGAAAAGTCTTTCAAATAGGCAGGGGATAAGTCAACACTCCATTTTCATGCTGCCAAACTTGGTTCCTTATTCAAGTAGGCAACTCTACTAGTAATATTATTGAACTACTTAACTATGTTATAATATATTTAACTCGAAAATAAATTTTGACCCAAAGCCTGACTAGCAGATCCTAATCAGGTTTTTTGTCGTCTAAATAATTAGGGGGTTGTCTATTGGAACAGTTACCGTGTAAAGGGTGCAAGGGATTATGCTGCGGTCCTGTTCTTGTCACTGCAAGCGAGCTAAAGAAAATAAAAAAGAAAATTAAATCAATGCCTACTAAAATACGATTAGAGCTAGAGAATCAAAACAGATATTATGGAACCTGTATTTTCTATGATATACATAATGATCGATGTGGAATCCATTCGGTAAGACCTGAAATTTGTCGTATGTTTGGATTCTATAAAGAACTGACTTGCTTTCGAAAACCAGAATTGGCAACTAAAAAGATGAACCAACCTGCTAAAGAAAAACATGTAGGAGTTTTAACGGTTGATTTTACATGGAAAGATTTTAAGTAGGAATCCTAACAACATCATTCTATCAAAAGAAACAAAGCACCTTTATGAGGTGTATTTTTTATGTGCAATTAACAATCTTGTCGATTGAAGTCGATTTGTTTACCTTCCAAAAATATTCCAACAGTGCTACTATTTAATCATAGTTATACTATATCTGATAAAGGCAAACCTATTGAAAAGTAGGGACGCAAAGCCACAGATCTAAGGTGAAACTATGATGGCTGGGCTGCCGGATTTAATCATTCAAAAGGGGTGTTCTAATTGAAGTTTAAATCCATCCTGTGTTTCTTTCGCAGGCGACATAAGTACAGTTATTACACTAGTAAATGCATCAGATGTGGAAAGCAGAGTAATAATAATTATTAATATGGAGCCCGAGGGTTCTTTTTTTTGGTTCTTTTTCTAAAGGATTGGTGCATTTTTTTGAATCGCTGATAAAATGGTTGGATTCGCTGATAAAATTGCAGAATCGCTGATAAAATTGCAGAATCGCTGATAAAATTGCAGAATCGCTGATAAACTTATGAAATCCGCTGATATATCGGATTGATTCACTGAAAAGGTGGGTTTTCCCCTTTATTAATTGATGTTTTGTGTAAAATTACACTTCATTATATAGACTTTTATGATTAATTTAATGATATACCCAATCAATAGGCGAATTTTTAAGTTTTATGGGCGAATCTTAGGTATTTATGAGAGAATTTCAGTCTTTCATGAGCGAATCTCAGTTTTTATGGGCGAATTCTAAAAAGCAGTAAATTTTTAGAAAAAGGCGAAAATAAAAGAGGACTAGAGCATCAGTCCTCTTGGGTATTTTCCGATTAACGCTCGCAGGCAATCAAGTCCTTATCACGGTCACTTTTCTTATTAGCGTCATAAAGGGCCTTTGATACATATGGCTTGTACTTCGTTTTGCCGCCTTTGTTTTTAACTTTAGACGTACGTGCCACGCCACCTTTAAAGTCTTTGTTCAAAGCCGTACAGTTTTTGTAAGTTTTGATTTTTACTTTTGCCTCAGCAGTATCAGTCACACCGAGGGATAACCCCAAAAGTAATCCTAAAGATAGTAAAATAGTAACGAACTTTTTCATATTTTCCCCACTTCCTATTATGATCATGCAACTTCCATAATAGGATATTTTCCGTAGGTTATCAATATGACAATGGTAGAAAGGAGTTATTTTTTAAAACCGTAAAAAACTGTCCTGATATGTCCCTTTTAAACTATCAATCAATCATTAGATTATTTACCCATTTAAATGCTTCATGATAATAATTCAGGGTAATATGATCCTGGATTTGCAACTTTTTACACCATAAACTAACCTCTTCCCAAGCTCCTCTTTCAATTGAAATGATTAAATCCAATGTGTCTTTCATCTGATTAGATATGCCTAGTAGGGCTTCACAAATGTCCTCTTGGAGTGGCATTAAATTTAAGATTTCATCCATCTCCATCCCTAGCAATGCATCCATAAGTGAAAACAATCCGGTTAAGAAATAGGACGATGATTCCTTTCGTTTACTTTTATGTAAAGAAATAAACTCACACACTTTTGCACGAATGAGGCTATTGTTAAACAATTCTCTAGACCATTCATTTTTACCAGTGATTGTACCCCTGAGTGATAGAATATAGAGCCACTTTTTGAGTTCTTTTAAGCCAAGGCGAACGATGGCTTGTCTAATCGAATTTATTTTATGAATGGAACCGTAAGCAGGGGAATTGCTCAATTTAAGCAGCTTATAAGATAGTGATAAATCTTGTTCAATTAACCGGGTAATCAAATCGAGATCCGGTTCACTCTGAGATAAATGATTGATAATGACAAAATAATTTTGGAAATACTCCGGTACATCACGTGTAGATAGAATGACAGGTTTAGAAAAAAAGTACCCTTGAAAATATTCATACCCACATTTTACTGCTGATTCGAATTCCTCTAAAGTTTCAATTTTTTCCGCTAGCAAGGTATAGTTGTATTTTTGGGAAAGCCTCTCAATGATCCTTCTCATATGAGGTTTAGTATCTCTAAAATCAACCTTTACGATATTGGCGAGTTCCAATAAGGGAAAGTAAAAGGGATTATCTTTTTTTAATACAAAATCATCAAGCGCGATTTGATAACCCTTAGATTTTAGTTCCTTGCATATATCTAATATTTCCGGAGTTATTTCCACTGTTTCTAATATTTCCACTACCACTTCATTTGGGTGGAGATAGGTCGGAAGTCTTAATTTTAGGAGATTTTCAGTAAAGTTAATGAAACAAATTTTGCCATTAGAAAGTTCATCTATTCCTATATTAATAAAACTATTAATGATCACATCAGTCGTAGCTATATCTCCGTTAATGTCTGGAAAACGGTTGTCTGGATTGTTCCGATAAAGCAATTCATAAGCAAATATGTCTTTTGCCTTTGTGAATATTGGCTGTCTGGCGACAAAAACCTCCATAATACACACTCCAATATCTAGCATCTACATTCATTGTATTCACGAAATTTGAATTGTTAAGATCTTATTATCTTAAAATATATGACAATTTTCTTAATATAAAATAAATATATAGCAAAAGTGGATGTCACTCAATAGATTTGTAAAAATATTGAAAAGTTTTGGCTGAATATCACTAGTAAACTGAAAGAAATTAAATATATTGTCGGAATTTAATGTAAAAATAAAGGTAAAAAGAATAGGTCCGTAGAACTACTAAAGATATACGATTTTTTAAATTAAGGAGATGACAAATATGGGAAATAATTTAAGCGTTCTAATTTGTGATGATTCTTTATTGATACGAAAAAAATTAAGAGAAGTCTTGGAAAAATGTAAATGTGCTGAAATTTTCGAGGCGGAAAATGGAAATGTAGCGGTCGAATTAGTAAAAGCACATACCCCTGATTTAATCTTTATGGATATTGTTATGCCAGAAAAAGATGGGATTGAAGCATTAAAAGAGATCAAAGCGACTAATCCTGAGGCTAAAGTTGTCATGGCCTCATCTGTAGGGACAAATGATCAACTTAAACGAGCACTAGAAAACGGAGCTTATGATTTTATTCAAAAGCCTATTAATCTTGAATCGGTCTTGAATCTCATTGAAAAGGTCTTAAAGGAGGGAAGTGTGAATGTTTAGTCAATATTTTGGCCATTATTTATTAAATCGTGGCTTAATTACTAGAGAACAACTAGCAGATGCATTAGAGTTTCAGAAGTCTGTTCATGTGAAGTTTGGGGTCATTGCTGTTGATGAGGGATATATGACGCCCTTACAAGTAGAAGAAGTTCATTTGAAGCAAAAGCAGGTAGATAAACGTTTTGGCGAGATTGCGATTGAATTTGGCTTCCTAACGGATGATCAGGTGGAAGCGCTTGTTTCCAAGCAAAAGCAGAATCACTTATTCCTAGCTCAAGCCCTCGTGGACCGTGAATATATGACGATTGATCAATTCGGGACAGCCTTAAACGATTATAAAAAAGAGTATAGCCTGTCGGATGATCAATTTGAAGCCATTAAGAGCGGCAGCATGGAAGCATTAATTGAAAACCTTCTTGAAACAAATGATTCTAAGAAAAAAGCTACCTATGGAAAGTATCTCTCACTGTTTGCCAAAAACTTAATCCGGTTTATTGATGATCAAGTGTATTTAGAGGTAGCCGAGCAAGAGGTTGAGCAGAAAGGAAATTGGATCGTTCATCAAGAAATTATCGGGGAATCCCCACTTTTTACTGCGATTGCTGCTAATGAAGAGGCATTTCTTCATATTGCTTCCCAACATGCTGAGGAAGAATTAACAGAGGTGGACGAACTTGCGAAAGCATCGGTTTGTGAGTTCTTGAATCTAAATAACGGAATTTATTTGGTGAATATGTCGAATTGGGGCATGGAGCTAAATATGAAGCCTCAAGAGATTAGTGAGAATGCCGCAGTGGCAGGAGATTCATTCCTTGTGACGGTCACTACTTCCAAGGGTTCTTTCCAATTAATTCTCGCCGACCAGCCTGAGATGATTTCGGTACAGCGACAAACGAAAAATAAACAGACCGTCTAAGTAATAAATGGAGTCAAAAAAATACCGAGGAAGTTTCCCTTGGTATTTTTTCTTTCTGGAAGATGATTTATGAATAGATAGAGTATCTCAACTAGGTGCTCTTACATCAGGAATTGTTTATGATACGAAATCTTTCTTTCTAGTTTACTTTTTAATTCTAAATCCAAACAGCCTTCAAGTAATAATTCATTGTAACGCATACGTAAAAAATGCCATTCCGTTTTGAATCTGGAAAAGGACAGACTGGTGCTCATAATTTCACTCCTTTAATTGAATCACAAATCGTAGGAGCCTGTATTCGGAAGCTGGCGAGCATAATCAATGGGATCTTAGCCCCTATAGCTTTGCGTCACCATTTTTCAATGGTTTTGCCATTATCGTACGATTTATGTAATATACTAATTTTATAGGATAATTCACCCATTTTTCAAGTACTATTTTCATGTTTAATATAGTTGAATATCCTACTTTCATCCCAGTTCCTGTCACAGCCCCATCATTTTTTTGTGGCAAAAATAAATTGGATCGTGTTTAAAAGAAAAAATGAAAATATCTTGTGATTAATGTCATTTTAGTTTAATATCAATTACAGACATCAAAGATCTCTAATGTATTTTATGGGGGAGAGAGTTTTAGAGCCACAAACTATGCTTTACACAAAATGATTTATTTTTTGTCTTAATTATAGATATTAAGTATCTATAATATATTTAATATAAAGGAGATCAATCATATGGAAAAAAGAGAGTGTAACTCTAAAGAAATGGATCGTTTAGCAAAGAAAATTGAATTCCTTGATAATCCTGAAAGAAGAGGAGATATCCCGCCCGAACAGCTATTGAATATGCTTCCTATTCATAAAACTGCTAATATCTTAGATTTAGGTGCTGGGACAGGGTATATAACAATCCCAGCAGCTAAAATCGTGGAGGGACAGGTTTATGCATTGGATATCGATCCTAAAATGTTAGAGGTTGTAGACTCTAAGGCAAAAAAAGAAAATATTTCAAATATCAAAACTTTGAAAGGTAGTATTGATGATATTCCGCTGCCTGACCATTCAGTGGACCTTGCATTAGCTTCATTAGTTCTTCATGAGGTTAAGAACTTAGCTCATTCACTGGAGCAAATTAAACAAGTGCTTAAATCTGATGGATATTTCGTATGTATTGAATTAGAAAAGAAAGATAACCCTACCGATCACCATCCTAGAATTTCCTCAGTAACGATGGAACAGGAAATTACCAATGCAGGACTTAGAGTAATACAGACGTTAAATCCGACAGATGTTATTTACATTATTATTGCAAAGAAGTAGCCTATGTGGACAGTTGGTTTGGGATACGTATAAACACAAAATCTTAAACCTCTTGATACATAACTCATAAATAACTCATGAAAAGGAGGATATTTTTTTCATATCCTCTTTTTCATGAGCAGGTTAGTCCCAAATCATTGGTCTTTCAATATGTAGCATTCTTAAGTATTGTAACAATTGGCCCGTATGAACTGCATCATGGAATGACTTTCTTTCCAAGGTATCTCCCAGTGTCCGTCTAATTGGTTTATGTGGCCATTCAATATAAATTGTATTAAAATCGCTTGGTTTTAAAGTAGAAACATAATTAATAAATTCATTGTAGTATTCTTTAGACCTATTTAATTCATTTTCTAGATTTGTATATGGCTCAGCCCATAAATGTGCCTGCTCTTCATCCGTAGGTAATCGCTTCTCTTTGAGAATCTTTAGCCAAGATAAATCATGCAATAACACATGTCTTATTGTCTCTCCAACAGTTAATGCATCTTTATCAGGCCTCCAGTTTAAAAGGTGATTTGGAAATGCAGCTGCGGTCATGAGGAAACGTCGTCGGCATTCTTGAAAGTCTAGTAAAAATAATTCTAATGAATTCAATATGAATTCCTCCTTTTTATATTTTTCTACTTAATTGTAATTAATGAATAGTAAGATTATCATCGAAGTATGGATTACATTAATATTTTGGAGGAATGAAATTGAACTTTGATCCGTTAGTTTCAGAGGTTGCTTCAATTATAAGTGAACACTCACGATCCACAATGTTATTAACTTTATTAGATGGTAGAAAATATACGGTTTCTGAATTGGCAATTGCTTCAAAAATAACTCCTCAGACGGCCAGTTTTCATTTATCAAAAATGATCGATAAAGGTATTATAAAATCTGAAAAACTAGGCAGACATAAATACCTTTCTTTAGCCAATTCTGAAGTGGCTAGGGTCTTAGAATCATTTTTATCGCTCACAGAAGAAAGAAAACCTAATTCCTTTAGAGAGGTTTCCAGATCGAGAGAAATACATTTTGCTCGAACATGTTACGATCATTTAGCAGGAAGGCTGGGAGTGGAAGTAACCCATTCCTTATTAGATAACAAATACATTCACGATAATGGAGAAAACTTCGAACTTACTTCGCAGGGAGAGAATTATATAAACTCCATAGGGATTGATTTAATTCAATTAAGAAAGAAGAGGCGTGCGTTTACTTGTAAATGCCTAGATTGGAGCGAAAGAAGATTTCATTTATCAGGGGCATTAGGTAATTCTATATTATTGCATTCACTAGAAAATAATTGGATAGAAAGAATACCTTCCACTAGGGCACTTAAAGTAACCAATAGTGGTATAAAAGGCTTTAGAGAAGTATTTGGAGTAACTCTGAAAATATGATGTAAATGAAGAAGAAAGCTCAAAGTGGCTACGGATTGAATATGCAAAAGGAAAGCAAGGATGGGTCAGTGCAAAGTATACAACTTATTAATCTTTTGCAAATTTAATTTTCACTATTATAGTTTGATACTCTTCTTTAACCAACGTGTGGAAGAGCTGAAGACCCAGCTGCCGATTTTGGTAGCTTTTTTCTTTTTTGCTAACAGGGCAGGTTACTTGAATAAGTAAAATATCTTCGAAATGTGCAGCAAGCTAATAGCTTTTTTAAATATTAAGAATATGTAAAGTATGTAAATTTTTGTTCTTGTCCAATTCGATATTTAATGTTCGGACATACAATGTTCTATCTTTTAATTAAGGTGGTGATATATTATTTCACATGGTTATGGCATTAATTTTGCTTTAATCGGTGCTTTTCATCCTTTTAATTTTGTCAGTATATCTTCGTTAAATACTAGTTTTAAATAAACGGAACAATTAGCCGAATTTCTATAATTGTTCGAAGCTATAGGCTCTCAAGGAGGAATGAGTAAAAACATGGAAATTGAAGTTACAATCATCATGCCTTCATATAACCGCTATCCCCTTAATCTGCTTAGCCTTTATGCATTGGAGAAACAGAGCTTTGATTTATCCAAAATGGAAGTGATATTGATTGATGACGCCTCTACCGACCAGACCCCCAAAATTAAGGAATACCGTCCTCCCTACCATTTTCAATATATTCGCAATAGAACCAATGTTGGGGTTGCTGCTTCAAGAAATATTGGACTTAGGCATGCGAGGGGAGAGATTATTATCATTTTGGATGCAGAAACCATCGTTCCCCCTAGCTATGTTACCATTAACCGCCAGCATCATCTAACTCACGAGAACTCAGTTGTTATTGCAGGAAGCAAGCGGGGTCGCATTTATACTTTTTTATCCCCGGATTTTACTAATAATCAAATCAACGAGATTTATAAGTGGAGCGAAAAAAATTCTCTCTTCAACCAACGCCTTAAAGAGGTGGTATCGCAAGAACAGACACTTAGTAACTTAACGACTCATATCAGGCTTTTACAAGAACCCCAACAAGTGGTTAAGAAAGAGGATATTGACGATATAAAAAATTTATCCTCAATTGTAAAATACAAAAGTTATGCTCATCATTTATTAAAATACCTTAGGGAACATTTTTATAGCAGCCCATTGCGTTGGATGGCTTGCTTAGGTTTTCTTTCTATTAAAAAAAGTTTTATGGAGCAAGTCGGCGGCTATGAGGAGAATTTCAAAGGATGGGGACCCGAGGATGCTGAGTTTGCTTATAGATTATATAAGGCAAATGCTAATTTTATTATCGAAGATGAATTAGAAACGTATCATCAAGAACATCCGCCGTCGAATACGAAAGAGGAGGATATGAACTTAAATCGTCTGTTGTTTCAACAAAAGCACCCGGTACTTGATGTATCCATTAGAGCTCTACACTCTATTCATCCGACGAATTATGGACTCGTGGAAAAGATTATATTAGAACATCAATCCCTTTATGCAAGCTTTCCCAATGAGTTTCATGAATTTAACCATGCAATCATAACATTACTTCTTCAAATTCGTATAAATATTGCAGAAAACCGTCCCCTTGTTAACCTCATTCAAAATACCGAGTTCAGTGACGACTCGATTGCAATGGAACGTATCCTGATCGAAAGAGATCATATACAATCCTATGGTAAATACAATCATCTTGTATGGTTGTTCGATAAACTGAGTACGATCTAAAAGATGAGTGGAGCATGTCTTCAAGCTAGGGGAAGAGGCAACCAGAAAAGTCTTCCAGTGATAGAGGCAAAGAAGAGAACATTATAATCATGTTGTTATTTAATTTGCCCATTGTTTCAGAACCTGTTCTTTGGCTATTAGGTAAACTTCTTCTTCTGATTGGTTTTTGTTAGCTATTACATTGGTTTGATAAATTTTCCCCTTGAATTTTACGTAGATTGTATACTTATACATTTTGTTCTTTCTCCATCCTTTGCAGTAATGACTTAACAGTTATTATAAAAGCAATTTTTTAAGCTCTGATGGATTTTATGTAAAGGTTTATTAAGTTTTACCCCCACTGTGAAGTAAAGAAACCCATTGAAGGATAAGGGGATGATGGGGCTTTTTCATGACCGTATAAGTGGTGGTCATTTTTTTAAGAAAGTGTTAGTTTAACCAGTAATAAGTTAAGGATTAAATTGAAATTTAGTGGAAAAAAGATGATGGAGGAGAGGGCTGAAGAAGCTTTTATAATCAAACTCAAGTATTAAGTAAACACTTCATGGGGAAGTATACAAATTGGGCAGAAAGGTTAGTAGAGAAGCACTTTTACAAGTGCTTCTCTACTAAAACCTCATCCAGAGAAATGATTCTATGTGTTAACTCTTTATTCGAATCTAAAACACCAATAACAATTTGATTATCTTCTGTTATTGTCGCATACCTGAAATGTTCATCCCCATTAATGAGGAAAGTAGTTACCTGTTTTGCCTCCATCTTCGCAAAGACACTTTCTGTATACTCAAGTGGTAGAAAATCATCCAATCCTTCTGTTGGTCCACCAACCCATTTAAACAGGATATCTTTGATTGTAAATTGCTCAATCATTGATAATCTTTTCTTGAATAGTAGCTTATCCACGGTTATTGTTTTCAGTTTAATCACTCCTCAAATAGTAAGTAAAGTTTATACTTTCAAACTTCTAACATCAACTGTATTCCGGTGACAGAATATTTACATTTTGATTTCGGGTTAATGTTAAATTTTTTAAATGTATTTTAGGCACTATTTAAAATAGAAATCATTTTTTAACATTGCTCCTTTCCTTGTTCCACTAACGAAGCAGTTTAGTGGAAGAAGAAAAATGTTCAAATCGTGGTTTATTGACTCCTTCAAATTTGTTACAATTACTTTTTGAAAAGTTATTAACATATTAAGATAAACAGTAGAATGAGGTAATGCAATGACAAATTTTATGTACATATTTTGCTTAATGGTATGGGGGCTAAATTTTATTGCGGTGAAAATTCAAGGAACACCCGTCAGTTTGGAATTATCATTATCATATCGTTTAGTTATGACAGCTTTTTTATTTTTAGTTCTTGTGTGGTTCCTTAAACCAAAGGGGAGACCACGTACAAAAGATTTCCCGTTTATTATAGTTTTTGGTGTATGTAACTTTGCATTAAGTTATCTGTGCCTTTATTACGCCACAATTTTGAGCTCTGCTGCCATTGTAACTTTAATCTTTTCGTTAAAAGTGATATTGACTCCGATTGCTCTCCGTGTTTTTTTAAAAGAGAAATTATATTCTCGCGTGTTAATTGGGGGAATTCTAGGGGTATTTGGAGTATGTGTCCTAATCTATCCGAACTTAAAAGATTTTCAAGGACTTACTGATTTAAAAGGAATTATGATTGCTTTGTTAGGTACGATTCTAACAGCTGTTGGTGATGCAAGTTCTGCAAGAAATGCTAATAGAAAGATTAGCCCTATCTATGCAAATGCTATTGGTTTTACAATTGCTGGTGTTTTAATGGGGGTAATTGTACTGTTCCAAGGAAATAAAATTATACTTCCAACAACAGTTACATATTTATCTGCTTTGCTATATTTAACTTTGATTGCTTCTTTTATGGCTTGGCTATTTTATTTAAAACTTGTAGAAAAAATTGGAGGGGCAAAAAGCGGGTATATGGTAGCTCTATTCCCAGTAATTGGAGGGGTTGCTTCTGTTTTAATTGGTGAATCAACTCCATCAATTTATTTGGTAGTAGGGTGCCTTTCTAGCTGTATTGGAGCTGCAATTGCTTTAGGGGTTAGAATTCGAAGTCAGAATAATAATCTGCCTGTAAATACTAATTAAGAATAGACTTCCTTATTAAGCTAACGGGTGCTTTACTTCAATAAGGAGTAAGGCTTTTTTCTTGTTCAACTAACGAA